>NZ_QAFW01000018.1 GCF_003057615.1 Metalysinibacillus jejuensis
AAACAAAGACGTTAAGCATCTAAATCTTCGTGAATGGGATTGCCCATCTTGTGGAATACATCACGATAGAGATATTAACGCAGGACAAAATATTAAAAATGAAGCGATAAGACTTCTAACCGTAGGGGCTACGGGGTTAGCCTACTAAATATCTGTTCGATAGAACGGAGTTCGTAGGAATCCCCCACTTCAAACAACCCGTAAGGTGTTAAGTGGGGGTAGTTCAAAGGGAGAATAATGTGATCAGAAATAACTTTATATATTTCAATAGTATTTGGCTCTTTGGGGTTTTGTCCAATATAATCAGGAGCAGCAATCATTTGTGGAATAATTTCGTAGTATTGTAAAAAATCATCCCAGTGGCCACGTTTTTTTAAATGTTTGAGCACACCAGGAGGAAGGTGAACTTCTGCAGAAATACACTGTAAATTATAATAATCAATAATACATTGTGGTATAGCTCCAATTTTTTGTATTTCTGTACTTGTGGGATTGATCGTATAAGTCACTATTTTACCACCTCCAATCACTAATTATCTTTCTATTATACTGCTTTACTACAGAAATAACCCCTTTAGATGGTAATGAAAATTTCATACTGTTATGAAGTAAATATAAGTGAAATAAAGAAAACCCTCACCATAAAGTGAGGGCAGGTACGATTACGCTGGTTGTAATGGTTGATTCAGTGCTAAGGTTTGACGGTATTCCTGTGCGGCAAGTGTTGGGCGGAACTCAACAGTTGGGTCGAGAGTAGTGACAATATCCTCGAGTTCTGTGATGGTTGTTTCGAAAAACTCTTTACGCATGTTTACTTTATTTACACGTTTTTCATCCAATTGTTCATGCAATTGCTTTTCAAGCGTTACTGCATCGTCAGAGAAAATCAGCGCATGGACATCAAAACGGAACGGCACAGAAGCGTTGCTAAGTTCGTCGATGCGATCCATTGGCTCAAGACGGCGCGTCATACCGATTTTAAATTTATTTTCGCCAAATGCACCTAAGTTAGAGATGACATACACATAGCCTGCTTTGCCGTTAGCACGTTTAAGAATTTCTTCTTTTTCCTCAGCTACTTTACTTTGCAATTGCTCAAGTTCAAGGATGCGAGCTTGCAGGGCTGCTAACTTTTCAGCATCCGCTTCATTTGCTAAAAGCTCCTGTGTGCGGCGTAATTCGGTATTGTACTTTTCTTCTTCTTGTTCAATTTTCTTTTGTTGCTCGGCTAGCGCTTTACGTTCAGCCGCTTCCTCACGCATTTGTTCGCGAATTAAACGCTGTTCCTCACGTTCTTGCTCCCGTTTATGGTAGAAGTGGTATTCGATTTCGACAGCTTGTAAGTAGAGTGGCTCGATTTCTGTTAAGAAGCGGGTAATCGTAGGTAAAATACTCGCATTACCATCGGCACAAATTGCTAAATAACGACGAATCATCTCTTTAATTTGCGTCTGTGCTTCTTCTAATTTGGCATAACTTAATGAGTAAATGACATTTTGTAATTCGGCTTGTAAGCCAATTACTAAAAGCTGATAAATGGTTTTGTTTGCTTTTGTATTATAGCGATCAACGTAGGCATCCAATAATTGAGAGACGTCCTTTTTAACGCGGTTCATTTGTTTGCGTAGTTCTTTAGAGTTTAAGTAATGGCAATCTAATGTCAATAATTCCTTCGTAAGCTCAGCTTCGTCTAAATCTTTTACATATAGCGCTACTTCATGTTCTAGCTTTGTCATATTAATAGCTTCAGGGAAGTGTTGGGTTAATTGATGGATGCCTTGGTATTCCGTTTTTAATTTGCGCAAACGATTTTCCTGTGTGGTTGTTTGTTTACGCAGTTTTTCTGTTAACGCTTCGAGTTCATGCTTTTCATCAATAAAACCTTGAATATCGAGATGAATCGTTTTAGCTTCTTCATTAGCTTGTTGTAAAATTTGTTGTCGTTCTTGTTCAAAGTCTTGGCGGATGGCTGTGATATAAGCATCCTCTTTTTCTTTAAATAATTGTTCGGCTTGTTGTAAATTATGTTCGACTTTAGTAAGCTCTTGGCGTTTTGTTTGTAACACGCTGCGGATATTTTCGACCTTAGTATACTCACCTTGTCCTTGTGCGGCGCGTGTTGTTACCAAACGAGAGGCAAGCAACAATCCACCTACTAGGCTAGTCAGCCCATATGTAGTAAAACCACTCAAAAGTAAAAGTACAATAATAACCCAGTTATGATACCATTTCATCCATTACACACTCCTTTTGGTAAATTAGTAATAACGTTTTCCCTTTTATTATAATCATTTATTACTAATTTACAAATTTAGTCCTAAAATAGGGCAACTTATTGTTAGTGAAGTGCGTTTTTCGTAAAGAGGTGAAGGAGATGAAGGTGCAATGGTGGCTGATTGGAGCGGTTATGTTGCTAGTAGTCGGTGCGGGTTATAATGTTTATAAAATTAAAGAGGATACAACGAGTGCGACACAGCTTGCAGCAGCAACTGACCGTATTAAATTGGCAGATTATGTTTCAGGCGAGTGGGATGAGGTAGTCATTGTTACGCCGTATACTAGCGAGCAGGAGATGCGCGCTGTAGGTATACCTGCTACGCGTTTACGTGATACAAGTATTACGTATTTGGATGACCGTGTGTTACTCGCTTTTTTTGAAGGCGATACATTTACAAAATATAGTTATATGCAACGGGTGTCAGGCATCCCGCATACTACGCGCTTCACACGCGCAGAAGCCATCGTACACAAAAACAACCCTTCACCAAAGTGAGGGGTTGTTGTGTTTTAATGAGAAAGTCGGGCCAGTAGGGCGGCACTTGGTTGGTTTAACCCGGTCAGTTGCACAGTGGTCCCTTTTTTCTGTAATTGGACTTGGACTTTTTGGATGGCAGCAACCGCTGATTCGTCGTAAAGGTGGCTGGCGCTAAAATCAATCGTCACGGCTTTAGCGCTAACAGTGTCAAACGCTTGGCAAAACGCTTTAGTTGACGCAAAAAATAGCGGGCCTTCGACAAAATAGTGCGTGCCATCTTGTTTTACCGTAATACGCGAAATGGTTGCGACAAAAAAGAGTGCGCTCAGCAAAATGCCAATCACGACGCCAATTGCTAAATTATGCGTATATAAAATAATGGCTACGGTCGTAAGCATCACGAGCACCTCAGCTTTTGGTGCTTGGCGCATAAAACGAAACGATCCCCAATTAAATGTCGTAAAACTCACCATCACCATAATGCCCGCTAGTACAGGCATCGGGATATGAATAACGCTATCGCCAAATAATAAAATCAACACCATTAAAAATACGCCTGCCGTTAACGTAGACAAACGTCCGCGTCCCCCTGACTGCACATTTAACATGGATTGCCCAATGAGTGCGCAGCCCGCCATACCACCAAAGAAGCCGGTTACAACGTTGGCAATACCTTGCCCGCGTGCTTCCTTATTTTTGTCGCTCGGTGTTTCCGTTACTTCATCTAACACTTGCGCAGTGAGTAAGGTTTCCAGTAAACCAACAACCGCAAGCGCCAATGAGTAGGGCAGTATAATTTTTAGCGTAGTAAGGTTGAGCGGAATGTCAGGCAATAAAAACATAGGCAGTGTTTGGGGCATCGTGCCTAAATCACCAACCGTTTGCAGTTTGGCTCCTGTAAAAATAGCCAACGCTGTCATGACCACAATCGCAATCAGCGTCGCGGGAATGGCAGTAAAAAACCGTGGCACAAGGTAAACGAGTAATAATGTGCCGCCCACAAAGAAATAACTCGCGGTGCTAACGCCAACTAAATAAGGTAGCTGCGTCATAAAAATCATAATGCCTAGCGCATTTAAAAAGCCAAGCACTACCGCATTAGGAATAAAGCGCATGAGGCGCGCCACGCCAAGCAGCCCAAGCACAACTTGAATAATCCCCGTCAGCACAGTTGCCGCTAGCACATATTGCAGCCCGTGATTGGCCATCAAGCTCACCAACACAAGCGCCATCGCCCCCGTCGCTGCCGAAATCAAGCCCGTTCGTCCACCCACAATGGCGGTAATCACCGCAATCACAAATGACGCGTACAGCGCCACACTTGGGTCCACGCCTAATATAAAAGCAAATGCCAATGACTCAGGAATGAGCGCAAGCCCCGCCACCATACCCGCCAGCACATCTTTGCGTACATTGCCAAACCATTGTTGTTGTAAAGTCGCCATAAAATCTCCTCTCACGTTCATTAAAATAAAGTATAAGTATAGCAAAAAATGCCGTCGTGTGGAATGGGTTTGGGGGAGAAAGAAGTGGCGAACCCCAAGCACCCATGCATTTACTGGTAGGTTCGCACACTAAATTCGCCTGATTTCGATTTCTTTTCATAAAGTTCATGCCAAAATTGGTAAAAACCACTACATATAGTATAATGAACATAGCGAGACACAACCCCTCGCAGTCTCTCTCTGTATGGAGAGAGTGGATTGAAATGAAAATGCGTTATTTGATGCTCAAACAGATTATGGTCTCTCTCTGTATGGAGAGAGTGGATTGAAATAAAGGTGTCAACGCGTGGACATGCAACATTTTTCGTCTCTCTCTGTATGGAGAGAGTGGATTGAAATATGATCTTTTGTTTGACGTGCATTATCTACAGCGTCTCTCTCTGTATGGAGAGAGTGGATTGAAATTAGCATATATGTAGGTACGGCTGCATGACGCATAAGTCTCTCTCTGTATGGAGAGAGTGGATTGAAATATACTACTCATTGCCTCACCTCATTTATATTTACGTCTCTCTCTGTATGGAGAGAGTGGATTGAAATTTTTCGACAGTACACAACGATCTCGATGATTTGTGTCTCTCTCTGTATGGAGAGAGTGGATTGAAATGCCCTCCTAAAGGTTCTGAGTTCGTTTCTGAGCGTCTCTCTCTGTATGGAGAGAGTGGATTGAAATTGCTACCTTCGCAGCATACTTTATGTTAGGTAAACGTCTCTCTCTGTATGGAGAGAGTGGATTGAAATGACTTCAAGGAGGTAGACCAATGGCAACAGTAACAACGTCTCTCTCTGTATGGAGAGAGTGGATTGAAATTAACATGTCAGCACTCCACGCATTCATAACTTCGTCTCTCTCTGTATGGAGAGAGTGGATTGAAATTGGCGTACGAGACAGCGCTTTGAATAAGTCTTGTCGTCTCTCTCTGTATGGAGAGAGTGGATTGAAATCGCTTGGCCACGAAATGCCCAAAACGACATAAGCGTCTCTCTCTGTATGGAGAGAGTGGATTGAAATGAGTGCTAAACGTTTTTGTCTGGCTCGTTCTCGTCGTCTCTCTCTGTATGGAGAGAGTGGATTGAAATAAATGTTACGTTTTTACGTGTAATCGGTGCGTCTGTCTCTCTCTGTATGGAGAGAGTGGATTGAAATGGTGATGGTCCGAAAACCAGATGGCGAGTTTGCGTCTCTCTCTGTATGGAGAGAGTGGATTGAAATGTATCTACGATATCCGCTTCGAAATTGCGGTTGGTCTCTCTCTGTATGGAGAGAGTGGATTGAAATAAGTTGAAATGAATCGCTTGCGTCAAGACGAAGCGTCTCTCTCTGTATGGAGAGAGTGGATTGAAATTTCTTGTTCCAATCGCTTTGTTAATAATTCGATGTCTCTCTCTGTATGGAGAGAGTGGATTGAAATTCCTAGAGACACCAATACACTGTTATCGGTGTATGTCTCTCTCTGTATGGAGAGAGTGGATTGAAATGAAGCAGCAATGAATTTTGTTGAAGGTTGGACGCCGTCTCTCTCTGTATGGAGAGAGTGGATTGAAATATTCCGATGCTCGACTTAGCAATTTGGAAAGGCAGCGTCTCTCTCTGTATGGAGAGAGTGGATTGAAATGGATTTGCTGACATTGTCGCGTAGCTGTTTGCCGTGTCTCTCTCTGTATGGAGAGAGTGGATTGAAATAATCGAACTGCTTGAGTCAGCAACGCCAGGCGACAGTCTCTCTCTGTATGGAGAGAGTGGATTGAAATGCCATTACAATTCCGCCTGAATTAACTTCTGTTGTCTCTCTCTGTATGGAGAGAGTGGATTGAAATGTACGACATGCAAGAATGGTTAGACGAAATTGTTGGTCTCTCTCTGTATGGAGAGAGTGGATTGAAATTCCCGTCGGTTAAAGTTGACGGCTTAGAGTTAACGTCTCTCTCTGTATGGAGAGAGTGGATTGAAATGCGTTGCACCTTCGGGTTTTGTGCTAGGAAGTGCGTCTCTCTCTGTATGGAGAGAGTGGATTGAAATTGCCTGTATTGACAGCTGCTACACACGTAGTACCGCGTCTCTCTCTGTATGGAGAGAGTGGATTGAAATCGTTTGTACAGGCTTGTTGCGCTCGTAATATTCGTCTCTCTCTGTATGGAGAGAGTGGATTGAAATAGCGGCATCGGCACATTCATTCGGCATGGAAGTAGTCTCTCTCTGTATGGAGAGAGTGGATTGAAATGGCGAACGTGGTAGTGAAGCGAACCGCCTGTTTAAGTCTCTCTCTGTATGGAGAGAGTGGATTGAAATTAAAATTGGTTGTACGATTGACCACGCATTTTGGTCTCTCTCTGTATGGAGAGAGTGGATTGAAATTAAAATTGGTTGTACGATTGACCACGCATTTTGGTCTCTCTCTGTATGGAGAGAGTGGATTGAAATTTTAACAGCGACGGTAAAGCGTTAATCAGTTGTTGTCTCTCTCTGTATGGAGAGAGTGGATTGAAATAAATATATGTCTAAGCAAATGCTATGGACCGCTACAGTCTCTCTCTGTATGGAGAGAGTGGATTGAAATCCCTGTCGCAACTTTTATTATCAGTGAAGCGATTGTCTCTCTCTGTATGGAGAGAGTGGATTGAAATATGACTTCGTGCGGCGACACACCAAAATATTTAGCGTCTCTCTCTGTATGGAGAGAGTGGATTGAAATTGTCTCTCCTGTTGCGCTGAAGCTATCCATTACAAGTCTCTCTCTGTATGGAGAGAGTGGATTGAAATCCGAAAATCACAACAATTATATTCGATGAATTTGTCTCTCTCTGTATGGAGAGAGTGGATTGAAATATACAATGAAGAAAGCGAGTTTGGTAATGAAATAGTCTCTCTCTGTATGGAGAGAGTGGATTGAAATCGAAAACGAATCAGAAATTGAACACGATTTACTCGTCTCTCTCTGTATGGAGAGAGTGGATTGAAATGGGCAATACATGAATTTTACACAAGACATTTATGAGTCTCTCTCTGTATGGAGAGAGTGGATTGAAATAACGCCATTTACAGCGATTGACGCAGCGATGTTGTCTCTCTCTGTATGGAGAGAGTGGATTGAAATTACTCGTCGTAACGCTTGGGCAACGTTCGCTTTAACGTCTCTCTCTGTATGGAGAGAGTGGATTGAAATCGATAGCTGAACCCTCTAACGGCGTGAGGTCAAGTCTCTCTCTGTATGGAGAGAGTGGATTGAAATAGTAAGTTAACTGCTTTTACCCCAGACGCTGTAAGTCTCTCTCTGTATGGAGAGAGTGGATTGAAATGTAGAAAAGCAGAAGGAAGCACGAAGTGCATACAGTCTCTCTCTGTATGGAGAGAGTGGATTGAAATCAACCGCTCCATATAAGGTAGATAGATGTAAGCAGTCTCTCTCTGTATGGAGAGAGTGGATTGAAATTCGCCAACAATAGTGGTTGTCGTTGAGTTGTAACAGTCTCTCTCTGTATGGAGAGAGTGGATTGAAATGATGAAAAGCAAGTGAGGGCGTGGATCAAGTGCGAGTCTCTCTCTGTATGGAGAGAGTGGATTGAAATACACCCGCGCACACATTTAATGGTTACAGATAAGTCTCTCTCTGTATGGAGAGAGTGGATTGAAATCATCGTATCGTTTTCGAGTACAGTAGCCGACTTAGTCTCTCTCTGTATGGAGAGAGTGGATTGAAATCTCACTTTATGGTTTATTTTTTTTTATAAGTATAGTCTCTCTCTGTATGGAGAGAGTGGATTGAAATTTTTGATACTTCGCCCGCAACCACTGTTAACAACTGTCTCTCTCTGTATGGAGAGAGTGGATTGAAATACTTGGGAAAGCCGATAAAAAGCCGTTACGCTTGTCGTCTCTCTCTGTATGGAGAGAGTGGATTGAAATACGTGCTGTCACTTTAAATAACCCTGTGTCGATGTCTCTCTCTGTATGGAGAGAGTGGATTGAAATATTTAATCTGACAAGGCGGGCGCCAACCGATATTGTCTCTCTCTGTATGGAGAGAGTGGATTGAAATTAACACCACGGAGTGTGAAAGAGCAAATTGACCGATTAATTGCAAAAGGAAAGGCAGAAATCGTGGATTTAAAGGATATGGCCTATAGATTATCGAAATAAATATAGAAATAATAATAATTTTAGTAGGTGGATACTGTGAAGGTAATTAATGCCCTTATAGGAATCGTGATAATTCTAGTAGGCTGTTTGTTTCTGAATATAACAGTGGTTAACGAAGAATTTAAAACGATAACATATAAAGTATTTGGTTTCATAACTTTATGTGTAGGTTTTTTTTATTTAAAAAAAGTTGCAAAGTTTGGGAAACAATAGCTGTATATTCTTGTATATTTATAGCTTTAAAACGTTTCTAAATAAAAGCTTAGTAACATTAAAACAGCGACAAGCACTGTTAAATCGGTGTTTGTCGCTGTTTTTAATGAATAATTTTACTTCTCCCCAATCAAACTCAATTTCACGACCAGCTGTTGGCTCTTGACGAATGAAGACTTCTTTTACCTTTTTTCCCTCACGATTCACGAAGTTGCGAACCGTAGTGTAGCCAATTTTAAAACCTTCCTCTAGAAGTTTTTCATGTATATCAATAATTTTTAATTACTGCTTATGCATATTCACTTTACGCTTACGCTTTTTATATGCAGGAGGCGTAACGTAATTATCTGTGCTTGGTAAATTCCTTGTGTCACGTTGTCTAGCTGCTAGATCTTGCTCACTGTATTTTTTACGGTATTACGAGACATTTTGAGCTTTTCTGCAATTTGACGTTGGCTCATATTGTGCTTGTAGTACTCAATCAGTACTCATTGCTTTTTCTCCAAACTAATCACCTCTATATCTTCCTGTCAATTGCGTTTGTGGCTCAGTTTTAGCTTAACAAAAACAGCGATTCACAGCGATGTATCAAAAAGGTGCGGATATCCCGACTATTGCCAAGCAGTCTGGCCATAAATCCCACCAAACCATTATGGAACATTATATTAAGTTGAAATCAATTTTTTGGTTAAAATATGAAATAAAAAGTGTGGTGTGATACAGTTAAATGGAAATAAAAAGTTAAAAGGTGGTGAAAAAATGTTTGCACATATACATAAAATTACATTCCGTGTGAGTTTTAGCGCTCAAGCGAAGGGGAGGCTCCCTGCTTATTTAGGTTCTACCTTAAGAGGACTCATAGGGCACAGCTTACGCAAAATGGTTTGTGCAACGCCTCAGGTTAAGTGTCATGTTTGCCCAGTTGCCTCAAACTGCGATTATGCGAATTATTTTATGTCACCCAAAAATGCAGCAGGCTCTGTAAATCGCATGATTTTAACACCAATTACAGGCAATCAAACGGAATGGCACAAGGGGGACATATGTTGTTTTAATGTCACCCTATTAAGTGATGCACCTGTTCCTTTATTTATTCAAGTATTTGAAAATATGAATCATTTGGGGTGGGGAGCAGCTCGTTTGCCCTTCAAACTTCAAAAAATCACAAATCAAGACACAGGGAGATTAGTGTGGTTTAACGATCAAATATGGTACGAAAATATCCTGCCTCAACCTTTAACCGTTAGTACACAACAAGCTTCGAGCGTGTTGCTGACATTCACAGCACCATTACGGCTAGAGCAAAGTAAGGTGTTAATCGAAAAGCCCGCATTTTATCAAATTATTAAAGCGATAGCTCGTAGGCTAGAGTTGTTATCAAAGGCCTATACAACAAGCGATGTTACTTGGGATTATGCGTCGATGTTAGCAGCAGCCAAAGCAGTCAAACTTGTGGATTGCGAGTGGCAACCTACATCATTTACCCGCTATTCGATGAATCAAAAAAACCAAGCTCTAACAATGGAAGTTTTAACAGGTTGGGGGCAATATGAGGGAGATATTACGCCATTTACGCCGCTTCTTGAGGCAGGTAGTTTACTACATATTGGACGCAATGCGACACATGGTTTTGGATCATATCATATAAATTATGCATGAGGTGAAAAAAATGAAAGTAGAGACACTTAAACAACTCGTCGAAAATTACAAGCATTTAGAAGAAATTTTAGTAGAAGAATTAAATATTGATGCGGCAAGTGCAGAGTCAAGTGCAGAAGAGATTTGGCAGCCGATATTTAAACGAATTGTACCAACCAAATACAATGTCGCAACGAATGTTTATATTATTGATTCAAGCGAACATATTTCTGAGAAGGTGAGCATTGCGATTTATGATGAGCAGTACACCCCTTACATTTTTAATTACGGCATGATTAAGTATATTCCAATCGAAGCGGTGTTTGCGGTAGTGCTTTGTAAAGGCGAGAGTAGCAAATTAGATGTAGAAAAATGGCTCGAAAAAATTAAGGAATTGAAAACAGAAGCTAATGCCTATGTTCGCATTCAATTTACACTGTTAGATACAAAAGATTCTTCAGCCCGCTCTACTCAAACAGCGACACGCCCGATTACGATAGCTTGTGTAAATGAAGCGGTGGAAGGTTTTGATATTACTTTAAGCAGAAGTGATAATAAACTTAATAAAGTTATAGCGTATGAAGATAAGAGCCTAAGCTATTGGCATAGGATGTTAAACCACGTTGGTGAAAGCAAGGGTAAAACAAATGAAAAACAAACAGAGCGAACGCTTAAAGCATTACGTGTATACGATGGTACAGAGGAGCAAGTGCTTATGTCTTTAATGTTTCAGCTTAATCAACTGTTGATGCTAATTAATAACCCGATGTTTTTCCCTCATGCTTCTTATGCAAAAATGTTTAGGGGTGAAACTAAATGAAGGAGCACATTACACGGTTAAAAAAATATTACGGCAATACGGGAAAGCGTATTGGGCAACAACTCCAACTTGCTACCCCAAACCATCACCTGACAACAGGTACAAGTCGTGAATTGGTGTGGCTTGAGCTATTTCGTAATATTGTGCCTAAAAAATATAACTTAGCTCAAAGTGTATTTTTAATGGATGCTTTAGGTAATATTTCGGCTGAAGTAGATATTGCGATTTATGACGAGCAGTACACCCCGTACATATTTAATTATGGCAATATTTCGTTTATTCCAATTGAAGCGGTAGCAATTGTCGTACAAAGTAAAAGTAGAACTCTCGACACTAAAGTATACGCTAATTTAGTTAAGTGGGTGCAGAGCATTCAAACGCTTCAGACTAGAGAAAATGCATATTTACGAACAGAGGGCTATATAGTAGATGGCATAGGGGATAAGCCATCCACTCAAACAGCAACCCGTCCTATTATGGTACTTGGTACATTAAATGAATTAAGCGAGGGTACAACGAAGAACAAACTGCAAAGGTTATTTGATGTTATCCTTCACCTAGATAAAGACGGTGCATTTACTACGACACACAGTACATTAGATGAGCTAACGGAATGGTATATGACACTCAATCATCACGGTAATCCATCTGAGGATAAAATCGCTAAGGTTAAAGAAAGTACTCGGAAATTATCAGATTACCAAATAGCTGACCAGCCCTTACTTACTTTTACATTACAACTCAACCAGCTACTCATGTTAATTAATAACCCGATGTTCTTTCCCCATCAATCTTACGTGGGAATGTTTAATCAAGCGCTGAGTTTGGCGTCAATCCAGAAGGAGGTAGAGACAATGTCCAAATCAAATAACGGTTTTCTTTTAGCTATCTATGATATTACAGGCATTCAACCTTATATTTTTGCATCAAATCGCTTAAAACAAAACATTGGCGGCTCAATTATCGTAGGTACTATGGTTACTAAACATTTTGTCGATGTGCTAAAGCAAGAAGGTAAAGATGAAGTGAAAGTCGATTGGGAAAAAGACCCTACCATCTTTAGTGATACTAAAATAAAGGCAGAAGTCGTTTATATTGGGGGCGGAAATGCCTTAGTAATTTACCGAGATTTTTCGTTGTATCATAAGGTCAATCGTGCATTTGCGACAAAGGTGTTAATAGAGAGTGCAACTTTAATGATGGCAACAGAAGCGGTAATTTTTTCAGCGCAAGCTAGCAATTATCATGAACTATACCAACAGCTTATGCAAAAGTTAGCGGAGACAAAATCCCAACAAATCCGTGCAGAGCTCAACCAAACATTGCCGATTTTTGCGCAAGAACCATTTAAAGGGCAATCAATTACCGATTGCCTAGGTTTATCAACAGAGCAATCTCTCAAAGAACAAGTTACTAAGGGGCAATGGGAAGGCTATATTAAAGAAGTTGATGAGATGAAGCAACAAAAAGGCGAAAATAGTTATATTGCGGTTGTGCATATTGATGGCAATGGGATGGGCGACTGGATTAAACAGGAGCTGCAAGGTACAGAAGGCGGTATGACAGAAGCGATTAAAAAGCATCGCAAGCTTTCCTGTGAAATTACACAGCTGTTTAAAGATGTTTTTGAGGAGACGGTACAGTCCTTAAATAAGAGTGAGAATATTTTGCGTCCCCTTATTTTAGACGGGGATGATGTGACCTTTATGTGCCAAGCAAATCTTGCCTTGCCATTTGTTAACAGCTTCTTACAAAAGCTAAAAGACAAGCATGATCAAATTGAAGCTTGTGCAGGCATTGCCTATGTGCATGGGCATTTTCCATTTGATTTAGCTTACCAAGTGGCAGAGCAAAGTTGCCAGCAAGCTAAAAAGAAATATTATAAAAATAAAAAAGGGTGCTATACAGCTTACTACTTAGTACGTGGCAGTTACGTTACTACAATGGATGCAGCAAATTTAACGGTATATGACACTGACCAATTAACAGAGCTACGACGTCTTATGGCGCATTTACAAAATGAAGCTTGGCCAAAGTCACGCTTAGTGGCACTCTACGAAGCACATTTAATAAGTGAAGAAGCAGTAACTATGGTATGTAAGGAAGCAGAGGGACGTGGTTTTACAAAAGCCGCATTACTTGGCACAAACCTAGCGCATGATGCACCGTTACCAGCCTATGTCTTTGATGCGATTCAATTGCTTGATTTTGTAGAGGAGGCTATGTAATGCCTGTATATGAACTAACGATTGAGCTCAAAAGCCCGCTAGTGCCTGGGAGCGGGGACAGTATACCGGGTGTTGTAGATCAAGACATTGCCCATGAAAATGGTTTACCTCTTATCCCAGCAAAACGTTTAAAAGGTGCACTGCGTGGTGTAGCTAAAGAGTTAAAAGATTGGAAATTGTGTACAGATGATTCAGTGAAAGGTTTATTTGGTGATAGCGGACAAATGGAGCGAAGCGGCTTTAAAATGTATGATGCCGTTATGACCAAGTTGCCAGAAGGGCTTTTACCTACATGCAGTGAGATTGAGGATTACGAGAGGCTACAACAAGCCATTACCAGCCTTCAGCCGCAGCAAGTAGTAGAGAAGTTTACGCAGCTTTATACGAAAACAGCAATGCAAACAGATGGCACAGCTAAAAAGGGTGCGCTTCGTACATTGCGAGCCATTCATGAGGGTACACAGTTTACAAGTCGAATTGAGCTAGATTCTGCTAGCCATTTTGAGCTACTGCAAAAATGTGTAAAGGGTTTGCGTCATTTAGGGTATGGGCGTACGCGTGGTTTAGGAGAAGTACGTTGTTTTATAAAAGAAGTGGCTCAACTGCCTATACAACAAGTAAAAGCGTGTCAAACGTATGTCATAACTTTACAGCAACCCGCTTTATTAGCAGGTGATGAAGGGTTGTACTATAGCTGTACCGATTTTGTGCCAGGTAGTGTCTTACTAGGCGTTTTTGCAAGCCTTTATATTAAAAAGTACAAGTTAGGAAATGAAGCGCATACCGATGAAACATTTAAGCGACTGTTTTTAGATGGAGCAGTGAGTTTTGGCTATGCGTACCCTTACGTAAATGAGCACCGCTTCATGCCAATGCCGTTACATATCCAACGAGAGAAAAATACAAATTGTGCTTATTATGAAGGTACAATAACGCAGAGCCCTTTGCGTAAAATGAATACGTTAGCACGTATAGCTAATGATAAAGTTTATACGTATGATGTACCAAAAGAATACCGTATGCACCATTCAAGACCTGAGGACCGTAGTATTGGGCGAGCGCTTAATGATACAAAGGGTACGGATATGATTAAAGATGATAAAGGGCAATTTTACTATTATACGGCACTCCAAAAAGGGCAGCAGTTTGTAGGAGAGCTAAAAGGCAATAGACAAGATATTGCCTTACTTTATGAGTTAGCTGAAGAAGCTAATCACATCATTCATATTGGTCGCTCACGTACAGCGGAGTACGGGGCTGCAAAGTTTAGCTCGCATTTCTCTGTAGCACCTAGCTTTCCTAAAGCTCAAAAAGGCGCTAAGAAAGTAGCCATTTATGTGGCTTCGCCTTTGACATGGCAAAACAGTTATGGTCGTAATGTGGCAGATAGCGCGTTATTGCTAAATGCTATTTCGACTAAGCTTGGTGTAACCGTAACACTTGAAAAAACCTATAGTAAGCAAACGGTAATAGCTGGTTATAATGCCAAGTGGCGTTTACCAAAGCCTAAGTACCAAGCATTTGATGCAGGCACTGTTTTTGTGGTGTCTACAGATAAGGAAGCAGATTGGTCACTAATTGAACAGCAACAATGGGGGCAAGAAACAGCTCGTGGTTGTGGGCAACTTTATGTGCTTGCCTATACTAGTGAAGAATTTAGCATTGAAGCGGTAACATCACAACAGCCTTCTACTATATCTCATCCTATTGTCAATGCACTTACACATGCGATTGAACTTGATAATCGGTTAACAGCGGCTAAAAATGATAGCGCATTGCATGATTTCGTGAGTAAGTTAAAGGGTTACCATAATAGCGAACGGTTTGCGATGCGAGCGCATTTAGTTGACGAAAAAACGTTAACGGCTAAACAACAAGAAAAATTCCGTACAATGGTTAAAGAAATCAGTGATACGATAAAAACTATAGTATCCAACTATGAACTTGACCAAGAACATGAAGGCGTAATAATAAGTGAACTGTTTTATCTGGCTGAATTGGAGGTGCGTAGTAATGCAAATCGTTAAACGAACCTACTATAACATTACAGGACAATTGGCATCCCCACTTCATATTGGGTCTGGACATGACACAAATACTACAATGGATGTAATGCGTAATTATAAAGGCGAACCTTTTATGCCAGGTACAGCATTGGCAGGCGCTCTCCGTCACTGGCTTGGCAACAATAGCGAGTTATTTGGCGCAGCCATGGCAGCAGAAAATGATTTTCGTCAAAGTCGTATTTTTGTATCAGATGTTACATTTGCAGATTGTAATGTAGTAGTGCGCGATCACGTAAAGCTCGACAATAAAGTAGCGCAGCCACAAGCTAAATTTACCGTTGAAGTATTGCCAACAGGTACATCTTTTACGATGCGTTTTGAAATTATAGCACGTGAGAAAGATAAGCAACCCGATGACGCTAGTGCAATGCAAAAATTGTTGACGGCACTTTATAGTGGTGAGTTAACATTAGGCGGTAAAACAAGTAGAGGTTATGGCAAAGTAAAATTAACGCAAGTAGAAAAGCAAGTGTTTGATTATCCAAGAGATAGCCTAGTGTGGCTAGATTGGGACTGGGATCGATTTGAAAAAGTCGAATTACCTTCTATCACAACACAAATGAGCTACCTTTCGCTAGAACTAGCGATTAAAGATACGTTAGTTATTCGAGATGTACGACAGACAGAATATGCACATAGCCCGCTTCAAATGGGAGGAACTCCTGTGATACCAGGCACTACATGGGCAGGGGCATTTCGACAGCGACTGACAACGATTCTACAGCAACTACCGAGTGCCAATACAAGTGTAGTACAACAATTGTTTGGTGATAAGCATGGCGATGGCAGTGCATCACTACTGAGGTTTGAAGAATCTAGCATTGTAGATAGTACCTTTATAAAGTACACACGTAATGCTATTGACCGTTTTTCAGGTGCTACGATGGATGGTGCTTTATTTACAGGTGAGTCACTTTGTGGTGGTAACACTACACTAACTATTCGTTGGCATAAAACAGAGTTGTTAGACTGCGATGTGATACGAGGGTTATTATACTGGGTCATTCGAGATATGAACGAAGGGTTGCTAGCAATCGGCGGGGAAACAGCAATTGGCCGTGGCTTACTGACAGTAAAGACAGCACTTGAAGATGAAGTAAAGTATTGCAAGGCAGCGATGGATTATATGAAGGGGGCGCGTGTAAATGAAGCTAGAAGCGACTAAAGGAAAAAGGATTAGAACAAACGGGCTTATCAAGGCGAGTGAGCTGCTAGCGTTTATTCAAGAACATGAAAACAGCGATGCTTATATCGAGACGGCATCTGAGGTAAGTTTATGTCACATAAAAGACATTAAGTTAAATACAGATTATGTGCAAGAAGTGCGCCTCTTTACGGAACAAGCAGAAACTAAAATTGTTCGTCGAGATACCAATACCTTTATTTGGCGTACCATCCAAGACGGTAGTGAAGGTGAGCCTACGGTGTATATTGATGAGACGCATAAACTGTGGGGTACTGTAGCATGCAGTAGTAAAAGCAAAGCGATACTCAAAGAACAACGGGGTACAACAATCACAGTGCCTATAGCATCTAAAAAATGTGAACAAGTGGGACTAGTGTTCCGTAAGTATATTGTATTTCAAGATAAGGACTTTGCTGGAGATACTCCATTTACGTATGGCATTGAAGACGAGCGACTTGTAAAATTTGTTACATTTAAGGAGGCAAAATGATGACTAAAGAAGATTTTGTTAACCCTTATAATTTTGTACCACTGTCTGAGAGCTGTGAACGTAAGAAAGCAAGTAAAGGTGACATAACAGGCTACCTCACATATACAATTACTACAATAACCCCGCTAGTTATTCCTGGCTATCAAGAAAAGGAAAGTACAGATGCGCTCGATTTTTTTACCTATCCTACGA
Source organism: Metalysinibacillus jejuensis (assembly GCF_003057615.1). GTDB lineage: Bacteria > Bacillota > Bacilli > Bacillales_A > Planococcaceae > Metalysinibacillus > Metalysinibacillus jejuensis. Next base: position 17,232 of record NZ_QAFW01000018.1, read on the forward strand.
GTAGTGACCCTGTAATCCCTGGCTCAGAGCTGCGAGGGATGTTGCGTAGTGTACACGAAGCGGCATACAACGGCTGTCTTTCACAAATCAACGAAGCCCCGTTCCATCGCCGTTCAACAATACCCAAGCAAAGACTAGGCTTACTTTATAAAGACAGTGACCAATGGAAAATTGCTTATTGTGAACGGGTGAAGGTTAGTAAAAATGATCGAAACCTACCTAAATCAGGGCAGAAAATTTATTGGAAGTACAGAAATGACAAAGACAAAGTTAGAAACTATTCCACCACGTATCACAAAGATTATAAAGAAGGTGTATTTTACAAAGGCGGACCTTTTTTAACTAAAAAATATGAGTCAGTTTTTGTTAAGACAGGTGGTACTGTATCTGTCTCAGATGAATGTGTTGAAAATTTTAAGCAAGTGCTAAAGGTATACCAAAGCAATGCTAAAAATGGCGAAGATTCGTATAGATTATCACGAGACTTTTTTGCAACAGCTAAGGAAGGTGCAATGTTACCTGTATACTACACAGAGAAAACTCGTTTAGCACCCGCTATGTTATCACAAGAAGTATTTTTTAATAGCTTACCAGCAATCATTGAAGGACATGAACCTTGTACGTGTAAAAGTAAAGTATGTCCAACATGTAATCTATTTGGTTTTGTGAGTGAAAATGATATGTTAGCATCTCGCATTCGTTTTGGCGACGCTAAATATACTGGGGGTAAGGGGCTCTATCAAGGTTACGCTAAGTTACAAGCACTAGGACAGCCTAATCCAGGAGCGGTCGAATTTTATACAAAACGCCCGCGTGATGCGAACTACTGGACGTATGATTACGCAGACAATAAACGCCTACAGCCTAAAGATATTAAAATTAATGGACGCAAATTTTATTGGCATCATACACCTTCTAAAAATGTAATAGAACATCATAATCCACCTTTAGCAATAGTAAGTGAGATGGAAACCAATGTACAAATGCTTCAAGCAGGTGCTCATTTTACAAGTACGATTTATTTTGAGAATCTAACAACTGAGGAACTTGGGCAGCTTTGTAATACACTAGATATTAATAAGTCTATAAAACACGCACACAAAATAGGGCGTGGTAAACCACTGGGGCTCGGGAGTATACAAATCAAAATAAATACAATCAAGCAACGAAAGATCACAGAACAAGGCTTATATCAGGTAGTTGATATCCCGAGACCTACTAATTTTACTATTACTAATACGGACTTACAAAAAATATTGAGTTTATATATGAAACGTAGAGATAAAGTTTCATACCCTAAGACTGAAAAAGGGGATAATGAAGCTTCACACCAATGGTTTACAAATAATAAGAAGAAAAATAACATCAGTCAAACCTTACCTACTATTGAGGATGAAGCCGGGTCAAAAAGCAGCAATTGGCTCTTTGTTAATAAGAAGTAGGTCTTAACGCATTTAGCGGAATAAGGTGTGCGGCGAACCCTAAGCGCCCATGCTTTTCCTGGGAGGTTCGCACACTAAATTCAATTGATTGCTATAATTTTATTCAAATATCATGATCAAACTGGTAAAAATCTCTATATATAGTACAATAAACATAGCGAGACACAACCCCTCGCAGTCTCTCTCTGTATGGAGAGAGTGGATTGAAATTACAATTGCTGGGTTTTCTTTTTTAAGATGTATGTCTCTCTCTGTATGGAGAGAGTGGATTGAAATACGGTAATCTAGATACGTTGATAGCAACTTAATCGTCTCTCTCTGTATGGAGAGAGTGGATTGAAATTCTCCTCACACATATTTTTTATTTTGAACATGAGCGTCTCTCTCTGTATGGAGAGAGTGGATTGAAATCATGTATGACACATGGAGGTTTAGTCTATCATGGTCTCTCTCTGTATGGAGAGAGTGGATTGAAATATTGGTAAAGTAAACAACAATGAAGATGGTCGCAGTCTCTCTCTGTATGGAGAGAGTGGATTGAAATTACAACTGCGGTAGTGACAAGTGTTAAAAGAGATGGTCTCTCTCTGTATGGAGAGAGTGGATTGAAATACTTTACGGCTGGAAAGATGCGATGACGTCGAGCGTCTCTCTCTGTATGGAGAGAGTGGATTGAAATCTTTTTTAGTTTTAGTTTAATAAGCGCCAACAAAGTCTCTCTCTGTATGGAGAGAGTGGATTGAAATTATCTATAGTAGTTATAAATGATAAGAAAATAACCGTCTCTCTCTGTATGGAGAGAGTGGATTGAAATTTTGGATTATATCGTGCCATCTCTACCCACAGTCGTCTCTCTCTGTATGGAGAGAGTGGATTGAAATTACAATTAGCCCTTCAGCGTCGTCCGTACGTGTGGTCTCTCTCTGTATGGAGAGAGTGGATTGAAATTATCTCGCAAATTGGCAGCTCGTACGCTTTATACGGTCTCTCTCTTTATGAGAGAGTGGATTGAAATATTAATGCACGATAAACCTCAGAGCGGATTGATTGTCTCTCTCTTTATGAGAGAGTGGTGGAATGTCAACAAGAAGATGCTCGCTCAGTGCTCCCAAACGCGTCTCTCTCTTTATGAGAGAGTGGTGGAATGTCAACACTAAACTGGACAAAAATTATAGGGGTTGTAGCTTGAATTCCATAGGCGTTAAATAGCCTAGTGTTCCGTGAATTCGAATGTTGTTAAACCAATGAACACACTCAAATCAATACTTCGAATAGGTACAATTGAATACACAGGTGATGAGTTCCCTTGAACGGGTGAATCGTCATTTACACAAAAATATTGAAAGTACCTTAAATTTATTCTAGACCATTTTTTTAATATAATTAATGCAAATTAGGATTATATACTCACATATCCTATTTTGTTTATTTTTATATTTGATTTTTATTCTTTATAATGAAGATAGAGTGATGAAATTCTGTTGAAAGCGAGGTTATTTCATGTTTGTAGCAAGCCAAAAAGAAATGCAACTATGCGACCGTTATACAATAGAGCAGCTAGGATTACCTGGTGTTGTATTAATGGAAAATGCAGGTAATGCCGTTGTTCAAGAAGTAATTGCTCATTATTCTATTAATGCAAAAGTATTTGTTATTGCTGGTGGAGGAAATAACGGAGGTGACGGCTTTGTAATCGCTAGACGACTAATTGACTATGGTTTCGATGTGATGCTTTGCCTAGCTGTTTCAGAGGATTGTTTAAAAGGCGATGCAAAAATTCATTTCGAAGCATACAAAAATAGAAATCTCCCCTATTTCCAATACAATGATGAAAATCAAAAAACATTACAAAGCTACATAAATAATAGCGATGTCATTATTGACGCTATTTTAGGAACAGGTGTTATCGGAAACGTTCGCTACCCGTTTAAAGAAATAATCGAAACAATTAATCGTTCAAACAAAGAAATTATTGCGGTTGATATACCATCTGGTGTGAATGCAAATACCGGAGAAGTGGCAAACGTAGCGGTAAAAGCAACGAAAACAGTCACTTTCGCAATGCCAAAAATCGGATTTTTCATCGGTGACGGACCACAATTTATCGGAGAATGGAAAGTGGTCGATATTTCAGTTCCCCTTGAAATTGTCGATACTTTAGAACTCGATTTGCCTATATTGCTCGATGAACCGATTGCAAAAGATGCACTTCCGAAACGAATTCCACACGGTCATAAAGGGACTTTCGGACATTGTTTCGTTATTGGTGGATGTACTAATTATATTGGAGCGCCTATTTATACAGCAAAAGCTGCTTTTCACACAGGAGTCGGACTTGTATCACTCGCTATTCCTAAAGCAATTTACCCAATCGTTGCAACACAGTGTCCAGAAATTTTATTGTTCCCAATAGAAGATGAGAGCAACTTGGATGAAGTAGACTTTTCAAAATTTAAAGTAATCGCTTTCGGTCCTGGACTTGGTCGTGAAGTAGACGGCGAAAAAATATGCGAAACATTACTATCCAAATTAAATCGTCAAACAATTATTATCGATGCGGATGGACTTTATTTTATTAAAAACCATTTGCATAAATTGAAAGATTATGAAGGGGATATCATTTTAACACCTCATCCTGGAGAAATGGCGACATTAACAGAGGTGTCGGTAAAAGAAGTGGAGAAAAACCGAATTGATGTAGCAAAACAATTCGCCGTCAAATATGGAGTGTATTTGTTATTAAAAGGGCATCGTTCAATTATTGCAACACCCGAAGGAAAACTATGGATTAACCCTTATGGAAATGACGCTTTAGGAAAAGGTGGTAGTGGAGATGTATTAACAGGACTTCTCACATCTTTTACTACACAAGGCGCCACTCCACTAGAAGCAATGCAGGCAGCTAGCTACTATCACGCAACGAGCGCTGAACAATTAGGGAAAGAACAGTCAAACTATGGCATCACACCAACAGCCATTATCGACCACATTTCAAAGCGATTGTGATTGAAAAAGACCTTCTATTAAACAATTCTTCAAGTATAAACGTTACAGAAGAATAGCCTAATTTTAGAAAGTGCGGCCTACCACTGTAAGCCGCCCATATAATTCGAAAGATTAGGAGCTAGATCTACTTGTGAGCAGACCTTACACAAAGCACGAAGACAAGTCGTGAAGACACGCTCAAAACGTGGCTTCGCGGCTTGTGTGCTTGGTCCGCTCACCTAAATGTAACCTTTTAGAACTTCTATTGGTTTATTCATTGTGAAAGAAACTTTTCAATCATCGATTATTTGCTTTTCGGAAACCATCCATACTATTCCAAATCGCAAATACTACAAAAATTGCGATTACCCCGACAACTAATCCACCTTTAAACTTGCCTTCCGTAACCGTAAATAAATCCGACATGTACGTAACAAATGGTGGATTTAATAATTTTGAATTCGTTACAATAACGATAAGTATTATAGTGGCAACAAGTTCATAAACAATATTAAAAATTGCTAATTGCATCGTCCAATGTTTCACAATTAATTTAGATAGTGCCAATGCCACCTGTAATAAATGATGACGTAATCGCATCGTCTGTGATGGTGTTGTAGTCGTAAACGCGGTGACAGATATCATATTCAAATAAATCTAGGTAAGGGATGTCTAAAAATGCTTCAATATTTGAAATATCCGTAAAATATATGCCATGCCCGAAAAAATAATTATAAATCGTAGGTACACCGTCTTTATTTAATGCGACATAAGGAGCTTTGTACCGATTATGTAGTTCCGTAAATCGTGTAATCTCAAATGTCTCATCCGTAACAGGGATAAATAAATAGGGCATTTCTTGCTCGTAAATAACGATGCCTTCTTTATATTGATCATATTGTTTATCATGCTCTGTTAAATAAGTGAGTAACGCTGGCGTAATCATTGACATAGTATAACCTCTTTTTCCAAATGTTTAATTTAATTCCATTAATATTATACAAAATTTAAAGAAAATGTACATCTCGCTCTTCTCATCTTTTCTGTTAGCAATATCCGAAGCATTTTCCGTCAAAAAAGTGTACAATGTAGGGTACATTAAAGGTTAGGGGTGCAACTATGGAATTAAATGATTGGCTAAACTTAAAAGTACCGGGCATTGCGAACGCTTTGACAGAGATGAATGAGGCGAACTTCGATTTGGAAAACTCCATCGGCTTTAAAGGGCGCGATAAAGTCATCGAAATTTTGCATACGTTCCACAAAGTGTTGTTTCCAGGTACGTACACATATAAACCAGTAGATCATACGCGCGTTAACGTTGCCATCAGCAACAATATTCGCAAGTCGGCATTAGATTTACGTGATATTTTGCAGCGCGTGCTCATCTACAATCACTTTGCGGATTGCCCAGATGCGTGCCAAAAAGAAGCGGAGCGCATTGTAATGGCGCTCATTGACGCGTTCCCTGAAATTCGCCGTAAAATTCAAACGGACATTCAAGCTGCGTATAATGGTGACCCAGCGGCGCTTTCGACAGAAGAAATTTTACTGAGCTATCCGACCATTACGGCGGTGAGCTTCCACCGTATTGCGCATGAGCTGTATAACCTCGACGTTAAAATCGTACCGCGTATTATGTCGGAGTACGCCCACCAACTGACGGGCATCGACATTCACCCGGGCGCGTCGATTGGCGAGTCGTTCTTTATTGACCATGGCACAGGCGTCGTAATCGGCGAAACATGTACGATTGGCAACAACGTTAAAGTGTATCAAGGCGTAACGCTTGGCGCGCTGAGCTTCCCATTAGATGAAGACGGCAACCCGATCAAAGGCGTTAAACGTCATCCTGATATCGAAGACAATGTGGTCATTTATGCAGGGGCGACCATTTTAGGCGGCAAAACGAAAATTGGGCACGATACCGTCATCGGCAGTAACATTTGGCTGACGCATTCGGTTGATCCCCATTCACGCGTGTATAACGCACCGCCAGCACCGAGCATTAGCACAAAATAACGTAACGTCACTCAACATTTGTTGGGTGACTTTTTTTATTATGCTTATGGTGCATAACTGTAATAGCTTGTGTGTAATAGTATGGGAATTTGCGGAAAAATCTAAAGAATATTAAAAATGACTGAAAATTATTAAAATTAGTGAAAAATTCTTCGTTATTTTGGGTATAATAGCTTATGATAAATGGTCGGAATATTCGTTAAGATAGTAAGTAACGTTATAGTAAAAAATGATTTTACGAAAATAACGTCATAATTTTGGGGATGAAGTAGAAATATTACACAAAAAGGGGTAGTAGCTTATGTTAACATTCGGTAACATCATGAATCAGAATGCGAGTAAGTACCGCGATAAAACGGCGGTCATTTTTGAGGATACGGCGTACACGTATGCCGAGTTAAATGAACGTGCCAATCGCCTCGCGAATGCGTTTTTAGCACAAGGCTACAAAAAAGGGGATAAGGTCGCGGTTATGATGAAAAATAACGGCACCTATATCGAAATTATCGTCGGCTTAGCGAAAATTGGGGTAATTGTCGTGCCGATTAACTTCCGCGCGGTCGGTCCTGAGATTGCCTACATTATAGAGCACTCTGAGAGCCGCGGCTATATTACGACGCCTGAGTACGTTAGCGAGTATGAGCGTATCGGTGGTGCGAGTAACCAAATTGATACGTTTTTAGTTGTAGGTTCAACGTATGATACGTTTTTACAAAGCGGCACACCTGACGTGCCTCCGAGTGATGTCGTCGAAACCGACACGATGTATTTCGGGTACACATCAGGCACAACAGGCAAGCCAAAGGGCGTTGTTATTTCGCATCGCTCACGTATGCTTACGGCGCTTGTCACAGCGGCAGAATATAAAATTGATGAGTCGGACGTGCATGCGGTCGTTGGTCCAATTTACCACGCAGCACCGTGGATTTTCCTTATGACGCAACTTACAGCAGGCGGCACAATTATCGTAGAGGAAGCGTATCGTCCTGAGAAGTTTTTAGCGGACGTAGAAAAATACGGCATTACGAATACATTTATGGCACCGACGATGTATAATTTCCTCGTAAATTTACCAGAGGAAACGATTAAAAAATATGATACGAGCTCACTGCGCGTCTTTATTTCAGCAGGCTCGGCATTACCGACACAAACGAAATATAAAATTGTGGAGTACTTCCAAGGCGTTGATTTACATGAGTTTTACGGCGCAACGGAAAGTGCGGTCACGTTAAATATTAAACCGAAAGACATTCATAAAGACGGCTCAGTAGGGCAGCCATTCCCATTTGTGGAGTGCATTATTGTCGATGAAGATAAACAGCCCGTTAAAGTAGGTGAGGTAGGCGAACTGTACTTTAAAGGCCCTTACTTACTCGATGAATATTACCGCAACCCAGAGGCGACAAAGCAAGCGTTTTGGAACGGTTACTTCTCAGTTGGGGAGCTCGCGATGCAAGATCCCGACGGTTATTACTACATCATTGACCGTAAAAAAGATATGTTAATTAGCGGCGGCGTTAACATTTACCCGCGCGAAATTGAAGATGTGTTATACAACCATCCGAGCGTTTTAGAAGTAGCGGTGATCGGCGTACCAGACCCTGTATGGGGTGAGTCGGTACAAGCGGTCGTAGCGTTAAAAGAAGGGGCTCAAGCGACAGCAGAAGATATTATTCAGTTTTGCGAAGGGCGTTTAGCGAGCTATAAAAAGCCGAAGTCTGTGCGCTTTGTAGACGAACTACCGCGTAACCCGTCCGGCAAAATTTTAAAAGTAGAGCTGCGTAGCCAGTACGCAAGCGTATAATATGGTAAAAAGCGAACGCGCAGATGTTTATGCAGCGTTCGCTTTTTTTATTAGTCGTCGGCAAGATGTGCAGTGATGAGTGCAGTTAACGCATCTTTTGACACGTGTGCGCTCGCCTCATCAAGTGCGTCGTAAAGCGCCACTTGCCAAGCGGGTAATTCTTTTTTTGTAAGGCGTGCAAGCAGTTCAGGGAAGCGGCTTGCGTCCGTCGTCGTTTGACCGCTAGTTAGCGCTTCAAGCGTCGTAAAGCGCGTCGCTTGTTGGGTCGAAATGAGCGCGTCGACAAACGGCCCTTCGCCTGTCGCATAAAGGCGCGTTGCGTTCGTTTCGCACACGCGCTGTATTGCAGGAACTAGCGCATCATCGCGCGCTACGTCGCCAAGTAGGGCAGCATCAGCGCTATGAAGGGCACAGTAGATTTGCCAGTCCGTTTGCGTCGTTTTACTACCGAGCGGCTGCATCGTTAACAGTACGAGTTGACCGTGGGCGATTAAGTCGCGCACGGCTTTTTGGCGTGTATACGTATTTAACCCTTCGGCGACGATGGCGATAACGCGCCCACCGCGTGCGAGGTACGCCATGACCGCTTCATCAACTTGCGTCGTCATAACGACAGTCGGCGCAAGCGTAGTCAGCAAATCCGTCTGCAAAATCGTAAGTACGTGCGGCAAAGCAAGCAAGGAGCGGTCGCCGCTATAGTATAAATAGGGCGGGCGTGCTGCGCTTATGAGGCGCATTAACCGCACGGGCATATCCGCTTCAAACATCACCCTAAACCCTTGGTGAATGGCGTTTTCGAGTTCGTATAAGGCGATGCCGAGTTGCCGACGCGCCATAATTTTAGTGTGGATAGGCGCGGGTAAATCAAACGTTGTCGTAAGCAATTGTTTCGGGCGGGCGTGTTGTGCTTCAAGCGTTTCGCGTACCAATTGCCACTCCGCTAACGTCAGCGGAGTCGTGCGGGTATGGCTGAGCGGTGCGCAAAATAAATACGTCGCGCGTTCACTTTGTGTCAAGGCCATCGCGTACTTCCTCCTTTTCGTCAATGAGCGCAAAGCCCGTCGTTTGTTTTGCGCCGAGGTAATCTGCCGCAATGGCGAGCGTCCAGCCAGAGCGTGTTACCGCGGTAACGATAATCACATGTTTGTCCGCTACATCAACGTCGTAGCACGTAATGGCCTCGCGCGCATACGTCTCTTGTTGTACGTCATTTAAGCGCGTCTCTGTAGTTACAGGAAGCGGCGCAAACGCTTCGATATAAGGAAGCGCTAGGCGTTTTGCGAGCATTTTGGCAAACGTCTGCCCTGTGCTCAGTGCCGTAATAACTGTGTTTTCGGTACAAAGCGGTTGTAGTGCGCTCGCAGCTCGGTGTAAAGTCGTCTCCGAAAACGCTTGCGCCTTATACTCTTGCATCATCTGTATCCCGCGCGGCTCATCGCTACTGCCAAGCGCAAGGCTTGCGGATAGGCGGTGGCGTAGTGCACGTCCGTAAATCGCTGACTTTTTATGCGGCGTAAACGTCACAGCACGCGCTTCGAAAAACTTCGTCACAGCGTCGCTCGCTTGTGGGCGAATGCGGTCTTCCGTCGGTGCAAGCTGCGTACAGTAGCTACATTTGCCACACGGAGCGGCGGTCGTGTCGTCAAGCGCAGCGGCCATCGTCTGCATTAAACAAGTCGGCACTTGTAGTAAATAGCTAAGGCCGTTGTACTCAAGCTGACGCGCTTCTTCGACGTGACGCGTATACGCTTGTTGTAAAAGAAACGGCTTTGGCGTGCGGTAATATACGGTGCGTTCCTTTTCGATTAAGCCATCAATGAGCGCATGCTGTAAATGTGCAGTCAGTTGATGATCAGCTTGGTTTAAGCGCGCTTTTAGCTGGGTGAGCGTAATGCCGTCGTGCTGCGCGATACAGTCAATGACCGCTTGGTAGTTCGCTTGTTGGGTCGCTGGATTTGGCACGTGCGGCTTTAGCGCATTATCGTATAAAATGACGGCGAGTGCTGCTTGAATGCCGCGCCCCGCATTCGTCAGTTGTTGGTAATACGTCACGATCGACAGCGGGCGGTCATAATGAATGATCGTATGAATATCTTCCTTATTAAAAAATGTGGTCGTAGCGGTCGTACAAATTAACGTTTGGACACGCCCTTCCGTAAATGCCGTCTCGCGTTTTGTGCGTTCGCGCAAGCTGAGCCCTGTGTGATAGACGAGCGTCTGACAGCCCGCTTCGTTGAGCCATTCGCTCAAGCGCTCGCATTCACGCACGGTAGCGGCATAGATGAGGCTCGGTCGCTGAAGCGTTTGTCGGTTTTGCCAAAGCCAGGCGTAGCGCGCTTCGGTCGTAGGTAACAGAACTTTATGTAAGTGAACAGAACCTAAGCTCACAGGTCCTTTACTGCACACGCTAGCACCAATTTTTTTAGCGATATCTTCGGTCACGCGGCGATTGGCGGTTGCCGTTGTCGCGAGTACACGAATGTTTTCGGGTAAGACGTTAAGCAGCTTAGCGATGCGTAAATAATGCGGGTCACTCATTGCGCCAAGCTGGGATAAATGATGCGCTTCTTCGATGACGAGTAGGGCGATGCGCAGTTGGCTGAGCACCGCAAATAAGCTATCATCGGCTAATTGTTCAGGCGAAATATAGAGCGTGTCGCACTGTTGCGTGTTACATGCTTCAATTAACTGGGCACGTTCTGCAAACGTTTGGTTCGTTACGGCGTCGATACAAGCACTCGTAGCCGTCTGAACAGCGACGCGGCTAATAACAACAGTTACGCCTTCATCTTGGTCGCGCAACTGTTGCGTCGCTTGTAGGTAAATGTCGCGCTTGCCCCAGCCGAGTGGTTGGACAATGACAACGCGCGCTTTGTGCACGAGCTGTTCGACGATTTGTTGTTGGGTCAACATAATAAGCCTCCATTTCAAAAAAAATCAGCACCCACAGACGCGGTACTGATTTTCTCTGTCATACGTAATTTAGTAAAATACCGACGATGGCTACAAATGACACGCTCACGATGGTGTTAATCACCATGACATTTTTGTTATGTGTCACAAAACCAAGAACGAGCGCTACTAAAAAACCAGCGCCTGAAATAATTAAAAGTGCCTCATACAATGCGCTTGCGTCTGGCAGTAAAGTGCCAAGTACAAAAAACAACATGGTTAGTCCTACGAGCGCAAGAGTAATCTTTAAAGGATATAAAGCATGCTGCTTCGTACGTAATACATTAATCATGTTAACCACCTCTCGTTTATAGTAACACGAAACGGCTATAAATTGAATGCTTTTACAGCGCTTGCTACATCTTTCGCCCCGGCAATTGCCGAAATCACCGCAACCCCGTCAACACCTGTGGCGCGCACTGCTTCGACATTGGCGTGCGAAATGCCACCGATCGCTACTTTCGGTAATGCAGGAAATGCTTCGTGCATCGCTTGCAACTTTTCTACACCGCACGGCACTTCGGCATCTGGTTTAGACGTCGTCGCAAAAATAGGCCCGATGCCGACATAATCGGCACCGTCTGCGATAGCTTTAGCGATTTCAGCTTCGTTATGCGCCGATACGCCGAGTATGCCGTCAAATAAGGCGCGTGCTGCTGTCGCCGCCATATCCGATTGGCCCACATGCACGCCGTCAGCTTGTAATTTAACCGCTAGTGCCACGTCGTCATTGACGATAAACGGCACACCGTACTGCTTACAGCGTGCTTGGCAGTCGCGCGCAAACTGTTCATACGCCGCACCCGTGAGCTGTTTTTCCCGAAACTGAAACAGCGTAACGCCCGCCGCTAACGCTTGTTCAAGCACATCGAGCGGAGCGCTGGCATCCGTGCTACCCATAATAAAATACGTGCGAAGTTGTTCACGCTTCATAGCGCTTCACCTCAAAACGTTCGAAACGCTGAAAGGCGCTATGATTTGTCGGGCCATGACCTGCACCTAAGTATAATTGATGCGCAATGGCGCTTTGGATAAACTGCTTCGCAATGATGACCGCTTCTTCAAGCGCCGTACCTTTTGCGAGTTCGGCAGTTAATGCCGCAGAAAACGTACAGCCTGTGCCGTGCGTTTGATTGGTCGGCACAAACGGCGTTTCGACAATAAATGCTTGCTGTGCGGTCGCCACATAATCGCGCGCCGCCGTAGGGTTGTCGGCATGACCACCTTTAATGATGACGACTTTTGCCCCCATAGATAGCAACGTACGCGCCGCCTGTTGCATATCGGCTTCAGACGAAATGGTCATCGACGCTAACACTTCCGCCTCTGGGATGTTTGGTGTAATAATGGTCGCAAGCGGAATGAGCTGTTCTTTCATCGCATCAATCGCTTGTTGTTGAAGTAAACTCGCACCGCCTTTTGCGATCATTACAGGGTCGATGACGAGTGGGATGTTCGTTCCGCGTAGCTTTTGGCTAATCGCCGTAATGATAGCTGCTGAAAACAACATGCCCGTTTTCGCCGCGGCTACTTCAAAATCGGCAAGCACCGCATCAAGCTGTGCTTCGATTGTTGCGACAGGCACAGGATGGACGTCGTGCACCCCTAATGTATTTTGGGCGGTAATGGCTGTAATGACGCTCGTGCCAAATGTGCCAAGCTCTTGAAATGTTTTAAGGTCGGCCTGAATGCCAGCGCCCCCGCCAGAATCAGAACCTGCAATCGTTAATGCTACTTTCATGTGACATCGCTCCTTTTTGCGTTAATGTATGAAGTGCGGTGAGAAGGGCAGTCGTAATCGCCCCGAATGCCGCATCCTGCGTTTTTTCGCCGCAACGCTTATAAAATTTCATAGCGCGCGCCACGGATTCAAGTGACCGCTCCGTCGCTAAAAAGGCAGCGACGACCGCAGATAATAAGCACCCAGCACCTGTAATTTCGGTGAGCCGCGCACTGCCGCCGTACACTTTTACGACGCGCGTGCCATCGGTAATAATATCGCGTGCGCCTGTGACCGCAACGATCGTTTGGTAGCGGTGCGCCACTTCTTTAGCGAGCGCGATAATGTCGGCTGTACCACTGCCTGCATCCACACCTTTTGCGTCCCACGCTACACCCGCAATGGCTGCAAGTTCGCCGGCATTACAGCGAATGCAAGCGATGCGGTAATTGAGCAACACTTGCGTCGTATGAAGGCGAAACGGCGACGCCCCCGCACCGACAGGATCGAGTACGATAGGAATATTTTTAGCGTTGGCCGCTTGTGCGCTTAAGGTCATCGCTTCGACCGTACGTGCATTCAGCGTGCCAATGTTTAGGAGTAGGGCATTTGCGATGCCCGTAATCGCGCCCGCTTCTTCCGGCGCATCTGCCATAATGGGCGAGGCACCAATTGCGAGCAAACCGTTGGCGGTAAAGTTGGCAACGACAGTATTGGTAATGCAGTGAATAAGCGGCGTAGCTTGCCGCACGTTGTAAGCGTTCATAATCTACCTCCATTATATTAAAAGTTGAGCAAAGCGTTTAACGACGTAGGCACTGAAACACGTGAAGGAAAGGCGTACTTTGCCTTTCACTGAACGGGTGAAGTGACCGAGTCGTTGCTTTGCGAAACTGGATAAAACCAAAAAGCTTGAGCAAAGCGCTCAGTTGCGCTGGCACTGGAGGGCGTTCGGGAAAGACGTTCTTTGTCTTTCCACGAGCGACCGAAGTGACCGAGCAACTGCTTTGCGAAACTGGATAAAGATAAAAGCTTGAGAGGGCTTGGTCAATTCCGATAGGCGTTGGAACTCCAAAATGTGAAGGGAGCTTGGTAAAATCCGTCGGGCGTGGTAGTGCTTGAATACGAAGTGTTTTTTACTTCGAATGAAAGTGCAACACGACCCTAGGATTTAGCTCACTTCACTGGATTACACCAAAAAGCTTAAGAAAGGCGTTAAGCTTCGCAAGGCATTGGAGCATTTTAAAGCTAGGACGACTGCTCAACTTCAACGCAGTTGGAAAGCAGACACGGAAAGTGTTCCACCTGCGCAAAAGGCACCGAGAAGTGCGTCCGAAAGTGTTCCACCTGCGCAAAAGGCACCGAGAAGTGCGTCCGAAAGTGTTCCACCTGCGCAACAAGCACCAAGAAGTGCGCACGAAGGCTCTCCACCTGCGCAAAACACCAACGCCTCGCCACACCATAAGGAGGGAAGGCGTCTTTTCTCAACCTTACCCATAAAAAAATGCGCCAACTCGTGTGGGCGCATGAAAAAATAGACCGAAGCATCGGTATATTATTTGCTCCCTACGCTAGTATTAACTAACAGGTTCAAAGGGTCAGGCATACGCCTTCTCAACGAAAAGTTCCCCCGCAAAAATTATGTGATTAGTTGTATCATACGACGTTTAGTCGCGGTTGTACAGATTTTCGAACTCGCTCGTATCAATGCCGCCCTGCAAATCTTTAATCGCTTGTTGCACACGTTTCATTTCCGCTAACAGCTTAGGGTCTTTTGTTAAACCGAACGACAAAAGGAGCTCTTGTAACATTTTTTGCAGTTGTTTAATCAGTTTTGTGACGTCATCATCTGACATATCAGGGCGCGTAATATAAGGGTTATTAATTGCTGCCTTTGTCATACCTTTTGAAAACTTGCGGGAACGAGCCGCAAGCAATTGCGAAAAATCTTCACCTTCTGCCGCTACTTCTGCTTTCGCTCGTGGTAACGTACCGAGCAATGGATTAGGGTTAACCTTCATCATTTGCCACCTCCTTACACTTACTATCGGCTAAGCTGTGCGATGCGTGAAGGCGCGCGCTTTTTTGCCCGAACTAAACATGGTATAGTAAACGTAAGTCAAAGGGGGAATGGGCATGAGAAAACTAATTGTGTATATGGCAACAAGTCTTGACGGCTATATTGCGGATAAGAAGGGAAGCTATGACTGGCTTGCCGAAAATTTGCGCGCGCTAGATTTAACGACGTTTCACGGCACGGTTGATACGATTTTACTCGGGCGCGTGACGCATGACCAAATCGTTAATGAAATTGAGCGTCAAGCACAACCTTACCCAAACGTACAGTCCTACGTATTTACACGCAGTGAGCGCGAAAATACCGAGCACATTACATACACCCATGCGTCCGTATGTGACGTCGTGCGTGAGCTGAAAAACGAAGAGGGC
Source organism: Metalysinibacillus jejuensis (assembly GCF_003057615.1). Taxonomy (GTDB): domain Bacteria; phylum Bacillota; class Bacilli; order Bacillales_A; family Planococcaceae; genus Metalysinibacillus; species Metalysinibacillus jejuensis. The sequence continues at coordinate 32,605 of NZ_QAFW01000018.1, forward strand.
AAAGATATTTGGTTGCTGGGGGGCACATCGCTTGTCGGGCAATTGCAGCGCGAAAACGTAATTGACGAATACCACATTACTACACTACCTGTACTGTTAGGTGATGGTGTGCCGTTATTTTCGAAACAACAAGAAGCCAAACAGCTTGGCTTAAAAGAAGTTACTGTACGCAATGAAAAAGTGATTGCGAAATATTATGTGAAGTGAGGAAAACAAATGACAACTGTACCGTATTTATATAAATGGCGAAATGAAATCGCTTCTATCCATAGTAACTGGGGCGCACAGCGCTTAATCCTAGCCAATCGCGAGGACATTCCCGCAAGCATTTGGGAGCTGCGCGATAATATTTTACAACAAGTGCCTGAGACAAACGAAGCGGCACAGCGTTATACCGCTACGCAGTTTGGCACAGCAGGTAATTTTGACGAAGCGTATTTTACTGAAGTCATGCAGCGCGGGGCAGGCGATGCGGATTATAACGCCATCCAAGATCGTTTGCGCAATCTTTCCCTTGCGATTGATGCCAAAATCGACGTGCTTGACGTCAATAAGAAGAAGGAACGCTATTTATAATGTTTAACCACCAAGCTTACGTAAAGCTAGCGAACTACCGCGCACCACTCTTTGTTTTTGTGGCGCTGATGTTGCTTGTAACAGGTGGGGTGCTTATAAATTTTGTCGTACCAGGGGCGCAATTTTCGTGGCTCTTTGTGGTAGCGGCACTCGGCTTTTATTTTTTACTGGGCGCGCTGTGTAGTGGGTTATTTATTTACAACCCCCTGCTTGTATTTGTGCTGACACTTGTTTTTCATGTGGCAGGGCTTGCGTGGCGTCTGACCTTACCTGGCGTGACGAGTGCGTGGTATGTACTTGTGCTCTATAGCGTGGTGCCGCCTGTTGTCATTTGGCTGAGCTACCATCATCAAGTGAAGCATCGCCGCAACGTGATGCGCGCGTATTTGGAGGGAATGCGATGAAAAAATGGTTCGTGTTCGTGTTGCTTTGTTTTGCGGCTTTACCTGTCGTAGCGGCTGACCGCGAAGATGTTGCGCCAGATCACGTGTTTACCGCGATTTTAACGGACACCATTGACGTGCATACGGTAGAAGGTAATGTGCAGATGAAGCGCGGCGACCAAAATTGGCCTGTAAAAGTGCGTGCTAAAGATAAAACGATTACCATTACACCAATTGAACCGTATGCGCCAGGTGCGTATGAAGCGGTGTTTACCGCGGGCATTAAAAACTTAGGCGGCAAGGCGTTAACAGCACAAACCTATACGTTCACCGTAACGGATAAGCCACTTACGACGTACGAAAGTGACTATAACTTCGTATGGCAAGCGGCAGGCACGTACCAAGATTTTTACTTAACGGGTAAGCGCGGCAGTGAAGTCGTCGCAGGGTATACGATGACACCAGCGACAGCGTTTGATTTACCGATTACAGTAGGGATGAAAAAAAGCGATGTGCTCGCGCAGTACGGCGAACCCCTTACCGAAATTGTTAAAGGCAATGTGCGCTATCAATTAAATGATACGGACCGCGTAATGACGTATTTAACCGAGGGGCGCTACGTCAGTTATATTGTCGATGTGCACGACGCAAATCGCATTCGTGCCATCTTATGGGTGCGTGAAGATATGGAGCAAGCAAAAGACGGCTTTTACCGCACACCGAGCGAAACGTATGCGCAAGATGCTTCGCGCTTAATGTTTGAACTCCTCAACGCCTCGCGTGTGCACTACGGATTGCAGCCGCTTCTGTGGCATGATAAACTGTCACAAATTGCGCGTTTACACAGCGTAGATATGGCAACGCACAACTTTTTCAGCCATACGAACCTAAGTGGTGAAGCGCCGCACGACCGCATAGAGCGAGGCGGGTTATCGCCGCGCATGTCAGGTGAAAACATTAGCTACGGCTATACTAACAGTATTTTAGCGCATGAAGGGTTGATGGACTCCAAAGGGCACCGCGATAATATTTTACAAGCCGATTTTACGCATATTGGCATCGCGACGGCGTTTAATGCCGAATACGCCCCGTACATTACGCAAAACTTTATGCGACCTTAAAAAAGCAAACTCAATTAGTACGCTAATTGGGTTTTTTTATGTATAAAAATGGTATGATTATTTTAGATAGGAGGTAAAACTTATGAATAAGATATTACAAAAAATATTTGGTAAGAAAAAAACTAAGACCAAATCAAAAGCTGTTCTTGAGAAGCACAGGGCAGATTATGAAGGTACTTTGCGCCCTACGCCTATAAAGAAAAGTCCAAAAGCAACAAAGTTAGAATTTATTGATTTTACAAATCAAAATTTTAAGGAAAATAACTATAAAACCCCTACGGATAAACAGTTAGCTTATGCTAAAAATCTTGGTATACCTGTACCTGAGTGGGCTAGTAAATCGGATGTCTCCTTGTTAATCACTAGACTTGTGGAAGAAAAAGACTTTTCCGCGCCTAGTGCACAATTGGTTGAGTTTGCTAATGCTAAAAACATTATTTTTTCTGGATGTGCAGGAAAAAAGTATCTTTATAACACAATATTTGATAATCTATCCGACTATGACAAGGCTGCATTTTTTGCGTTTTCATTGTACAGATGGCTCTCTGATGATAGGCACGGTAATTTAGAAACTTCACCTTTAAAAAATATGTTTTATGAATTTGCTAAGGATGTTAGTCAAGATGATGCCTTTATGAATTCGTTGAAACGTTATAAAGGTGCTGATCTTCGTTTGTTTGGAGAGGTTATAATACCATCGGGGCAAGTGGTAGAAGGAGGAAGTACTCGAACCATTGCATATAAAAAAAACAGCGGAATTTCTTAAGGTTAGTGTTAATACACCAGTGAGAAGAAACACTTTTTAATAGGCTTCACCTACTCGCAATTAAAGATTTACTTTAGTGAAGTGTACATACTACGTATTAAAAGCACATTGTTAACTTACAACAATGCGCTTTTTTTGTTACCCCATTCGTCCTTCGAGTGCCACGATGCTAGCTCCTTCTGGCGTAGCGCCTTGCAGTAGCGCCGCCAACATTTTCGCGCCCATCATGCTGTACACCGTACCGTTACGCTTATCAAGCACCGCTACCGTTAAGCCTTGCTGCATTAAATAATGCGCGGTTAGTGCGCCCGACATCCCAGCGCCAATAATGACCACGTCGTAATGTGAGCGCGGCTCGTTAATTTTTTCTGCTACAAATGGTGTCGTCGTTGCAGGCCAATATAATGTCCCGTGATGTAACTGCATAAAATCACTCCTTTCTCTTCTATACCTTTTTTCTTCTCAGATGTAACATGCTATAATAAAAAAATTGGAGTGATGAAAAAATGGAACAACACTACTTGCAAATGTGCCGCGATGTGCTAGAACGAGGCACGCAAAAGGGCGACCGTACAGGCACAGGTACACGCTCATTATTTGGCTATCAACTGCGCTTTGATTTAACGAAAGGCTTTCCGCTACTTACAACAAAACGCGTACCTTTTCGTTTAATTGCGAGTGAGCTATTGTGGTTTATTAAGGGCGATACTAATATTCGCTATTTGCTTGAACATAACAATCATATTTGGGATGAGTGGGCCTTTAAAAAATGGGTGACGTCAAGCGAGTACACAGGCCCTGATATGACCGACTTTGGCCGTCGTAGCTTAGTTGACGAGGCGTTTAAGGCGCAGTACGACGAGCAAATGGCGCACTACCAACAACGCGTACTGACAGACGATAACTTTGCGCGTAAGTATGGTGATCTTGGCAATGTGTACGGCAAACAATGGCGCAACTGGACGACATCGACAGGCGAGACCATTGACCAACTACAAGTGGCGATTGACCAAATTAAGCATAACCCTAACTCACGTCGTATTATTGTTTCCGCATGGAATCCCGAAGACTTAGAAGAAGACCGAGCAGCACTACCACCATGCCATGCTTTCTTCCAGTTTCATGTGGCAGATGGCAAGTTAAGCTGTCAGCTGTACCAACGCAGCGCAGATACCTTTTTAGGCGTGCCGTTTAATATCGCGAGCTACGCATTACTGACACATTTAGTGGCGCATGAGTGCGGGCTAGCCGTTGGTGATTTTGTGCATAGCTTTGGTGATGTGCATATTTACAATAACCATATCGCACAAATCGAAGAACAACTGTCGCGCACACCACGCGACTTGCCAACATTAAAGATTAACCCAGAAAAGACATCCATTTTCGCTATCGAAATGGAAGATTTAACGATCGAAGGCTACGACCCGCATCCAAGCATTAAAGCGCCTGTAGCTGTTTGATTTGAGTAGCGCAATCACACTGGATTTATGCCAGTGTGATTTTTTGTGTTATATTGATAAATATAACAATAGAAAAGTGATGAGGTGTAGAGATGGATGCAGGTACAATTAAATTGTTAGAGTTTTTATATTCACCAAAATCGGTATTTCGCATACCTGTTTATCAACGACGTTATGAATGGACAGAGGCACAGGTGGAACAATATTTTGAAGATATTGAGGACATTGCGTTAAATGAAGATATGCAGGGGCATTTTTTAGGAACCGTTGTTTTTGTTAAAGCTTCGTTTCCTGGGATGGGTAGCGACTATATTATCATTGACGGACAACAGCGTATTACGACAACATTTCTTATGTTAAAAGCGCTACAAGATGCGATAGAAGATGAAAATACCAAAGAAGATATTAGGGAAACCTATTTCGAAAACCGTAATGTAGAAGAAGCGTATAAGTATAAATTGCTTTCTGTAGAAGATGACCGCAAAGATTTTTTAGAGTTAATTGTTCATAATGTTTCTACAAAAACATCTAAAATACATATGAACTACAAGTATTTGCGTACACTTATTTTGCATTCATCCGCTTCGCCTATGGCTCTTTATGAAGCGCTACAAAAACTTAAAATCGTATATATTCAATTAGAGCAAGGCAAAAAAGACGAAAATCCGCAAGTCATCTTCGAAAGTTTAAACTCGACAGGTCTCTCGTTAACAGAGTCAGATTTAATTCGAAACTTTTTGTTGATGAATGAAGAGCCAGAAGTGCAAAAAAATTTGTATTATCATTATTGGCTTCGCATGGAGGAGCTGTTAACGAACGCTAAAATATCGGACTATATTCGTGATTATTTAACGATGAAAACAAGTACAATTCCGAATAAAAGTAAGGTGTATGAAAGTTTTAAGCAGTACATGTTTACAGAAAACTTAACAAGTGAAATCTTATTAAAAGACTTATTAAAATTTGCGCGACATTATAGCATTTTATTAAATCCAGAAGGTATGGACAGAGATATTCAACATTATTTAACGAGTGTTTTACAGCTAAAGTCTACCGTTACCTATCCGTATTTACTGCGCCTACTTAATTTATATGAAGAACAGCGTATTACCAAACAACAATTAATGGCTATTTTACAAACACTTAATGCCTATTTAATTCGTCGTCTTATTGTAAACTTTCCGACCAACGCTTTAAATAAAGTATTTAGCACGCTTGTAAAAGTAACGTCAGAGACAGAAGGAAAGACAGAAGAGCAAGTGGTGAATAGTTTCTTAGGCAGCCGTACAGGTACAGCGCTATTTCCGCGGGATAATAAAGTGCGCGAAAGTATTCTAACGAACGATATTTATAACCGTAATCCTCGCTTAACGAAGATGATTTTAAGTCAAATTGAGCAAAATATGCATAAGGAAACGGTAGATTTTGAAGAAGTGACAATTGAACATATTATGCCACAAACCTTAACACCTGGTTGGCGTAACACGTTAGGAAGAAGTGCGGCAGATGATCATAAATTATATGGCGACGTTTTAGGTAACTTAACACTAACGGCTTATAACTCTAATTTGTCTAATAAACTATTTGAAGAGAAAAAAGAGATTTATGCGGTGTCTAATATTAAAATTACACGTGATTTAAGGGAGTACCCATCTTGGGATAAAACTACGATTTTGGCACGCGGAGAAGAACTGGTGCAACAAATCTTGCAACTTTGGCCAATTCCGCAAGAAGCGCAAATTTTAGATGAGCCGCAGGCAATTATGAGTGATAATTACTATGCGGTATTTGAGCCATTAGAAGTGACAGGTAGGAAGCCGAAGTCGATTAAAATTGATGAAAAAGAGTATCCAGTTGATACGTGGAAAAAGATGTTAGTAACATATTTAGAGTGGTTAGCCGACTATGATTTAGAACGCTATTTAGCTTTACCTAAACAAAAAAGTTTTCAGAAATTACTCAACTATAGTAAAGATGCTTTTCGTTTGCCACTAGAAGTCACAGGTATATGGGTCGAAACGAATTTAAGTGCACATGCTATTTATAACTTTATTAGTGCACTAGCTGAACATTACGGAAAAGAAGAAACCGTGTTTGTCAAAATGGCAAACTAAGAATGCAGCGAATAAAATCATTATTGAATGTAAATCGCATCGCTGGACTTCAGGTGATAATGTACCGAGTGCGAAATTAACGGTTTGGAACGAGGCGATGTATTACTTTTATTTAGCGCCACCAGACTATCGTAAAATCTTTTTTATTTTGCGCGATGAGAGCGAGAAGAGGAAAGAAACGCTAGGTGAATACTACATCCGTACCTACGGGCATCTCATTCCAAATGATGTTGAAATTATGGAATATCATGAGGTCGATCAATCCGTTCGCGTACTGTAAGGAGAAAACAACCGTTAGCACGCACAGCTAACGGTTGTTTGTTGTAGATTATAACGCCTTGGTCGTCTCGTATAATGCCTGAGCAGAAGCAGCGACGAGCTGGGTTTCTTGGTCGATGGTCGTCACAACGCCGTGCAGCGCGGTAACGTCAGCAACGACTGCTTGAATTTGTTGTTCGTTTTGCGCAATAGCGTCCACAATGCCGCTAAAGGTCGTCTGTGTCGCTACCGTCACCGTTTTGCCGTCCTGTACTTCTTGTTGCATATGGGCAATCATTTGTACGGCATCCGTCGTAAGCGTTGTCGAATTTTCCACTAATGCGGTAATCGTTTCGACCGCATTTTTAGATTGTTCGGCAAGTTTACGCACTTCTTGCGCAACGACAGCGAAGCCTTTGCCGTGTTCACCTGCGCGCGCCGCTTCAATTGAGGCGTTTAAGGCGAGTAAATTCGTTTGTTCGGCAATCGCTTTAACTAAGCTTACAATATTAATAATTTGTGCTGCCGCTTGTTTTAATTCTTCCATTTTAGCGGTCATCGCCTGGGCATCGCTAAAAATCATCGCCATTTGTTGTTCAAGGCGCGCCACTTCCGCCTTACCTTGTGCCGCTGTGGTATGTACATGTGCCGCGGTTTGTTTCGTTTCAGTAATCGTCGTATAAATTACGTCGGTATGTGTCATTACTTGTGTTAACGAAGCACTCGTTTTATCGGTTAACTCCGCCACTTCCTCACTGATTGAAGACATCGAGCCTTTTAGTTCATCCTTCACCACATTGTATTGTTGTTCGCGCAGTGCGCTATTTTCGAGGTCATACTCTTCTAGTACAATTTGCATTTCGAAATTAATGAGTTTGGCTACATTTAGCGCCACTTCTTCGCGTAACTTAGCATCCGTAACCTCTTGTACAATAAGCGCTACAATGACTTCTTGCAGTTTTTGAAAGGTGCCCATATACCATTTCGGTGCGAGCCCGATTTTAAAGTGACGGCGCGCGAGTTGCTTTTTTGCGGCGAGCGTGTCCGCACATAAGTTGCCGTCAAACATGTGCACTAAATAGGCGGCTAATGTTCGCTTTAATTTATCAATGACCGTGCGCTCCTCAATAATTTTGCGTAGCGTTGGCACGGCCAGTACGCTGTCGTAAAAAATAGCGGTCACTTCATCGATGCCCGCTTCGACATATGGCTTATACGAGGTTATACAATAAAGCTCTGCCTCTCCAATACCAATTAAGCGAAGTTGTTTCGTTAATTCAGGTGAATCTTTTAAGATAATCGGTGCATGTGATGGTGAGGATGCTAAAGAATGTACGTTTTGTAACGGTTGTTTGCGTCGCCAAAAGTTCAATTGTCCCATCTCCTTTGTGAGAAATTTACCACGTCTCCGAATAGGATGTCAAATTTTTAGTTGTACAAAAGTTATACAAAACGTGATATACTAGGCGTACAAATACGGGGAGGGTTGACGAATGGCACAGTATACGATTACGCAAGTAGCTGCGCATACGGGGTTGTCAAAGCAAGTGATTCGTAAATGGGAAGAGCGCTACGCTGTCGTTCAGCCAGAGCGCTTGCCCAACGGTCACCGTAGTTATAGTGAAGCGGATGTACAACGTTTGTGCTATGTTCGTGATCTCGCTGCACAAGGTTATACATTGGTAGAAGCTACAAAACAAGCGCACTTGGCCCATCAATTACCGCCACTCGAACATCCTTATGTTATCCAATTATTACAATATGGTGTACAATGTAGAGAAGTGGAAATGCAGGCGACTTTACAGCAAGCGCATCATAATATGGGGTTAACGCCCTTTTTACAGCAAGTCGTGCGTCCTTTTTTGCGAAAAATTGGGGAGTACTGGGCACAAGGTGAGTGGAGCGAGTACCAAGAGGCAGCGGCTTCGATGGTCGTGCGGGACTATTTAGTGCACGTGCGTCGCTCTTTTATCCCTCAGCCGAACGCGCCTTTATTAATAGGGGCTTGTTTACCGGGGGAGGCGCATGAAGTGCCACTTCATATCGCGTTACTGCATTTTACGATGCAAGGCTGTCGCACATTTTTAGTCGGCAGTTTACCAGCCCCTGGCGCTATCGAAGGCACCGTGTTAACGTTGCGACCGCAAATCGTACTGTTGTCAGCTACGACGACGCGTCCTTTTACGCTTTACCCAGACATGTTAGCGCAGCTCGATCAGTTTGCGGGCGAACAAACCGCACGTTTTTATTTAGGCGGAGCAGGTACGAAAGAAATTGGCACATTACAGCATATTCAGCTTACGAATGATATTACAGCAATTTTAGAAGGAGGCGGATAAAATGGTTTGTAAAAATTGTGTCGTGACGGCATTGTCGTACACGATTAAGTTTGAAGGTTCACAAAATATTGCATTGCTGCCATTAGTAAGCACACATTTAGCGCGCCGCGGGTTTAAGGCGGACATTCGTGACCGAAAAATCAAGATTGGTGAAGCGGGTGCTAAAGAATTTTTAGATTTTAGCGAAGACATTTTAGATATGCATGAATTAACATTTTGTGTGGATGATGGTCCGTGGCGACCGCTATCAGAAATGCGCGAAATTTTAGCGACGAGCTGGATTGACGAGTTGCTGCAAGCGAGCGCTGTCGTGAGTTACTCGCAGCCAATCGTTAACCGTGAGCGTCAAATTATCGCTTACGAAATTTTATCGCGTTTTGTGCGTGAAGATGGTTCGCTCATTTATCCTAATGAAGTGTTTGATGCAGCGCGTACACGCGGGCGTTTATATGCCTTAGACCGCATGTGTCGCATGGCGGCAGTGCGCCACGCAAAAGTGGTGAACGAAAAAGTATTCATTAACTTTATTCCGACATCGATCTATTCGCCTGCACATTGTTTACAATCAACAGAACAGCTCGCTAACACACTCGGTGTAGACCCCGACTGTTTTGTATTTGAAGTAGTAGAGTCCGATGACGTAGCGGACATCGCACATTTGCGAGAAATTTTAGCGTATTATAAGACAAAAGGTTTTCAATATGCCCTCGATGATGTAGGGGAAGGCTTTAATACGATCGAGCGTTTAACGGATTTACAGCCTGATTATATGAAGTTAGACATCGGCTATGTGCGCGGGGTGCACGCCGATGCCGAAAAACAACGCGTGGCGCAGTTGTTTTTACAAAAAGCGCAAGAAGTAGGCGCTACGCCATTAGCGGAAGGTGTAGAGGACGAAGCGGACTTTGCGTGGTTACGTGAAGCGGGCTATGAGCTGTTTCAAGGTTATTTATTTGGTAAACCGAGCGCCATCCCGCAGCGCGAATTGCCACCGCTTGAAGTGAAAAGAGCTTAAAAAAGACGTTAGAGGCATGAGGCTTCTAACGTTTTTATTTTTGCCACACATCGACATAGCTCGTTTTCTTTTCAAACTCGCTTTTCGCAAAAGGGCAGAGTGGTATAATTTTACGCGATTGTTGGCGCGCTAACCCGACGACGCTTGCGACGAGTTGTTCGCCAATATGTTGCCCACGCAAGGCATCATCTACAAACGTATGATCAATAATAATGAGCGAGTCATTGGGCGTTGTGTACGTAATTTCGGCTACTGTTTGTTCACCGTTGGCTACGTAAAAACGACCTTCTTCTTGTAAAATGTTCACAGCGCTTCCTCCTTACGTACGTAACGGAGCGCACCAGAAGGGCACGTATCAATCGTCTGCTCCACCGCTTCATAACGGTCAGCGTCTGGTACAATCCAAGGTTTACGTGATACATCGAAAACATGCGCATTGCCTTTTACACAGTTGCCGGAATGGCTACAAATATCTTTGTTGTAATAAACGTCAATTTGCGAGCCGCTATATTGACGAAAGCCCGCTGCTTGCCATGATTTTTCCATTGTCATCACTCCTTAGCTACGCTTTACCCTCCTTTGCGCCAGTTTAAAACATTTATCAAGTACTTTTAATTTTCAGCACTTTAACGAATGCTAAGATTTGCTACTTCAATAATCAACTTTAACAAAGCTATTAATTTTTCTGAATTTTATATTTGAAAACAAAAATTGAAAGACTAAACAGGACGGTTGCATAGCCTATGACAACATATAGATGAGGAAATATTGCACTAAAGTCTTCTGCTACAATTGCTCGAACTAAATCAACTGCGTGAATGAACGGAAGCGCATAAGCGACTTTTTCAAAAGCGCCTCCAATTAATGAGACATCAAACCATGCACCAGATAAAAATGCGGTTAAGTTCGTTAATAATGAACCACATAAGCCTACTGCCGCTTTTTTACTCAATAAAGACCCACATAAAGGATTACATACCCAATCTACCAACGTCATATAACATTCATGTTATGATTTGTGGCGTAATATAAATATAAAAAGCCATCAAAGCATTCATTTTTCAATGCTTTAATGACTTTCTTATAAACCGCACTTACTTGTGATACGGTTCACCGTACGGAATGCTATACAAGTAAATTTTTACACGCGTGTTGATTAGCCAAAATCACGTAACACTTTTTTGATAAATCATCCGAGCTGATGATAAGATTTCTTCGACGTACGTTCGCCATTTCACCGGAAGCGCATGCCAAAGAAACAGGCGTGTAAAACCTGCGAATGACAAGGAGTCTACGTCTGATTTCAATTGAATGCGGCTGTGTAAAAACTTTAATAAAACATAGGCAATTAACGCGGCGAAAAGCTGACTAAATACCGCATTTTTAG
>NZ_QAFW01000186.1 GCF_003057615.1 Metalysinibacillus jejuensis
AAAATTATCACCTCTCACTTGATTGTACGGTATTTCTACGATATAATCAATACATAAGATATTATTCCGTACAAAGCGAGGTGAATTGATATGACTAAACAAAACAAAGCATTCAAATTCCGTTTACTACCAAATAAAGAACAGGCAATACTATTAGCCAAAACATTTGGTTGTGTTCGCTTTGCCTACAATAAGATGCTTGTGGAAAGACAAGCCACTTATGCAAAATACAAAGACGACAAGGAAATGCTTAAAAAGCAAAAGTTCCCGACACCAGCTAAATATAAAGACGAATTTCCATTCCTAAAAGAAGTGGATTCTTTAGCTTTAGCAAATGCACAAATGAACTTACAAAAGGCTTATAAGAATTTTTTTGAAGGCAATG
>NZ_QAFW01000187.1 GCF_003057615.1 Metalysinibacillus jejuensis
TGTGGTCAAAGTATTTTTTGTCTAGCATATCTTGCGACTTGTATTGCGCTACTCTTGAAAGCTCCCAATCTTCTTTCATCGGTGATAGACCCGCTTTTTCGCGTTCAGCATTGACAAGTTTAACAACTTCTTGTTCTACCGTTGCTTGCTCTTTTGTTGGAATATTAATTTTTTGTCCTGGGTTAATTTGATCTGGATTTGCCAGTTGTGGATTCGCATCAATTAGCTCCTGTACACCTGTTTGGTTTTTCACGGCAATTTGCCAAAGAGTATCTCCTGATACTACTGTATATGAATCGGCTGCCATTGCGCTAATTGGTACTAATAAAGATACTGATAATCTGTCTCTTATACACATCT
>NZ_QAFW01000188.1 GCF_003057615.1 Metalysinibacillus jejuensis
AACAAAAACTCTTGGAACAAGAGGGTTAGCTCGGTCAGTTTTCGTTGGCTAGTAAAAGCAACGATAAGTCGAGAAGCCCCCACTTCAATTAGACCGCAAGGTCAATAAGTGGTGGGTAGTTCACAGAATTAGCGACAGATAGTTGGGTTGCTGTATTTGAGGAAATAACAACGCCTCCATTTTTATAGGTAGTGACTACTAGGCATTTATTTTAGAATGCAGAGTATGGCTTACGTGAACAACAGCCCTGATGTGAATATCGGTGTTAAAATCCTCAATAATAACGGTTTAAAATTCCCCACCTATCCGAGATAATCTATTTCATAAAGAGATAGATTGGAAGTGTAGGAATGACGTTATTGTTGGAGGATTTTTTG
>NZ_QAFW01000189.1 GCF_003057615.1 Metalysinibacillus jejuensis
AGATGTGTATAAGAGACAGTGCCTGGTAAATCGGGCTTGTATAATGGAAACCCTGATCGGAATGGATAAAGGCATCTTCTGCTAAATGCGAATGTTTTTTTAATTTCTTCAACGTATTCAGAGCGATGTCCAAGTGTAAAGAAGATGACACTTCATAAGCTAGAATTTCGTTCGTTTCAGCGTCCTTAATCGTTGATAAATATGCACGTTTGCCGTTTCGATATGGCAAATATGTGATGTCTGTCAATAACACTTTACCCACTATACCTTGTTTAAATTTGCGTTTTAATTCGTTCGCATAAATGCGGTGTTCTTTCGTCGCTTTG
>NZ_QAFW01000190.1 GCF_003057615.1 Metalysinibacillus jejuensis
GGTGAGAAAGCCAATTACCCACGTTTTTATCGACAATCATTAGACAAATTAGCAAAAGAACAACGCATCCTATCTCGTAGAAAGAAAGGTTCTGCACGTTGGGAAAAACAACGTTTGAAAGTGGCTGAACTACAAGAAAAAACAGCCAATCAACGTAAGAACTTTCTACACCATCAATCAAAAGAATTAGCGACAACCTATGACGCTGTTATCATCGAGGACTTGGACATGAAAGGAATGTCTCAAGCTCTTCACTTTGGTAAAAGCGTTCACGACAATGGTTGGGGCATGTTCACTACATTCTTATCGTACAAGCTAAAAGAACAAGGGAAACAGCTCGTGAAAATTGATAAATGGTTCCCTTCGACTAAAAAAT
>NZ_QAFW01000191.1 GCF_003057615.1 Metalysinibacillus jejuensis
GGTGAGAAAGCCAATTACCCACGTTTTTATCGACAATCATTAGACAAATTAGCAAAAGAACAACGCATCCTATCTCGTAGAAAGAAAGGTTCTGCACGTTGGGAAAAACAACGTTTGAAAGTGGCTGAACTACAAGAAAAAACAGCCAATCAACGTAAGAACTTTCTACACCATCAATCAAAAGAATTGGCATCAACCTATGACGCTGTTATCATCGAGGACTTGGACATGAAAGGAATGTCTCAAGCCCTTCACTTTGGTAAAAGCGTTCACGACAATGGTTGGGGCATGTTCACTACATTCTTATCGTACAAGCTAAAAGAACAAGGGAAACAGCTCGTGAAAATTGATAAATGGTTCCCTTCGACTAAAAAAT
>NZ_QAFW01000192.1 GCF_003057615.1 Metalysinibacillus jejuensis
GGTGAGAAAGCCAATTACCCACGTTTTTATCGACAATCATTAGACAAATTAGCAAAAGAACAACGCATCCTATCTCGTAGAAAGAAAGGTTCTGCACGTTGGGAAAAACAACGTTTGAAAGTGGCTGAACTACAAGAAAAAACAGCCAATCAACGTAAGAACTTTCTACACCATCAATCAAAAGAATTAGCATCAACCTATGACGCTGTTATCATCGAGGACTTGGACATGAAAGGAATGTCTCAAGCTCTTCACTTTGGTAAAAGCGTTCACGACAATGGTTGGGGCATGTTCACTACATTCTTATCGTACAAGCTAAAAGAACAAGGGAAACAGCTTGTGAAAATTGATAAATGGTTCCCTTCGACTAAAAAAT
>NZ_QAFW01000193.1 GCF_003057615.1 Metalysinibacillus jejuensis
GGTGAGAAAGCCAATTACCCACGTTTTTATCGACAATCATTAGACAAATTAGCAAAAGAACAACGCATCCTATCTCGTAGAAAGAAAGGTTCTGCACGTTGGGAAAAACAACGTTTGAAAGTGGCTGAACTACAAGAAAAAACAGCCAATCAACGTAAGAACTTTCTACACCATCAATCAAAAGAATTGGCAACAACCTATGACGCTGTTATCATCGAGGACTTGGACATGAAAGGAATGTCTCAAGCCCTTCACTTTGGTAAAAGCGTTCACGACAATGGTTGGGGCATGTTCACTACATTCTTATCGTACAAGCTAAAAGAACAAGGGAAACAGCTTGTGAAAATTGATAAATGGTTCCCTTCGACTAAAAAAT
>NZ_QAFW01000194.1 GCF_003057615.1 Metalysinibacillus jejuensis
AAAGAAGACCCGGGAGAAAAACTCAACATGAAAGACGTTGCCAGAACCAGCGATAAACCCTTCATACTCGACATGACGCAACCTCAGCACTTTCAGCTTCAACGATCTTTAAACTGTCACCAATCCTCCTCATGGAGAGTTCGTCTTTCCTCATCCGGCCAGGCGTCAACGTCCCGTCCTTGGGATTCACAAACCGCCAGTTAGATATATCAGCGCAACCGATAATGGCAATCTCCGAATCATCGCCCTTTGACACCCTATTGACGGTCACGCTAGAGAATGGCGTCTTGACAGGCAGCACTCTGTGGCCCCGACTCTTCGCTTCAGAGTACGCTTTTCGAATCGCCTCGGTACCATCCTCACTGAGGATGCCTT
>NZ_QAFW01000195.1 GCF_003057615.1 Metalysinibacillus jejuensis
AGTACACTGCGGTGTTCGCTCGCTTGTTTCCTTGTCTAACTCGTGTCTTGAAACCCTCGATTAAAAGTTACTGCTTTTCTTAAAAAGAAAAGACTTAAGAACTACACAATCAATTACTTGAATTTTGTTGCTTTCAATGTCGTTTTATCCAGTTTTCAAAGAACAAGTTTTGAAGTTTCATTACTGAACCTTCAAAACTGAACACAAAACGTTAATGTTGGTTTGACCTCGGAAGGTCAACCATTCCGTTAATAATCCTTAGAAAGGAGGTGATCCAGCCGCACCTTCCGATACGGCTACCTTGTTACGACTTCACCCCAATCATCTGTCCCACCTTCGACGGCTGGCTCCCAAAAGGGTTACCCCACCGGCTT
>NZ_QAFW01000019.1 GCF_003057615.1 Metalysinibacillus jejuensis
CCTAAACGTTTTGAAAGTGTCGAATAGTCCACTGATTTTAAGCCGTGTGCGGGTGCAACATCCGCAGCGTGGCGCATACTTTTCCATTCAAATGTAGCAGCACCAACCAAGTAGTCTAAAAGTGTCGTTACATTACATTTACGAGCCGTATCTTCAAACTGAAACTCAGCTAGAATCCCGTCCAGTTCTTCCTGTGAAATAAAGTTTTGAAGTAATGTGAAAATCGTGGTATTCTTAGCCATGAGAGATTCCTCCTCGTAAATGTTGGTGTGGTAACTTACATTTTACATGGAATCTCTCTTTTTTATTAGTTTTTTATAGGAAAATTTAGTTAATCAACAGACGTGTAAATATATAAAACAAACCATGGTAGAACTTTTTTAGGGGGAGTAAGCATTGGCTAAAAGTCAGTTACTAAAAGATTTTGTGAAAAACGAAGGGAATTTAGAAACGATTTTACTTCGTTACATTGATAAACAAAATGAAATCTCTAATGTCGGATTTTAACCATTTGTGTTTTGCAACAGAAAAGTGGCTCTTACGCACTTTTGGTGTTCAGAAAGCGTGGATATGTATAAAGAAATTAAATGTTATTTCAGAAAAATATCAATGTCGAAAAAGGACTCTTTTTTCCAATAATGTAACGCTGGCTCGTCCATATAAACGACGCTTTTCCGTTTTTAATCGATTCACATGTCCTTCGACGAAACCGTTTGTATAAGGATAGTCAAATGCATTTTTCACCGCTTTTAAATCCTGTCTTAAACGTGACGCATAGGCATAGAATGGTTGTGTTTGAGCGAAAAGCTGTTCGGTTAGCCACGTCAAAAATCGTGAATAATCACGTGCTTCTACAGCTTTTCGAAAAGTTTGTACTTGCTCATAGATTTCTTTTAACATCGGATATTCAAGGAGTACATAGGCGAGCCATTGTGCTTGGTCCGTTGTCAGTTGCTCGGCCCATTTCCAAAGTAACGCACTCACTTGTGGTCGCTTCATTAAATCTCCCTGCTCGCTGTCTAGATTTAGTTTTCTTGCTTTACGAATCGATTCCACCGTCATACGTGTGGCACCATAAGTACCTGAAAAACCTTCTTTTACAAGTTGCGCATGGATGTTTTTAACGGTCATACGTGTTGTCTCTAACTCGACAATGCGTGCATGAAATGGATGTGGTGTTTTTCTACGAGCTGCTTCTAACCAAGCGTCGCCAGCAGTCACATATTTTTTTATGGTTCGAGAATCTAGCTGAAAATAGTGAGCTAATTGACGAATGGAATTCCCTGACTGATAGGCTTCTCTGACACGTACGATCAATCGTTTTTTCTGTTCTTTTCTTTCAATTGCACGTTGTTCAGCTTTAGAAAGTGGCAAGGTTGGTGATTCTTCGGTTGTGTTTTTGCGTTCGATTGAGGACGGAATAGCGGATAAAAGTAAATCGTCTAACCGCTTTTTACAATTTTTAATGAAATGCCAACGATCTGATATTTGGATAATCTTTGGATTTGCTTCATCAATGGCTTCTTTAAAGGCAAGTAAACCGTCTCGACTCACAATTTGAATATGAGGATGTTGTTTGAGCCAACGAGAAATAGTTTCTGGCTGCCGATCCGGTAACACAGCGACAATACGGCTCGTAACGAAATCGCAAACAATCGTTCCATAAGTATGTCCTGTTCGCCAAGCAAACTCATCGATTCCAATGACAGCCGAAATCGCTCGTGGTGTGACGTCTGTTCGATAAATAAGACGTAGTAGCGTATCATGGCTAACGGAAATACCAGCCGTCTTCGCTAATTTCGCTGCCACTACGCAACTTGTAGCGAAAGCGAAGTGCTGTAATAAATGAAGAACACGCAGCGTTTTCCTCGCATAAGGCGTAAGCCAAGAAAAGCGTTCTGTAAAAATTCGCTGAGAACAAGTTGGCACATGACAGCGCCATTTTGAAGCCGTCAAATGAATGTCAACAGAAAAATTAGCACAAGGAAGATCTTGAATATGCCGTGTATACGTACTATGTTTTTTCGTTGTTTGACGACCACACTGCGGACAAGTAGCGGCTGATTTTGTACTAGCTAACGCAACCTTATAGCCGTTTGATTGTTCTGTGATGGAAACGAGACGGACGAAGGAATCTGGGAATTGCCATGGGATAAGCATATAAATCAATCCTTTTTATATGATATACCCGTATAATATCGAGATGAACCTTGCACCAACTTTGCGTAAGAACCACTTTTATTTTGCAATAAACACCATTTTTCAAACAATACAATCCTTTCAGTGCAGTCTATTTAATTGTATCTACTAAACAATACACATGGAAAGAATACATGGCAATATGCTATTATTAAACACGTTGATATTTTTTAGTGCATATAATGGAAGGATGAAATAAATATGAATAACGAGCTACCAAAGACCGTGAGTCTATATACGTTAGGTTGTAAGGTAAACCATTACGAAACAGAGGCCATTTGGCAATTATTTGAGGCGGATGGCTATGAGCGTGTTGACTTTGAGCATCAATCAGATGTCTATGTCATTAATACATGTACGGTAACAAATACGGGGGATAAAAAATCACGTCAAGTCATTCGTCGTGCAATTCGCCAAAATCCTGATGCAGTAATTTGTGTAACGGGCTGTTACGCACAAACATCACCAGCAGAGATTATGGCAATCCCAGGTGTTGATATTGTTGTTGGTACACAAGACCGCACAAAAATGCTAGGTTTAATTGAAGAATACCGCAAAGAGCGTAAGCCAATTAATGCCGTGCGTAATATTATGAAAAACCGCGTCTATGAAGAATTAGACGTACCAGCGTTTACTGACCGTACGCGTGCATCACTTAAAATCCAAGAGGGATGCAATAACTTCTGTACGTTTTGTATTATCCCTTGGGCGCGTGGTTTAATGCGCTCGCGTGATCCGCAAGAAGTAGTTAAGCAAGCACAGCAATTAGTTGATGCAGGCTATCTTGAAATCGTATTAACAGGTATTCACACAGGTGGTTATGGTGAAGATTTAAAAGACTATAATCTTGCGCAATTATTACGTGACTTAGAAGCAAATGTGAAGGGGCTTAAACGTCTGCGTATTTCTTCTATTGAAGCTTCACAGTTATCAGATGAAGTGATTGATGTGCTACGTGAATCAAAAATCGTTGTTAATCATTTACACATCCCAATTCAATCGGGTTCAGATACCGTATTAAAACGCATGCGTCGTAAATACACGATGGACTTCTTCTCTGACCGTATTACACGCTTAACAGAAGCACTACCAAATTTAGCGGTAACATCTGATGTGATTGTAGGTTTCCCAGGTGAAACAGAAGAAGAATTTATGGAAACGTATAACTTTATCCGCGACCATAAGTTTTCAGAGCTACATGTTTTCCCTTATTCAAAACGTACAGGTACGCCAGCAGCGCGTATGCCAGACCAAATTGATGAGGAAATTAAAAATGAACGTGTACATCGCCTAATCGCGTTAAATGACCAGTTAGCGAAGGAATATGCGAGCCGTTTTGAAGGCGAAGTTGTTGAGGTTATCCCTGAAGAGAAGTTTAAAGATAACGACGGTCAAGATTTATACGTAGGCTATACCGATAATTATTTAAAAGTTGTATTTGAAGGCAATGAAGCGATGATTGGTGATATCGTAGCGGTAAAACTGACGAAATCAGGCTATCCTTATAATGAAGGTCAAGTATTACGTACAATTGAACAACATTAAGTGTTAGAGGTGCTACACTATGGTAGTACCTCTTTTTTGAGTCCATAGCCCTATAATTAGCAAGAACGTATGTTTAAAAAATAAGGCATAGGGAATAGAATAGAAAAACGTAAGATAGAGGGGGCTCCTCGTAATGGACAAGGAGTTATGCGAAGTTAAAATACCGAATGATGTAGTAGGTAATATTAAACAGTTTCGAAATTATGATGAAGTACGCATTAAAAAATATGTGTTACGCGATGGTTATCTTTCTTTATATATGACACAAGCCGACAAAGCGCTCGCGCTACAAGAATTTAAAGAACTATTTAGCACATTTTATGAAGTCGTACAGGCGCAAGCATTGCCTGAAGCACAAGCGTATTGTAATTTTATTGTAAGTGAAGATTTACGCGTCTTTACGTTTTATATGAAAGATCAAGCGTATTACCGCGATCTTTTAACCGCGGTAATTGAACCGGCTTTATTAATGGAAGCGTTTTATTATCAACTTTATGAAGGAAATGAAGCACCGCAAGTTACGACTCGCTATGTGTCGTCTGACGGCGCTATCATATATGCAGAAAAAACGTATGACCATATCGAAGAACCTTCACGCAATCAGACAGATGTATGATATAGTAAAGAGGTACGTACAACTAAAAGGTGGATTAAGGAGTTTACTTATGACAACAAATTATGCTCAATATATTGATCACACATTATTAAAAGCAGACGCTACGCGTGAGCAAGTAGCGAAAGTTTGCGAAGAAGCCAAACAGTACAATTTTGCATCGGTATGTGTCAACCCAACATGGGTTCATTACTGTGCGGAGGCGTTAAAAGGTACAGACGTGGCCGTATGTACAGTAATCGGTTTTCCGTTAGGCACAACAACTTCAGCGGTCAAAGCATTTGAAACAAAAGACGCTATAGCAAACGGCGCAACAGAAATCGATATGGTGATTAATATCGGTGCGTTAAAAGACGGCAATGATGTGCAAGTTGAAGCGGATATTAAAGCGGTAGTTGAAGCTGCAAATGGTACGTTAGTAAAAGTAATTATTGAAACATGCTTATTAACTGACGAAGAAAAGGTGCGCGCTTGTCAATTAAGCAAAAAAGCAGGCGCAACTTTCGTTAAAACATCTACTGGATTTTCAACAGGAGGTGCGACAGCTGAAGACGTAGCTTTAATGCGTAAAACAGTGGGCGATGCGCTCGGTGTTAAAGCTTCAGGTGGTGTGCGTAGCAAAGCCGACTTACAAGCAATGGTAGCCGCTGGTGCGACACGCATTGGCGCAAGCTCAGGTGTTGCGATTATGAATGATAAAACGTCAAAAGAAAATTATTAATTGTTGACCAAAAAGATGGAGTACGGTATAATTTTCTAGTACACAACGTACATGAATTTGTATGTCTGTGTTGATGTGTGTTCGGAGGGAGGGAAAGAGAGATGTCAAAAACTGTAGTTCGCAAAAACGAATCGCTTGAAGATGCTCTTCGCCGCTTCAAACGTACTGTATCAAAAAGTGGTACAATTCAGGAAGTTAGAAAGCGCGAGTTTTACGAAAAGCCAAGTATTAAACGTAAAAAGAAATCAGAAGCTGCACGTAAACGTAAGTGGTAATTTAGTTCTTTACTCAATCCCGCACGTTATTCAACACGCAATTTGATTTTACTGAACAGACAATTGATATGCCTAGTACGAATTTATTCGTACTAGGCATTTTTCGTATCGTTACATTTGCGTATGCGCCGCTATATCGTATGACGTATGTTAGCGGAAGTGCTAAAATCGACGCAACTTTTAATTTTTTGAAACTTTTTAATTTTTCTCACGTAGAATAAGTAAAGGCTTACAAGGAAGGAGGTTGTTAGTGTGAAGGTGAAACATTTTGCGAGGTTATTGTGCGCATTCATCCTCAGCACTGTGTTATGGATTCCAGCGCTTACAACAGCAAGTGCGGCAACTTACACCGCTAATGCTGTATATCATATTCCCATTCATGAAGAGGTTGAAAAAGGCTTATACGCTTTTTTACAACGTGCTTTTAAAGAAGCTAAAGAAAACCAAGCGGATGCTATTGTGCTAGATATTAATACGCCAGGTGGTTTTACGTCTGCTGCCGGGCAAATTGCGATGTTGATGCAAGAAACAGATATTCGTACCATTGCTTACATTAATAAAGATGCGCTATCTGCTGGGGCTTTTTTAGCGCTGTATGCCGATGAAATTTATATGGCACCAGGCGCGACGATGGGCGCAGCGGCGGTCATCGATCAAGCAGGCAACGCGGCGGATAAAAAAGCACAAAGCGCATGGTTAAAGCAGATGAAAGCGGCAGCAGAGTCATCAGGGCGTAACCCTAAGTATGCGATGGCAATGGCTGACGACACGATTGATGTTTCGGAGTACGGTGCACCTAAAGGAAAGTTGTTAACACTTTCGCCATCAGAGGCGCAAGAAATTAACTATTCGCAAGGTACGATGGCAACATTAGGCGATGTGTTAAAAGCAACTAAGCTTGACGGACGTGACGTGGTAGAAGTGACACCAACCTTTTTTGAAAATGTAGCACGCTTTATTACTAACCCTATTATTGTTCCTATTTTATTATCGATTGCGAGTTTAGGTCTTGTGCTTGAACTGTATTCGCCTGGTTTTGGCATTCCTGGTACGATGGGGCTTTCGGCGCTAGGGCTGTTTTTCTTCGGTCACCTTGTCGCTGGCTTTGCGGGCTATGAGTCGTTACTATTATTAGTATTAGGGATTGCGCTAATCGGTGCAGAATTTTTTATACCTGGTGGCATTATTGGTATGATAGGTACAGTGATGGTCATTGCGAGTTTATTGACAGCAGGTGCAGACGTTACCCATATGATGTTGTCCATTGTCATTGCAGGATTTGTCGCAATTATAGGGATGGTGGTTATTATGAAAGTGTTTGGTAAAAAGTTATCGATGTTAAATCGTCTCGTATTAAAAGATGCAACCACAACTGAAGACGGCTACGTGTCAAATGTTAATCGCATTGATTTGATTGGGCGCGTAGGGATAACGGCAACACCACTTCGTCCTGCAGGTGTGATTACTATTCAAGATGAGCGCTTAGATGTCGTAAGTGAAGGTGCTTATATTGAAGCAGACGAACGTGTAGAAGTAATTAAAGTAGAAGGTTCACGCATTGTCGTGAGAAAAACTAAGGAGGCATAACGAATGGATTTATCAACAATTAGTTTAGGTATCGGTATCGTAGTAATTTTAATTGTACTTGCGGTATTCTTTACATTCGTACCTGTCGCGCTATGGATTTCGGCATTAGCAGCAGGCGTTAAAGTAAGTATTTTCACATTAATTGGTATGCGCTTACGTCGTGTAATTCCGTCGCGTATCGTAAACCCGTTAATTAAGGCACATAAAGCAGGTTTACCTGTAACGATTAATCAGTTAGAGAGTCACTACTTAGCAGGTGGTAATGTTGACCGCGTAGTCAATGCGTTAATTGCAGCGCACCGTGCTAATATTGAATTAACATTTGAACGCTGTGCAGCTATCGACTTAGCAGGTCGTGATGTACTAGAAGCGGTACAAATGTCAGTAAACCCTAAAGTAATCGAAACACCATTTATCGCAGGTGTTGCGATGAACGGTATCGAAGTAAAAGCAAAAGCACGTATTACAGTGCGCGCTAACATCGAGCGTCTTGTTGGTGGTGCGGGTGAAGAAACAATCGTTGCCCGTGTTGGTGAAGGTATCGTATCAACCATTGGTTCTTCAGTAAGCCACACACAAGTATTAGAAAACCCAGATATGATTTCGCAAACCGTACTCGCAAAAGGTTTAGACTCAGGTACAGCTTTCGAGATTCTATCTATTGACATTGCAGACGTTGATATCGGCAAAAACATCGGTGCTGAGCTACAAATTGAGCAAGCGCAGGCTGACAAAAACATTGCACAAGCGAAAGCTGAAGAGCGTCGTGCAATGGCGGTAGCAAAAGAGCAAGAGATGATCGCTAAAGTACAAGAAATGAAAGCAAAAGTAGTTGAGGCAGAAGCAGAAGTACCATTTGCGATGTCTGAAGCATTACGTAAAGGTAATTTAGGCGTAATGGACTTTATTAACTATAATAATATTCAAGCAGATACATCAATGCGTGAGTCAATCGCTAAAGGTGCAAAGCTTGATAAGCATGACGACCAAGAGTAATCAAAGGAGTGACACCGCATGGAACCGTTAGTTTTCTTAATTATCGCTGCGGTTGTCAGTGCGATTATTGATAAGTCTAAGAAAAAAGAGCAACAATCGCCAAAACCAACCCCAGTGCAAAAGGTAGAGCCTACAGCACCACCTGTGAAACAAGAGCGTCCGGTTGCGATGCCTAAACCTTTATTTCCTACAGAAAAGCGCCCGACATTTGAAGAATTTGCGCGTGAGATTTTAGGAGAGCTAGAGCCAAAAGCACCGGCAGAGCCTAAGCCAGCGCCAATACTTGAGCCGCAGCCGGAGCCCGTTATGGAATCTGTTACGCGGGTTAGGGAGTCAATGCAGGAGCGCATGGAAAAATCATCGGTAGTAGATACTACGGTAAAGCCTATCGAAGTCGTGCGTAAATCGCCTAAACATCAAGATTTAATACAGGCAGTGATTATGTCTGAGGTACTTGGCCAGCCAAAATCACGCAAAAATCGTCGTTAATTATAGTCAGCAACACGAAAACTCGTGTTTGCTGGCTGTTTTTTTATGGATGGACATATACTGACCGCTAACCTTGTTATACTAAAAATATATATAAATGGTAGGTGATGACGGTGAATTATAAAAATAAAACACAACGTGTAACATGGATGTTTAGAGAATTACAAGAAGGTAAAATTTTAAAAAAGAAAGAATTAGCACTACAATTTAATGTGAGTTTAAAAACGATACAACGAGATATCGATGAGTTACGCAGTATTTTTGGTGAAGATTACTCTCCGTATCATCTCGTTTACAGTAAAGCGCAAGGTGGCTATGTTTTAGATGCAGAGACGACGGACATTTTAAACGAACAAGAAATTTTAGCTACGCTTAAAATATTGTTAGAGTCCCGTGCATTTTTAAAAGAAGAGATGAAAGCGATTTTAAAGAAGATGTATCGCCATTTACCGCGTGAACGCCAGCGCATGATCGATGCTTATGTGAGCAATGAAATGCATTATTACGTAGAGCTTACTCATCGCTCTTCTATCATGGATAAAGTGTATGAGCTAGCAGAGGCGAGTCGCGGCAAACAAGCGGTAATGATCATGTATAAAAAAGAGCATGAACCTGAAGCGAAGGCTTATCATATTGAGCCGTTGGGTGTTGTTTTTTCCGAATTTTATTTTTATGTAATTGCGGAAAGCCATAACCCTGAGCGTCCTCATCCGGTCGCTTATCGCATTGATCGCATTGAGCATATTCATTGTAAGCAACGTTTTGAACGCTCAGAAACACAGCGCTTTGAAGAAAGTAAATTTCAGCAACGCATTCACTTTATGCATACTGGTGAAGTAGCGGTCGTGAAGTTACGCTTTAGCGGTACCTCGCCCGAAGCAGTGCTTGACCGCTTGCCGACGGGTAAAATTATTAAACGCGAAGCCAGTGCCGTAATAATTGAAGCTGAGGTGTATTTACGAGGTATTGAAATGTGGTTGCTTAGCCAAGGTGAAAACATGGAAGTGCTCGCTCCAGCAAGTTTACGAAAGCGCATGCAAGAGCGTGCAGAAAAATTAGTTAATTTGTATAAATAATATGGCAAAACCTTTTACAGATAAGCGTTTGAGTGATACAGTTAAACTGTGAAAAATCTGTAGTAAGGGGATTAGTGAATGTCAGAAAATAAAGCAACTTTGCAAGTCGATGACCCAAATGAAGCCATTATGCTACTTGGGATGGCAGATGCCAATATTAAAATGATTGAAGAAGCTTTTCATGTGCAAATTGTCACACGCGGTGAAAGTATCCAACTCATGGGTGAAGACGACGCAACCCAGCGTGCCACTGATGTGCTGAATGCTTTACTGCAGGTCATTCGTAAAAATAGCAATATTGATATGCGCGATGTTGCTTCAGCTATCGAAATGGAGCATAAAGGCACCTTAGCTTTTTTTAGCGCGTTATATGATGAAGAAATTGCGCGCAGTGCCAAGGGGAAGCCAATCCGTGCTAAAACGATTGGGCAGCGCGAGTATATTCGTGCCATACGCCATCGCGACGTAGTCTTTGGCATAGGGCCAGCAGGTACAGGTAAAACGTATTTAGCTGTCGTTATGGCAACGCAAGCATTGCGTACGGGACAAGTGAAAAAAATTATTTTAACACGCCCAGCCGTAGAGGCAGGCGAGTCGCTCGGTTTCTTACCAGGTGACTTAAAAGAGAAGGTCGATCCGTATTTACGTCCGCTGTATGATGCGCTGCACGATATGTACGGGGCGGAGCAAACGGACCGCTTAATTGAACGTGGTACAATTGAAATTGCGCCGCTTGCCTATATGCGTGGTCGTACGTTAGATGATGCTTTCGTCATTTTAGACGAAGCGCAAAACACGACGCACCCGCAAATGAAAATGTTTTTAACGCGCTTAGGTTTTAACTCTAAAATGGTTGTAACTGGTGATAAAACGCAAATTGACTTGCCGCGCAATACGAAGTCAGGGCTCATTATTGCGGAGCGCATTTTGCAAAATGTTGAGGGAATTCATATTCAAACATTAGAGCAAGGCGATGTCGTGCGTCACCCGATGGTAGCTAAAATTATTCAAGCGTATACAGAGAACGAAAATGAAATGTGACAGCTACAAATTTTGTAGCTGTTTTTTTGGCTTTTTTACGGTAAAACGGCGCATAACTTGTTATGATAAGTAATGGAAGGAGTGCGTTTTGTGGAAAAACAAATCGATAAAATAATGAAGTTAATTAATTTTCGTTATTTTTTAGTCGTTGTACTTGCCTTAACCGGATTATTGCAATTTAGTTTAATGCTTGGCAATGTACAAGGCACCACGTATAATTTTAAACCTTTGCAATTAGCACCAGAGACGGTTCGATCAACGAAAACGATTGAAGATACCGTTAAAACCGAACAAGAAAAAGCGAAGGCTGCGCTAGAAGTAAAACCTGTGTATGTTTTTTCGGACGCCATTGTAGGGCAACGAACCGCAATTGTTACCTCGCTATTTGATTATATAACGACTGCACAAGAAGAAGCCGACACCAAAGAGGCGCAACTAAAAGCACTAAAGAAAAAGCTAGCTTCTGTAGATAATAAAGAAATTAAAATCGATTTATCGGATGAGCAACTAACCGCGTTACTCGCGCTCGATAATAAACAGCTCGTGCACGCTAAAAAAGAAGTGGTGAGCTTTGTGAAAGCGGCGCTCGAACGCCCGATTCGTACAGAGCGTGTAGCGAGTGAGCAAGATGCGGTAGAGTCTAAAATACGCGCGCGTTTGCCGCTAAATTTAGCAGCACAAGATGCCATCGTACATATTGGTCGAGCGAGCATCGTAGAAACAGAAATACTAGATAAGGACCAAACGAATAAACTGATAGAACAGGCGCGAGCAAGCGTTGAGCCAACGCGTGTGTTACAAGGGCAAATTATCGTGCAAGAAGGCCAAATTATTAACGATGATATGTATCGTCAGCTCGAGTTACTCGGCATGACTGATAATCAGCGTTCTTTAAAGCCAGTAGCTGGTTTAGCGCTCTTTATTTTACTGGAGATGACCTTTATTTATATGCTGTTTGAGCGAGAGCCATTAACGCTGCGCAAAAAGCGTAACGCGCTGCTGATTACGATGATTATTTATGCGATGTCCATCGTTTTAATGAAGCTCGTTAGCTTAATTGCCAATGATTTTGATATGCTCATTTTCTTCGTTTTCCCGACGGCTTTAGCGACCATGCTCGTACGCATGCTAGTTAATGAGCGCACCGCTATTTTAATTACCGTGCTCATTGCAGCGGCAGCGGGTGTTATTTTCCAAGAAGGCTATTCGGCTGTATTACAAATGGAAATGGCGCTCTATATTATTTTCGGTGGCTTTGCGAGCTTGTTCTTTATGCGCACGGTCGAAAAACGTTCGCATATTTTAACGGCAAGTGGTATTGTTTCGCTCGTTAACCTTGTGTTTATTATGTTTTACTTATTGATGACACAGTCAAACTATGGCATGAAAGAGCTGTTATTTTATGCAGTAGCGGCGTTTGCCTCGGGCTTTATGTCAGGAACGCTCGCGATGGGCTTATTGCCATTTTTCGAATCAGCGTTCGGGGTATTATCGGCCCTGCGCTTAATTGAGCTATCTAACCCTAACCACCCGCTATTGAAAAAATTACTCGTTGAAACGCCAGGCACGTATCATCATAGTGTGATGGTAGCTAATTTAGCTGAGGCGGCATGTGAGGAGATTGGGGCAGACGGCTTGCTAGCGCGCGTTGGTTGTTATTATCATGACGTAGGTAAAACAGTACGCCCGACCTTCTTCATTGAAAACCAAATGGCAGGCATGAACCCACACGATGCGATGGCACCTGAAAAAAGTGCTGAAATTATTATGGCGCATACGACAGACGGTGCTGATTTACTGCGCAAACATAAAATGCCGCAAGAAATTATTGATATCGCGCTTCAACACCATGGTACGAGTTTATTAAAGTTTTTCTGGTATAAAGCGAAAGAAGAGGGGAAAGAATTAGACGAAGCCGACTTCCGCTACCCTGGTCCTAAGCCACAAACGACCGAGGCGGCAGTCATTAGTGTAGCCGATAGCGTAGAAGCTGCGGTGCGCTCAATGAAAGAGCCAACACCTGAGAAAATTCGTAAGCTGGTGCAAGCCATTATTGATGATCGTTTAAAAGATGATCAATTTGATGAATGTGATATTTCCATTAAACAATTAAAAACGATAGAAGAAGTACTATGCGAAACATTGAACGGGATTTTCCATTCACGCATTGAGTACCCTGAAATGAAGTAAGGAGCGAATGGTATGGTAACGATTGATTTTTTAGATGAAACAGCTGAGGTGAAGCCAGCTCATCAACAACTTGTGGATGCGATTTTACGCCACGCACTCACGCACTTAGGCATTAAGGAAGACGCGGAGATTTCGGTAACATTTGTAACGAATGCGGCCATCCAAGAAATTAATCGCGACTACCGCGATAAAGATGCACCGACCGACGTCATTTCTTTTGCCCTCGAGGAAGAAGAAGACATCGTCGTACCAGGTATGCCACGCATGCTAGGTGATATTATTATTTCGACGGAGCGCACAGCGGAGCAAGCAGCGTCGTACGGACATACCTTTGAGCGTGAACTCGGATTTTTAGCCGTGCACGGTTTACTGCATTTACTTGGCTATGACCATATGAATGAAGCGGATGAGCGTGAAATGTTTAGTAAACAAGACGAAATTTTAACTACTTTCGGTTTAGCGCGCGAATGAACGTCACCAAATTTATTCGTTCATTTGGTTACGCCTTTGCCGGCATACGCAGTAGCTTTAGCGAACAAAATTTTCGCTCGCATTGTTTAAGTGCCATCGTCGTCATTATTGCCGCGTGGTGGACTGGTTTTACATTAATCGAGTGGTGTGTGTTATTGCTCGTCATCGGCGTGATGCTTGCGCTAGAAATGCTAAATACAGCGATTGAGCGCGTGGTAGATTTAGCATCGCCTGACGTGCATCCACTTGCTAAACAAGCGAAGGATATTGCTGCAGGTGCTGTGTTAGTATTTGCTTGCATTAGTGCACTAATTGGCGCATTATTATTTTTACCGAAATGGTTATAAGGAGCTTTTAAATGGAAAAATTACTTCAACTAGCAAAACAAGCGCGTGAACATGCGCACGTACCGTATTCTAAATTTCCTGTAGGTGCAGCAGTACTAACGAAAGATGGTACCGTATACCAAGGATGCAATATTGAAAACGCGAGCTTCGGCTTAACAAATTGTGCAGAACGTACCGCGATTTTTAAAGCTGTATCAGAAGGGCAAAAAGCGTTTGAGGCCATTGCGGTCATCGCAGATACAGAAGGACCTGTATCTCCTTGTGGCGCTTGTCGTCAAGTTATGGTAGAATTTTGCGAACCAACGATGCCGGTTTATTTAACGAATTTAAACGGCGATGTACAACAAACTACAGTAGGTGAGCTGTTACCAGGCGCATTTACAACGGAGGACTTACAAGATGCAGGAAACTAATTTTAAATCAGGCTTTATTTCAATTATTGGCCGCCCGAACGTCGGCAAATCCACTTTTTTAAACCGTGTCATCGGTCAAAAAATTGCGATTATGTCAGACAAGCCGCAAACGACACGTAATAAAGTACAAGGCGTCTTAACGACGGACGATAGCCAACTCATTTTTATTGATACACCAGGGATTCATAAACCGAAGCATAAGCTAGGTGAGTTTATGTTAAAAACCTCAAAAAACACATTGCGTGAAGTAGACGTTATTATGTTTATGGTGAACGCTGAACAAAAGCTAGGGCCTGGTGACCAATTTATTATGGACTTACTCGAAGGTAATGACACGCCAGTGTTTTTAATTATTAATAAAATTGACCGCGTGCACCCTGATGAGTTACTGACGATTATTGATCGCTATAAAGAAAAATATGACTTTGCAGAAATCGTACCTATCTCAGCACTTGAAGGGCATAACGTTGACAATTTATTAACGACGTTAAAAAAATATATGCCAGAAGGCCCGCAGTACTACCCAGCAGACCAAGTGACGGACCACCCTGAGCGCTTCATTATTTCAGAGTTAATCCGTGAGAAGGTTCTCCATTTAACACGTGAAGAAATCCCGCATTCGGTCGCGGTAGTTATCGATAAAATTAAGCGTGACGAAGATAACCCTGAAAAAATTCGTGTGCAAGCGACGATTATGGTAGAGCGCGACTCGCAAAAAGGTATCGTAATCGGTAAGCAAGGTGCCATGTTAAAACAAGTAGGTACGCGTGCACGTAAAGATATCGAAATGCTACTGGGCTCAAAAGTATATTTAGAGCTATGGGTAAAAGTACAAAAAGATTGGCGTAATAAATCTACACATTTACGCGACTTTGGCTTTAACGAAGACGAATATTAAGCAAGAGGAGGGCTTATGGCCTTCCTCTTTTTAAAGGAGTGAGGCGCAGATGTTACACAAATGGGAAGGCTATGTTTTGCGCACGCATGACTACGGCGAAGCGAATAAAATCGTTGTGCTCATGACGCGTGAGGCGGGGAAAGTAGCAGTTATGGCGCGCGGGGCACGTCGTCCGAAAAGCCGTTTAGCTGCAATGACGCAAGTGTTTACGCACGGGCAGTTTATGGTACAGCGCTACACGGGCATGGGCACGTTAAATCAAGCCGAGCCGCTAGAAGCACTGCGTCATTTGCGCTCGGATATTATCGCGATGGCCTACGGTAGCTACATTGTAGAGCTACTCGACCGTGTCGTTGAAGAAGGCAACCCGGAGCCGTTTGCATTTGATGTGTTGCAATATGCGTTGCAAGCGATAGATGAACAAGACGACCCTGAAGCGGTGGCGCTCGTTGTAGCGTGGAAGTTGCTATCGTATACAGGCGTGCAACCGATTTTACACGCCTGTGCAGGGTGCGGTGCAACAGAAGGCGAATTTGCCTTTTCATTTACGCAAGGCGGCTTTTTATGTCACAATTGCTTTTCATTAGATCCGTATATTATTCGGCTAAAGCCCGTACATGTGCGTTTAATTCGCATGTTTTATACGGTGCCGATCGATCAAATTGGCAAAATTACGCTCAAGCCGGCGACGAAACGCTTAATCAAAACGATTATTTCTACCATTTATGAGGAGCAAACCGGCATTCAGCTGAAGTCGAAAAAATTTATTGATCAACTAGATAAAATGCAACTACCAGCGCAACGAGAGTAGGCCACAAAGCGTGCAATTCCTTCGAGGGATTGCACGTTTTTTATTAGCATTGTAGCTAAATGCGATGTAAGCGAAAGTGTATTAAGTCACGTAGTTACAATTGTGCGAATATAGTAGTGACACGTTCGATGATAACTTTGCTACCGAATGATATTTTGTAGAGGGTAGACGATTTTTGCCTAAATTAGTTGGAATTGCTACAACTCCAATACTATATAAAGTTTTAGCAATATTTTTAATGTCGTGGAACGTCGCACTTTGTACATCATAGGCTTGTGAAAGCTCTTCCCCTACGTTTAAAAAAACGCTAATCATTTACCTCTAGTCCATTAGTGGCTAGAGGTTTTTTGCTGTGTTGCTTCTCGCTATGATGAATGTTTGTAGGCGTCTATTCATGTAAGTTATTTCTTTACTTAAGCCACTTAAGCGGTGTATTATGCATAAATGTTGTATAATGAAGATGTAGCATTCCTACAAAAATCATCAGGAAGAAGGGAACGGTTTGTTTAAAGATGATCGATTTGCGCATTATAATGCAGCTGGCTTTCGTCGTGACATGGTGGCAGGGATTACGGTAGGTATCGTAGCTATCCCCCTTGGCATGGCGTTTGCGATTGCTTCTGGTGTGAAACCCGAATACGGCTTGTATACGACAATTATTGCCGGATTTCTCGTTGCACTACTCGGCGGCTCTCGCTACCAGGTTGCAGGACCGACAGGCGCATTTATCCCAATACTGCTCGCTATTGTGTTGCAGTACGGATATGAAGATTTATTAATCGCAGGCTTTTTAGCGGGTATCTTTTTGCTCATTATGAGTGTATTAGGGGTGAGCCAGCTCATTCAGTTTGTGCCTCGCTCAGTGACGATAGGTTTTACCGCAGGCATTGCCGTCATTATTTTTAGTGGGCAGATTGCCAATTTCTTTGGCTTAACGGATGTCAAAAAATATGAGTATTTTCACCAAAATATGCTCGAGCTTTGGCACCGAGCGAGCACGTATAATGGCTATAGTATAGCGCTTGCTCTTATCGGCTTTGCGACGATTTTACTCGTGACGAAGTTTGCGAAGCGCTTACCTGTACTACTTGTGGCGCTCGTTGTACCGACGGCTATTTCCGTACTATTTTTTGATGGAAAAGTAGATACGATTGGTACGGCATTTGGCGGTATTCCGAGTGCGTTACCGTCATTTATTTGGCCACAAATCACGTTTGAAAAAGTAATGTATTTATGGCAACCTGCGCTCATTATTGCTGCGCTCGGCGCTATTGAGTCGCTATTATCGACTGTAGTGGCAGATGAAATGACGCATACGAAACATAATGCGAAGCGCGAGCTATTCGGTCAAGGGATTGCCAATATGGTAACGCCGCTATTCGGTGGTATTCCCGCTACGGGTGCCATTGCACGTACGGCGACAAATATTCGTTCGGGTGGCGTTAGCCCCGTGTCGAGCATGGTGCAAAGTGTTTTTGTGCTACTTTTCGTCGTACTGCTCGGCCCGTATGCTTCATACATCCCGCTTGCCGCGATGGCACCTATTTTAATGCATGTATCATGGAATATGGTATCGCGCGACGCGTTTATGCAAATTGGGCGTGTGAAATCAGGCGATGCAGTCGTGCTATGGGTAACTTTTTTACTGACTATCTTCGTGGATTTAACGACAGCTGTCCAAGTCGGGATTTTACTCGCAGCAGTCTTTTTCTTAAAGAAAATGATCGGCGAACTGCGCTTTCACGTCGTGGCACCGACCGCTGCGGAGACGAGCCAATTTGGTAGTGCTGTAACGAAATGTGTCGTAAAAGGTCCGCTCTTTTTCGGTACCGCTAAACGCTTTGAAGAAGCATTTCCGGATTGGTTAACGAGCGACATATTATTGCTAGACTGTGCGGGTGTATCTGCACTGGATGCGACAGGGGAAGCGGCGCTCGCGAGCTTAGTTGCACGTGCGCAGGAAGAGGATATCCGTCTCATTATTAAAAAGTTGCCGCTTGAACAACGCTCGTGGTTAAAACGAAGTGGTTTGTATACGCAAATTGGTGAACATAATTTTTATAATGCTTAAAGAGAAAACGCATGAAATCGTAGGAGGGGAAAGTGCCTCCTTGATTTCATGCGTTTCTTTAACGTAACTGGAATTGTGTAACTTCATCTTGCAAGTCTTGTGCGACATTTGCGAGTGATTGTGTACTTGTAGAAATTTGTTGCATAGCAGCGAGTTGTTGTTCCGTAGCAGCGCCAGTATCTTGAGCGGTGTTAGCAGATTGCTGTGCTAAATCTTGCAATTGATTCGTACTGCGTAAAACTTCCGATGCCATCGCTTGAATTTGCTGTACAGCTGCAGACACCGTCTCTACACGGCCGTTGACATCATCAACAGATTGTTCAATCGTCGTAAAGACGTCGCGGGAGGCAGCGGAGCGATTTAGCCCTTCTGCGACCGTTGCCTGACCAGTTTGAATAGATTGTACCGCTTGTTCAGCAGCTTGACGTACATCTTGAATCATCGTTTCGATACGCGTAGCCGATTGCTTTGATTCTTCAGCGAGCTTACGTACTTCATCAGCTACGACAGCGAAGCCTTTGCCGTTTTCGCCAGCGCGTGCCGCTTCGATGGCTGCATTGAGTGCAAGTAAATTCGTTTGTTCCGAAATGCCTGTAATTAGCGCCGACACTTCCTCAATTTCAACCGCACGTTTGGCCATCACTTCCATAATCGAAGTAGACTCACCAATCGTCGTATCAATTGCTGTCATATGCGTAGATACTTCATGCACGACGTCTACGCCTTCATGGACTAGACTGCGCATTGTCGTTGCAGCTTGCAACATTTCTTCATTGCTTTCGGCAATTTGATCAATGCCTTCACCGACTTCATGCAATGAGTCAATGGACTGTAAAATATAATTCGCTTGTGTTTCACTTGTCGTCATATTTTGCTCTGCCGCTTGCGCTACCATTTCTGAAGAAGCTAAGCTTTGTTCGGCACTCGCAGACAATTCTTCAGATTGTGCGGCAAGTTCGGTAGCGGAGTGTTCCATTTTGCGAACGACGCCATTCCACGTCTGCAGTAAAGTGTTAACGGCTGTAGCCATTGCTCCTAATTCACCTTCTGCTTTCACGTCGAGTGGGGCGATGTTTAAGTTACCTTTTGCCATCTCTTCAATCGTACGTGTCGTAGCAATGACGGGTGGCGAAATGCCGCGGTTCGCCACATACGTAATCACTAAGCTTGCGAGTAGCGTTACGACAAGTGCACCTGCGATAAACCATAATGATTTCGTCGTTATCGCATTCAGCTCGTTATTATGTTCAGCTAAATCCGCTTCGATTTGGTCTTTTAAAGCGAGTGTTTCGCTAAGTAGCTTCTCATTCGCTTCTGTGCCGATGGCTAACACTTCATTTAAACGAGCTTCATTCGTTAAATTCGTTAAAATTTGGTCGGAGCTGGTCGTATAAAGCGTTGCCGCATCAAGTATCGTTTGGACAGCTGGTTCATACTCCTTATGTACCATCGTTTGTAGCGTAGTAAGTATGTCGTGTAATTGTTGTTGCTCATTGTCGACAGTTTCAATATAAGCGTCGTCTTGATAAAGTAAAAATCCTCGTATGCCTGCTACAATTTGCCCTTGTAAAATCATGACGTTTTCTAAATGGTTAACTTGCTCTACGTCATCCTCTAATAGCCCCGTGTAGTTGTTATTGATAATGCGTGCGGTATTGATGCCAATCCCGCCGATAAGTAGTGTTAATAAAATTAAAATAGAAAATGAAACTAACAATTTCCCCCGAATCGTCTTTAACATTGTCTTCATAACTCCTTTACATTTATGTCTTATTACTTACTATTATCGGGTACGAATAGTATAAAGTCAAAGTAGCTGTTTAGGTAAAAAGATATTATTAAGAGAATGTTACTACTGGTGCTAATAAACTGGTTCCAAAGTCTGGAAAACGATAAAAAAACAAGTTATGACATCAAATTGTCATAACTTGTTTGTAGTACATATTTTAGGCGTTTGGATAAATCATCGTTTTAGGGTCAACATATTTATCAAATTCTTCGGCGGTTAATAAGCCAGATGCGAGTGCCGCTTCTCGTAAAGAAGTCCCTTGTTCATGTGCGGCTTTAGCAATTTTTGCGGCATTTTCATAGCCGATATAAGGGTTTAAAGCCGTAACTAACATCAAAGAATTATCAACATTGCGTGCGAGCACTTCGAGATTTGGCTCGATACCAATAGCGCAATGTTCATCAAATGACTGCAAGGCATCGGCTAGTAAGCGTACGGACTGCAAGAAGTTATAAATAATGACCGGCTTAAAGACGTTTAGTTCAAAGTTACCTTGGCTCGCAGCGAAGGCAATCGTTGCGTCATTGCCGACGACTTGTGTAACTACCATCGTTAACGCTTCACTTTGTGTAGGGTTCACTTTACCTGGCATAATCGAAGAGCCTGGCTCGTTCGCTGGAATGATAAGTTCACCGATACCACTGCGCGGGCCACTCGCTAAAAAGCGTACGTCATTGGCAATTTTCATCGCATCGGCAGCGAGCGCTTTAATTGCGCCGTGTGTCGTCACGACTTCATCATGGCTCGTTAGCGCATGGAATTTATTTTCAGCCGACGTAAAGTTAATGCCTGTTTCTTCGCTAATATAACTTGCGGTGCGATCGCCGAACTCAGGATGCGCATTAATACCTGTGCCTACCGCTGTACCACCGATTGCGAGTTCTTTCATATAATTGACGTTTGTCGCAATCATATGAGCTGATTTCTTAAGCATAGCGACCCAACCGCTAAACTCTTGGCCGAGGGTAAGGGGTGTAGCATCTTGTAAATGCGTACGTCCAATTTTAATAATATCGTCAAACTGTACCGCTTTATCTTCAAGTGTTTCGGCTAAGCCGCGCACGCGTGGCAATAAGTAATTTTCGACTTTTATTACACCAGCTACGTGCAGTGCGGTAGGAAAAGTATCGTTTGAACTTTGTGATTTATTGACGTCATCATTCGGATGCACGCGGTCACTGCTCGCTTGATTGTGTAAAATTTGGTTAGCGCGGTTCGCAATGACTTCGTTAACGTTCATATTCGTTTGTGTGCCGCTTCCTGTTTGCCATACGACAAGTGGGAAGTGATCGTCCCATTGCCCAGCGATAATTTCGTCTGCTGCTTTAACGATGGCTTTCATTTTATGTTCACTTAGCTTGCCTAAATCAAAATTAGCACGTGCAGCGCTTTTTTTTAGGATGGCTAAGGCGTGAATGACTTCAATTGGCATTAACGTATCGCCAATTTTAAAATTCATTTTACTGCGGCCGGTTTGTGCGCCCCATAATTTATTTGCGGGTACTTGTACTTCACCCATTGTGTCTTTTTCAATACGGTAATCCATCGTACATCTCTCCCTTAATTGTCATTCTATTTAATGATAACAATTCTCAATTAATAGCGTCAAGTTGTCTGCTTATCCTATTCCTTTTTAGGCAAAAAGAAAACATTAGCGCAAAATACGCTAATGTTATTCTTCGACGGGTTGCGGCATGGCACTCCGAATTTTGAGTTTCATCTCGATATTTTGTAAAAAAATATCTAAAAAGTATTTAAGCTCATTAAACTCTTCGGTATTTTGATCTTGCGTGTACGCAATATAATCGCTACCTAAAGCTTGGGCGAGATCGCGCTGAACGAGTACAAATAAATCGGGGAAGTATGTTTCGGCACATTCGACAAGCGGCATTTTACGAATGACTTCTGCACGTTCAGGCTGCTCGAGCTTAGCGAAGTCTTTTACTAAAATTTCGAGTGCGAGACGGTAACCTGCTGCAGCAAGCTCAGTATGGCGCTCAAGCTCTGCGGTATGGGCTTGACGATAAATTTGAATAAACTTAGGTGAGAACTGCATAATTACAGGTGAAATTTCCATATTAACGGCAGGCGGATAAATCGACTTAAATGTCGTCGCTTGCGTTTGTTTATCCAACAAATGCGTTGTTAAAAATTTGCCTTCACAGCCTTTGCACTTATGTAATAAAAAAATAAATTCCTCTTGTTTTGTATAATCAATGCCTGATGCGCGTAGTGAATAGGGCGCTACAGTAATGCCGCAGTGCGGGCATTGTTGCGGGATTTTGTAAGTACGCCCACCGTAATGGGGGATACTGCTTTGAAATGTAACGCTTTGTAAAGTCATAGTCATATTCAAGGCCTCCTAATACGGCTATTGTACCAAATAATGCACGAAAAAAGCATAACCATTTCCATTCTGTGCGCTTTTTCTTTTCGAACGTCAAAGAAACTGTTACTATATAAAATAGTATGCATGAGTGAGAGTGGTGAAACAAATGGAAAATCAAGATCAAACAACAAAGCCGGCAGGGCGTTATTTACGCATTAAGCCCTTTACTTTTTTAATGCTTGTTTTTGTTGTTATCTTACTGACAGCTGGCTTAACGATTTTTGCCCTAACCTTTGGTGAAGAGAAAGTCGTAGAAGTGAAAGTGCCTGTCGAACGTCAAGAGTTTGCGCAATTATACGATGCTTTTGATGAATTAAAAAAACAATACTATGTTGAAGTAGACGAAGAAAAATTAGTTGAGGGTGCCGTTAACGGAATGGTTGATGCGCTAGATGACCCATATTCTGATTTTATGACAAAAAAAGAAGCCGAAGAATTTAATGAAAGCTTAAGTGGCAGCTTCCAAGGCATTGGCGCTGAGGTGCAAGATCGTAATGGGCAAATTACAATTGTTTCACCAATAAAAAACTCGCCAGCTGAGCGAGCGGGGTTATTACCAAACGATATTATTGTAGAAGTAGATGGCAAAAATATTGAAGGTAAAACAACGACTGAAGCGGTATCAATGATCCGCGGTGAAAAAGGTACCGAAGTGAAATTATTAATTAAACGCGGAGAAGCAAGCCCGATGACCGTAACGATTAAACGTGACGACATCCCGCTTGAAACAGTGTATGGTGAAATGCTACCAAACGGCATTGCGCACGTACAAATTACTTCGTTTAGTGAAACGACTAAAGATGAGCTTGTCGCAATTTTAGATTCGCTTGAAGGGCTAAAAGGTATCGTGTTAGATATGCGTCAAAACCCTGGTGGCTATTTAGATCAAGCGTATGCGATCGCCAACTTATTTTTAGAAGATGGCAAACCTGTTTATCAAATTCAATTACGCAAAGGTGAGCCGCAAATTAAATATGCGAAAGGCCCGAAAATTTATGATGTACCTGTAACGGTAGTCGTAGATGAGGGAAGTGCATCCGCTTCTGAAATTGTAGCTGCTGCGCTTCAAGAGTCAGCCGACGCTAAAGTTGTAGGTGTGCAGTCATTCGGTAAAGGCACAATGCAAACGGTTGAGGAGTATAAAGACGGCTCTAGTCTGAAGTTTACGCAAGGTAAGTGGCTAACGCCAAAAGGTAACTGGATCAACGAAAAAGGGGTAACGCCAAATGTTGAAGCGAAATTACCTGACTTTGCGACATTGCCGTATTTAGATACGAAAACCGAGCTGAAAAAAGGCATGGTGAGCGAACAAGTGCAAACGGCTAAAAAAATGCTAACGGCGCTTGACTTTAAACCGGGTGAAGGCAACGTGTTTGACGATGCTACAGTAAGTGCTGTATATGCGTTCCAAGCGGCGAATAACCTACCGCAAGACGGCGTGTTAAAAGGCGAAACGACACAAAAGTTAATGGAGCAATTACGCGATAAATTAAAAGCCGACGACCCGCAATTAAAAGCGGCTGTCGATGCATTAAAATAATAAGGTGGAGGGGGTGGCCGAGCTACTCCCTCTTTTTTTAGGAGGAAATGACATGAAGGATGTCTATTTATTTAGTGGATTTTTAGGTAGTGGTAAAACATCGATGTTGACGGACGTACTGCGTCAATTAAAAGAAGCCAACTTGCGCCCAGCTGTCATTATGAATGAGTTAGGTAAGTTAGCGTTTGATACGCAGGCGGTAGATGAAGACATTCCGCTCCGTGAAATGTTAGAAGGGTGTATTTGTTGTACGGGTTCAGAAAAAACCGAAGCGCAAATTCAAACGTTACTACATGAAGATAATTTTGACGTGCTCGTTATTGAAACAACAGGGGCAGCCCATCCTGTAGAAGCACTCGATGCGGTATATTCGCCGCTCTTTGCCGAGCAACTGCGCGTTAAAGGCATTGTAACTGTAGCAGATAGCCGTCTGTTTTTAGATCGTCATACGCTACCTGTACAAATGCGCTCCTTGTTTTTAGAGCAAATTCGTCATGCGCATTTACTGCTTGCTAATAAAATGGATTTATTAACGGAACAAGAGCAAGCGACTGTTGTGACTGAAATGCAAGGCATTAATCAACATGCGTTTATTTTACAAACGACAAATGGCAAAGTGCCGCTCGCTTTACTGCAAAAATTAGAAGCGACGCCAACCGCACCACATGAGGCGGCGCCGATTAGTAAACTGCATTTATCGACCCGCGTCGTTACGTTTACCACACCAGTGAGCCAAGCGGCGTTTGAAGACTGGGTGCGCCAATTGCCTGCGACCATTTACCGCATGAAAGGGTATGTGCTTGTAGAAGGGAATGCTAAGCCGATGCTATTTCAATACGCGTATGGCATGGTGCAGTGGCTCCCTGAATATATTAAAATGAAGCCGCAACTTGTCATTATTGGCGAGGATGTGCAGGCGCTTGAAGTTCCTGGTTGTTGTTAACTAGGTCGCAAGTTGTGAATTTTCCGAAAATCTCAAAAAAAGAGAATAGGCTGGGGGGCTTTTTTCTCACGTGCGATGTATGCTACAATAAATGAATGAAAAAAGCAAAACGTTCACAACGAAGCACGAAAGTTAGCTGAAGAACAGGAGCATAACGATTGGAACACAAAACAATTATTTTAACAGGTGGCGGCACAGCGGGGCATGTGTCACTTAATCAAGCAATTATTCCGTCACTCTTACAAAAAGGGTATGACGTTCATTATATTGGTTCAACAGATGGTATCGAGCAAGAATTAATCGGAGACGCGTTTCCGAAAGTGCCTTTTTACGGCATTGCAAGCGGCAAATTACGCCGCTATTTCTCTTTAAAAAACTTCACAGATCCGTTTCGCGTCGTTCGCGGTGTTGCACAAGCTTTTAGCATCATCCGTAAAGTGAAGCCGAGCGTGGTATTTTCTAAAGGGGGATTCGTGTCGGTACCGGTTGTTATTGCAGCGAAGTTAGCCAATGTACCGATCGTCATTCATGAGTCAGATGTGACACCAGGGCTTGCCAATAAAATCGCCTTGCCGTTTGCCTCACATGTTTTTACCGTATTTGAAGAAACATTGAAGCATTTACCATCAGACCGTTCAACGTGCACAGGCTCGATTATTCGCTCAAGCCTTTTTACCGGTGACCGCGATAAAGGTATTGCGCGCTGTGAGTTTACAGGTGATAAAGAAATTTTATTACTCATGGGCGGTAGCCAAGGGTCAAAATTACTCAATGATATTGTGCGCGATAACTTACCGCGTTTACTCGCACGCTTTGATATTATTCATCTTTGTGGTAAAGGTAATGTCGACGTTAACCTATACAATACACCAGGGTATAAGCAGTTTGAGTACGTGACCGACGAACTTTCTGACTTACTACATGCGTCAGATTACATCGTATCGCGTGCGGGCTCTAACGCCATTTTTGAGTTTTTAACCTTGCATAAGCCGATGTTACTCATCCCACTATCAGCGAAACAAAGCCGCGGCGATCAAGTATTAAACGCTAACTTGTTTAAGCGCCAAGGTTTTGCGGAAGTAATAGAAGAGGAAGCGTTAACTCAAGAAACGTTCTTCGAGGGCTTGAAAGCATTAATTGACAAGGCGCCGACGTATATTGAGCGCATGGCGGATACCCAGACGCCAAAAACGCCCGAAGAGATGGTGGAGTTAATTATCCAATACGAAAAATGAGGGGATGCTATTGTTTATTTTACAGATTTCCCGAACGAGAAAGCCCTTGCCTTTAGGCTTGGGATGAAAGTGAGGTCAGATAAGGAACGCCTACTAGGGTGTTCTAATTATCTGAATTTTTCTATGTCTTTTTATTGTAGTTAGAGTGATTAACTGATATAATCAGTAGTATGAAAAACGGTTTTGGCATGAGCCGATGCGAACGCTAATGATGGCAATGGTCGTCTTGTTCGTTAAAGTCTAAAGGAAATAAGATAGTGTCTTTGTGTTGTACCCAACCAGTAACATCGGTTGATGGGAGAGCAAAGAAGAAATCTTTTGTACTTTAGAACCTCACTTATTTATGAGTGGGAGTGTCAGCCGTCCACGATCAACTGCAATTGCAATTGTTAGAGCCACATGATGCCGAGGCACTCGTAACGCTAATTACAGCAGAGCATATGCATTTAAAGCAGTGGCTAGGTTGGCTTGAAGAGGTACCTTCGCTCGAACAACAACGCGCATTTATCGCCCAAAGCTTACAGCAGTTTGCCAGTGGCGAAGCGCTCGTTACAGGCATTCGCTATGCGGGGGTGTTATGCGGTGTCATAAGTGTCAACCGCTTTGATCATCAAACAAAGACCGCTACGCTCGGCTACTGGTTAAGTGAGCGCTACACAGGTCAGGGCATTATGACAGATGCGGTGCGTGCGATGATGTCGCTATGCTTTTTTGAGCGCGCGATGCAAGTCGTCGAAATACGCGTCGCACAACATAACGTCAAAAGCCGCATGGTCGCAAAGCGTTTAGGCTTTACAGAAGCAGAAACCGTACCAGCAGCGGAAAATTTGTATGGTCGTTTCGTCGATCACGTCGTATACCGCATGACGCGTGAAGCGTATAATCACGGATGAAAAAAGCCCGTAGCAACTGTCAATGTAGACAACTGCTGCGGGCTTTCTTTTGTATTACATTGCCTCGTGGGCAGCGTCTGCATCGGCATTCGCTGTTACAAGGTAGAATAAGTCACGTGGAATTTGGTATAATTTAAATTTTTTGTCGCCAGCATTAATTTGCTCAAGTAGTGTAGGGTGTGTATCATTCGCCTCTACAACGTATGGCAGTTTTGCTGCTGCTTTTTGTGATTTAACGTTCTCTTCGCGAATGCGTAAGAAAACAGTTTGGAAATCTAATTCAAAAAATAATTCAGATAGAAAATCGTGCTTTGCTTTTTGGTTATACCCCATGCCTTGGAACGGAAGCCCAATCCATGTGCCTAAAAAGCCAGCGCCATCTTCAATGTCGAATAAGCTAATTGTCCCAATTACTTGACCCCAATCATCAGTAATTGTGCGTGAAATAGCTGTGCCTACAGCTTCTTCTTCCATTAGCTGTTTCGTCATAAACCAGTACTCATCAGCGGATGTTGCTTTTTGACGAACATACGGGAAAACGGTCGGGTGCGATAATAACTCATATAATTCATTGCATTCTACTAACTCACGTTTTTTTAACATGCGAAACGCCTCCTTTTAAGGTCGAAAATTAATTCACTAGACGAAGCGACATCTTCTTTACGTCAAACTTTTCCCCAAGGTGAAAAAGGATAAACCTGCAAAGGAAAATAAATTATTACTATAATGAAAGTGTAATCGTTATTTTTCGAAAATGCAATTATTTTCTAGTATTTGTTCCGTAAATACTCATAAATGACTACTCATTGATTGTAAATATTATTTCATCATGCGTTTTTCTCGTAATGATTTCACGTCCAGCAAGAAGTATCATAAGTCAAAAAAAACAAGAAAGCTATAGTTATTTTTCCTGCAGAAATGGAAAATATTTTCGTCTGACACGAATTTGTCACTTGCTTTAAATATAGGGTTAAACGTGTCGTGTTTTTGCTAAAGAAAGCGTACAATTACTACTAAAGAAGGTGATAGCATGCAAAGAATTTTATTGGTAGAAGATGAAGCGAGTATCGCGCGCTTTATTGAGCTCGAACTGC
This sequence comes from Metalysinibacillus jejuensis, assembly GCF_003057615.1. Classification (GTDB taxonomy): domain Bacteria; phylum Bacillota; class Bacilli; order Bacillales_A; family Planococcaceae; genus Metalysinibacillus; species Metalysinibacillus jejuensis. The sequence continues at coordinate 27,627 of NZ_QAFW01000019.1, forward strand.
AGCATGAAGGCTTTGACGTTACGGTGTTGCACGATGGACGCGAGGGGCTAGAAGCGGCGCTTACTGAGCCGTTTGATGTGCTGCTGCTCGATGTGATGTTACCGCAGTTAAGCGGCACGGAAATTTGCCGGCGCGTGCGTAAACAATCCGACGTGCCTATTATTTTAGTGACGGCGCGCGATGCGGTAACTGACCGTGTGAGCGGTTTAGATGCGGGGGCTGATGATTACATCGTCAAGCCTTTTGCAATTGAAGAGTTGCTTGCGCGTATTCGTACGATTTTACGCCGCGTGACGCCGCCAACAGAAACAACGTATGAGGTAGGTGAGGTCGTCGTCTACCCAAAGCAGCGGGCAGTGACGGCGGCGCAACAAGCGGTAGAGCTAACGAAAACAGAGTATGATTTATTAGTGTATTTAATAGAACACCGCAATCAGGTGTGTAGCCGCGACCAAATTTTAACGGCAGTATGGGGCTTTGACAGTGAAGTGGAAACGAATGTCGTGGACGTTTATATTCGTCATTTGCGCGCCAAGCTCGGCAATTATTTAACGATTGATACGGTGCGCGGTGTAGGGTATGTGATGCGCGCATGACGCTTAAACAAAAGTGGGCACTAACGGCAGGTTTATTAATCGTTGCGACGTATGCCGTCGTATGTATCGTGCTCTACGGCTTCGTTTACAACTGGTTATTGACGGAGGAACGGGCAAAGGCAGAACGCACGCTGGTCGATGTTACTTCTTATATAAATGACGGCTTGTCTATGGAAGAGTTACGTAGACAGCGCGGCATGTTAACGACGATTATTGATCAGCAAGAGACCGTTCGCATCTTTAATCAAGACGGCTTAGAAGTCGTGCGCATTAATGATAAATCTTCTGCCCAGCCACTTGAGTTAGCATTTGTCGAGCGCGTGGTAGATGGTGAGCGCGCTTTCGTAACGACGCTGCCGATACAAGTGGGCATGATGCAAGGCTATATTCAGCTCGTACATCCGTTAACGCAATTTTTAGCGATGATGCGCTATTTACTGACAGCGATGTTGCTTGCAGGCGTGATTGCGTTAATTATTGCGGTAGCTGGCGGGTACTATCTGGCAGGCTTCTTTATGCGCCCCGTGCTGACGCTGCGTGATGCGATGCGAGAAGTGGCAGAGACGGGCTTTGAAAAACGTACCGCGCTCGTAGCACGCGATGATGAAATTGGCGAATTGATCGTCGTCTATGAGCAAATGATAGCGGAGCTTGAAGCGGCTTTTTTACAGCAACATCAATTTGTGTCGGATGCTTCACACGAACTGCGCACGCCGCTCCACGCGGTAGAAGGGCATTTATCGCTACTGAAGCGCTGGGGTAAAGATGATCCTGCTGTACTCGACGAATCACTGACGCTAGCTTTAGCAGAAACAGCGCGCATGAAGACGCTAATTGAAGCGCTCCTTGCACTCGCGCGCCGAACGTCGAGCGATGAGCCGGTGAAGACGCAACTTAACGATACGATTGCTGCGGTGGAAAAAACGGTGCAAGCCGCTCATCCGCACGTGAGAATTACGACAAACCTTGCCGAAAACGTCGCTGTAAAAATTACTGCGAGCGGTCTCACACAAATTTTGCAAAATCTTTTAGTAAATGCGGTACACTATAGTAAGCAAGACCCAATCATCACTATTACGACTACAATTTCGTCTCGTAGCGCAGTCGTCACTGTCGCAGATAACGGCATCGGCATACCCGCGCAAGATTTACCGCACATCTTCGACCGCTTTTATCGTGCTGACCATGCGCGCAAACGCATCGATGGTAGCGGTCTTGGGCTGAGCATCGTGCGCATGCTTGTGGACAAGTACCAAGCGGATATTTCAGTGACGTCTGGCGAAGCGGGCACCGTGTTTACATTGACCTTGCCGCGCTGCCTATGAGGAAAGTTGCTGAATTTGACGAAAAGTATTGTATTTTTTGTGAAGAGTAGTAATATTGATATGAAAAAAAGTTCTTCTACATTGTAAGCGCTCGCTATTTGCTGTAAAAATGACTGAATAGTATCGCTTTCGGTAGGTTTAGCATCGATTGGTGTGAGTCGGAGCAAACATCGTGCAACACACTGTAAAGAATGATAGAATGTTATATGAAATGCAACATAAAATTTAACTATTGTAAATGCCGCACAAGGCAAAAATTTGGAGGTAATTTTTCATGTCGAACAATGTTACACCTTGGTCAGCTTTCGAAGGTCCTAACTTAGGGTATGTAATGGAGCAATACGACTTATTTTTACAGTCACCTGAAGAAGTCGAGCCAGGCCTAGTCGCTTTATTTGAGCAATATGGTGAACCAATCTTCGCGGACGGCACTCAACCTGCAGCCCCAACAGCAGCGCAAGCGCCAGCCAACGTTACAAAGATTTTAGCAGCGATGAAATTAGCAGAAGAAATCCGTCACCTAGGGCACTTAGCAGCAGACATTTACCCACTGAAAGACCGCAAGCTTGATTTTTCACATATCGAGCCAAAAGCCTTTGGTCTAACAGACGCAGACCTTGCAGCCCTACCGGCGACAATTTTCTTTGAAACTGTCCCAGCAGGTGTTACAAACGGTAAGCAAGCAGTAGATTATTTACGTGGTATTTATACAGGCAAAATTGCTTTTGAATACGACCATGTTGTAGTAGACGATGAGCGTAATTGGTTACGCGCTAAAATTGAGTCAGGCGCATTAAATGCACCGCTTACTACAGAAGAGAAAAAAGCCCTTCTTGAGCGCTTAACTCGCGTAGAAGGTTTCGAAAAATTCATCCACAAAACATTCGTTGGTCAAAAACGTTTCTCAATCGAAGGTTTAGACACACTTGTTGTATTAATTGATGAGTTAGATCGCTTATCACAAAAATCACACATGAACGTTTTACAAATTGGTATGGCGCACCGTGGTCGCCTAAACGTATTAACACATGTGTTAAACAAACCGTATGCGATGATGTTTGCTGACTTTGCGCACGTGTCAAATGAGTACTTCTTACCAGAAGACGGCTCGTTAGAAATTACAAAAGGTTGGACAAATGACGTTAAATACCATATGGGTGCAACATTAACAAAAACAGCAGACTATAAAGTGAAGTTAGCGTACAACCCTTCTCACTTAGAAGTAGCGAGCCCAGTCGTTACAGGTCAAACACGCGCAGCGCAAGATGATACATCAAAAGCGGGCGAGCCAACGCATGACGCGAAAAAAGCAATGGCTATCCTTGTGCATGGTGACGCAGCATTCCCAGGTCAAGGTATCGTAACGGAAACACTTAACTTCGCGAAAACAGAAGGCTTCTCAACAGGCGGTTCTGTACACATCATCTCAAATAACATGATCGGCTTTACGACAGAAACGTACGATTCTCGTTCTTCTGTTTACTCTTCTGACCCAGCAAAAGGTTATGAAGTACCAGTTGTACACGTTAACGCAGATGCACCAGAAGCAGTCGTACAAGTAGCGCGTTTAGCGTTTGAATACCGCGAAAAATTCGGCAAAGATATTTTAGTCGACTTAATCGGTTACCGCCGCTACGGTCATAACGAAACAGATGATCCAACAGTAACAAACCCAGAAACATACAAAATCGTGCCTAAGCACCCAACTGTACGCGCTCTTTACGGCGAAGCATTAGCAGCTGAAGGCGTAGTAACAGCAGATGCTGTAGCACAATTAGATACAGACATTTACGCAGAAATGCAAAAAGCATACGATCACGTGAAAGAAGTTGGCGAAACGAAAGAGCCAATTACAGTTGAAATGCCACAAGCAGTTAAAGATGGCTACCCAGCTGACGTTGATACAACGGTTGACGCGAGCGTATTAAAACAAATGAACGATGAGTTATTAGCATGGCCAGAAGGTTTTGAGCCACAAAACAAATTAGGTCGTATTTTAAAACGTCGTGAAGAAGCATTTGAAGAAGGTAAAATTGACTGGGGTCACGCAGAAACATTAGCGTTCGGTACAATCGTACAAGACGGTAATCCTGTGCGCTTCTCAGGTCAAGATGCACAGCGCGGTACGTTCTCACAACGTCACCTTGTTATTCACGATAAAAACAACGGTGCAGAGTACACACCACTTCACGGTATTACAGGCGCTAAAGCGTCGTTTAAAGTTTACAACTCACCACTTACAGAAGCGGGCGTTGTAGGCTATGAGTACGGCTACAACATGGAAAAACCAAACACGCTATCAGTATGGGAAGCACAGTTCGGTGACTTCGCTAACATGGCACAAGTGATGTTCGATAACTTCATTTCATCAAGCCGTGCAAAATGGGGTCAAAAATCAGGTTTCGTAATGTTATTACCACACGGTTACGAAGGTCAAGGACCAGAGCACTCATCAAGCCGTATGGAACGATTCCTACAATTATCAGCAGAAAACAACTGGACAGTAGCAAACTGCTCGAACGCAGGTAACTACTACCACTTATTACGTCGCCAAGCAAAAATGCTAGGTACAGAAGCGGTTCGTCCATTAGTTGTCGTATCACCTAAATATTTATTACGTCACCCATTAGCTGCTGCAACGAAAGAGCAATTAGCTGAAGGTACATTCCAAACAGTTATCGAGCAACCAGGCTTAGGTACTAACACGAAAAAAGTAGAGCGTATTTTATTTGCAAGCGGTAAAGTAGCAATCGACCTTGCTGACCGCATTAAAGATGGCGAAGGATTTGATTACTTACACATCGTACGTGTTGAGCAATTATATCCATTCCCACAACAAAAAATTGCCGATATTATCGCACGCTTCCCTAACGCTAAAGAGCTTGTTTGGGTACAAGAAGAACCGAAAAACCAAGGTTCATACTTATATGCAACACAATATATGTATGAGCTAGCTGAAGGCAAAAAACTTTCATACGTTGGCCGCCCAGCAATGTCATCAACAGCAGAAGGCGATATGGATGCACATAAAGCAGAGCAAGCGCGTCTTATCGAAGAAGCAGTAGCACAATCAAAATAAAAGCGTAGCCGCAATTTCCGCCGCGCACTGGAACCACAGAGCGCAATGCCCTGCATTGTGTGAAGTGATGAAGTGACGCCGAGGAAATAGGCGAAGCTAGCCAAAAATAAAAGCGTAGCCGCAATTTCCAAAACGCGCTAGAACTATAGCGCGTTGCGGCGATGGCTGTATGTTAAATGAAAATGTAACCAATGCCAAAACCTTGAATAATCAAGGCGGCTTCATTAAAATAATGGTTGAATGGTTGTTTTAAATCAAAGGAGGAAATTATAGTGGCTGAGATTAAAGTCCCTGAGTTAGCAGAATCGATTACGGAAGGTACAATTGCCCAGTGGGTGAAAAAAGTAGGCGACCGTGTAGAAAAAGGCGAATTCATCGTTGAGCTTGAAACAGACAAAGTAAATGCTGAAATTATTTCAGAAGAAGCAGGTGTTTTAACTGAAATTAAAGCACAAGAAGGCGACACAGTTGATGTTGGTCAAGTTATCGCAATCGTAGAAGCTGGAGAAGGCGCTGCACCAGCACCACAAGCTGAAGCACCAAAAGAAGAAAAAGCACCAGCTCAAGCTGAAACGACAGCACCAGCACCACAACAAGTGGAAGAAACAACAACAGGCGAACGCGTAGTTGCTTCACCAGCAGCACGTAAATTAGCGCGTGAAAAAGGCATTGATTTAGCAGCGATTTCACCGGTTGACCCACAAGGTCGCGTACGTGTACAAGACGTTGCAGCACACGGTTCTCAACCTGCGGCAGCACCAGCACAACAAGCACCAGTGGCAACAACAGGCGCAATGATCTTCACACCAGCTGAAGAATCAGGTCGCGTAACAGTAGAAAAAATGTCTCGTCGTCGTCAAACAATCGCGAAACGTTTACTAGAAGTTAAACAATCAACAGCGATGTTAACGACATTCAACGAAATCGACATGACTAACATCATGGCATTACGTAAACGCAAACAAGAGCAATTCGTAAAAGAAAACGACATCAAATTAGGTTTCATGTCAATCTTTACAAAAGCTGTTGTCGCAGCACTTAAAAAATATCCTTACGTTAACGCACAAATTTCTGGTAACGAAATCCACTTAAACAACTTCTTTGATATCGGTATTGCTGTATCAACTGAAGAAGGTTTAGTTGTACCAGTAGTACGTGATGCAGACCGCAAAAACTTCGCAGCTATCGAGCGCGATATTAAAGAATTAGCGGGTAAAGCACGCGACAAAAAATTAGGTCTTAACGATATGGCAGGCGGTTCATTCACAATCACGAACGGTGGTGTGTTTGGTTCATTAATGTCTACACCAATCATGAACGGTACACAACCAGGTATCCTTGGTATGCACTCAATCGTTCAACGCCCAGTAGCAGTGAACGGCGAAATCGAAATCCGTCCAATGATGTACGTGGCACTTTCTTATGACCACCGTATTATCGACGGTAAAGACTCTGTAGGTTTCTTAAAAACGGTTAAAGAATTAATCGAAAACCCAGAAGATTTATTATTAAACTCATAAAATTGACAAAGGGTCGCGCTAACTTCTGTTAGGGCGGCCCTTTTTTTAGTGGCTAAAAAATTGATAGGCGGCATACGTTACGAGTGGGAGCGTCATAATAACGAGTGCGCCAATTATCGTGTATAGTTTTTTATCAAGAGGGTAGCGCAAATGATACGCATAAGCAAGCAATGTCGTGACGAGTAGGAGTAGGGCGAGCGTAATGCCATTAAGTGTTGTTAAGCCGTGTTGCCAGTTTTGGACAGTGCCGTACAGCGCGATCAATAACACAGCGCTCATCAGCAAAAAGTGTAACCATTTTTTCATATCATCCCTCGCTTTCTCTATTCTTTTCTCGTTTTCCGTATTGTTAAACATTATACATAATTTTACTAGTTAAGCAGTATAGTACCGTAATAAATATACAGAAAACTACATGAAAATTCACCCTATTTTCAGAAAAATGGCGAAATAGTGTTGACAATGTGAAAAAATTACGATAACATGACAAGTAATTAAATAAACAAATACCTCATCAATTTTGATTGAGGTAGAGGCGCGATATTTATTAGATTACAGCAGAGTGTAAGCAACGATGAAGCTATAATGAAGGAAATATCGCCGAAGTGTATAAGTGAGCTTTACGCTTATATGCTGGGGTTGCAGTTAACAATTGCAACACTGTCTTAGTAAACGTTATTCCTTTTTACTAAGTTGAGCTATCTCGAGTAGGAATGTGATGTGGAATTTTGGGGCAATATGTAGGCGACCTAAAGATTTTCACGTAGGGTCGTTTTTTTGTATTGTTTATAGGTAAAAAGAGGAGGAATTGGCAATGAATAAAAAAATGCTACTTATGATTGTCGCAATATTCACAACAATCGTACTTGCTGCATGCGGTGGTAAGGATAAAGACGATGCGGCAACAGACGGCGACGCAAGTGATGACAGCAAAGAATTTCGCGTAGGGATGGAGGCAGATTATCCACCTTACAACTGGACACAAAATGACGATGCTAATGGCGCCGTTGCTATTAAAGGCAGCAAAGAGTTTGCGGGCGGTTATGACATCGCTTTTGCTAAAAAAGTAGCAGAAGGCTTAGGTAAAGAGCTTGTTATCGTAAAAATGGGCTGGGATGGTTTAGTACCAGCACTACAATCTAATAAAATTGATGCGATTATGGCGGGTATGTCACCGACAGCTGAGCGTAAAAAAACGATTGATTTTACGGATATTTATTACCAATCTGACTTTGTACTAGTAGTACGTAAAGATAGCGACTATATTAAAGATCACTATAAAGAAGGCGAAAAATTCGTCGAAATGGATTCGATTCAAGCGTTTAAAGGGGCTAAGTTAACAGGTCAATTAAATACATCACACTATGATGTGATTGATCAAATCGACGGCGTGAAAAAAGAAACAGCGATGGACAACTTCTCAGCACAACGTGTAGCGTTGCAGTCAGGTAAAATTGACGGTTATGTTTCAGAGCGTCCTGAAGGGATTTCGGCATCACAAGCACTAGAAGACTTCACGTATGTTGTATTTAAAGAAGGCTTTGAAGCAGACCCAACAGAGTCTTCAATCGCGGTTGGTTTACGTAAAGACGATGCTAACAAAGCTAAAATCGATGAAATTTTACAAGGTATCTCTGAAGAAGAGCGCCAAAAAATTATGGAAGACGCAATTCAGCAACAACCATCAGCAAAATAAGCAGATGGTAAGGGGGCGTAAATGTACGCCTCTCTTTTTTATTAGCGATGAGCAGGGGGAGACAGACATGAGTTTAGATTGGATTATTTCCATTGTAGAGAACAACTGGCACTTATTATTACGTGCTATGGGCATCACATTGCTTATCGCGTTAATTGGTACAGTTATTGGTGCACTTATCGGATTTGTGATTGGTATAATTGATACAATTCCTAAAACAAAATCACCAAAGCAAGTATTGCTTAAAGTGGTACGCTTTATTTTAGCGTGCTATGTAGAGTTTTTCCGTGGTACACCAATGATGGTACAAGCCATGGTCGTTTATTACGGCTTAGATATGGCACTTGGCATTGATTTAAACATTTTAACGGCAGGTATTTTAGTCGTTTCGCTAAACACAGGTGCCTATATGGCAGAGATTGTACGCGGTGGTATCGTGTCGATTGATAAAGGGCAGTACGAAGCAGCGCAAGCGATCGGTATGAGCCATGTGCAAACGATGATGCACGTCGTATTACCACAAGTAGGACGCAATATTTTACCAGCAACAGGCAACCAACTTATTATGAATATTAAAGATACAGCGGTACTTAGCGTGATTGGCGTTAATGAGTTATTCTTCCAAACGAAGTCGATTGCAGGCGCTAACTTCCGCTACTTTGAAGCCTTCTTTATCGCAAGTATTTTATACTTAGTGATGACCTTTACCGCGACGCGTATTTTACGCTGGATGGAACGCCGTTTAGACGGCCCACAAGCATTTGAGAAGAAGGAGGTAGCGTAATGGAAACAGTCATTGATATTAAACATTTAAGCAAATCCTTCGGCAGTAATGAAGTGTTAAAGGATGTTAATTTTGAGGTGAAGAAGGGCGAGGTTGTGACGTTAATTGGCTCATCTGGCTCGGGTAAATCAACCTTACTGCGCTGTGTTAATCTTCTTGAAACGCCAAATGGTGGCGAAATCATTTATAAAGGCAATGATATTTTAAAAGAAATGAAAAACGTAGAGCAATACCGCACACACCTTGGCATGGTGTTTCAGCAATTTAACTTATTTAATAATTTAACCGTGCTAGATAATTGTATTGTAGGGCAAGTGAAAGTGCTAAAGCGCAGTAAAGCCGAAGCGATTAAAGTTGCAGAGGAGTATTTACAGCTTGTCGGCATGGAGGCGTATGTGAATGCGCGTCCGCGTCAGCTGTCAGGCGGGCAAAAGCAGCGTGTAGCCATTGCGCGTGCGCTGTGTATGAACCCTGATGTCATGCTATTTGACGAACCAACGAGCGCGCTTGACCCAGAAATGGTAGGCGAGGTACTAAAAGTAATGCGTAAGCTTGCGGATGATGGTAACACGATGTTAATTGTGACGCATGAAATGCAGTTTGCGCGTGAAGTATCTGATCGCATTGTTTTTATGGATAAGGGGGTTATTGTCGAGCAGGGCACGCCTGATGAGGTGTTACTTAACCCGCAACATGACCGTACAAAAGCGTTTTTACAACGCACATTTGCTTAATAGACGCGATGTACTCTTTAGCGGCTGTATTATCGGCAGTAATGAGTACGATTTCTTCGCAGCTTATCGTAACGTCATCGGCGCTTGTCGAAGACTTATACAAAGCGTTTAATAAAACACCGAAATCAGATAGTTACTATGTATTTTTAGGACGCTTAGCGGTATTTTTCGTGTCAGTCGGCGCAGTAGTGACGTTTGTGTGGGGGAAGGCGAAATGGCTAGGGCTTTATGAAATCATTCCGGGCTTCTTCTTAGGATTGCTTGCTATTGTAGTCGTAAGCTTACTAACGTACCGTCCAAATAAAGAAATTGATGAAACATTTGACGCAGCAATTGCGCATTTAAAAGAGGAAATGAAAAAATAAGTACAAAAAGAGGCTGTCCCATTAACGGGGCAACCTCTTTTGTCGTTTACGCTTTATTAATTTTTAAGATTTTATTAATACGGAAGGCGAAGAACCCTGCAAAGACGCCTAAAATAATATCTTTCGGTAGTGGGCCAAGCATCCAAGCCCAAGCCATCCAGTAGTTAAAACCTTCTGGTGCGCCTGCCCACAACATGTACGCGCCGTACATCCAGTTCGTACCGATGACGTACGTAATTACGGTGCTGACAAGTGAAGCGATGACATAACTTTTAACCGTGCCATTTTTTTCTGTCATTTTGCCAATAATGTAGGCAATTAAAATAAAGACGATGATAAAGCCAAACGTTGGTGCGAGTAACATCGACATGCCGCCTTTAAAGCCTGCGAATACCGGTGCACCTGCTAAGCCGATTAATGTGTAAACGAGCATAGCGATCGCGCCTTTACGCGCCCCTAAAATTAACCCGGCTAGTGTAGCAAAAAAAGATTGTAGCGTAATAGGTACGCCACCTACGACTAAGAAAGGGGCGAACGTTGTAATGTTTGCGCCAATCATCATTAATGTTGCGAACAGTGCGCAATATACCATATCAAGCGTGGAGAACCGACTGCCTGCACGCGCTTGTTGAACCGTTGTTGCCATTTTAATCACTCCAAAAAAATAGTATGGTTATAGTTTAGTGGAGTAAAGTCTGTAAGTCAACTACATATTTAACTTAGTTAACACAAATGGTTAACGGCGCGAATTCCATTCTGAAAAAATCACAAAAGCGATGACGACGGCAAAGGCGATGGCATAAAACCACGGCGGTACGCTCATAAATTTCACCTCCAGCTCTCCACAAACACGCTAAAATCGTATACACTAGAGAAGACGAATTTAACACGAGGAGAGATTGCTATGCTTCATAATACATGGAAAGATGCGCCAACGCTACGCACAGTAACTTGTACGCATACGAATGCAGCAAAATATTTAGTATCAAATGTTTTAACGGTAGGAAAAGAATACGAAGTGAAAAACGAAACGGACGAATTTATTTTTGTCATTGACAATACCGGCCATATTGGCGGTTATTATAAAACGTATTTTAAATAAAAAGCGACTCCCGCTGTTCAACGCTGAAGCAATTTGGAGCGCATGCCGCTGAAAACATGTTTTTGTTTTCAAGGCTTGTGCGAAAATGGCGAAGCGTTAGCGGGAAGGCGCTGGATTGAATAAAAAGCAAAAAACACCGTTTAGCCCCCGTGAACTTTGGAAGGCGTCACCTAGAAGTTCCACTTCTAAGGTGGCGACTGAAAAGTAGAGGGGGTTGGTGTTTTATTGCTGGATTGAATAAAAAGCATCTCCCGCCGTTCAGCCCCGCCAGGTTTGGAAGGGTGCGCGGAGAAGTTCCACTTCTCCAGCGTAACCTGAAAACAGGAAGGGGCTGGTGGGAAAGATGCTGGATTAAATAAAAAGCATCTCCCACCGTTCAGCCCCGCCAGGTTTGGAAGGGTGCGCGGAGAAGTTCCACTTCTCCAGCGTAACCTGAAAACAGGAAGGGGCTGGTGGGAAAGATGCTGGATTGAATAAAAAGCGACTCCCACCGTTCAGCCCCGCCCAATTGAGAGAGTCGCGGCGGAGAAGTTCCAAAGTAGTGGAGATGCAACGATCACTGAGCTATAGTATGCAATAATATCAAAAGGCGAAAGGGTAGCGATTACCCCTTCGCCTTTTGTTTTACAGTAGTTTTGTAAGGTTTGCCATTTCAATTGCAGCTACTGCTGAATCATAGCCTTTGTTGCCAGCTTTTGTACCAGCGCGTTCAATAGCTTGTTCGATGGTTTCTGTTGTGACAATACCGAAAATGGTCGGTACGCCAGATTGTAAGCCGACTTGTGCAATGCCTTTAGCCGCTTCATTACATACATAATCATAATGCGTCGTTGCCCCGCGAATGACGGTGCCTAAGCCGATAACAGCATCATATTTTTGACTTTCGACCATTTTTTTAGCGAAAAATGGTACTTCAAATGCGCCAGGTACCCAGGCAACTTCAATGTTAGCGTCGTCAACACCGTGACGTTTTAAGCCGTCAATAGCACCAGCGAGTAATTTGTCGTTAATAAATTCATTGAAGCGGCCTACAACGATGCCGATTTTTAAATCTGTACCTACGAGTTGTGCTTGTAAAATATTTACCATGAAAAAATCCTCCTTATAATAGGTGTTGCATTTTTTGTTGTTTTGTTGCCATATACTTCGCGTTTTCTTCAGCAAGCCCTACAATAATAGGTACGCGTGCGGCTACGTTAATGCCGTAACGTTCGAGCTGGGCTACTTTATCAGGGTTATTCGTTAATAAACGTACCGTCGTCACACCTAAATCTTTCAGCATTTGAGCGCATAGGCGGTAGTCGCGTAACTCGCTCGCAAAGCCTAACATTTCGTTAGCTTCGACAGTATCATACCCTTGTTCTTGCAGTTCGTACGCCTTTAATTTATTAAGTAAGCCGATGCCGCGACCTTCTTGACGCATATACAAAACAGCGCCTGTTCCGTCTTGTTCAATCATCGCTAGTGCCGCTTCAAGTTGTGGTCCGCAATCACAGCGTTTTGAACCAAATACATCGCCCGTTAAACATTCCGAATGAATGCGTACGAGTGGTGCTTCGGCTTGATGCAATTCACCTTTTGTAATGGCGATATGCTCCTTATGGTCGAGCGTATTGCTGTAGCCAATCATCGTAAAGTTACCTTGTGCGGTAGGCATTGCTACGCTCGCCTCGCGCGTAATTACTTGTTCTTTTTCGAGGCGGTAATTGATTAACGCTTCGATTGTAATAATTTTCATATTAAGCAAGGCGGCCATTTTTTGTAGCTCAGGTAGGCGAGCCATCGTGCCGTCTTCATTCATAATTTCGCAAATGACACCTGCGTGGGTGCTCCCAGCAAGCATCGCTAAATCTACAGCTGCTTCGGTATGACCAGGGCGTGCGAGCACACCGTCTGGCTTAGCGATAAGAGGGAAGACGTGTCCTGGGCGGCGGAAATGTTCCGCTTTAGCAGTAGGATCAATCAGTTTTTGAATCGTTGTGGCACGCTCAAATGCGCTAATGCCTGTTGTAGTATCAATATGGTCAACACTTACGGTAAATGCTGTTTGGTGAAAATCGGTATTGCGTTCGACCATAGGCGCAAGCTGTAAATGGCTCGCAATTACTGGGCTTAGGGGTGTACAAATTAAGCCTTTACCAAATGAAGCCATAAAGTTAATGACTTCAGGTGTAGCGTGTTCGGCAAGCGCAATAAAATCGCCTTCGTTTTCACGGTTTTCGTCATCTACGACGATAATAATTTTGCCCTCTTTTAAATCTTCGAGTGCTTCTTCGATTGTATGAAACATACTATGACCACCTTAAAATCCGTTTTGTCGTAAAAAATCTGTTGTAATGGTACCGCTTTGTTTTTGCAACTTGCGAGCTACGTATTTGCCTAAAAGATCCGTTTCGATATTGACGCTAGCGCGCTCGCCTTTAAAGCCGAGTGTCGTTTCGTCAAACGTATGCGGGATAAGGGATACCGTAACTTGCTCAGGTTGTAAATCAAAAATCGTTAAACTGATGCCGTCAATGGCAATCGAGCCACGTGGGATACACGTTGCGCTCGCTTCTTTAGAAATTTTAATATCGAAATAAACCGCGTTGGCGTAAGGGCGTTTGCGTAAAATTGTTCCTACTTCATCCACATGACCTGCGACGAAGTGACCGCCAAAGCGCCGGTTAGCTGCCATGGCACGCTCGACGTTAACGTTATCGCCTGTTTGCAATGACGATAAGGTCGTAGCGCGGACTGTCTCTGGCATAACGTCGGCTGTAAAACTTTTTGCTGTAAAGCTTGTCACCGTAAGGCAAACGCCGTTAACTGCGATGCTATCGCCAATTTGCATATCGGTCATAATGGTGTTAGCACCGATTGTAAACGCGATAGCTTCGGGGCGCTTGGCCATTTTTTCGATAGTGCCTAGCTCTTCTATAATGCCTGTAAACAAAGGCTCACCTCATTTTAGCGTCATCGTAATTTTAATATCTTCGCCAATGCGCGTTACCTCATCGAACGTAAAGGGACGGGGTAGGGCAGACGTCACCATTGGCAGTGCGCTGTCGCCGAGTAGCTTTGGCGCGACGTACGTAATCATTTTTTGCACAAAACCTTGTTGTAAAAAAGCATCCGCAATGCCGCAACCTGCCTCGACATACAGCGTCATAATGCCTTCGTCTGCAAGGCGACGTAAAATATTGCCGAGTGAACAATTGTCGAGTACGAAGACGCGCACATTCGGTAAATCGCGCGGTGCTGTCGTAAAGAGCCACGTCGGTGCAGCGTGATCGGTAAAGACAGTAGCGTTCGCTTTAATTTTGCCGAAGCGGTCGATAATGACGCGCACCGGTTGTTTTTTCGTTATGCTTAGGCGATTCGTTAAGCTCGGGTCGTCGATGCACACGGTGTTCGTGCCGACTAAAATGGCATCGTGCTGCGAACGCGCTAAGTGTACGTCTTCCTTCACTTTTTTACCTGTAATAAACGTTTGCTCGCCCTCGCTCGCGGTAATTTTGCCATCGAGTGAAATGGCTTGCTTTAGCGTAACGTACGGCTGATGTTGTGAAATGAAATGGAAAAACGGTGCGTTTAACGCTTTCGCTTCGGTTTCGCATAAGCCCACGCTCACCGCAATGCCCGCTTCCTCTAAGCGCCTTGCGCCTTTTCCTGCAACGAGCGGGTTAGGGTCGAGCGTTGCTACAAAAACATGGGCCACTTGCGCTGTGATAAGGGCATCTACGCAAGCACCTGTTTGCCCAATGTGATTGCACGGCTCGAGTGTTACATACACGTTAGCACCTTTTGCTTTGTCGCCTGCGATTTTTAAGGCGTTCACTTCGGCATGCGCATCGCCTGCTTTTAAGTGGGCACCGAAACCGATAATGTCCTCACCCTTAGTGATGACACAGCCGACAAGCGGGTTCGGGGATGTTTGATTTTTACCAGTTTCCGCAAGTTGTAAAGCAAATTGCATAAATTGTTGATCTGTCATAACATCACCTCCAAAAATAATAAAAAGCCCACTGCATGATACAGGGGCTTGTGAAGTAGGCATTGCGAAATAAACCAGCCTATACGCTAGTTTTTTGCCACTTCCTTCTCTCATCCAGACTGTACTGTCGGCTTTGGAATTTCACCAAATCCTGCTCCGTGGAGCTCGCGGGCTATACCGCCGGTTGGGACTTGCACCCGACCCCGAAGGAAAACTATGCAATTGAAAAAGACCACACAAATGTTTTTGTGGGGTCAGAAAATAAGCTACGCGAAAGCACGTAACTTTTACTTCCTTCTCTCATCCAGACTGTACTGTCGGCTTTGGAATTTCACCAAATCCTGCTCCGTGGAGCTCGCGGGCTATACCGCCGGTTAGGATTTTCACCTGACCCCGAAGGAAACGATTCGTATGTGACACCAATTATACATGAATGTTCAGAAAAATCTAGTAAAGAATTTTAGCGCCACGACGAGCGGCATAAAAAAACCGTAGAAATACGAATATTTCTGCGGGTGTTTATAAGTCGCGACGTGAACTACCCACCACTTATTGACCTTGCGGTCTAATTGAAGTGGGGGCTTCTCGACTTATCGTTGCTTTTACTAGCCAACGAAAACTGACCGAGCTAACCCTCTTGTTCCAAGAGTTTTTGTTTCTATGCTAATGCCAATAGGCGAATGCCTTCATTT
>NZ_QAFW01000001.1 GCF_003057615.1 Metalysinibacillus jejuensis
GGGCATGAACGTTTATATCACGAACACATCACCTGAAGATGTCCCAACGAATGACGTACATGCCCTGTATTCATTGCGCTGGCAGATCGAGATTTTGTTTAAAACATGGAAGTCTTTTTTTGAAATCGATGCCTGTAAAACGATGAAAAAAGAACGCCTCGAGTGCCATTTATATGGTCAGCTCATTGGCATTCTTCTCTGTTCTTCGACGATGTTTCAAATGCGACAGCTCCTACTCGAAAAGAAAAAGTAGGAGCTGAGTGAGTACAAGGCGGTTTATATGATTAAGGATTACTTTCCGTTATTCTTTCGAGCAATGGCAGCTGGCGCAGAAGAACTGGTGAACATCCTCCATCGCCTGTATCAGCTGCTTTCAAAAACGGTCGTAAGTGTCATCGCTCTAAGAAAATGACGGTCTTTGACATTTTAGGCATTGTGTATGAGTTGACGGTGAAGCCGAGACAAGCTGCCTAGCGAAAAAAACACTTGTTTCGGGGCTTATTTGGTCTGTCTGTTTTTCATGCATTGCTAGCTGATCCGTAGATAAGGATTCGAATCTAGCAATCTCCGTTATTAGCTTGATGGGTATGTGACGGGACCCCTAAAAGAAAGTTTATCATAAAAAAAGTTGAAACGATTTTAGCAATCGCTTCAACTTTTTATTTCTGCTTTTAATAGATGTGGTGCTTTAGTAGAAGCCCAAGCAAAGGCCAATACGAAACATACGAGCAATACAGCTGTACCTACAAAGTATGGTATAGCACGGTCAATATCAAATAGCGTACCAGCTAGAGCAGGACCTACCATATTACCGAGGCTCATATAAGCATTATTTAAACCAGCGGCAAACCCTTGTTCATTGCCAGCGAGCTTAGAAATGAGCGTATTCACCGCAGGACGAATGAGTGTCGTTGCTGTCGAGAAAATCGTCGCTACGAGTAAAATAACTGCGAAGCCTGAGATGAACAACATAAGCAACATCGCTACAGCTGCTACAAGTAAATTTACTAAAATTACTTTCATTTCACCGAAGCGTTTAAATAATGGATCGATAACAAACATCTGAATAACGACACCTACTGCACCACCGACTGTTAAAATAATCGCAATATCTTGTGGGGTATAATTAAATTTCTGCGTAACGAAAAGTGATAATGTTACTTGGAAGTTAGCAATACCGAACGAGAAAATTAGCATAATGAGTAGTAGTACAAAATAAGGTGTGTGCACAGAACGTGCCATTTGTTTCAGTAAATTTTCGGATTTTTTATTGGCTAAAACAGTCGGTTTAATCGACGGTAAGACAAATAGCGATAAGATGACAGCGATAAAAGCAAATACACCCGCCATATAAAAAGGAAAGTGTAAGCTAACTTTAGCTAAAAAGCCACCGATACCAGGCCCAATCATAAAGCCGAAAGACATTGCAGCACCTATCATGCCCATGCCTTTACCGCGCTCTTCATAGGTGGTGATGTCAGCGACAAAAGCCATGACAGGCGGCACGATAAAAGCAGAGCCAAGACCGCCAAAGAAACGTGAGACAAATAATAATGGTAGTGAAGTAGCTAACCCGAATGCGACTTGCGCTAAACCGTAAATGACTAACCCGAATAAAATTAAGTTTTTACGGCCGTAGCGATCTGATAAATTACCAGCAATAGGTGAAAAAATAAACTGTGAGAAGGCAAATGTGGCAATTAAAAATCCAAGTACTTGGCCAGCGACCCCAAATGTTTCGAGGTACTTAGGCATTACGGGAATGATTAAGCCAATCCCACTCATCGTTACGAACATTGTAAACATCAGTGTATATAAGGCTACTTTATTAGATTGTTGTGTCTGGGACATAAAAAGTCCCCCTTTCTTCAAAAACTCATCCTTCTTATCATAAGAGAAACAACGCTAAAAGTCGCTACATCATTAGTATGACATAGCGACTTAACTTAGCGAATACTCATTTTAAAGCGTAAAAACATTTCATTATACACTCCGATATAATCAAGGCCTAAATCTCGGTACACCTCTAATGTTTCACGTTGCTCAATCGGTGGGTAGAAGCGCTCATCATTTACGACTTCCTCATCCATTAAAGCGAGCGCTGCTTTGTTAGGTGTCGAGTAGCCTACATAATCAGCATTTTCTGCTGCGGAGTCGGCTTCTAACATAAAGTTAATAAACTTATGCGCACCTTCTACGTTTTTAGACGTTTTCGGAATAACAATATTATCAAACCATAAATTTGATCCTTCATGTGGTACAGCGTAATCGAGTGCTTCGTTTTCAAAAATCATGTCTGCCGCTTGGCCTGACCAAGTTAATGCCACACTAGCTTCATTATTCACCATTAATTGTGTCGTTTCATCGCCAATGACCGCTTTTACGTTCGGTGCTAATTCGGCTAATTTTGCTTCGGCTTCAGCTAGTTCGCTATCGTCCGTTGTGTTTAGTGAATACCCTAAATTGTTTAACGCGATACCTACGACTTCACGGGCACTATCGACTAAAAATACTTGGCGTCTTAACGCAGGGTCCCATAAATCTTGCCAAGAGTGAAAATCAAATTCACCAACTTTATCAGGGTTAAAGACAATACCTACTGTACCCCAAAAATAAGGGATAGAGTATTTATTATGAGGGTCAAAGGGTAAATCTAAAAAGTAAGAATCGATGTTTTTTAAATTAGGTAGTTTGGTATGATCAAGTGGTATGAGCATATCTTCTTCCAACATTTTTTCGATAATATATTCGGAAGGTACAGCAATATCATACGCTGTGCCCCCTTGTTTAATTTTCGTTAACATAGCCTCGTTCGTATCAAATGTTTCATAAATTACGTGAATGCCTGTTTCTTTTTCAAACTCTTTTAAAAGAGCAGGATCGATATATTCACCCCAGTTATAAATCGTTAAAATATCTTTACCTGTTTTACCACCGCTAATATTTAATAGCTTGGTAGTGTAAAGTAGCGCTAAAGAAATAATAACAATCGCAACGGTAGCTTGTATTAATTTTTTCATGCGCTTTTATCCACCTTTCCTTTGTTGCGGTTAACGACAAAGTAGTAACCTACAACGACTAAAATGGTTACTACAAACACTAAACCAGAAATAGCATTGACAGTGAGTGATACGCCAGCGCGTGCCATAGAATAAATTTCTACGGATAATGTACTAAAGCCATTACCTGTAACGAAAAACGTAACTGCAAAGTCGTCAAGTGAGTAAGTGAGTGCTAAAAAGAAACCTGCAAAGATGCCTGGTTGGATATACGGTAAAATAACGCGCGTTAAAATATCGCGTTTGCTGGCACCTAAATCTTGTGCTGCATCAATAAGTGAGGTATTCATCTCTAACAGCTTTGGTAGCACCATCAGCACCACGATAGGTACGCTAAAGGCGATGTGAGCAATTAATACAGAGAAGAAGCCAAGCTTAATGCCAATCATCGTAAATAATATTAAAAAGCTCGCCCCAATAATAACGTCAGGGCTAACGATTAATACGTTGTTTAAAGAAAGCAGGATGTTGCGCATACGCATATTACGTAAAGATACGATGCCTATTGCTCCAAATACACCTAAAATCGTAGAGATTAAAGCAGAGAGTAAAGCAACAACAACCGTATTAATTAAAATAACGAGCAAGCGTTTATCTTCAAAAACTGCTGCATAATGTTCGAGCGTAAATGAATCAAATTTATTCATCGTACCCCCGCTATTAAACGAGTAAAATACTAAGTAAAAGATGGGTGCATAAAGCACGATAAAAACGAAGGCTAAATAAAATTTAGCGGATAGTGATAGCTTTTTCATCGTACGCGCCCTCCTTTACTCTTCTGTCCTGTAATAAGCATAATAATAACCATAAAGATAATTAAAAATACCGCAATCGTTGAACCCATGCCCCAGTTTTGTGTTACTAAAAACTGCTGTTCAATTGCTGTACCTAGTGTAATAACACGGTTACCTGCAATTAAACGTGTAATCATAAACAGTGAGAGTGCAGGGATAAACACAACTTGGATACCTGATTTTACGCCGTCCATAGTCAGTGGTAAAATCACGCGACGGAAAGTTGTAATAGGTGAGGCACCTAAATCACGTGCTGCATCAATCAATGTAGGATTAAGTTTATCGAGTGAATTGAAAATCGGTAAAATCATAAACGGAATAAAAATATAAACGGCAACAAACACGAAGCTAATATCGGTAAATAAAATTTGTTGCTCGGGTAAACCGAATAATTTAATCACAGCATTAATCGGACCGGATAAACCGAAGGTACCGATAAATGCATAGGTTTTTAACAATAAATTAATCCAAGAAGGAATAATAATAAGCAATAGCCAAAGTTGTTTATGACGCATCTTTGTTAACAAATAAGCAGTAGGGTAAGAAACGACTAGAGTAAATAATGTTACTAAAAAAGCATACCAAAATGAACTTAATGTCATCTTTAAATAAATGGAGCTGAAAAAAGTTTGATAGTTAATAAGTGAGAAATTACCTTCTAAATCAAGTAGAGAATAATAGCCTACTAAGGCAATTGGTGCGATAACAAAAAGCAAAATCCACAGCGAATACGGAATTAAGGCAGTTTTATTAGCTTTATTCATCGTCATCATCTCCGTAGGCTTCTAAACGCTTATCAAAGTCTTCTTCTGACTCATTTAAACGCATAACGTGAATGGCTTCAGGGTCAAAATCTAGACCGATTTGTTCACCTACTTCTGCTTTTTTCAATGAGTGTACAAGCCATTCATTGCCATCATGGTCATACGTAGATAATTCATAATGCACGCCGCGGAATAGTTGCGTGTCCACTTTAACGCTTAGCTTACCTTTGTCTACTGTAGTAATTTCTAAGTCTTCAGGTCGAATGACAACATCGATTTTTTCATTCGGTTTCATACCAGCGTCGACACATTCAAAACGTTTGCCTGTGAACTCTACGACATAGTCTTCAATCATCGTACCCGCTACAATATTTGATTCGCCGATAAAATCAGCAACGAAGCGGTTAATCGGCTCGTCATAAATATCTACGGGTGTGCCAGATTGTTGAATAGCCCCTTCATTTAATACAAAAATTTCATCAGACATCGCAAGTGCTTCCTCTTGGTCATGTGTAACAAAGACAAATGTTTTGCCAAGGCGCTGCTGCAATTCACGCAGTTCATACTGCATTTCAGTACGCAGCTTTAAGTCAAGGGCAGATAATGGCTCATCTAATAAAATCACCTCAGGATCATTAACGATGGCACGGGCAATCGCTACGCGTTGACGTTGACCACCAGACATTTCTGTAATCTCACGTGGGCCATAGCCTGCTAAGTTTACAAATTTTAACGCTTCTTCAACACGCTCTTTAATTTCAGCTTCAGGTCGTTTTTTTATGCGTAAGCCAAACGCTACGTTTTCAAAAACATTTAAGTGTGGAAACAATGCATAATCTTGAAACACCGTATTAATTTGGCGTTCATTAGCCGGTACGGTATTAATTTTTTTATCTTTAAATAGCACATTGCCCGTAGATGCTTCTGTAAAGCCTGCAATAATACGTAAAATGGTAGTTTTACCACAGCCTGAAGGACCGAGTAGCGTGTAAAATTTTCCTTGTTCAAGCTCTAAATTAATATCTTTTAGTACGACTGTGCCGTCTTCGTAAGCTTTCGTTACATTTTCGAAACGAATGATTGGTTGAGTTGTCATGATGAGCCTCCCTTTAATAGTTATAAGTATGAATTGGTTGCAACCCAGAACAGGCGAGACTGTCCTTTTGCAATATTAAATAGTTGATGATGTTCTGCGGCGTCAAAATATAAGGCGTCGCCTGCTACCGCAATATAATCTTCTTTCCCAATAACGAGTCGAATACGCCCTTCAATGACATAAATTAAAGTTTCCGCAAGTGAGGGTTCGAAACGTTTAAACTCACCGCCTTCTTCGAGCGTTAAAAAAATAGGTTCCATTTCTTTTTCATTAGAGGTAGGAATAAGCCAGCGTATTTCATATTTATCATCGCTGTATGTAGATTGATCGTCACTCGTGTAAACAATCTTTTGTTCTGCTGCCTCATCATCAAAAAAGTCTTTCGGTGTAGAACCAAGTACTTCTAGTAAGGAAAACAAAGTTTCAATAGAAGGGGAGTTTAAATCGCGCTCAAGTTGCGAAATATATCCTTTACTTAAATCGGTGCGTTCCCCAAGCTCTTCTTGCGTAAGCCCTTTTTTTAAACGTAAAGCTTTAATTTTCCGACCAATTTGCATGCACAATCACACTCCTTATGGCGTTTACTTTAACTAAACTTCAAAAAAGGAAGTTTACTTTAGCTAAACTTTAAGTTTAGAAATACGACATTCATTATACCGAAAACCTATTTTTATGCAACCATTTTTCAAAAACAAATTAAAAAGGTCTTTGCTTGATAAACGCTAAAGTTTTTGCTATCGTATAAGTGTATTCGTTATACGAATAATTACTAGATTATAATAACTATATTCGGAGGGATTTTTAATGGCAGAGCGTATGGTAGGCAAACAAGCCCCAGCATTTGAAATGCAAGCAGTATTAGCGGACAAATCTTTTGGTAAAGTTTCATTAGAAGAAAACATGAAAAACGATAAGTGGACAGTATTATTCTTCTACCCAATGGACTTCACTTTCGTTTGTCCAACAGAAATCACAGCAATGTCTGACCGTTATGACGAGTTCCAAGATTTAGATGCAGAAGTAATCGGTGTATCAACAGATACAATCCACACTCACTTAGCATGGATTCACACTGACCGCACAGATAACGGTCTTGGTGATTTAAATTACCCTTTAGCAGCTGATACTAACCATGCAGTAGCTAAAGAATACGGTGTTTTAATTGAAGAAGAAGGTATCGCATTACGCGGTCTATTCATCATCAGCCCAGAAGGCGAATTAAAGTACCAAGTAGTTAACCATAACGACATCGGTCGTGACGTTGACGAAACATTACGTGTACTACAAGCGCTACAAACTGGCGGTCTTTGCCCAGCTAACTGGCGTCCAGGTCAAAAAACACTTTAATTTTTAATTAAATCCCCGCGTAATTGTGGGGATTTTTTTCACTACAAAGGAGGCAATCACATGAAATTACGTCAACCAATGCCTGAATTAACAGGCGCAACAGCGTGGTTAAACGGCGAAGTAACACGCGAACAATTAGTTGGTGAGAAGCCAACACTTATTCACTTTTGGTCAATTAGCTGTCATCTATGTAAAGAGGCAATGCCAGATGTTAACAATTTCCGCGATCAATATAAAGACGAGTTAAACGTTGTAGCCGTGCACATGCCACGTTCTGAAAACGATGTAGACTTAGAAGAAATTACAAAAGTTGCAGCTGAGCATGATATTACACAGCCGATTTTTGTGGATAGCGAGTTAAAATTAACAGACGCATTCGAAAATCAATACGTGCCAGCTTACTTTGTATTTGACAAAGACGGCCAACTGCGCCACATGCAAGCGGGCGGTAGCGGTATGAAAATGTTAGAAAAACGCGTGAACCGTGTATTAGATGAAATGCGTAACGCAGAATAATACGCCTAAACTCCTGAAAAATTTTCGGGAGTTTTTTTGTTTGTTTCGTGTGAAATAGGCTAAACTTACAATAGAACATAGGGAGGTTGTCATATGAAAAAAGAGTTTGTGGTCATTGGGCTAGGTCGCTTTGGTGGTAGCATTGTAGGGGAGTTAATTAGTCAAGGAGCGCACGTTATGGCAATTGACCATTCACCTGAGCGCGTCGATGAGTTTGCTTCGATTGCGACGCAAGCGGTCGTAGCAAATTCTACAGATGAAGCTGTACTTAAATCGCTAGGCATTCGTAACTTTGAGCATGTGATCGTTGCGATTGGTGAAGACATTCAAGCAAGTATTTTAACGACGATTATTTTAAAGGAAATTGGTGTTGAAAAAATAACCGTTAAGGCGCAAAATGACTACCATGAAAAAGTGCTGCGAAAAATTGGTGCAGATTTTGTGGTACACCCGGAGCGTGATATGGGGATTCGTATCGCTAATAATATGTTGTCAAATACCGTACTTGATTATTTAGAGCTATCGGATGAGCATTCTATTATGGAGTTGAAAGCGAATGATGCCATTGCTGGTAATACGATTATTGATTTAGATATTCGTGCAAAGTATGGCATTAACATTGTAGGCATTAAACGTGGTACAGATATTATCGTATCACCTCAAGCAGGCGACGCCATTCAACTAGGGGATATTATGCTTGTAATCGGCGCTGATGCCGATATTAACCGCTTTGTAAAAAAAGCAATGAAAGAATAAAAAAACTTCTCATTTACAAAATGTAAATGAGAAGTTTTTTAACTTATACTTCCATGATAATTGGTAAAATCATAGGGCGACGTTTTGTTTTTTCAAATAAATAAGGTCCTAAAACGTCTGTAATTTCATTTTTAAGTTCAGTCCACTGTGTTGATTTACTGCGTACAGCACTTTGTAAATGATGATTCAGCATTTTTTGGGCTTCATTAATCATCGCGCCTGATTCGCGCATATAAACAAAACCACGTGAAATAATATCAGGGCCTGATACGATTTTATTGCGTGCCATATCGACGCTTACAACGACAATGACTAAACCTTCTTCTGATAAAATGCGACGGTCACGAAGCACGATATTACCGATATCACCAATACCGCTACCATCAATGTATACATCGCCTGATGGAATGCGCCCTGCTGGGTGTGCTTCGTTAGCACTTAATGCAAGTACGTCACCATTTTCCATAATGAAAGAGTTGTCATAAGGCACATCACAAGCTACTGCAAGTTGTGTATGCATTTTTAACATGCGGTACTCACCATGAATTGGCATGAAAAATTTCGGCTTCATTAAGCGAAGCATTAATTTCTGTTCTTCTTGTGAACCGTGACCCGATGTATGGATATTGTTTAAAGGTCCATGAATTACTTCTGCGCCAGCGCGGTAAAGTAAGTCGATAATTTTATTAACGCTTACCGTGTTACCTGGTACTGGTGAAGATGAGAAGATTACGGTATCACCTGGTTGGATTGAAATTTGACGGTGTGTGCCGCTAGCGATACGCGATAGCGCAGCCATTGGCTCACCTTGAGAACCTGTACATAAAATCATAACTTCGTTCGCTGGTAAGCGGTTTAAGGTTTGTACATCAACAAAGGTGTCCTTTGGTGCATTAATATAGCCTAGCTCACGCCCGATTGTAATAGCGTTATCCATTGAACGCCCGAAGATCGCGATTTTACGACCATATTTAATAGCAGCATCCGTAGCTTGTTGTAAACGGTGAATGTTTGATGCAAACGTTGCAAAAATTACACGGCCATCAACATTACGGAAGATTTCATCAATGCTTTGTCCGACTTTACGTTCTGACATAGTGAAGTTAGGCTTTTCAGCATTCGTACTATCTGATAGTAAGCATAGTACGCCGTCGCGACCAATTTCAGCCATGCGAGTTAAGTTAGCAGGTTCGCCAACAGGGGTAAAGTCGAATTTAAAGTCACCCGTATGCACGATATTACCTGGTGGTGTTTTAACAACGATACCACAAGCATCAGGAATACTATGTGTTGTACGGAAGAAGCTTACTGAAGTTTTTCGGAATTTGAACACGTCATCCTCATTAAATTCAATTAACTTTGTAGAACGTAATAAGCCGTGTTCGTCTAGTTTGTTGCGCAGTAAACCAAGCGATAATTTTTCGCCATAAACCGGTACATTTACTTGGCGCAGTAAGTAAGGGATACCACCGATGTGGTCTTCGTGACCATGGGTAATAAATAAGCCCTTAATTTTGTCTGCATTACGCACTAAGTACGTATAGTCAGGAATCACGTAGTCAATACCGAGCAAATCATCTTCGGGGAATTTAATCCCAGCATCAATAAGGATAATTTCATCTTGGAATTGAACACCGTACGTATTTTTGCCGATTTCGCCCAGTCCGCCGAGTGCGAAAACAGCTGTTTGGTCATTTTTTACGAATTTCATAATGACTTATAAATTCTCCAATTCAAAATTTGGACTCTCTTGCTCGTGTGCTAAGTAAGCACCTTCAAGCAATTGAATGTATTCGATGTTGTAATCGAAATTTTGTAATTTTACGCGAACTTCGCGTTCAGATTGTGCTTCAAGATACATACTTTTAGTGTTTTCGCGAACTGGAATCTCGTGAGCATTTTCTTGGTAGTAAACTTTGTAAATCATGCTTTTTGTCTCCTTTAAAGTCGATCATAAATAGTTGTAGCGTTACGATATAGCTATACATCTAATATACCAAACGACGCGCCATTTAAACATTCCGTAAATGAGCAGCGCATTTCGTATACCTCCGCTCCCTCTCACACGAATATCGGTGAGCATGAGATTATAGTATAACAGTAAAAACCACATTTCCTTTATATTATCATGCACTTACTTTAAAATAAAGAAAAGCCCTCCAAATAAATAGAGGGCGTAAGTGTAAGTTATGCAATTGTTTTTTTATTTAATAGACCGTTGAGGCGTTTTAAAAGTTTCTTTTTAAGTCGTTTCAGCATCTTGCATCACTCCTTAATTTACACTTATTATACAATGGCTATAGAAGGTATGTAAAGCTAAAATGCTTGACTTTAATAAGCCGATTAAGAAAGGGAAGGATCCGACATGAATCCGGCAAAGATATTATTTTTTGACGTAGATGGCACATTATTTGATAGCACAAAAACGATTCCACAATCAGCTAAAGATGCTTTAATGAAAGCGCGAGCAAATGGTTATGAAATTGCAATTGCAACAGGGAGAGGCCCTTTTATGATTGCACCGTTACTAGAGGAATTAGCGATTGATACATACGTTACGTTTAATGGTCAATACGTCGTCTATAAAGGTGAAGTTGTGTACACTAACCAAGTAGAAAAGTCGATACTGCATGAAATTGTAACTTTTGGCGCAAGCCGTGGTGAGCATGCTGTGTTTTTAGATGAAAATCAAATGGTCGCTTCTGTAACGGGGGAGCCTAAGCTAGAAGAAGCATTAGCGACGCTTAAGTTTCCTTATCCAACAGTAGATGCTACGTATTACTTAAAAAATCCTGTGTATCAAACACTCGTGTTTATCGAAGAAGCACAAGAAAATTTATACAAAGAAAAATTTCCTTCAGTGCAATTTGTACGTTGGCATCCTTATTCTTGTGATATTTTGCCACAGCAAGGGTCAAAGGCGGTAGGCATTGATAAATTATTAGCGCGCCTGGACTATACGAGAGAAGATGCGATTGCGTTTGGTGATGGCCTTAACGATATTGAAATGTTAAGCACGGTAGGTGTGAGCGTAGCAATGGGCAATGGCCACGAAAAAGCGAAGGCAGTAGCTACTCATATTGCACCGCACGTAGATGATGATGGACTAGCGAAAGTGATGAAGCAATTACACTTATTGTGAAACTTTCGGTCAATTGACATAGCAAAAGTCATTAATCGACCTCACTATTATCTATGCTTAAAGACGATGAGCTTTCCCATTTGGAATATTTGTAACTATAACTAAAAAACGACCTTTTGATTGTTGACATAACAATCAAAAGGTCGTTTTTACGTATCTACTGAAATCATTTACTTATCTATCATAAGCGCTCGCGTTAGGAATTTCAGCGAAAGGATTTTTCTCATCGATACGATCGTAAAACATCACGCCATTTAAATGATCAAGCTCATGTTGAAATGCAATAGCCGCAATGCCTTTTAAGCGCATTTTATGTTCTTTGCCCTCTGCATCTTTAAACTTTACGGTAATGCGTGCGTGGCGTGGGACATAGCCAGGGACATCACGATCTACGGATAAGCAACCTTCGCCATTAGCTAAATACGTACTCTCTACAGAGTGGCTAGCAATTTTAGGATTGAAAGCCACAAACTCTAATTGCTCGCCGTTATCATCGGTTAAATAAAGGGCAAACATGCGTTTTGCTACATTTATTTGATTAGCTGCTAAGCCAATGCCACTGCGTAAATTATATTTTTTTGCCATCTCTTCGTCTTGACTATTTTTTAAAAATGTCAGCATTGCATCAGCTGTTTGACGTTCTTCCTCACTAAGTGGGAATTTTAATTCTGCTGCTTTTTCGCGCAGTGTAGGATGGCCTTCTTTAATAATATCATCCATTGTTAACACGTAAAAAACCTCCTCTTTCCTTCATTTTATTTTAGCCCTTTTTATCGGATATCACAAACGAAACTTCTGTGCTAACAGCGGTCGTAATGTTATAGGGAGCATAAGAAAGGGTAGTGAGATAAAGAGGATACACCAATTATGTTATAGCACAGTGTTCAATTATTTGTATAACAGTGTGATACAGAGGTGAGCGAGAATAAAAACTGCTTTAAGATTGATATTATATGATTGACCGACGAAAATGAATCAAGTATACTGAGTGTAGTTGAAGTTGTACTATATAAAAATTTAAAAATATTAATACAGATACAAAGGGGATTTAAAATGGCTAACACGACTAATCTTGATCCAACAAAAACATTACATGAGATTGAAGAAAAGTTTGAGATGTTCCAAATTTTAAACGAAGAAGGCAAAATTGTTAATGAGGCGGCAATGCCAGATTTAACAGATGACGAGTTAGTAGAATTAATGAGTCGCATGGTTTATACGCGCATCCTTGATCAACGCTCAATTTCTTTAAACCGCCAAGGTCGTTTAGGTTTCTATGCGCCAACGGCAGGGCAAGAAGCATCACAATTAGCATCGCAATTTGCGCTAGAAAAAGAAGACTGGATTTTACCAGGCTACCGTGACGTGCCGCAAATCGTTTGGCATGGTCTACCATTAGAGAAAGCATTTTTATTCTCACGTGGTCACTTCGTAGGTAACCAAGTACCTGAGGGTGTAAATGTTTTAGCACCACAAATTATTATCGGTGCTCAGTATATCCAAACAGCGGGCGTAGCATTAGGTTTACAAAAGCGCGGCGAAAAAGCTGTAGCCGTTACGTACACAGGTGATGGTGGTTCTTCGCAAGGTGACTTCTACGAAGGTATTAACTTTGCGGGTGCTTTTAAATCACCAGCTATCTTTATTGTGCAAAATAACCAATTCGCAATTTCGACACCGCGTGAATTACAAACAGCAGCAAAAACAATCGCACAAAAAGGTATTGCAGCAGGCTTACCAAGTGTATTAGTAGATGGTATGGACGCACTAGCTGTATATGCCGTAACAAAGCAAGCTCGCGAACGTGCAATTAACGGAGAAGGCCCAACATTTATTGAAACAATGTGTTACCGTTACGGTCCACATACAATGGCAGGCGATGACCCAACACGCTACCGTACATCTGATATTGATTCGGAATGGGCGAAAAAAGATCCATTAGTACGCTTCCGTAAATTCCTTGAAGACAAGGGCTTATGGACAGAAGAAAAAGAAAATGAAGTCATTGAGCGTGCAAAAGAAGAAATTAAAGTAGCCATTAAAAAAGCAGATGCTACACCAAAGCAAAAAGTAACAGAACTTATGGATAACATGTATAAAGGCGATATGCCGTTTAACTTAAAAGAACAATACGAAATCTACAAAGAGAAGGAGTCGAAATAAGCTATGGCACAAATGACGATGATTCAAGCGATTACAGATGCGCTTCGTACAGAATTAAAAAATGACGAGAATGTACTCGTTTTTGGTGAAGACGTTGGTGTAAACGGAGGCGTATTCCGTGCAACGGATGGCTTACAAAAAGAGTTTGGTGTTGATCGTGTATTTGATACACCATTAGCAGAGTCAGGCATTGGCGGCTTAGCAATTGGTCTTTCATTAACAGGTTTCCGTCCTGTACCTGAAATCC
The DNA here is from genome assembly GCF_003057615.1 of Metalysinibacillus jejuensis. Lineage (GTDB taxonomy): Bacteria > Bacillota > Bacilli > Bacillales_A > Planococcaceae > Metalysinibacillus > Metalysinibacillus jejuensis. Next base: position 13,885 of record NZ_QAFW01000001.1, read on the forward strand.
AATTCTTCGGCTTCGTTTATGAAGTAATGGACTCTATTAGCGGGCAGTTAGCACGTATGAGTTATCGTAGTGGCGGTGTTTACAATGCGCCTGTTACGATTCGCTCACCATTTGGTGGCGGTGTGCATACACCAGAGATGCACTCAGATAGCTTAGAGAGTTTAATGACAGCTCAGCCAGGATTAACGGTTGTTGTCCCATCAACACCTTATGATGCGAAAGGGTTATTAATTTCCTCTATTCGTGATGACAATCCGGTTATTTTCTTGGAGCATTTAAAATTATACCGTTCATTCCGTGAAGAAGTGCCAGAAGAAGAATATACTATTCCTTTAGGTAAAGCGGATGTGAAGCGTGAAGGTAAAGACTTAACGATCATTGCTTACGGTTTAATGGTTCATGAGAGCTTAAAAGCAGCAGAAGAGCTTGAAAAAGAAGGACATGCGGTTGAAGTCATTGATTTACGTACGATTCAACCATTAGATATCGAAACAATTATTGCTTCTGTTAAAAAAACGGGTCGTGCAATTGTTGTACAAGAAGCACAAAAGCAAGCAGGTATTGCAGCAAATGTCGTAACAGAAATTACAGAGCGTGCTATTTTACACTTAGAAGCACCTGTACTGCGCGTTGCAGCACCAGATACCGTTTACCCATTCCCGCAAGCAGAGAGCGTTTGGTTACCAAACTTTAAAGATGTAATGGAAACAGCTAAAAAAGTATTAGAATTTTAATTGAAGGGACGGAGAATAACTATGGCTTTTGAATTTCGACTACCAGATATTGGCGAGGGCATCCATGAAGGTGAAATCGTAAAGTGGTTCGTTAAGGCGGGCGACGAAGTAAAAGAGGACGATGTGCTTTGTGAAGTGCAAAATGACAAGGCAGTTGTCGAAATCCCTTCACCTGTAGAAGGAAAAGTAGAAGAGGTATTAGTAGATGAAGGCACTGTGGCTGTTGTAGGCGACGTGTTAATTCGTCTAGATGCACCGGGCTATGAAGATTTACAATTAAAAGGCGATGCTCATCATGAGCAAAATGAAGCATCAAAGCCTGAACAACAAAAAGACGAAGCGGCACCGAAAGTAGAAGCTAGTGAGGCAACGTCTGCTGCTGACGAAGTTGAAAATCGTGTCATTGCGATGCCTTCTGTACGCAAGTTTGCACGTGATAACGATATTGCAATCCAGCAAGTAAAAGGCACGGGCAAAAACGGACGTGTTATGAAAGCAGATGTTGAGGCCTTTATGTCAGGCGATACGAAAGAAACGGTAGAAGAGACTGTACAGCAAGATACACCGAAAGAACAAGCAAAACCGATTATACCAGCAGGTGTAGATTTCCCAGAAACACGTGAAAAAATCTCACCAATGCGAAAAGCAATTGCAAAAGCGATGGTTCATTCGAAACATACGGCGCCGCATGTTACACTAATGGATGAAGTAGACGTAACGGAACTTGTTGCGCACCGAAAAAAATTCAAAGAAATTGCGGCTGAAAAAGGTGTTAAGCTTACGTACTTACCTTATGTAGTAAAGGCATTAGTGAGCACATTACGTGAGTTCCCAGAATTCAACCGTTCATTTGATGATGCAACGAGCGAAGTGATTCAAAAACATTACTTCAATATTGGTATTGCAGCAGATACAGAGCGAGGCTTACTCGTACCTGTCATTAAACATGCGGATCGCAAATCGGTATTTGCCATTTCTAATGAGATTAATGAATTAGCTGTCAAAGCACGTGATGGCAAGCTTGCATCTGAGGAAATGAAAGGCGCTTCTTGTTCAATCACAAATATTGGTTCAGCTGGTGGTCAGTGGTTTACCCCTGTAATTAATCATCCAGAAGTCGCAATTTTAGGAATTGGTCGTATTTCTGAAAAACCAATAATAAAAAATGGTGAAATTGTAGCCGCACCTGTGTTAGCATTATCATTGAGCTTTGACCATCGTATGATTGATGGTGCCACTGCGCAACACGCTTTAAATCACATTAAGCGTTTGTTAAGTGAGCCAGAATTACTATTAATGGAGGCGTAATAAAATGGTAGTAGGAGATTTTCCAATTGAAACAGAAACTTTAGTTGTTGGTTCAGGCCCAGGAGGTTATGTTGCCGCAATCCGTGCAGCACAAACTGGACAAAAAGTAACAATCGTAGAGCGCGATACATTAGGCGGCGTTTGCTTAAACGTTGGCTGTATCCCATCTAAAGCTTTAATCTCAGTAGGTCACCGTTTTGAAAATGCTAAAAACTCAGAAGATATGGGTGTTATCGCTTCTGAAGTTAAGTTAGACTTCTCAAAAGCGCAAGCGTTCAAAGAGAGCGTAGTTAAAAAATTAACTGGCGGCGTTGAAGGTTTACTTAAAGGAAATAAAATTGAAATCGTTAAAGGCGAAGCTTACTTTGTAGACGCTAACACAGTACGTATTATTGATGGCGATAACGCTCAAACTTATACGTTTAAAAATGCAATTTTAGCTACAGGTTCTCGCCCAGTTGAAATTCCAACATTTAAATATACAGAGCGTGTACTTAACTCAACAGGTGCACTTAACTTAAAAGAACTACCAGGTAAACTAGTCGTTATCGGTGGCGGTTACATTGGTACAGAGCTAGGTTCAGCATATGCTAACATGGGTTCTGAAGTAACAATTATTGAAGGCGGCAAAGATATTTTAGCTGGTTTCGAAAAACAAATGACACAAATTGTTAAAAAAGGCCTTAAGAAAAAAGGCGTTGAAATCGTTGTTAATGCATCAGCTAAAGGCGTTGAAGAAACAAAAGACGGCGTAGTTGTAGCATACGAAGTTGGCGGCGAAGAGAAGAAAGTAGAAGCTGACTACGTATTAGTAACAGTTGGCCGCCGTCCTAACACAGATGAAATGGGTCTTGAAGAAGTAGGCATTACATTTGCTGAGCGTGGTTTACTAAAAGTAGACAAACAAGGTCGCACAAATGTACCTAATATTTATGCAATCGGTGATATCGTAGACGGTCCACAACTTGCGCATAAAGCTTCTTACGAAGGTAAAGTAGCTGCAGAAGCGATTGCTGGTGAAAAATCAATCGTTGATTACTTAGCAATTCCTGCTGTGTGCTTCACAGATCCAGAAATGGCAACTGTAGGTTATAATGAGGAACAAGCTAAAGCTGAAGGTATTGAATATACAGCAGCAAAATTCCCATTTGCAGCTAACGGCCGTGCATTAGCATTAAATGAAACAGATGGTTTTGTTAAATTAGTAGCACGTAAAGAAGATGGCTTATTAATTGGTGCTCAAATTGTAGGTGCAGGTGCATCAGATATGATCGCTGAAATGGGCTTAGCAATTGAAGGTGGCATGACGGCAGAAGATGTAGCATTAACGATTCATGCGCATCCAACACTAGGTGAAATTACAATGGAAGCTGCTGAAGTACTACTTGGCAACCCAATCCATATTATTGCAAAGAAATAATAACTATGTCGCTCTCTTTAAAGAGGGCGGCTTTTTTTGTACGCATAATTTAGAATTTTCTATTATAATAAAGAGAGTACGATAAAAGGAGTGTGGGATAGATGGAGTTAGGGTTACGAGATAAAGTAGCAATTATTACAGGTTCAAGTAAAGGCATCGGTTATGAAACAGCGTTACAACTCGTTAAAGAAGGAGCAAATGTAGTGCTTTGTGCGCGCGGGGAGAAACAATTACGCGTGGCTGCCGCTAGCATTAAAGAAGCGACAGGTAAAGATGTGCTAGTAGTACCAACAGATGTGACGAAAGAAAAAGACTGTAAAAACCTAATTGATAAAACAGTTGAGCAGTACGGGAAAATTGATATTTTAATTAATAACGCAGGCACGGCTTCAGCTAATCCATTTGAAATTGTATCGTCTGAATTATGGCAAGCCGATGTGGATTTAAAAGTGTTTGGCGCAGTACATTGCGCGAAATATACGATACCACATATGCGACAAGCAGGCGGCGGTGCGATTGTGAATGTGACAGCGGTGCTCGCTAAAACACCACCTGCAAGTTCATTGCCAACTACTGTTAGTCGAGCAGCAGGGCTAGCGTTAACGAAAGCGATGAGTAAAGATTTAGGTAAAGATAATATTCGTGTTAATGCGGTATGTATTGGTTTAATACGTAGTGATCAAATTGAAAAGCGTTGGAAGAGCGAAGCGCCAAAGTTATCCTGGGAAGATTATTCTAAACAAGTTGGCGAGAACATTCCACTAGGTCGTATTGGAGATACTGAAGAAGCGGCAAATGTTGTTACTTTTTTAGTGTCAGAGGCAGCGAGCTATGTGACAGGCACTACCGTTAATATTGACGGTGGCTCTGGTCATGCCCTTTAAATGAGAAAAAGTTGGTATCGGCTTGTTACGATACCAACTTTTTTAGTGAAGCTTACCATTGTTAAGTAAAAAAATAAGCCATTGTAAGTCGTGTTCTGTTTGGATAGTAGCAAGCATGCCATGGATAATAGCTTTTCTTGGCTTAGCCTGCTGTAATTCTTGTTGTAAAATGCTAAGCGTTTCATAAATAAGCGACTGAGGAGGATAGTTTTTTAGCTGCAACGTTATTTCCTCGGAAATAACTTCGACAGTAATTTCCTCACAGGGCGCTAATGTTAAGGCATCATCTTGCAAAAATGGTGTGGCACTCTGCGCAACGATTAAAGAGAGACGTTCGACAATCGTCGTCGCTAACTTATTATAATCATAAGCCGTGCGGTGCCATAAAATATGTTCGCTATAGCCCCGCATCAACCCTTTAAAAGTAACGAGGGTGTCGAGGGTGCGTCCCTCAAGTTGTTGGCCATAAACAGCTACTAGCAGTTGTTTAGTAGCGTGATCAATTAATTTATTATAGTAAGTAAATAAATCGAAAAGAGCTTCGTTAGGTGTACGCTGTTGCCTAATATACATTGAAATGAAAGGTAATTTTTCTTCTAGCATAACAAAAAAAGTTACGACGTAAGCATGAAGTTTTTGCTTAGGGGAAGAAGCGCTTGTTTCAATAACTGTAAAGCGCGCTGTAATATCTTTAAAAAAATGATCAAAGATTTGCAAAATCAAATCATCTTTAGATTTGAAGTGTAAATAGAATGCGCCTTTTGAAATGCCGCACTGTTTAGTAATGTGCTCGATAGACGTCGTTTCGATAGCCTGTTCGGCGAATAACAGTGCAGCTTGTTCAATAATAAGACTTTTTTTAGACAATAACATCACGTCCTTTGGGCTTTAAAATTGACATATGACTTAGTGGTCATTATTATAAAATAATATGACCACTAAGTCAAAACGAGAGTAGGTGCGAAGTTGAATTCAATTGTAAGATTTGTATTAAAAAACAAGCTAGCAGTATGGTTGTTAACTTTTATTTTAGCAGGAGCAGGTCTGTATGCAGGTACGCGTATGAAAATGGAGACGATACCTGATATTTCAATACCTGTTGTTACTGTAATGACAGTGTATCCTGGAGCAACACCTGAACAAGTAATGGATGATGTTTCTGAGCCAATGGAGAAGGCTGTTGCTAGTTTAAAAGGTGTGAAAAACGTAAGTTCGAGTTCTTTCGCGAATATGTCGAGTGTACAAATTGAATACCGCTATGGTGTAGATATGGCAGAGGCTGAGCGTGAAGTGAAATCTGTTATCGATAATGTTAAAATGCCTGAAGCTGTGCAAGCACCCAATGTAGCGCGTATTACGATGAATGCATTTCCTGTTGTTGCACTAAGTGTATCCAGTGATGAGGAAGATATTGCACAACTCACAAAAACTGTAGAAAGTATTGTGAAACCACAATTTGATAAAATTGATGGTGTTTCTTCTGTATCGATTTCAGGGCAACATGTAGAGGAAGTTGAAGTGCGTTATGATGAGCCTAAAATGCAAAAATTAGGCATTACAACAGACGATGTAAAACAAATGATACAAGCGATGGATTTGCGTGCACCGCTTGGTTTATTCCCTTTTGAAGATAAAGAACAATCCGTAGTAGTTGATGGCAAAATGACAACGTTAGATGAATTAAAAACATTAAAAATTCCTGTTACACCATCAGCGGATAACCCCGCACCTTTTGTAGCTTTAGCAGATATTGCTAAGTTAGAGCAAGTAGGTAAAGTAGAGTCTATTGCACGCACTAACGGTAAAGATGCTATTGCAATTCAAATTGTTAAAGGGCAAGAAGCAAACACTGTAGACGTCGTTAATGATGTCAAAAAAGTAGCAAAAGATATCGAAAAAAAGCATAGTGATTTAGCGCTTGATATTACGTTAGACCAAGGTGAACCTATTGAAAAATCTGTCGAAACGATGTTTAGCAAAGCGTTGTTTGGCGCGGGTTTTGCAATTTTAATTATATTACTATTTTTACGTGATTGGCGTTCAACGATTATTTCAGTGATTTCTATCCCGTTATCAATTTTAATTGCTTTTGTAATTTTACATCAGCTAGATATTACGCTAAATATGATGACACTCGGTGCGATGACTGTAGCGATTGGTCGTGTAATCGATGACTCGATTGTAGTCGTAGAAAATATTTATCGTCGCATTCATTTACGAGATGAGCCGTTAAAAGGGAAACCTTTAATTCGTGCGGCGACACTTGAGATGTTTAGACCAATTATGTCATCGACGTTAGTTACAGTCGCTGTATTTGCGCCACTTGTATTTGTTGGTGGTATGGTAGGCGAATTGTTTATGCCGTTCGCGTTAACGATGACGTTTGCATTAGGCGCTTCATTAGTTGTAGCGATTACGATTGTTCCTGCATTATCTCATACGCTTTTTAAACGCAAGATGTATAGTCGTGCAAAGAAAAAGGGACGTTCACATGCTCCAGGTTTAATGGCACAAACGTATAAACGTACATTAAACTGGACGTTAAACCATAAATTTATCACATCGCTTGTAGCAGTGGTAATTTTAGGTGCAAGTTTATTTTTAATCCCACAAATTGGCTTTAGTTTCTTGCCAGAAGAAGACCAAAAGACATTATATTTAACGTATACACCAGAGCCTGGTGAATTACGTGATAAAACATTAGAGAATGTGGCTGCTGTAGAGGAAAAGCTTATGGCACACGACGATGTAAAAACGATTCAAATGTCGATTGGTGGCAATGATAATGCGATGATGGGCGGCGGTGCAGATGGTTCATTAATGTTTGTGATTTTTGATCCTGACACGGAAGATTACCCAGCCAAAAAAGAAAAAATTATTAAAGAAGTAACAGCACTTGATCAGACAGGTACATGGAAAAATCAAGACTTCGCAATGTCTGGGAGTAGCAATGAAGTGAGCTATACAGTTTACGGTGAATCTGTGGAAACACTAGAGCGTGTAACGAAGAAAATCGAACAAGCTATGGAAAAATCAGAAGAGGTGAAAGATGCAAGCTCTAGCCTATCTGAACGTTTTGATGAGTACACCTTACAAATTAATCGTGAAAAAGTAGAGCAAAATGGCTTGTCTACCATCCAAATCGCTATGATGTTGAATCCTAATATGCCAGCGGAAAACTTAACGACGATTCATAAAGATGGTAAGGATATTAATGTAATTGTTAAAAAAGATAAGGAAGCACCGAAAAATTTTGATGCGGTGTTAGCTACGATGTTACCAACACCGCTCGGTAAAATGGTAGCGGTGCGTGATGTAGTAGATATTAAAGAAGGTAGTGCAGCGAATAAAATTGATCGTCAAAATAACCGTTTATATGCTACTGTTTCAGCAAAACTAGATGGTCAAGATGTAACCAAAGCGACGTCTGATATTAATAAGCGCATTGATAAACTGGATTTACCTAAAGGGGTAGAAATCGAGACCGGAGGCGTTGCGGCTGATATGCAGGAAGCTTTCTTACAGTTAGCGTACGCGATGCTTGCTGCTATAGCTATCGTTTACTTTATTCTTGTAGTGACATTCGGTGAAGGTTTAGCACCGTTTGCTATTTTATTCTCACTACCATTTACGATTATTGGTACACTCGTTGCGCTATTTATCGCGGGCGAAACCATTTCTGTTTCTGTACTAATGGGCTTACTGATGTTGATAGGTATTGTAGTGACGAATGCAATTGTGCTCGTTGACCGCATTATTCATATGGAACACGAAGGTAAGCCGATGCGAGAAGCCATATTAGAAGCGGGAGTAACGCGTTTACGTCCGATTTTAATGACAGCTATTGCAACAATTGGCGCGCTAATTCCGCTAGCTATTGGTGCGGAAGGAAGCGGTTTAATTTCTAAAGGGCTAGGTATTACGGTAATTGGCGGGCTCGTAAGTTCCACATTATTGACACTAATTATTGTGCCGGTAGTGTATGAGTTTATTTCGAAATTACTTAAGAAAAATCGACTTGAAATAGAAGAGAATTAAAATAAACCTACGCAATGCCCAGTAAATTGTGCATTGTGTAGGTTTTTTGTTATTAATTATCATGGACAATAAAAAAATGGAAGCGTACAATGAACTGTAAACGTAAAGAGGGGGTTAGGTGTACAGATGAAAGTTGTACGTATTGTTGTGCAAATCGCGATTTTATATGTTTTTTACATGGTAGGGACATGGATCGTAGAGCAAACGGGCTTACCTTTACCAGGCAGTATTATTGGACTTATTTTATTATCTATTTGTTTGCACATGAAGTGGCTTAATGTAAAAGCAATTAAAGAAGGTGCAGGTTTTTTAATCGGTGTTATGACAATCTTTTTTATACCTGCCACAGTTGGTATTGTAGAATATCCTGAGCTTTTATCCGGTGCAGGAGCCAAACTTATTATTGCTGTAATGGTGAGTACGATTTTTGCGATTTATACTACCGGTTTATTTTCGCAATATATTGAGCGGAAAACGAAGAAGGAGGAGCAACTATGATTGTAACGATTAGCGTTATTACAGTAACGGTAGTGATGTTTATCGCGATGACGAAATTACATCATCGCTTTCCAACACCTATTTTGCTTCCTATTGTAACGACAACCGTTGCTTCTGTCGTGGTGTTAGTAGCGTTTAATATTTCTTATGATACGTATATGCAAGGCGGGCAATGGCTGCAAAAAATGCTAGGCCCAGCAGTAGTAGCGCTAGCTTATCCGCTTTATAATCAGCGTGAACTCGTAAAAAAATACCGAACGGCGATTTTATCAAGTATTGTTTTTGCGATGGTTTCTGGTTTAGTAAGCGTCTACGTATTAACGTTATTAATGCGCCTTGATGAGGATTGGATATTAACTGCCCTTCCTAAGTCGCTGACGACACCTGTAGCTATGCAGGTGAGTGAGTCGATTGGCGGTATCCCACCGTTAACTGCAGTACTCGTAATGGTAGCGGGCTTTGTAGGCGCGATTATCGGACCGCTAATTATTAAGTATGGAAAAATTGAATCCGCGATTGCGCGTGGCGTAGCGATTGGTAGTGCCTCGCATGGTGTAGGATTAACCTGCCTACAAGATTACGGTGAAAAAGAATTATCCGTAGGGTCGCTTGCGATGGGTATGAGTGCAGTAACGGGTGCTTTTATTTGTCCTTTATTTGTATATTTTTTCTTTTAAAAGTAAAGGCTATTGTAGAGAGTGATAAACTTTCTACAATAGCCTTTTTTCACTATGAGGTTTTGTATAACGGTATAAGAGCATGGCGAAAATAACGTGGATAATTAGCCAACCGATAACATCCATTGGCGTAGTAGCAATAGGGCGTACTGCTTGAGCGAGCAAGATAAAGTAGAGAGCTGTCGAAGAAAATACAGTAAAGCCAATGAGGGCTAAAGTATACAGCTTCGTTTTAGCAAATTGCAAAAACACAATATAAATAATGCTAGTAGTAATGGCATGGTAAAAAAACTCTTCGGCAAAAGAAGGTGTCCTTTTCGTATAGTCAATTAAAAAATCAACATTGAGCAGTAAATGTTGTAAATGGGTACCGCATAAAAAATCAAACAGATAGGCGAGTACCGCAATACTAAAAACGAGTATGCTATAATGCATCACAAAGCGTTTCAAAAAATCATCTCCTAGGGGGTATAAAATGCGTGCTCAAATTGAACGACGATGGCGGGAAGAAAAGTATGCTGTCCTTTTTTATAGCCAGCGTCATTATAATGATATTCGCACCTATTTAAAAAATCCGCAAGCTACAATGACTACGCTAAATGAAAAAATCAATGAAGCAAAGCAACAAACTGTAACGATTGGCGGTATACAAAATGCCTGTAGCCACATGTGGGGGTACTTTAAAAAATATGCTACAACACAAGAGAAACAAACGTACCAACAGCTGTTAACTACACTTACCTTAGATGGCTATGAGATGCGAGTGTTTTTAAGAGCATTAGCAAATAAATATGACGTACGATATTTACAACAAAGCACGATTTTGCAACTGAATTGATTTGGTAAAATTAGTAGATAAGGGCTATAATAAAAGAAGTGTCAGTGGAGGAGGAGAGCGTTATGAACGGACAGGATAAAGAAGCCATTTATAAAAATCAATTGCCAGCGATTATTAATAGTACACTTTTTTATTTATTACAAACGAGCCCTAGTCAGGTTAAAGCAGCAACGGATTTACATACGTTAGGCGTTTCCTATTTAGATGCAAAAGTCATTAGCCCAGCAGAAATCACCAATTTGTTTTCTCACTATATGGAAAATGTTTCTTTGTTTAATCAAGTGACTATCGCCTTACATTATGATGAACAACAAACGCACTACATCGTAGATATAACGTACCAGCACACAAATCAACAATACATAATGCCAGCGGATTTTTTTGAGACGCTTGTATCAACAGAAGGTGCTACACAATTTGCTGAATGGCTATCGCAAGTTATCCAACTTGTCATTGCTGTGAGATTAGCAGAGGGTGGTAGCATCGAGGAGGAGGAAGTAATTATGCAAACAGAAGTAGCGGTGAAAGAAGAGTGTAACGCCACGGAAAAACTTAATGAACAAATGTTATCGCTGTATCGTTTAAGTGATGAGGCGCAACGCCAGACGATTAAAGCATTGCGTGCTGATTTATTTGAAATCGAATTCGCTCTTGCGGAGGAACAACCTTGGCATGAGCTTGTTGTAGCTTTTCAACAGGCATTGCTCGCTTTAGAATTAGAAGAGGTCGCGGCACTTAAAACACAAATTGCGATGTTGCGTATCGTCACTTCTTTACTCCAACAGTCAGCATAAAATAAAAACATCCGCCCCTACACTTCCTAAAGAAGATTGGCGGATGTTTTTTATTTTTGAATAATGAATTGCACGGTATGTGCTAGTCCCGTATGAAGCTCACCTTCATTGCGCTCCACTTCGCCTGTAAAGAAGTGAATGATTTTATAGGATGAGCACCAGTTAAGTAGTTTTTTAGCATCATAGAGCCATGTGCGGTCACGTGGCCCTCCTGTTGCGTACGTAATTTGATCGGTGGAGTAAAGTTCCATCATTAACAAACCACCTGGCTTTACAGCATCACTAATTTTTTGCAAAACGTGCAGTTGATCATGTTCATGAAAGTGACCGAATACCATAATTGCTGCATCAAATTGAGCTGTAGGTACATCGTCTGTTAATAAATCCGCAAATACGGTGTTTACATGAACACCGTGTTTTTTAGCGAGCCGTTCAGTTTTTTGCAAGCCACTTTGTGCATAATCGAATGCAGTAACTTCATGACCTAGCGTTGCTAAATAGGTAGCATTACGACCTTCACCTTCTGCGAAAGCCGCGATTTTTTTATGTTGATTGAGTAGTGCCGCATGAGATTTTATAAATTCATTCGGTGTTTCGCCATACATATATTTTTCAGTGTCAAAACGTTTATGCCATGTATTCAAATTTATCACTCCTATTTGAGTATTGTAGCTAACTTACCGTAAATAGGCGAATAACTTGCTTTTTGCTCGAAAAAGAAGGGATTTTACGTACTGTGACGAAATTAACAATATAAAGAAGGGGTGGAGTCAATGAAATGGGAAACGCGTATTACACAATTATTAGGTATTAACTATCCAATTATACAAGGGGGATTGGCTTACTTAGCTTATGCTGATTTAGCTGCAGCTGTTAGTAATGCAGGAGGATTAGGACAAATTACGGCGATGAGTTTAGCAACACCTGAAGAGTTACGTGCTGAAATTCATAAAGTACGTACATTAACGGATAAGCCATTTGGCGTAAATTTTGCAATCGGCAATCATGGTAAAGGGTATGAGGCAATGGTGCAAGTAGCTGCTGAAGAAAATGTCCCTGTTGTGACGATGACGGGTGGTAACCCGGCACCTTTATTTGAATTGCTAAAAGATAGCTCTTGTAAAAAACTTGTGCTTGTAGCTGCACGTCGTCAAGCTGAAAAGGCGGAGGAATTAGGCGCAGATGCGGTAATGGTTGTTGGTCAAGAGGGCGGCGGTCATTTAGGGCGCGATGATATTGGTACGATGGTATTAATTCCACAAGTTGTAGATGCAGTAAAAATTCCTGTCGTTGCTTCAGGCGGCATCGGTGATGGACGCGGTTGGATGGCAGCGCATGCTTTAGGTGCAGAAGGCATTGAAATGGGTACACGTTTTATTGCAACTGAAGAATGTGTGCATGCTTCAGAAGCATATAAACAGGCGCTATTAGCGAGTAGTGAAGCAGATACCACGGTCATTAAACGCTCAATTGGTGCACCTGCTCGCGCGATTCGCAATGCTTTTACAGAGGAGATTTTAGCCATTGAAGAAAAAACACCAACATATGAAGCGTTAAAGCATCACATTAGCGGCGTTGCTAACAAAAAATTTATTTATGACGGTGATGCAACGCAAGGTTTCGGTTGGGCTGGTCAAGTGACAGGTTTAATTCATGATGTACCTACTGTACAACAGCTTTTTGAACGAATGGTTGCACAAGCAGAAGCGATTCGTTTAAAATGGGGTCACTAATATAAAAGGTGGTAACAACGTTGGAGTATTCATATCCCTTATTGCCCGAATGGTCGACAGCAGAGATGATTGATGTCGTTAAGTTTTTTGAAGCGATAGAACAAGCGTATGAAAAAGGTATTAAACGTGAAGTAATGATGGCGAAGTATCGCCGCTTTAAAGAAATTGTGCCAGCACAAGCAGAAGAAAAAACGCTTTGTCGTCAATTTGAACAAAGTAGTGGTTATGTCGCGTATCGCGTCATTAAAGAAGCGAAGGCGCATACAGACGGCACTATTATTAAGATGAAATAAGGAGTTGCGCCAAAGCGCAACTCCTTATTCTTATCATCTTGATAACCATTTCCAATTAATTACTGATATGCAAGTTGGTAAAGTGGTACAAGCTCATCCATAGTAGCGGAAATATAAGCGAGTAAGGCGGGGCCATCTTCGACGATTGAACTACCTTTAGGGATATGACGACCAATTAAAAACTCTGCTTTTTTAATGTCTCTAAAGCGTCGTAAAGCAGCTTCTTGGTCCATCGTAGCAAGCGGTGTTGCATCTTTTTTTGTATGATCGAGCGACACGACAAAATCTTTAGGTAAATCGTTAAAAATTTCAGGGTGTTGCATAAACGTTGAAGCAATTTGCGCTTTGTTTGGTAGCTCATAAATGAATGCTAACCAAATGAATAAGTGGTCATCAAATAACCCTACTTGGAAGTGCGGATGCTTTTTGTAGCCGCGTTTATTGTTCGCGATAGCAAGCCAAGTATCTTGGGGTGGGTTAACTGTACGGCGTGCATGCTTTGCAATGTGTAAAAACATCTCCTGGTTTAATTCCATGCTTAATTGGTCAGTAATTTCCTTACCAATTGAGCGGAATTGTGGGCGAATGCGCGTCTCAATAGCAGCCATGCGCTCAGGTAAGCTAGGAATCATAAATGTTTCAAAATCTTTTTCGGAAAATCCATTAACTATCATATTTTTTTAACTCCTTTTTTGAATATAGGTTTATTATGCGTAAGTTTGGGGCAAAAATGAAGTAAGAGCTATCAGCCAAGAGATACAACAAATCCTCTATAAGAAAAGGATGGTGTTCATTATGAAACAAGTTGTTAAAATGGTCCGAAAATCAGACATTGAAAAGCAATATACACGTATGTTAGAGCTAGAGCTCGATTATGAACTAGCTACTCTATATGATGCAATGCAGCAACGCGACGATAAAGAAATAACTCGCAGTAAAACACGTTTAGCTGAAATTCAAAAAGAGCTTGAGGTGCTCCATGTATACGCGTAAAAACAAAGATTATCCAAAATAAAAATCACTTGCGATGTAAGACGGCAAGTGATTTTTGTTATACTAGGAAGTGGGAGAGTAGCAGTAATGTTACTACTGATAAAGAAGGGTGGGGAAATCGTATGGATATTACTAAACTCGATCACTTTGCGCAAGCGCTTATAAAAGAAGCGGGGGAGCGTATTCGTTCGGCTTTTTCGTACGATTTAGTCGTTGAAACTAAATCGAATGCCAATGACTTAGTGACAAATATCGACAGAGAAACAGAATTGTTTTTTATTGAAAAAATTACGGCCCAACATCCGACACACCGCATTTTTGGTGAAGAAGGTATGGGGAAGCCTGTCACATTTTTAGAAGGTGTCGTATGGATTATAGATCCGATTGACGGCACTATGAATTTTGTTAAACAACATCGCCACTTTATGATTACGATTGGTATATTTATTGATGGCGTTGGTAAGCTTGGTTATATTTATGATGTAATGCGTGATGATTTATTTTATGCTATCGCAGGGGTAGGTGCGTGGTATAATGATTCGCCATTACGAAAGTTGCAACCTGTAAAGCTTGAGGAAGCTGTTATTGGCATTAACGCCAATTGGGTTACACCGAATGATAAAATTAATCATGAAAAATTAATTTCGCTCATTAGAAAAGTTCGTGGTACACGTTCTTATGGCTCAGCAGCAATGGAAATTGCCTTTGTCGTTACGGGTAAACTAGATGCTTATTTATCCATGCGTTTATCACCATGGGATATAGGTGGCGGTACAATTATTGCTACAGAAGTCGGAGCTGTTGCTACTAATCTAAATGGTGAGTACTTTGACTTTTTAAATCAAGACACTTTTTTAATCGGAAATCCTGCGATTCATAAAGAAATATTGGAAAAATACATCGAACAATTATAAAAAAACGCCTTGGATGATCACTCCAAGGCGTATTATTTATAATAAATTTTGTTCGCGGAATTTTCTTTTTAACTTAAAGCCCATCATAAAGACAAAGCCTACAGCGAAAATACCTGCGACAATGCCGATAGCGCTTCCAATCGCTACAGAGTAACCAATTGAACACATAGAAAGAATAGCAGCTAACGCCATAATCGCCATTACAACTTTGGCACGATTCACAATAAAACCCCCTCGCTATACTAAAAGTTTAGCTATATTAATAAGCTAAAAAAAGACAAGCTAATCATCTTATGTTATAATAACACAGTTAAACATACGAAAAAAGAATATGGAGTGGAACAATGACTAAATTACGTCAAGATATTCGCAATATCGCAATCATCGCACACGTTGACCATGGTAAAACGACATTAGTAGACCAATTATTAAAACAATCAGGTACTTTCCGTTCAAACGAACATACAGAAGACCGCATGATGGACTCAGGTGATATCGAGCGTGAACGTGGTATTACAATTTTAGCAAAAAACACAGCAGTAAGCTATAAAGATACACGCATTAACATTTTAGATACGCCAGGACACGCCGACTTCGGTGGTGAAGTAGAACGTATTTTAAAAATGGTTGATGGTGTAGTTTTAGTAGTAGATGCTTACGAAGGCTGTATGCCGCAAACGCGCTTTGTGCTTAAAAAAGCATTAGAGCAAAAATTAACACCAATCGTAGTAGTAAATAAAGTGGATAAACCAGCAGCTCGTCCTGAAGAAGTAGTAGACGAAGTGCTTGAATTATTTATCGAACTTGGTGCAGATGACGACCAATTAGAATTCCCTGTAGTTTACGCATCAGGCGTAAATGGTACAGCTAGCTTAGATCCAGACCCAACAACACAACAACCAAATATGCACGTGTTATTTGATACAGTAATCGAGCATATCCCAGCACCAGTAGATAACGAAGAAGAGCCGTTACAATTCCAAGTAGCGCTACTTGACTATAACGACTACGTAGGCCGTATCGGTATCGGCCGTGTGTTCCGTGGTAAAATCCACGTCGGTCAACAAGTAGCATTAATGAAAATCGACGGTACAGTGAAAAACTTCCGCGTCACAAAAATCTTTGGTTTCTTCGGTTTAAAACGCGTTGAAATTCAAGAAGCATTACCGGGTGATTTAATTGCTATTTCTGGTATGGAAGATATCAACGTAGGTGAAACAATTTGCCCTGTTGACCACCAAGAAGCACTACCAGCATTACGCATTGACGAGCCAACATTACAAATGACATTCTTAGTAAACAATTCACCATTCGCAGGTCGCGAAGGTAAATACGTAACAGCCCGTAAAGTAGAAGAGCGTTTACGTTCACAATTACAAACAGACGTTTCATTACGCGTAGAAGATACAGATTCACCAGATGCTTGGGTAGTTTCTGGTCGTGGTGAGCTTCACTTATCTATCTTAGTAGAAAACATGCGTCGTGAAGGCTTTGAATTACAAGTGTCTAAACCACAAGTAATTTTACGAGACATCGACGGCGTTAAGTCTGAGCCATTTGAGCGTGTACAAATCGATGCACCTGAAGATACTGTCGGTTCAATTATTGAATCAATCGGTACACGTAAAGGCGAAATGTTAGATATGGTTAACAACGGTAACGGTCAAGTGCGTTTAACGTTCTTAGTACCGGCACGTGGTTTAATCGGTTATACAACAGAGTTTATGTCGCTTACAAAAGGTTTCGGTATTATTAACCATACATTTGATTGTTACCGTCCAATGTTACCAGGCCGTATCGGTGGTCGTCACCAAGGCGTGCTTGTTTCTATGGAGACAGGTAAATCAACAACTTACGGTATGATGCAAGTTGAAGACCGTGGTACACTGTTTGTTGAGCCAGGTACTGAAATTTACGAAGGTATGATCGTTGGTGAAAATACACGTGATAACGATATCACTGTAAATATTACAAAAATGAAACAAAAAACTAATATTCGTTCAGCTAACAAAGACCAAACGAACGTTATTAAAAAACCTCGTATCCTAACACTTGAAGAAGCGCTAGAATACTTAAGTGATGACGAGTATTTAGAAGTAACACCTGAATCAATTCGCTTACGTAAAAAAGTATTAGACAAAAACGAACGCGAAAAAGCAGCGAAAAAGCTTCGTAATGCTGAACAATAAGTAAGGATAGTGAAAGGGAGAGATTAGTGTGAATTGGGTACTCCTCCAAGCAACAGAAATGAAACAGGGAACGGAAGAAGCTGTATTTAACGATTTGACAGGTATTAGTCGTTTAATTTACGAAAATGCGCCAAATTATAATGTAGCGGGTTATATTACGTTCTTTACTGTATTTATTTTATGTGCCATCGTATATAAGTTAGGGTTTGCGCGTAGTCATATCAAACTTTGGCAAAATGCGATTATTTACGGATGCTTATTTATCGGCTGTATCGTCCTGACATTCTTTGCGCTGTCATTGCCAATGATTGAAGGATTATTAGTAGCGGCAGCAATTTTAATTATTTATCGTATTCGTGTTAAGCACGATGATGAAGAAGTAGTACAATAAAAAGAAGCCGGCACCCACAAGGGCGCTGGCTTCTTTTTAAAATTCTTTTGTTAATAAAGGCGACGTCTTATAAAAGACAAAATTGCCTGTTGCAATACGTGCCTCGGTTTTTAATGCGATGCGTTCATGGCATACATCACACATAAACGTATTGATTGGTCGATTGCGCAGTTTTTTTGCTTGGGGTAAGTCATCATCAAGTTGTTGTAAACTATCGCAAATTACACACTTTACGCGCATAGTATGACCTCCTTATTGTACGCGAATTGCGCACACATTTGTAATTGGTGTTTCAACGTTAGAGCCATCAGCAAATAAAATATGAACGGGGCCATCTTCTACTAAAGGTTTACCTTCATGACTATATTTAAATAGTAAAGAAGCGGCATCCGCTAACGAAAAAGCATGCTCTTGCCCAGTTGTTGTTTCAAAAACAACAGTAGTAGCTGTGTCGAGTGGTTCAGCATTTTTTAAGAAATGTTTGAAGTGAATACCAAACGTACCTGTCTGCATACCTTTACGGTCAAATTTACGCTCTGATTTTAAAGTTGGTGGGAATGTTGCACCTTCCATAATTTCACGTGACCAGTGATTCCCTACAGCGCGCATATATTTAATGTCTTCGTCTTCTTCTTCGTGATGTTCAGTGAAGTACGTTTTTAAATCGACTTTGCGATCGTCAAAAATCCATACGGTTGGATCTAATGTTAGCGGATATTTCACCGCGCCTTTTAATGCAATAATTGTTTCCACGTAAAAATCCCCCTCTAGTTCTTTTACTCGTCTAGTATACCGCTTTTTTCGTTGAATGATAAGAAAATACGCAACGACAAATTTAAAGTAAAGGTAGACGCTTGCAATTTACGCGTCGAAAAGCTAAAATTTACTAAGATACACACAGAATTAAAGATGATGGGGGCGTCCTCATGGATACAAAAACACCAGCTTCTTTTCAAGAAAAAGCCCTGGAGCTTTTAATAGCTGATGCGGATAAAATTGCACGTCTAATCCGTGTGCAAATGGAGCATTTGACGATGCCACAATGTCCGCTGTATGAAGAGGTACTAGATACACAAATGTTCGGCTTATCACGCGAAATCGAATTTGCGACAAAGCTAGGATTAATTGAGCGCGATAAAGGGAAAGAAATACTTGACTCGCTAGAGAAAGAGCTTTCTGCTGTGCATGACGCGCATACGAAAAAATAAAAGAAAACTCAAAACGCTCATCATAGCGATTTTGAGTTTTTTTTCTACAAAAGAGGTTAAGACATGAAAAGCCGAATTAGAAATGAACTTAAAAATATTGATTATCCTTTATTAATTATCTATGTCTTTTTGCTAGGCTTTGGTCTTGTTATGGTCTATAGCTCTAGTATGGATAAAGCGATTAGTAATAATAATAGCTATGATTTTTATTACAATCGACAGCGCGTTAGTATGCTTGTAGCTTTAATAGCCTTCACAATTATGAGCATAATTCCTTACCGCTTATATTTAAAGAAGCACTGGATGTTTATAGGCATGGCGATAGTAGGTATTATGTATCTACAGTTAACCTTTATGGGGGCCGGTAAGGACATTGGTGGGCAACGTTGGATTAAATTATTCGGCGTCGTACAGTTTCAACCCTCAGAGTTTGTGAAATTATTTATGATTGTTTATTTAGCTAATACATTAGCCAGTAAAGAGGAACGTTTCGGTCGCTTACCTTTAGAAGGCGCTTTAGGTACAGTGGCACCGATTGTAATGGCAACCGGGCTCATTTTATCAGAGCCTGATATCGGCACAGCTGCGATTCTATTAGCGATGTCGTATTGCATTTTACTGGCGGTACAGTGGCGCCCTAGTGCATTGAAGAAAATTGCAGTAACGACTGTTGGTGGCATCAGCTTTGTAGCGCTATTTTTATTGCTAGGTGGGGGACAGTGGCTATTAGAAGGCAACCGTGAAGGACGCCTAAATTCTTTTGTTGATCCATTTAAATATGCACAAAATGAAGGGATGCAAGTCGTGCAAAGCTACTTAGCGTTTGCGACAGGCGGATTAAAAGGTCAAGGTATTGGGCAATCTGTACAAAAATTAGGGTATTTACCAGAGCCACACACGGACTTTATTATTGCGATTATTGCAGAAGAGTTAGGTATTATAGGTGTGACCATTGTTTTAGGCGGGCTAGGTTATATTGTACTCCATGCCATTTTAATTGGCATTCGCGCGATTAATCCGCGCGAGCGTTTCTTGGCAATTGGTATTGCGAGTTGGATAGGGATTCAAACTTTCGTTAATATCGGTGGTGCTACAGGGCTCATTCCTTTAACTGGGGTAACGTTGCCACTGCTTAGTTTCGGCGGGGTATCCTTGCTGATGGTGTCTACCGCATTAGGCATATTAATGAATGTTTCTATGAAGCAAAAAAGAGAAAAGCGTGCGCGTAACCTCGCGCAACAAACCGATTAAAAAAAGTTAGACCAATCATGTTGGTCTAACTTTTTTGCTTATAAAGTGCTATTCACTTGAATTTATCCAAGTTTAATCGTTTTTACGCTTGCTATATTCGCTACGTGATACGAGTAAAATCATATAACATAGTAAACCGAAGAGCAGTGTAATAAATAATGAGTGGAAAAGAGATACGATTAAGTTTAAACGTGTTGAGACAACGAATAAACCTGCAATAATTTGTAATACTACTAAAATAAATGCGATAACCCATCCCCAATAAATTACAGGTTGGTTTTTGTAGTTTTTAACGGCTATCCATGTAATGTAAGCAATCCATACGAAAAATAGTAATACTGCAAAACGGTGACCCATTTGCACCCATTCGTGCATGTTATCAGGCAGTCTAAAAGGATCTTCGTTATAGCAGAATGGCCAGTCAGGACAAACGAGACTAGCGTCTGTGTGGCGTACAAGCGCGCCGGTATATACGACGAGATACGAATAGATAGTAATGCCGATAGTGTGCCATTTTAATGCGGTACCAATACGTACATTATCTGCATCAAACTTTTTATCAACTTCAAAGACAATTAAAGTTAATAGTAAAACAGCAGCGAAGGAAATTAACGAGATTCCGAAATGCAAGGCTAAAATAAAGTCACCTTGTCCCCATAATACTTGTGCTGCGCCAATTAAAGCTTGAGCAATTAAGAAAAACATCGCTAGGAACCCTAAAAACTTAACTTCTCGAATATGACCTAAACGACGCCACGTCCAAATTGTTAAACCTAAAATAAAGAAGGATACTGCTCCTGTTACAAGTCGATGTGAAAATTCAATCACGACTTCTTTCGTAATAACTGTTGGAATGAGTTGACCGTTACATCCTGGCCAATGTCTCCCACAACCTAAACCACTATCGGTTTTTGTAACGAGCGCGCCCCCAAGTAAAATTAACAGCATGCCGATGGTTGCGCCAACAGCGAACCATTTCATATATTTATTTTGTTGCATAAGAGTTTAGCCACCTACTTTTATCTGTCAACATCGCCCATGATATCTAAGCGTTTATGCTACTTGATAATATCGAATTCAGTGGTAAAAGACAACTTCTTTACCGATTCGCTAAACAACTGTCAAAGGCATTTCACAAATTGTTCATAATTTCGTGCTTTAACCTTCACAAATCAATTCATAAAATGTTTTACTATAGATATGTTGTTTTCACTAAAATTTCGTAAACGTTGCTGATTTTTCACAACTTCATTGAAATTTCACTAAACGTCTAGAAATTACACGAGATTTTCGCTATAGTTAGGTTAGCGGAATATGCTTATAAAAATAAAATTGTGAAAAAGTTTTATTAATCAATAAAATGTTTCATTTATAAAGACGAACAGTTCGTTAGAGCAAGTTATGAAATATAACTTCACAAAATCGACGTTTGTATGAAATAGTGAAACATCGTATGGTTAATAAAGAACTTACGCCATTTTATTGTTGTAAGTGAATTTTTGTTAATGGCGGCTTAGAGAGCCGGTATGTGAGAGTAGGGACACGCAAAAGTTCAACGTGTTAATGTTTGCAGATCTTTAGTAGAGTGAGATTTAACAGTGCACAAAAAATTCTAGCACTAAGAATAGCGCTTTACACATTACTGTAGATGCTTTTAACGCATAAAAGGTTGCAATGTTTTTATGGATACCAATTTACTAACTGTTAAAAGCAATGCGTGATGGCGAGGGCAACTTTTAAACACGAGCGCTGTACATACTCGTAATACACATGAAAATACAACAAAGAAAGAGGGGTTAATTAAGCTATGATGAAAGGGCTTAAAAAATGGGGACTGTTTTCGCTATTAGCAGCGATGATGGTATTCCTTTCAGGTTGTGGTGAAGAATTTATTTCTGCACTTAAGCCGTCTGGTGAAGTAGCACACGCACAATATAAATTGTTAATTCTTGCTATTTCTATCATGACACTAGTAGTTGTTGTTGTAACTGTAATTTACTTAATTGCTTTCTTCAAATTCCGTCGTTCAGTAGTTGGGGAAGACGTAATTCCGAAGCAAGTAGAGGGTAGCCATACACTAGAGATTATTTGGACTACTATTCCTATTTTGTTATTACTTATTTTGGCAGTACCTACAGTAATGACGACTTACAAACTTGGAGACGTAGCTGCAATGGATGAAGTTGATGAAAACGGTAATCCAGTAGCACTAACTGTCGACGTAACTGCAAAATTATATTGGTGGGAGTTCTCTTACCCAAAATATGATATCGTAACTGCACAAGAGCTAGTAGTACCAACAGGAGAGAAAGTTTACTTCAACCTTATGGCTGCAGACGTAAAACACTCATTCTGGGTACCAGCAATTGGTGGTAAAATGGATACAAACGTAGATAACTTAAACCGTTTCTACTTAGTATTCGACAAAGAGTCTGAAGACTTAAAAGACGGCGTATTCTATGGTAAATGTGCTGAGCTTTGCGGTCCTTCACACGCACTTATGGACTTTAAAGTAAAATCAGTTAGCCCAGAGAAGTTTGATAAATGGGTTGCAGCAATGCAAAAAACTGAAGGTAACACAGCGAGCGCTGATTCAGCAGACTTAGGTGAAGCAACATTCGCTAACAGCTGTATTAGCTGTCACGCAGTATCAGGTTCTGGAGCTCCAGCATCTATCGTTCAAAACCAAGGTCCTAACCTTACAACATTCGGTGACCGTAACCGTACAGCAGGCTTCATGGATCACACTGAAGAAGCATTACAAAACTGGATTAAAGATCCTGAGAAATATAAACCAGGTAACTTAATGACAGGTAAATACGGTGAACTTTCAGACGAAGAAGTAGAAGCATTAGCTTCATACATCATGGGTCTATCAGTAGAAAAATAATTATTAAGATAGCTTAAATTATCGAGGGAGGTAGAAGTTTGTGAGCTCGAGAACACAGAAAAAAGGTTTCGGAGCAACAATTTGGGACTACTTAACAACTGTCGATCATAAGAAAATCGCAGTTCTGTATTTACTTGGTGGTACGTTGTTCTTCGTTATCGCAGGTTTTGAAGCGCTATTAATGCGTATTCAGCTAATGTATCCTGAAAATACATTCGTTTCAGCAGGTTTCTTCAACGAACTTTTAACAATGCATGGTACGACAATGCTATTCTTAGCAGCGATGCCGTTACTATTTGCGTTTATGAACATGATCGTGCCACTGCAAATTGGTGCACGTGACGTAGCTTTCCCATTCCTTAACTCATTAGGGTTCTGGTTATTCTTATTCGGGGGACTATTCTTACACTTATCATTCTTTATGGGTGGAGCACCTGACGCAGGTTGGACTTCATATGCGTCATTATCACTTTACTCACCAGGACATGGTATTGATTTCTACGTTTTAGGTTTACAAGTATCAGGTGCTGGTACGTTAATTTCTGGTATTAACTTCTTAGTTACTATCATTAACATGCGTGCACCAGGTATGACATTTATGCGTATGCCATTATTTACATGGACTACGTTCGTAACAAGTTCTTTAATTTTATTCGGTTTCCCACCATTAACAGCGGCTTTAATTTTACTATTATTTGACCGTATGTTTGGTGCACAATTCTTCAACCACTTAATGGGTGGTAACACAATTATCTGGGAGCACTTATTCTGGATCTTTGGTCATCCGGAAGTTTATATTTTAATATTACCAGCGTTCGGTTTATTCTCAGAGATTATTCCAACGTTCTCACGTAAGCGTTTATTCGGATACTCTTCAATGGTATTCGCAACAATTTTAATTGGTTTCCTAGGCTTCATGGTTTGGGCTCACCATATGTTCACAGTAGGTCTTGGACCAACAGCGAACGCAATTTTCGCGGTAGCTACAATGGCAATCGCAGTACCAACAGGTATGAAAGTCTTCAACTGGTTATTAACAGTTTGGGGCGGTTCTATCAAAGTTACAACACCAATGCTTTATGCACTTGGTTTCATCCCATCATTCGTAGCAGGTGGGGTAACAGGTATCATGCAGGCGACAGCGCCACTTGACTATCAGTTACACGATTCTTACTTTATCGTTGCTCACTTCCACTACGTAATCGTAGGTGGTATCGTATTAGGTATATTAGGTTCAACACACTTCTACTGGCCATTATTCTTTAACCGTATGTTAAATGAGACGTTAGGTAAGATTACTTTCTGGGTATTCTTCATTGGTTTCCATATGACGTTCTTCTTACAACATTTCTTAGGTTTAATGGGTATGCCACGTCGTGTATTCACGTATATGCCAAACCAAGGTTGGGATACATTTAACTTTATCTCAACAATCGGTGCATTCTTAATGACTGCAGGTGTAATCTTACTCGTAATCAACGTTATTATTACAACAGTTAAGGGCGAACCAGCTGGTAATGACCCTTGGGAAGATGGTCGTACTTTAGAGTGGGCTATTCCACAGCCAATTCCATTCTATAACTTCCGTCAAACACCACTTGTTCGTGGTTTAGATCCTTATTGGATTGAAAAACAAGACGGCAACAAAGAAGGTATGCTTTACGCTGAGCCATTAGGTGATATTCATATGCCTAACAACTCAATCGTACCTTTCGTAATGACTTTAGGTTTATTTATCGCTTCATTCGGTGCGCTTTATAGCCCACTAGGTGTTGCAGATGATTCACGTGTATGGGCTATCCCAGTATTAGTTATTGGTTTAGCAATTACATTCGGTTCTATGATTTATCGCTCTTTAAAAGACGACCACGGTTACTACTTAACTGTAGCTGAAATCGAGGAAATTGAAGAGCAGCTATACGGTAAAAAAGGAGGTAACAAATAATGGATACACTTAAGAAGTACACTCCAGAAACTTGGCCAGCGCATGCTGAGCAAGTAACGCTGGAAGGTAAAAATAAGTTTGTTGGCTTCTGGTTATTCTTAGCGTGTGAGATTGTTTTATTCGCTAGTTTATTTGCTACTTACCTTGCGCTTAAAAACAAAGGTCCAGCAGGTATGGAATTCTCAACTCAAGAGTTATATGAATTACCACTTGCTTTTGCAATGACAATGATTCTTTTAACTTCATCTTTAACATCTGTATATGCGATGTACCATATGAAGAACTATAACTTCAAAGGTGTACAATTATGGATGGGTATTACAGTATTACTTGGTTTCTCTTTCTTATGTTTAGAAATTTATGAGTTCAACCACTATGTAAGCTTAGGCTTCACATTCGGTTCATCAGCATTCGCGTCTGCTTTCTATACGCTTGTTGGTACTCACGGATTCCACGTAACTGTAGGTTTAGTTTGGATTACGGCTTTAATCTTACGTAACGCTAAACGTGGATTAAACTTATACAACGCACCAAAATACTTCGTTGCGTCATTATACTGGCACTTTATCGACGTAGTTTGGGTGTTTATCTTTACAGTAGTTTACTTGATGGGAGTGGTAGGTTAATATGGCACACGACACACCAGTAGTAACTCGTTCAGCTGAACAGCAAAAGTATTACCGTGCAAATACGAAAGCGTATATGCAACGCCAAGTAACAAACTTTGCGATTATGATTTTCTTAACGTTAATCGCCTTCGCAGCAGTAATGGCGGATTTCTCTAAAAACTTAATCTTACCGTTAATTTTATTATTAGCTGGTATTCAAGTTGTATTACAACTTTATGCTTTCATGCACATGGAAGAAAAAGATGCTCACGAAATTGGTGTCGTTACGATGTTTATGTGGACAGGTGCGTTCTTCGCATTTATGATGTTCCTAGCTTTCGTAACTGTCATTTGGTGGTAATACAAATCAAGCACCTTGCATTGTCGCAAGGTGCTTTTTTAGTTAAAGATGTATGTAAAATGTCACTGTTCGTTCATTGCAGTTATGATGTATGCGCTTTATAATAGACATATTGAATTTAAAGGAGCGCGGTTTACCATGTCGATAAGTATTTTCG
This sequence comes from Metalysinibacillus jejuensis, assembly GCF_003057615.1. GTDB lineage: Bacteria > Bacillota > Bacilli > Bacillales_A > Planococcaceae > Metalysinibacillus > Metalysinibacillus jejuensis. The sequence continues at coordinate 40,009 of NZ_QAFW01000001.1, forward strand.
GTTTCAGAGCGCTATGGAGTCCAGGGTTAATGGTTGTTACGGTACTTCTTATCGCGCTATATTTTTTAATAACCGTTAAGTTTCGTCACAAATTTAAAGAGAGCGAACCTTTAACGCGAAGTGAAATAGTTTACTTCTTACTAGGGATGCTATTGTTTTATGGTATTAAAGGAACGCCAGTCGATTTAATGGGGCATATTATGTTTACATTACATATGGTCCAAATGGCTTTAATGCTATTATTATTACCGATTTTTATTATAAAAGGTATACCGTGGTGGGTTTGGAAACCTGTCATTAATGCGCCTATCATACGCTTTTTGTGGTCGTTCTTTACACGTCCAGTAGTCGCTATACTTAATTTTATCGCATTGTTTTCGTTTTACCATATTCCGATGGTGTTAGATTATGTTAAATTAAATGGGGCATTACATGGCGGTTACTCAGTAATTTTATTCATTTCTGCTGTCTTAATGTACTGGCCGATTATTAATCAAATCCCAGATGGACCAAAAATGAAAAATTTAAACAGCATCGTTTATATTATCGCGAATGCGGTGTTAATTACACCAGCATGTGCGCTAATTATTTTTGCTAATGAGCCTATCTATGCTACATATACCGATGGAGAAGCATGGTTAAAAGCAATGGAATTATGTGTACCAGCAGGAACATTAGCTAATTTATCAATTTCGATTTCAGGCCCTGAAATGTTCAGTTCATTAACAACGATTATGGACCAACAAATGGGCGGCGTTATTATGAAAATTTTACAAGAAATTATTTTTGGTGTGTTAATCACAATCTTCTTTATGCGTTGGTTCCGCGAAGATCGTGCGACAGCAGACCAAGTGACAGAAGACGCACTAAAAGCGCATCAAGAGAAATGGCATAAAGAACAAGCAAGCATTAGACAAACTCAATAAATAAAGGGAGTAGAGAACATGAGTATTAGTGTTCCAGTGTTAGCCACGATTAGCACAACTTTTATCGTTATTAGTGCGGTATTAGTAGCTGTTGGTTGGGGGCTTATCATTAAAGGTAAGGTAGAAGCACATAAAAAGGTAATGTTTGTAGCAGGAGTCGCTGCACTTATCTTCTTTATTATCTATGCAACGCGTACAGTGTTTATCGGTAATACAGCATTTGGTGGACCAGAGGAATTAAAGAAATACTACACGTTTTTCTTAGTGTTCCATATTACATTAGCGACAACAGGCGCTGTATTTGGTATCGTAAGTTTACTATCTGGTTTTAAAAATAATTTAAAACTTCACCGTCGTATTGGGCCAATTACGAGTATTATTTGGTTCTTCGTAGCTATTACAGGTGTAGCAGTTTACATGCTGTTATACGTGTTATACAAAGGCGGAGAAACAACATCTGTAATTAAAGCTATTTTAGGTACGTAACATAAAGGAATAGGCAAAAATAAAAGACTATAGCATGCTATAGTCTTTTATGTATTATTGCGCTTCGATACCTAGTTCAGCGAAACGTTTTTGTACGTCTGCTAAAATGCCTTCACACTTTTTAACTAAGTGTGCTGGGAATTCTTCGTTGTCGTACTCTACGCCGTGTGGGTAGTAGTATTTGCCGAGAGCAGGCTTTAAAATGCAAAGTTCAGCATTGTTTGCGCCTACGTCACCAGATTTTGCGTATGTGAATACGCGTAAGTAATAACGGCCTTCACGCACGTCAAAACGACGGTCGAAAGTTTTACGGTCGTAATCCCAAGCACCTGTGCTTTCTAAGCCACTTTTAGCCATTACATCTTCAACTAATTTTTGTTCAGCCACAATATTTTCAAGTTTTGTGTTTTCAAAATGCATTGAATAATCCTCCTTTAGCTTTTCGTACATATACTATACGCTCATTTTTATAATAGAGCAAAAAGCACTTTGTTGCAATGGCAAGATTGTGTCAACGGTGGGATACTTGTTATAATCAAACGTAAGAGACAAAAGAAAAGGAGCCAAGACATTGAAGGCGCTATTTAGGATTTTAGTTATTACGACGATTCTTACGTTCGTTTTTTATAAATACTCACAAAACACGCCAGCACCCCCAACTAAGCCTAATGAAAGCGCATCGTATGAAGAGTGGCAAGAGTATGCGAGTGAAGCGTTACCACGGCCCAATAAGGGCATATCAACCTTAATCGGAAAACCTGCGTTAGAAGTTGCGGTACAGTACGGAGAGCCTGTACGTAAAGATTTAGCGAGTGATGGTTTGGAGTGGTGGGTTTATAATAAGGATATTACTACTTTTATGATGGTGGCAGTAGTTGACGAAGTAGTAAAGCAAGTTTACGTAGCCGGGAGAGACGTGAAAACTACACCATTTACTATCGGTAGCACACTTGATGATGTTTACCGTACGTCCATTGTGGAGCCTGAAGTGATGTTAAATAAAGATGATCAATTATATACACTAGCATTGAGTGATTATGATTTGCGTCACCGTTTGCTCATTAAATTTGATGATATTGTAGCGCAAGTTTTTATAAATGCGAATCAAGCAGTAACAGCTATTCGTTTTTACGATTATGACACTATTATTAAAACAGCCCCTTATGAAATGGCTTATTATGATGGCGCTACATCTGTCAATGAACAAGATATAGTGCCTACAGAGGCAGTAGCTCGCGGTATTGAGCAGCAAGTAAAAGATTTAATTGATGTCGAACGCTTTTATCAATCTTTGCCCAAATACCATAGTAATACAAAGCTACAACAATTAGCGCAAGCGACCACGACCGCTTATTTAGCACAAGAGGATGCAGAAGCGTCTCTATTGCCATTAACAGAGCGTGCAGCGCAATTCGCTATTCATACAACCTCTATTGTAGAAAGTATTGAGCAGATGCCTTTAGATCCTATTGAAATGGTGCATAAGATGTTAAATGAAGAAAAAGGTCAAGCTGTCTTGTTACAAGAAACATATACACAGTACGGTATGGCATGTGTTGAACAAACATGTACGCATATTGCTGCTAAGCGAGAGGGTATAGCTACACCTACCTTATTAAATTAAAAGTATCCGATCTGCAAGAGGTCGGATACTTTTTTAACGTAGTTAGGCAGAAGTCGCCTATTCTCTACAGGGGTGAGAATGAAAACGTTAGCTTAGATCGACTCAAGAACTGTAGGAACTACGAGGATAGCTTAGTAAATAAAGTAGTAAAGAAATAAACTATCAAATATGTCCTCTTCCTAACAAGCACCAATCATCGTTAGTAGCTAAGCGGTGAGTAGTTTACGTTATAAAGTACGTTTTTCTATCACAAAAAAAGTAGCAGTTGCGGTAGCTAGCTTTTTCCCTTCGTTATCTTCAATCGTACAAGCCATTACAAATGTACGGTTTCCTTTATGAATGAATGTACCTCTTGCTATTAATTGTTGGGCTGTACTCGTAGCGATATAGTTCATAGTGAGCGTCGTAGTTACGACATTTTTGCCTGTAGGTGCCGCACGTGAAGCTAAACCGCCCATCGCGGCATCAGCAATCGTAGCTAAAATACCGCCGTGGGCAACTTGAATGCTATTTTGGATAATAAGGGAGTTAGGTATCGAAACAACACTGTGGGTTGGATAAAAATCACCCGTCATACGTAAATTAGCATTAATGTAACGATTGTGCACGCCTAATTGTTTTTCGCGTAAACCAGTTAGCATGTGTAAAAGTGCTTCTTCATCTTGTGCGGTAGCATCTTGCAAAATACTTTGCCATAATTGAGTTAACGTCAAACTATCATCTCCTTTTCTAAAATCAATGCTAATGTATCATATTTTTGGTATGATAAAAACGATTGGAGGCGTTTAATAATGATGATGACATCTGAATGGGTTGAGATACTAGATGAAGTCGATGAGCTTAACGCTATGATTGAAGCTTCACAACTAACAAAGAATTTGCGTGAAGCAAGAAAGGCCGTCTATCAAGATGAACAGCTTGTAGCACAAATACAGGCGTTTCAATATAGTAAGTTGCAATATGAGGAAGTCCAGCGCTTTGGTAAATATCATCCTGACTACCACCGTGTAACAAAAGAAATTAGACAGCAAAAGCGTGCGCTTGATTTGCATGATGCAGTAGCTAATTTACGCATAGCTGAACGGGATTTTCAGCAAATGTTAGATGAGATTGGTGTGTTGCTCGCAACTACGGTATCATCTGCTGTAAAAGTAGATACCGATACATTATTAGCATCGAGTTGCGGCACAGGTTGTGGAACAGGTGGCGGCTGTGCATGCTCAGCATAAAAATAGCGGCTAGGTCAGTTGACCTTGCCGCTGTTTTTTTACTTTTCTTTATATTTGTCGAATAATACTTGTGCAATATCAGGACGATCTGTCACAATACCTTTTGCGCCTAGACGGATTAAGCGATTAATCGTTACAAGATCGTTTACATCAGAAAAATGTACTGGCACATTTAAGCCTTGTAAAAATTGAATGAACTTTGGTGAATCAAGTGGGATAAGACCCGATTTAGCAGGTACTTGGAATACGTCTGCTGCTGGGTTATATAGGTGACCAAATTGACTCGTATAAGCCGTCACAGCTTTACGAACTTCACCTTCGCTTGAGCCAAGGGCTACTTTATCTTGTGCGTATAAGTTGAAGCGTTCGATTTGTTCATTGTAGAAGCTCGTTACAATTACGCGTTCAAGTGCATCGAACTCTTCGATTAAACGCCATAATTTAGAAGGGATTAAGCTTCCTTCATACGTATCTGGCGCATCTTTAATGTCAATGCTTAATAAAAGATTAGGGAATTTTTCGAAGACTTCACGTAATGTTATAGCGTCTACTTGCTCTTCACGGTAAGTATGATTACCATCTAAATCTTCAAAGTTATAGCCATGATTAAGTGCTTTGATCTGGTCAACTGTTAAGTCAGCGATTAGGCCAACACCATCTGTTGTACGGTCTACTGAAGCGTCATGGAACACTAAAATCTCTTCATCTTTTGTTAAGCGAACATCTAAATCTAAACCATCTACACCGTAAGAGACCGCTTTTTCGAATGCTTGTAAAGTGTTTTCAGGAGCTAAGTGAGCGCCGCCGCGATGTGCGAACACGACTGGGCGATTATGTTGAAGTACAGCTTTACCATCACGTGGTTGTGGTTTTGCCATTGCTTTTGTACCTGCCCAAGCTGCTGCACTTGCTGCAGCGACTGCTAAAGCGATTTTTGTTTTTTTACCCATGTAATAATCCTCCTCAAGAAAAATAACTTGCTTATTTAGTAGTAGCCAAATACTACGAAAACTAAACCGTAATATAACCTTGACCATTCTTTTCTATTATAGCCGAAAATCACATAGCTTGTCAGCTAAACGCTGTTGCTATCAAATTCACGGATATGTTATGCTTGTGTACAGAAAAGAGGGAGTTCAAATGAATGAAAGACAAGGATTAGTCGTCTATTTATATCACTTAAAACAAGCGAAATCATTGCGTAAATACGGCAATGTTCATTATATTTCACGACGTCAAAAATATGTGGTGCTTTATTGTAATCAAGCAGATATACCACAGCTTGAAGAGCGTTTAAAACGCTTGCCTTTTGTCAAAAATGTTGTGGCTTCTTACCGTCCTTATGTGAATACCGTCTTTGAGAACGCTAAGCCAGATAAAGCGAAGGAATACGACTATAAAGTTGGCTTATAAGTTAGGTAAGTAATTATTCATACGTAAAATGCCAACGACGTGCTGATAATAGAGCGCCAATTCTTTAAATGCGGAAGAATGCTTAAGCTCAACCGTCACAGGATTACGTTCGATAGCTTGAATAGCTTCGGTAAATACTACGATGCGTTGAGCGAGTTTTTCCTCATCATAAGGAATACCTTCACGACATAAATAAATTGGCATAAATTTGCTTTCGCCAACAGGCTTAAAAGCGACAGCTAAAGAGGCAACGGGTTTACCATCGTCTGTTTTAGCTGTGAAAATAAAAGCTTGGTGAAAACGGTGCTTATTTGTGTTGACTAAAGCGATGAGCTCATACACATCCCCGTAACCTTGACCAAGTTCGATAAATTGTTGAATCATAAAAAAACACTCCTTTCAATAAGGATAATAGTAACATGTTACAGGAGGTACAGGCAGATGAAATTTGCATTTGGGTTGTTTGCGGTGCTCGCGAGTATTATTGGAGGAACGTTGTTTTTTCAATACCAAAGTTACTCAGCGGAGTTAGCGTCAGGTGACCACGCATTTTATTATGCACAAGAAATTGAAACAAGTTATAACAATAACGAACTGCAAGTCAAACATCATTTTAAAGGATTACCTAATCAACGCATGGACATTATTTTACCTGAACGAGCAAAAGATGTAGCTTGTTTAGTTGAAGCTTCAACGAGTTGCGATCGTTTAGATGAGACGATGACTTATTTTACAATGGGGGAAGTACCTACACAATCGATTTCTTATAGCATTCCGATTGACGGTGGCTTAGCTCAAAATAAGCTACTGCAAAATAGTTTCGTGCAACTACGAAATGGTGATGTTTCTTATTCAATCTTACATATAGCGACCGATAATGCGTTAACAGGTAAATGGATTACTGGCTTACCATTTGTCGGGGAGCAAAAAAGAGCAATGGTTACGAATACGATGTTTAGCGGTGACGGTGATGTGCGCGAACTTTATTGGTCTGTGCAGCCACTCGCTGTACAAAAAGCGACAGATCATTATTCCATTTATGCAAACCAACAGCCAAGTGCTGACTTTTTAGCAGAGCTAGCGGAGGTCATTACTGATGATCAACATATCGCCATCGTACAAAACGCCCAATTTGCTACCGTAGATACACAGGAGTTTTTATTTCTAGAAGCATTCGATGTAGCTACTATCGAAAATAAAATTATGTTAACACGTTTAAAACAAAAATATGACTTCTCACAGGAACCTTGGTTAGTGGATGTCATTGCGACAATAGTGTTTGAACGTCCTATTGGTGCATCTAAAGCTCAAGATGTGCTCGCTACGCTTCAAAAAGAGATGACACCAAAACAGCTAGATGAGTTTAAAATGCGTATTGCTGAGGCAGAAGGTGAAACTATTACGAGCGTTTACCTAGATGGTTTATTGCAGGAAATTTTTACGATGCCAACAGCTTATTTTGAACAAAATGCAACGATGACGACAGGCGTATTTCCACTATTATTTAGTGATGATCGTGACATTTATGTAAACGACTATATGAAAAACGATGTGAAACTTGTGATGAAGGATGGTAAAGTATATTATACAGCCGACACATTACTGCCACATCTAGGCTATACAGCTGAAGAAGGTAACAAGGGGTATTATGTGAACAATGCTAAAAATGCGTATCGATTCCCACGTTTACCAGGATTTTATGTGCACAATCAAACGCGATATGAAGTAAAATCTGAACCTATTATGAAAATAGGAGAGAGCTACTTTATTGAAGAAGGTTGGTTGCAACGTATTTTCCATGTGGAAATCGAAAAGAGCACAGGACGCATTCAAATGAAAGCAAATCTTGAATAAGTAAGGTGAAAAGTATGAGAATTGTAGCAGGTGAGCGTAAAAGCATTCCGTTAAAAAGTGCTGCAGGTAAAACGACAAGACCGACAACTGATAAAGTAAAAGAGTCCTTATTTAATATTATCGGGCCTTATTTTTCAGGGGGCATTGCTTTAGATTTATTCGCTGGCAGTGGCGGCTTAGGTTTAGAAACGCTTAGTCGTGGGGCTGAACGTGCTATTTTTATTGAAAAGGATGCAAAATCACTAGAAGCGTTGCGTAGCAATATTGAAAAGTGTCGCTATGAAACGTGTACAGAAGTGTACCGAAATGATGCTACACGTGCTGTTAAGTCATTACTAGGACGTAACGAGCAATATACGTTTGTCTTTGTAGACCCGCCTTATGCGCAAGTACAGTATTACGCCATTGTAGCTGAACTTGTAGAAGCTAATAAAGTTACAGACAATGGGGTTATCGTCTGTGAACATGATAAGGCGTATGAATTACCAGAAGCCTACGGGGAGTTTATTTGTCAGCGTAGAGAAAAATACGGGGATAGTATAATTTCAATTTATGAAAAGGGAGAGTAGAATATGTCACATCGAACAGCAGTAGTACCAGGCAGTTTTGATCCTGTTACATTAGGTCACTTAGACATTATACGTCGAGCGGCTGATGTTTTTGATAAGGTGTATGTAGCTGTCTTGAATAATTCTTCAAAAAAATCATTATTTACCGTAGAGGAGCGCATCGGTTTCATTGAGGAAATTACGAAGGAGTTTCCAAATGTATCGGTTGAGGCTTCGTCAGGTTTATTAGTAGACTATGCAAAAAAGAAGGATGCTAAAGCGATTGTACGTGGTTTACGAGCAGTTTCTGATTTTGAATATGAAATGCAAATTACTTCAATGAATCGCTTTTTAGATGAATCGATTGAGACATTTTTTATTATGACTAAAAATCAACATTCTTTTTTGAGTTCAAGTATTGTAAAAGAAGTAGCGAAGTATGGTAGCGATGTGACTGGATTAGTTCCGACGGTTGTCGCGCAAGCCTTAAAAGAAAAGTTTCAGTAAATTAAAGTCATCATTTTCGCATTATGGAAAATGATGATTTTTAACTTTACGGTGAAAGAGGAGTGAAATAATGAGAAAGCCGATTGTTACTTTTGTGATTGCGATAGCTGCCATTGCTTTTTTAACGCTCTATCGTTTAGATTATTATATCGTCAAACCTGGTCATGCGTATGATGTAAGTGAGTTTATTGACAGTGAACAGCTATATGCGCACGAAGGGACGCTTAATTTAATGACGGTAGCTATGCAAGTAGCGACACCGCTAAGCTATGCTTTATCATGGTTTGATACGAGTAGTGATATTGCTAAAAAGACGGATGTACGACGACAAGACGAAAGTGATAAAGAATATGAAATACGGCAAGAAAAGCAAATGGCTGACTCACAGTTTAATGCGAAGTATGTTGCCTATCAAAAGCTTGGTCTAAAGACAAAAGTGCAATTTGAAGGCTTGTATATCGTACATGTGGTGCCTAAAGGAGCGGCTGAAAAGTACTTGCAAGCTGGTGACGAGGTAATAGCGGTTGACGGTAAGGAAGTGACGTCTTTAGATAGTTTTTCGAAGACCATTGCTTCTAAGAAGGAAAACGAAAACGTGGCGTTAACTTTTATACGCCAAGGCAAAGAGCACAAAGTGACGATAGCGCTTAAACCAATTCCAAATGATGCTAAGGGTCGTACTGGGCTAGGTGTAGCCTATAATGCTGCCCAAACGATTATCACAGAGCCAGCCATTGAACTAGAGGCGAGTGATATTGGAGGTCCGTCAGCTGGATTAATGTTCACGCTTGGGATTATGAATGCGTTAAGTGAAGAAGATTTAACGAAAGGCTATGATGTGGCAGGGTCTGGCACGATGAATTTAGATGGAACGGTCGGTGCTATTGGTGAGATAGGCAAAAAAGTAATTGCAGCGCACCGTGATGGTATGGCATATTTTTTTGCGCTAGCAACACCGTTAGACGATGCTTATAAAAAAGCTTTTCCTGATGCGCAGACAAATTATGAAGAAGCACAGGCGATGGCGCAGACGATTGGTACTAAAATGGAAATCGTACCCGTTAGCTCCATCGACGATGCATTAGCTTTTTTAGCACAGTTACCGCCTAAATGATAATGGGTGGTGCTGTGAAATCGTTATAGTGCTGACTAGCAGCAAGTTGATAAATTTGAGTCGCTTTACAATCTAACGCAAGCATAGGGTCTTGTTGTTTACCAACACGGCTAATCAGTGGCAACGTTAGCTGTTTTTTAACGGTGCGTAAATAAGCTTGCCCCGTTGAGGTCATCCCTAATAATCGAATATAAGAAGGTGCTACGCATGCGTCTCTTTCTTTTTGAGTAACACCTACTAAAATATGTGTGAGCATGCGCTGGATGCGAGCTGTTGTATAGCGCTTCGAAGTCACAAGCGTTATAAAATCATTGAAGGTTGTCGCTTTTTTAGCTGCGCGCCAAAGAGCAAACTCAATTCCCTCATTAACGTCTGCAAAGGTGGCGATAAATTCTGGCGGCCATTGGAGCAGCGTATGGCGTAAATAAGGATAGTAGTCATCCCAAGTTACCTTCGTTTTTTGGCGCAGTAAAGCAGCGCTAGTAGGCGGAACGAAATTTTCTATTGGTTGGCCCGTAAATAGGGCCTTACGTATCGCTGTAGCGCTTGCAATACTTTCATGAGTGAAACTAGCATCATGGTAGGCGCTGGCAATACGCGGGATAGTGAGTGCTTGCATCGTGCTATTTTGTGCAACGGCTGCTTCAATATAATGAAACCCTAAAATATTATTAGGCATTGTAAGATTAATAACGTCTTGTTGTTTAGTGATGCTAGTAAAGGCATAGGCCATTGCGCGAGGGTAGCTTAAGCCTTGTTTTACAGCTTGATGAATAAGTGCTTGATAGTGCTGTTGATGCTCTTTTAATAAAGCAAGCGTATGGTAAAACTGCTTTGCCTCACCTTGTTCATTGCCAAAGGCGAAGGCCGAACATTGCATAGCATCAAGTAAAGCAATCGCACCGCTTGCAAAGCGGGGCGCAACAGCTGTGCTAAATACGTAAGGTAACTCAATAACAATGTCTACACCGTTTTGTAGTGCCATCGTAGTACGCGTCCATTTATCGACAATTGCAGGCTCACCGCGCTGCACAAAGTGACCGCTCATCACCGCAACTACAACGTCAGCTTGTGCATGGTGCTTTGCCTCTTTTGCGTGATGAGAGTGGCCGTTATGAAAAGGGTTGTATTCAACAGTAATGCCTACAGCTCTCATAATAGACCTCCTCTTGTGGTATACTAGTCATTATTATACGGACGATTAACATCAGTGACAAGAAAATATCTTGACATCTAAATTCACACATTATATAATCAACATTGTTGTCTTGAGGTGATAAAACGTATGAAATGGTCAATTCATCAGTTATCGAAGTTTCGCCGAGACGGAATGCCAATTGATACTACAATTCAATTGGACGCTGTAATGGAGCGAAATGCTGATATTCGTAAAGTTTCGCCTATTCATGTAACAGGGCAATGTACATTTAGTGCATCGCAAATGACTTGTCAATTGCGCTTGTCAGGCGAGTTAACACTGCCGTGTGCCCGCACATGGGAGGATGTAAAGTACCCGATTGATATTGATGCAGTTGAAATTTTTAGCTGGATTGAAGAAGCGTTACGTGGCAATGAAGACGACGAAGACATTCACTATGTCGACGGCGACGTTATTGACACAACCCCTGTACTAGAGGAGTTATTACTGCTTGAGGTGCCGATGCAAGTGTTTAAAGATGATTCTGAAAGACGCGAGCGTAACGGTAAAGGGTGGACGTATCAAACGGAAGACCAGCTCGTTTTGCAAAAGCAAAATGACGAACCAAAAGTGGATCCTAGACTAGCTGATTTAGCTAAGTTTTTAGATCAAACAGATGAATAAACAATCTGTAAGGAGGTGCCATTCATGGCTGTACCATTTAGAAGAACTTCTAAAACTGTAAAAAGAAAGCGTCGTACGCATTTCAAACTATCTGTACCTGGTATGGTAGCTTGCCCAAACTGTGGTGAAGCTAAACTATCTCACCGCGTATGTAAAGCTTGCGGACATTACAAAGGTAAAGAAGTAGTAAGCAAATAATTCAGTATTTGCACTATACCTAGGCTGTTTCAGAGACCATGGCTCTGAAACGGTCTTTTTTTGTGCCCTTTTTTCTAAATGAATATGCTACAATTTTAAAAAGGGGGAATTTTCATGGCTTACATAATTGATAAACAAGATGGCATTTTAACATTTACGATTGATCGTGAAGAGAAGCGTAATGCGGTCAATGACGAGGTAATGGATGGGTTAAAAGAAGTTATTACTTATATCCAAACGCATGATGATGTACGCTTTTTAGTCATTACTGGCGCCGGTGAAAAATCATTTTGCTCAGGTGGTGACCTTTCTGTCTTTCATGCACTCGAAACCGAAGAGCAAGCTTTTGGTATGTTGAGTAAAATGGGAAAAATTTTATATGACTTAGCTACATTAAACGTCCCGACAATTGCATTAATTAACGGCGCAGCGGTAGGTGGAGGTTGTGAGATTGCGACAGCTTGCGATTTTCGTTTAGTGGCGAGTCATGCGAAGTGTGGCTTTATTCAAGGAACATTAGCCATTACGAGCGGCTGGGGTGGCGGCACGTATTTATTTGAGCGTGGTTTGCGACATGACCGCGCATTAAAAATGCTAATTGATGCCAAGCCTTATGAAGCAGATTTACTTTATGATATTGGCTGGGCAATGCGTGTGTTTGAAGGCGATAAACAACAAGCTCTTGATGATTTCATTGAACATATGCGCAAAATTCATCCTTCTGTGCATCAAGCGTACAAAGAGATTGAGCTTCGTAAATGGCGTGAGCGTAATATGTATGAGCGTGTGATGGATGAAGTGCGATTATGTGCTAAGCTTTGGGAGAGCGAAGCGCATCATGATGCAGTAAACAACTTTCTTACGAAAACAAAAAAATGATGGAAGGTTGCCATTGCGGCAGCCTTTTTCTTTTGGAGGTTAGAAGATGAAAATTGCCATTATTGGGGCTGGTGCTATTGGTAAATTATTAGCTACGTATTATGCACCTTACCATGAAGTAACGCTAGTACCGCGTCGAAAGGAACAGTGCGAACAATTAAATCATGAAGGAGTTACAGTAATAGGTGAAGTGACGGCGACATATAACGTCTTAGCCACTCTCACTTTACCGCCAGCAGACCTTTATATTGTCACGGTTAAATATCATCACTTAGCTAATTTAGCTCCCTTACTAAAAGGTGTGAAAACGACCTTGCTATTTTTACAAAATGGCTTAGCGCATCAAACTTTCGCAAAGCAGTTTACGTGTGAAGTCATTATGGGCACACTTACTGCAGGTGCTGAAAATAAAGATGATACAACCGTCTATGCCCGTGGGCAAGGCGCGATGACGGTAAGCATTGCTGAAGGGCATTTTCTTTTTCAACTGCAACACCCACAACTTCCTATCATTGCTGTGAGTGATGTGCAGGAGGTGCTGTGGCGTAAAGCGCTAATGAATAGTCTAATTAACCCGCTAACTGCGCTACTTAATATTTGTAACGGTGGACTAGTTACCAACCGCTATGCTAACCAATTAATGCGCGCGCTTTATGAAGAGCTCATGCTCGTTTTTCCAGATAAAAAACAGCTTATTAGCATTGAAGAAGTGGAACAATTATGTCACAATACAGCGATGAATACCTCTTCGATGCGCGCAGATTTTTTAGCTGAACGAACGAGTGAGTTGCCAACCATCGTTGGCCCACTCCTTGAGGAGGCAAGTAATAGGCAAGGTCAGTTGCCAATGATGCAAACGATTTATTATGCCTTGTTAGCAATTGAAGAACGGAGGAATTAGTACGTGGGTATAGGGCAGATTTTGTTAAGTAGCATGCTGATGTTTCCTCATGGCGTGTTTATTTTAGGTGGCTTAGCAAGTAAAAAAATAAAAAATATGACGATCGGTCATGCGGCAGATGTAACGACAGTACTCCTGTTATTTTCAGTTCCTTTAGCACTGGAAGCATTGACAGGTATGAAGTTAGGTTTTGCGCTTTTTAGCCTACTTGTAGTGATTGCGATGTACCGTACATATGACGTATGGCGGAATGAAAAAGAAATCGCTATAGATAAATTACTGCGCAATATTTGGCGTATTTATTTTATCGGTTTAAGTATCTTATACGTATTAACGCTAATCATTGGCATGTTTTATCATAGTACAAGCCACTAAGCGAGCAAAACTATTTTGATTTCGAGACAGAAAGGTTACACTAAGTAAATAGAATGAACATTATTAAGGAGTTATTTTCATGCAAATTACAGCTGTTACACCACCACTTCATAATCAATTAGTAGAAGACTACTGGGCACAAGATAGCCCTATACATGCTTTTTTTACGTATAAGTATAATGCTGAAGCTTATAAAGAACGCTTAGCGTATTTAGAAACAAAGCACTATGAGCGGGCACAACTTGTCGCTATTATGCGCGAGGCAATGAGTGTCTATGCACTATCGCCTAAAGTAGAACATCACCTACAACAGTTAAAAGAAGGCGCTTATGCGATTGTCGGAGGTCAACAAGCAGGGGTTTTAACAGGACCGCTATATTCGGTGCATAAAGCAATCACTGTTATTCAACTAGCCAAACAGCAAAGCGAGGCGCTAGGCGTACCGGTCGTACCCGTTTTTTGGATTGCGGGCGAGGACCACGATATTGAAGAGATTAACCATACGTATACGCGTACGGCAACAGGCATTCACAAACGAAAATACAAAGACCGATTTATCGAAAAAACGATGGCCACTACAACAGAAGTGACGGAAGAAAAGCTCACGCAGCTTATCCATGCAATCATTGCCGATTTCGGTGAGCAATTTTATACGAAAGAAATCGAACAGCATCTACGCCAAGCAGCTGCAGAGAGCACCACATTTACAAGCTTCTTTACGTATTTATGGCATCATTTATTTAATGAGCAAGGCTTGTTATGGATTGATGCAGCTAATCCCAAATTACGTCAACTAGAAGCGCCTTATTTTGAGCGTATCATTGAAGCCGCACCAACGATTGCTAAGCAGGTAACAGCACAAGAGGCACGCTTAGATAAAGCGGGGTATGGCACACCGCTTTTTGCTAATGCCGATGCGGCCAATTTATTTTATGTAAAAAAAGGGGCACGTTATTTATTGACGCAAACCGAAGAAGGCTTTACAACGGGAGAGGAACACTTTACTAAAGCGCAATTGCTAGCCATTGCACGCGAAAACCCTGAAGCTTTAAGCAATAATGTCGTTACCCGTCCTGTTATGCAAGAGATGGTACTGCCGGTATTAGCCTTTGTAGGAGGCCCGGGAGAATTAGCTTATTGGGCAGCGCTACGCCCAGCTTTTGAGACACTGGGTTTACAAATGCCTATCTTTGCACCGCGTTTGCATCTCACGCTCGTTACACCGGGTGTACAGAAGCAATTAAAGTTACTTGATTTAACGGTAGGTGACATTTTTACAAAAACTTACGAACAGCAAAAACAAGCATATATCGAAAGTATTCAACCGACAGAGGCTTTAGCACAAATTGAAGAAGCTAAGCGCATGTTGCAAGATAACTATAAACAACTTATGCCGTTAATGCCTGCTACGCTACAGGGGCTCACAGAGAAAAATGAAGCTTTACACTTGCGTCAGTTTGCTTACTTGCAACGTAAAATAGAAAATGATGCATTAGCGCGTCACGATGGTCAATTAAAAAAGTATGCTTACGTCGCTAATGAAATATTGCCAAATGATGGTCTACAAGAGCGCGTTTATAATCCGTATCAATATATTGCGACACGTGGTACAGATTGGATTCGTGAGCTATGCGAACGACAATTACAGACGTCATATAAGCACTATGTCGTTTATTTATAAAAAACTAAAAAAATAATGACCATTTTTACTAACACCTAAATTTTTCGGAAGGTGTTAGTTTTTTTATGAATCGAATGACTTATACATCAATTAATAGAAATTTCATAAATCTTAGAAGATAGCGTATAACTATCAAATTTGGTGGAGGAAAGTGGGGAATTGTGGTACATTATTTAGAGTAGTGGGGTGAGAATTTTGTTCATTGGTGAGTATGAGCACACACTTGATAATAAAGGGCGAATGACCGTTCCCGTTAAGTTTCGGGCAGCGCTTGGTGATACTTTTATGATGACTAGAGGGCTCGATCAATGCTTGTTTATTTATACGCTGACAGATTGGCAACAAGTGGTTAAAAAGCTCAAACAATTACCTATGACAAAAAAAATGTACGCGCTTTTACCCGTTTATTTTTTTCAGGCGCTACAGAGCTTTCTCTCGATAAGCAAGGTCGTGTTAATATACCGGAAAAACTTTTACTATACGCCCAGTTAACAAAGGCATGTACGATTATCGGTGTAGACACACGCATCGAAATTTGGTCCACTTCACATTGGCAAGAATATTATGCATTTACTTCTACGCAACTTACGACATTTGCGGAAGATATACTACAGATAGATTAATTGGAGGAATACGTTTTATGTTTGATCATACAACGGTCTTATTACGCGAAACGGTCGATGGCTTAAACATCAAACCAGATGGCGTCTATGTAGACTGTACACTCGGTGGTGCAGGGCACAGCGAGTATTTAGTACAACAGCTGAGTGATGAAGGTCGATTAATTTGTTTCGATCAAGATATTACCGCGATAAATAATGCGAAAAAACGTTTAGCACCCTATATCGAAAGGGTAACGTTTATACATGCAAATTTTAGATATTTAAAAGAAGAGTTAGCAGCTATCGGGATTACTGAAGTAGACGGCGTGCTATACGACTTAGGTGTATCATCTCCGCAGCTTGATACGACAGAGCGTGGCTTTAGTTATCATAATGATGCACCGCTTGATATGCGCATGGACCAAAGTGCACCGCTTACCGCACGTGACGTTATAAATGACTGGGCGTATGAAGACTTAGTACGTATTTTTTTCCGCTATGGAGAGGAAAAGTTTTCTAAGCAAGTTGCACGTAAAATTGAAGCGGCAAGAGCCGTTAAGCCTATTGAAACAACAGCTGAGCTTGTCGAATTAATAAAAGAGGGCATCCCTGCGGCAGCGAGACGCAAAGGCGGTCATCCCGCTAAACGCGTGTTTCAAGCTGTGCGTATTGCTGTGAATGACGAGCTAGGTGCAGCTGAGGATTCTATCACAGATGCTATCTCAATTTTAGCGCCAAAAGGACGAATTAGTGTAATTACGTTCCATTCACTTGAAGATCGTTTATGTAAGACGATATTTAAAGAAGCATCATCATTACCAGAGTTACCACCTAACTTACCGATTATCCCAGACCACTTACAGCCTACGTTACGTTTAGTCAACCGCAAACCGATTCTGCCATCAGAAGAGGAGCTAGCAGCTAACAATCGTGCACGTTCGGCTAAGCTGCGGATAGCGGAAAAAAACTAACGAAAAGGATGTGATACTATGGCAGAACGCGCTTATCAACAATTGCCAAATATTCCACAACAGACACCTCAAGCACCACCATCTCAAAAGCCCAAAGCACCCAAAAAAGCAAAGAAACATACGCCTTTTGAAAAACTATTATTGGCTGTTTTTATCGTTGCTTTTATCGGACTTGCAACATTAGCAGTTAGTCGTCAAGTGACGCTTTATGAGATGACACGTGAGATTAAAAGTGTGGAATTAGAGACAAAAGCGAAATTACAGGAAAATAAAGAACTTAAAGCAACTTTGACAGAGTTATCACAACCTGAACGTATTTGGAAAAAGGCTGAAAGCTTAGGGCTAACACAAAGTGAACAAAATGTTAAGGTCGTGCCAGCAAAATGAGTCGAACTAAACGTCGATTAAGCAAAGGTGCAGTTTTTTTGTTCTTTGTTTTTGGTATCGCTTTTCTCGTTTTATTTACGCGCATTGTATACATTCAAGCGACAGGTGAAATTAAAGGCAATGACTTAAAAGAACGTGCTGCAGATATTCGAGCGCGTAAAGAAATATTGCCGGCAGAACGCGGAAAGATTGTAGATAGAAGAGGCGAAGTAATCGTAGAAGATACGACGACGTATCGTTTACAGGCGATACTAGATACGCCTAAAGCGCGTGAAATGCAAGTCCCTTACGTAAGTAATCCCAAAAATACAGCAAAGGTGTTAGCCAAACATATCGAGATGTCTGAAAAAGCTATTTTAAAGCAATTGACGCTTGATGATGTAACACAGGTGGAGTTTGGTACCGCTGGTAAGGACTTGAATTTTACAACGAAGCAAGCTATTGAAGAAGAGGGTTTACCCGGCATTAACTTTTCAACTGAGGCCAAACGATTCCATCCTAACGGTACATTCGCATCTCATTTAATTGGTTATGCTAAGCCTGTCGTCAATGACCAAGGTAAAATAGAACTTGTCGGTGAGATGGGATTAGAAGCCATTTACAATAAGTTGTTAAAAGGTGAAGACGGCTTATTAAAATATCAAGGTGCTAAAATGTCTTATATTTTACCGAATAGCAAGCGTGATATTACGCCTCCCAAAAACGGCGATACCCTTCAATTAACCATCGTAAAAAACATTCAAAACTTTTTAGAAGAAGAGATGGATGAAGTGTATAAGCAGTATAAGCCAAAAGCGATGTCAGCTGTTATGGTAGATCCTAAAACAGGAAGAATACTAGCTATTACACAACGACCAACCTTTAATCCTGACACTTTAGAAGGTGAAGGGATGAGTTGGTTAAATGCGCCAATTGAGCAAACGATTGAGCCAGGCTCTACAATGAAAGTGTTTACATTAGCTGCAGCTGTGGATAGTGGCAACTGGACACCAAATGCGTATTATCAATCAGGTCGCTATCGTGTTAATAACACGGAAGTAAATGACCATAATTTTCAAGGTTGGGGCGCGATTACGTATTTAGAAGGTTTCCAACGTTCTTCTAATACAGCGATTGCACATATGCTAGATATTATGGGATCCGACACTTTTTATAGCTATTTAGACAAGTTTGGTTTTGGTAAAAAGACAGGCATTGATTTACCGAATGAAGCGAGCGGTGTCCTACTATCGAAAGAGCCTATCGAACGCATTACGACAGCTTTCGGTCAAGGTAGTACATTTACACCGATTCAACTCGTGCAAGCAGCTACTGCTGTTGCTAACGATGGTAAAATGATGCGTCCATTCGTTATTGAAAAAATCATTGATGAAGCAACTGGTGAAGTAGTAGAGCAACATAAGCCAAAACAAGTGGGACAACCGATTTCAAAAGAATCAGCCGCAATCGTACGTGATGTGTTAGCTTCAACTGTTACGTCTAAATACGGATCGGCACAAAGCTATAAACTAGATGAGTACGAGGTAGCAGGTAAGACAGCTACTGCTCAAGTACCGAGAGAAGATGGTGGCGGTTATTATGCTTTTGATAATAATAACTTCTTATACGGCTTCCTAGGTATGGCACCGAAAGATGACCCACAAATTATTATGTATGTGGATATTACAATGCCACAATTAAGTGCAGGTGAATACGGTTCAAAGCCTGTATCTAAAGTGTTTAACTCAGTCATGCGTAACAGTTTAAAATACTTAAATGTTAGCACGGCAGAAATTGAGCCTGTAGAGAAGATGGCGTTAGCATCGTATAAAGATCAGCCTGTTGAAGATGTTCAGATGGCTTTAGAAACAAAAGGTATGATACCTGTTATTATAGGTGATGGTGATACGATTATTGATCAACAACCGAAAGCAGGTAGCAAAGTAGTAAGTGGTACACGTGTATTTTTGAAAACTGAAGGACCTAGCACATTGCCGTCATTTACAGGATGGTCACTGCAAAGTGTTTTAACTTATGAGGCGTTAACAGGTTTATCCATCGAAACGAATGGCGAAGGTTTTGTGGTAAGTCAAAGCGTTTCGGCAGGTACACAAGTTACAGAAAATACGACTATCGTATTACGTTTACAAACGCCAGAGGAAAGGTTTACGCAACCTCCTGAACCAGCACAGAAGGAGATGCCTTTAGAACCGAAGTTGCCAGATGGCTATGAAGGCTTAGAAGAAGGAGAGTCATTACAACAATTTGATAATCCGAATATTGAGCCAGATGGCGTAGGATAGCAGTAAGCCTAATAAGAAAGGAGTTGTCATGTAAAGTGACAACTCCTTTAGGTGTTTACATAAATGGATAAAAAGGAGAACGTTTTTCATGACAGTTTCAACAATGGCAATCGTATTTGCCGCAGCATTTATTTTAACGGTAGCGCTTGCACCGTTCGGTATTCCGTTATTACAACGCTTAAAATTTGGGCAAAGTATCCGAGAGGAAGGGCCGGAATCACACTTTAAAAAAGCAGGTACACCGACTATGGGTGGCTTAATCTTTTTAGTATCTATTTTAGTAGTAGCGGTTGTTATGGGGATAGTATTTGATTTTATGACAACACAATTATCGACGCTATTACTTGTCTTTTTAGGATTTGGCGTAATCGGATTTTTAGATGACGGATTAAAAGTAATTTTTAAAAGAAATTTAGGATTAACTTCTATTCAAAAGCTGATTGGTCAAATTATTATTGCAATTATTGCATATGTGTTATTGCGTGGTAATGAATTTGATACATCTGTAACGATACCGTTAGTTAAGTGGTCGGTAGATTTAGGTATGCTATATGTGGGCTTTTTAATCTTTTGGCTCGTTGGCTTTTCTAATGCTGTCAATTTAACGGATGGATTAGATGGGCTAGCATCAGGTTTATCTGTAGTAGCGTTTACGGCATATGGTGTTATTGCCTATGTACAAATGCAAGCAGACGTAGCATTTTTCGCCTTTGTTGTAGCAGGTGCAATGTTAGGTTTCTTACTATTCAATAAAAATCCAGCCAAAGTATTTATGGGTGACACAGGCTCATTAGCTTTAGGTGGCGGTCTAGCCATGCTTTCTATTGTCACTAAACAAGAGATGTTGTTATTAGTAATCGGTATTGTCTTTGTAATCGAAACATTATCAGTAATTTTACAAGTAGGTAGCTTTAAGCTACGTGGCAAACGTATTTTTAAAATGAGTCCAATCCATCACCACTTTGAGCTATCAGGTTGGTCAGAGTGGAAAGTAGTTATCGTATTTTGGACGACAGGAATACTTGCTGCCGTACTTGGCGTTATGATGGGGGTAATGTAATGAAAACGTATACGAATTTACAGCATAAAAAAGTATTAGTGCTAGGGCTGGCAAAGAGTGGATTTGCCGCTGCGGAGCTACTGCAACAACTCGGCGCTTTTGTAACCGTCAACGATGCAAAGCCTTTTGAAGAAAACAAAGAAGCACAATTGCTGTTAGAAAAAGGCATCACAGTTATTTGTGGGCGTCACCCGGAAGATTTATTAGATGAAGGGTTTGAATTGATTGTTAAAAATCCTGGTATTCCGTATACCAATCCTATTGTAGAGGATGCCATGGCACGCAATTTACCTGTGTGGACCGAAGTGGAGCTTGCATACCTTGTAAGTGAAGCGCCAATGGTAGGTATTACTGGCTCCAATGGTAAAACGACGACGACAACATTAGTGTATGAAATGTTAGCACAGGCACATAAAAAGCCACTAGTAGCCGGTAATATCGGTACCGTAGCCTGTGGCGTCGCTCAACAAGCTACTTCAGAAAATATTATTGTGACCGAGCTTTCTTCATTTCAATTAATGGGAGTTTCACAGTTTAAACCAAAAGTTGCGGTACTGCTTAACTTATACGATGCGCACCTTGATTACCACGGAACGTTTGAAGCGTATGCAGAAGCGAAATTTGCTGTAACAAAGCATCAAGATTCTAGCGATTACTTCATCTATAATGCGGATCAAGCTATTGTCAAGCGCTATGCAGAGCGCAGTAAAGCACAACTAATTCCTTTTACAACAAAAGGACGTACAGCACACGGGATTAGCGCTGATGAGACGAAGATTTATTGGCAAGGTGATGCCATTATGGAAAGAGCACAAATTGCACTACCAGGTGAACATAACTTACAAAACATTGTAGCAGCTGTAGCAACATGCTTATTATTAGGTTGTGAAGTTGCGCCTTTACAGCACGTCTTACAACAATTTAGTGGTGTAAAACACCGCACGCAATTTGTCAGCAATCGACAAGGTGTGAAATGGTACAACGACTCTAAAGCAACAAACTGTTTAGCGACTAAAAGTGCATTGTTAGCCTTTACAGCACCGACCATATTATTAGCAGGCGGTTTAGAGCGTCATCATAGCTTTGACGAATTAGGTGATGCCTTAACGAATGTTAAACATGTCATCGCTTTTGGTGAGACGAAGCAACGCTTGCAAAAATTTATGCAAGAAAAGGGTATTGAGACAACGTTAACAGATGATGTGACAACAGCTGTGCATATCGCAAATCAACTCGCAGTATTGGGTGACACGGTACTCTTATCGCCTGCGTGCGCAAGCTGGGATCAGTATGAAAGTTTTGAATTACGCGGTGACGCATTTATTAACGCTGTAAACGCATTGTAAAGGAGTGGAGCGGATGGCTAATAACGTAATTGATTTGGAAGAGCGTTTACCTGAGCTACAGCGTAAACGTAAGCGTAAAACGACGATAAAGTTCACGGTAGTATTGCTCGTCTTACTCGTGCTATTCGCTCTTTTTGCTTACATGCAGTCTTCCTATAGTAAAATCAAAACGATTAAAATCGACGGAGCTGAATTGCTTACTAAAGAGACGTACCTTGCCTTACTTTCTTTTGAAAAAGGCGACTCAATGTGGGGGATGCCTATTAAAGAAAGCAAGGCTACTATAGAGAAAGAAGATATTGTTAAAAGCGTTACGATTAAGAAAAAGTGGCCGCGCACTGTAGTTGTAACTGTAAAAGAGTGGCGTAATGTTGCATATATGTTTAAAGAGGCGAGTTATGTAGGAGTATTAGAAAATGGCACGTTTTATAAGCAAGAAGGGCTGTTACCTATTGATGCACCGTTAATTCAAGGGTTTGATGATAAAGAAGAGCGCAAAGCATTAACCGAACAACTTGCTCAGCTTCCTTCAGAGGTGCTACAGCTCATTTCTCAAATTGCTAATAATAAAACAGAAACTTCACCTTATCTTGTCCAATTATTTATGAATGATAGTTTTGAAGTATATGCTATGACACCTACATTAGCAGATAAATTGAAGTATTATCCAGAAATTGTGGCGCAAATTCCTGTAGGTGAAAAAGGTGTTATTGATTTAGAAGTCGGTGCGTACTACCGTCCATATAGTGAACAGTACCGTACAGTAGATGAGCAAATACCTGAAGAATCGCTACTTGAAGAACCGTTACTTGAAGAGAGCGAACAAGTTAACCCTACACGAGCAGAGGATAACCAGCAAGAAGAGGGTGTGGATGAATCATGAAACGCTTTGCTTTTACGCGGAAACAGTTTGTAGTGTTAGTAGTATGTATTACAGCCGGTTTTATTATAGGGTATTCCTATAATTTAACGAAAGAAGAGCGAATGATGACGATTGCTAATTTACAAGATTATGAACGCGAAGATAATTACCGTGAGCAGCTAATCGATCAACAAGAGCGCAATAAACAACTGACGACAGAGCTACATGAAATGACGGTAGCTATTCGGGATTATGAGAAGAAAATGGTCGACGCTGATTATGAAAAGCTCGTAGCGCAAGCCGATGATTTACGCTTGTTACTCGGTTCTATTTCAGCAAAGGGCAAAGGCGTGAGAGTGACGTTAGCTGATGCCGATTATAATCCAGCTAATGTAAATCCAAATGCGTATATTGTACATGAAAGCCATGTCTTCACTGTGATTAATGAATTAAAAATTGCGGGAGCTGAGGCTATTGCGGTTAACGGTCAACGATTGCGCACAAATTCGTATATTCGTTGTACCGGTCCTGTCATTGTTGTAGACGGTAAGCAGTTTCCAGCCCCTTTTACAATAGAAGCCATTGGCAGTAACGACAGCATCAATGCTTCGTTAAATTTGCGAGGAGGCGTATTAGATCAATTGCTACATGATAATATCGTCGTAACAGTTGAAGAAAACCGTATGATAGAAATGGTTGCAAATAAACAAGGAATGTGAGTGAAAGTACATAAGGAGGGGTAATGAATGAACACGTCATACTCTATGCGTATTACGATTGTGTTATTTATTATAGGAATCATGATGGCCGTCCTTTATAATACTGTGCAGCAACCAGTAGAGCGAGATACGCGTGACGTTTGGGAAATTCGCGAAGAATTGTCTCAAGAAAAAAAGCGTCACTCTGAATTATTGAAAGAAATTCGCACATTAAACGAAGTAATGAAACGCTATGAAAGTATAGCAGAAAGCAGTCCTGAAGTTGCGATTAAAGAAACGATAGCAAGGTTAGAAGAAAGCGTCGGTCTAACACCTTACCAAGGACCGGGGATTCAACTCATTCTTAAGCCGTCTCCCGAAGCGATAGCGCTAGGCACCACGCTTCATCCGGTACCACCGGCGTTACTCATGCAACTCGTTAATACGCTTTACGAATTTAAAGCGACGACAATTGCTATTGATAATCAAAGATTGATACAAACTTCTGCAATCCGTGATATTAACGGCAAAACGACGGTTAATGGTAAGCCGCTAGCAATGCCACCTTTATCGGTTCAAGTAGGGACATTAAATATAGAAGATGCTAAAAAGCTCAAGGCACAGTTAGAAGCATCTTCAATTATTGATAGTTTTTATTTAGACGATGTGCTATTAGAAATTGGAGAGCCACAAGAGGACGTTGTTATTGTAAAATACGCGGATGCCGTAAAGATTAATTATTTACAACAATTGGACAAAGGAGACTAAATGATATGTGGCTACCACTACTAGGTTTATTACTAGGTTTAGGGTTAGGTCTTTTGTCTGATATGCAAATACCTGTAATTTACCAAAACTATTTATCTATTGCAGTCTTAGCCGCACTTGATACACTATTAGGGGGTATAAGAGCTCAATTACAAGAGGTTTATGACGATAAAGTATTTGTATCGGGTTTTTTCTTTAACGTGTTATTAGCGGCTGGATTAGCCTTTTTGGGTGTTCATTTAGGCGTGGATCTTTATTTAGCTGCGATATTTGCGTTTGGTGTACGGTTATTTCAAAATATTGCTGTAATACGTCGTATCCTACTTGTGCGCTATGATGAGCGTAAAAAAGTAAGAAAAACAACAAATAACCATAAGATTATATGAATTTACTTAGACAAACGTTAACACATACAATAAAATGAACAAAAGAGACTAAATTATAAGGAGGTGCAACGGTTTTGGATTCACAAAACATTTATACAGCGATTGATATAGGCTCATCTAATGTAAAGGTAGTAATCGGTGAAATGCGTGGTGCACAATTGCATGTTATCGGCGAAAGTAACGTGCACTCTGAAGGTCTACGCAAAGGTATTATTGTGGATATTGAGAAAACGTTGCAATCAGTACAAGAAGCTATTGTACATGCGGAGAGAATGACAGGTTATAAAGTGGAGCGTGCAGTAGTTAGCATATCAGCTCATCAAGCAGATATTCAGCGTGTTCGAGGAGTAGTAACGGTTACAAATAGTGAAGTAACAAATGATGATTTACATCGCGTAATGGATTCGGCTAGCAGTTATAAATTACCAGAGGGGCGAGATCTGGTCAATGTTATTCCTATAGAGTTTACCGTAGATGATTGTGAAGGGATTACCGATCCTAGAGGAATGATTGGTGTACGACTTGAAGTGGATGCTATGATGATTACAACATCAGCTACTTTAATGCATAATGTTTTACGCTGTGTGGAACGCGCAGGTATTGATATTCATCAAATTTATTTCCAACCGCTAGTTGTAGGGCATGCGGCACTTACTAAGGAT
The DNA here is from genome assembly GCF_003057615.1 of Metalysinibacillus jejuensis. Classification (GTDB taxonomy): domain Bacteria; phylum Bacillota; class Bacilli; order Bacillales_A; family Planococcaceae; genus Metalysinibacillus; species Metalysinibacillus jejuensis. The sequence continues at coordinate 65,590 of NZ_QAFW01000001.1, forward strand.
GAAAAGTATCAAGGTACAGCTTGTATTGATATTGGTGGAAGTTCAACGACGATATCTTACTATGAGGAAGGTATTTTGCAAGATGCACGCGTTGTGCCACTAGGTGGAGATAATATTACGCAAGATATTTCTATTGTGTTAAAAACATCAACGACGCAAGCAGAGTATATTAAAAAACAATATGGCCATGCCTATTATAAAGATGCTTCAGATCAAGAGTTTTTTGAAGTGCAAATTGAAGGTACTGATACAGTTGAGCAATACAGCCAGCGTTATTTATCTGAGATTATGGGCGCACGTCTTGTTGAAATTATAGAGTTTGCGATTGACGCCTTAGCTCAAATGGGCGTTAAAGACTTACCAGGCGGTGTCGTTTTAACAGGAGGTTCGGCCATGATTGAAGGCATAGCGCCTCTTACTCGTCAAGTGATGCAAACGCGTGTTAGAATTTATACACCACAGTTTATTTCAGTACGTGAGCCAGGCTATGCAGCTGCTGTAGGTTTAATTGATTATGCTACACAGCAAGATAATTTCTATAGACGACCTGCAACGACAACGCAACAGCAAGATGTGACGCAAACCGAAGAATATTATGAAGCGCAACCAGAAGCAGAAGAAGTCGAAGAAAAACGTCCGAGTTTAAAATCAAAAGTAGTTAAAATGTTTAATAGCATGTTCGAATAATATGGGAATTTACGGTAGGAGGAAAATAGTATGTTGGATTTTGATACGAGTTTAGATCAAATGGCTGTAATAAAGGTAATAGGTGTAGGTGGTGGAGGAAATAACGCGGTAAATCGTATGATTGAACATGGCGTTCAAGGTGTGGATTTTATAGCTGTTAATACCGATGCTCAAGCCTTAAAAGATTCAAAGGCTGATAATCGCTTACAGATGGGGATTAAGTTAACGCGTGGTCTTGGTGCCGGAGCTAATCCCGAAGTAGGTAAAAAAGCGGCTGAAGAAAGCCGTGAACAAATTGAAGAATTGCTAAAAGGCGCGGACATGGTCTTTGTTACCGCAGGAATGGGTGGGGGCACAGGAACAGGTGCAGCACCTGTTATTGCCCAAATCGCACATGACCTAGGCGCTTTAACAGTAGGTGTCGTAACAAAGCCGTTTAGCTTTGAAGGCTTAAAAAGAAAAAAGCAAGCGTTAGGTGGCATTGCGGCACTTAAGGAAGCTGTAGATACACTCATTGTTATCCCTAATGACAAGCTATTAGAAATTGTAGATAAGAGTACACCAATGTTAGAAGCTTTCATTGAAGCGGATAACGTATTACGTCAAGGGGTTCAAGGTATTTCAGATTTAATCGCAACACCTGGTTTAATTAACTTAGACTTTGCAGACGTTAAAACAATTATGTCTAATAAAGGATCAGCGTTAATGGGTATCGGTATTGCAGCTGGTGAAAATCGTTCGGCAGAAGCTGCGAAAAAAGCTATTTCAAGCCCGTTACTTGAGTCATCAATCTCAGGCGCAAAAGGCGTCTTAATGAACATTACCGGTGGTTCAAACTTAAGTCTTTATGAAGTACAGGATGCAGCAGAGATTGTCGCAGCTGCTTCAGATGAAGAAGTAAATATGATTTTCGGTTCAGTTATTAATGATAATTTAAAAGATGAAATTATTGTAACTGTTATTGCTACAGGTTTTAGCGAAGAGCCACAATCTGCACCTTCAGCTATGGAAAATATGGGCACGCAATTTATGCGTAAACCACGTCAAGCACCACCTGTACAAGAAAAGCCAGCACCCGTTCAAGAAGCACCAACACCTCAACCGCAAAATAATTACACACAGGAAGATGAGTTAGACGTACCTGCGTTTTTACGCAATCGTAATCGTCACTAATCCTAACAGATGCCCTGAGTTGCTTAACAAAGCAACTCAGGGCTTTTAAAATAGGTGGGTGTGAGTTGATATATTATAATGTGCTTGTTACAATTGAGATAAATTACTGAGGAAAAGTTGGGAGAAAATTGACGAAAATCATTGAGAATTTAGCACGAATTGAACCAAAAATTGCAGCGGTCAATCCACAACAGCCTGTTACGATTATCGCTGTCACGAAAGCTGTCTCTGTTGAGCGCACACAAGAAGCGATTGCAGCAGGTGTGACGCACTTAGGGGAGAATCGCCCAGAAGGCTTACTACGTAAGCAAGAGGCAATTAATGAAGCGACTTGGCACTATATCGGCACATTACAAACGAGAAAAGTTCGTCAAATTATTAATACGATAGATTATTTACATTCATTAGATCGCATGAGCTTGGCAGAAGAAATTAATAAACGAGCGACTAAAGTAGTGAAGTGTTTTGTACAAGTCAATGTATCTGAAGAAGATAGCAAGCATGGCTTACCTGTTAGTGAAGTTATACCGTTCATTAAACAATTAGCCGATATGGATAAAATTGAAGTGGTCGGCTTAATGACGATGGCTCCTTTACATGCGCAAGAGCATGAGATTCGTACGGTATTCCGCGGTTTAAAAGATGTGCAACAGCAAATTAAAGCATTGCAATTGCCATACGCACCATGTACAGAATTATCGATGGGGATGTCTAATGACTACGTTATTGCCATTGAAGAAGGGGCAACTTACGTTCGTATCGGCACAGCTTTAGTTGGTAGTGAAAGTGAGGGAATGCAATGAGCAAAAAAAGTAAATGGCGCAATTTTTTTTACGGTGAAGATGATGAGACGTACGATGAATACGAAGAGACACCTGCCCCTCCTGTGCAGCAACCACCTGTACAGCAAACAGCGCAACGCCCCCGTGTAGTAAAGACACCAACGAAAGATAGTACGAATATCGTAAAGCTACAAGCAGTACAAAAACCTGCGCAAACGCCACCTAAAGTACGGGTTTTTGAGCCGAGTAGTTATGCAGAAGTTCAAGCGATTAGTGACTGCATTCGTGAAGAACAAACGGTTGTTATTAACATTCATTTATTAGATGCTAACCAAGCGAAGCGCGTCATTGACTTTATCGGTGGAGCAACGTATGTGATGGGCGCTACTTTTAAGAAAGTAAGCACAGACGTATTTTTAAGTTCACCTGCAAATGTAGAAATCGAAGGTGATGTAACACAACTACTAACAAATCAGAAAACCGAGTGAGGTAATACTATGTATTTTGAAATTGCACCAATTATTATTAAAGTATTTAATGCATATTCTATTCTACTCATTATTTATATTTTTATGAGTTGGGTACCAGCTGCACAAAACTCAAAATTTGGCGAAATTTTAGCTGCAGTATGCGAACCGTATTTAAGCATTTTTAGAAAAATTATCCCACCATTAGGTATGATTGATTTTTCACCAATCATCGCAATCTTTGCATTAAATTTAATTGCTACAGGTGCGCTAAAAGTATTAAGTTGGCTATTACTATAAACAAAGACCTTACATTTTGTAAGGCTTTTTTTTAAGGAGAAATCAATGGAGCATATCTTACAGCATTTTAGACCAGAAGAAAAACCATTTATTGAACAAGTGGTGGGCTGGCAACGCGAAGTAGAAGATCGCTACGCACCGAAGCTTACCGATTTTTTAGATCCGCGCGAACGCTTTATCGTCCAAGCTATTATTAAACAAAGCGAAGATTGTAGACTAATGTCAAGCGGTGGCTTTTTGCAAGCTGAACGACAGCGTGTACTCATTTACCCAAGCTATTATGAACCGACTGCTGAAGACTTTCAGATTGCACTCTTTCGTATTAATTACCCTGTTAAATTTGTCTCATTAACGCATCCCCAAGTGCTCGGTACACTAACAGCGAGTGGTATAGACCGTAAACGCTTTGGTGATATTCGGTTAGAAGATAATGAAGTTCAGTGCGCAGTAAGCGAAGAAATTGCAGATTTTTTGCAAGTACAAATGACAGCTGTAGGAAAAGCTAAAGTAGCACTAGAAAAGATTACAACACAGCAGGCACTAGCACCGAGTGATGAAAAGTGGGAAGAACAACTTCATACCGTAAGTGCTATGCGCCTCGATGTAGTGTTAGCCAGTGCGCTCACGATAAGTCGTCAAAAAGCACAACAACTTATTACTTCAGGCCGTGTTAAAGTTAATCATACTGTGCGAGAAGACCGCGCTTTTGAATTACATGAGGAAGACTTACTATCAGTTAGGGGCTATGGTCGTATGAAAGTTATAGCGATTGAAGGCAGAACACGTAAACAAAAAATTAAAGTCATCATTGGGGCACTAACTGATTAAAATTATACAATTATGATGTGAATTACGTGTCGTAACGTGTATAATGTAAGGAAAACGTTATTGCTTTAAAAGGAGAGAAGGATACTATGCCGTTATCACCTATTGATATAAACAATAAGGAGTTCACGCGAGCATTTCGTGGTTACGCTGAGGATGAGGTTAATGAGTTTTTAGACCAAATCATTCAAGATTACGAAATTTTAATTCGTGAAAAAAAAGAGTTAGAGCAACAAGTCGCTATGATGCAAGAGCAAGTGAATCATTTTAATACGATGGAGTCTACGCTGCAAAAATCGATTATTGTGGCGCAAGAAGCGGCAGATGAAGTGCGTCGTAATTCACAAAAAGAGGCTAAGCTTATTGTAAAAGAAGCTGAGAAAAATGCTGACCGTATTATTAATGAAGCACTTGTTAAATCGCGTAAAGCTACAATTGAGGTAGAAGAGTTAACAAAACAATCTAAGGTTTTCCGTAATCGTTTTAAAATGCTAGTAGAAGCACAGTTGGATTTGCTTAATACAGACGACTGGGAACACTTATTAGATACAGCAGAAAATGAGTTGCTACCGACGATTAATGAGGAAGAGGCTTGACGTTTTAGCATTCATTTTCTATACTAACAACAATTAGATAATTTTAAATCTTTGAAGGAAACAGTAAAGTAAGGTGTTTATTATCAAGCGAGCTAGGGATGGTGTAAGCCTAGTTAATGCCCATACTTGAAAATCATTCCGGAGTTAAATGACTGAAAGACAGTAAGTTATTTCGTTACGCAGCGTTAATGCGTCTAAGACATAGTGCATGCACTATAAATTAGGGTGGTACCACGAAATGAAAGCTTCGTCCCTTGCTGGGATGGGGCTTTTTTATATTTAAGGAGGAAAAAACAATGGTTGAATACAAAAAAACCTTACTAATGCCAAAAACAGATTTCCCAATGCGCGGAAATCTACCGAACAATGAACCTAAGATGCAAGAAAAATGGGATGCAATGGATATTGATAAATTACAGCTTGAACGCACAAAGGATCGTCCACATTTCGTACTGCATGATGGTCCTCCTTTTGCCAATGGCGAAATCCATTTAGGCCATGCCTTAAACAAAATTTTAAAAGATATGATTAACCGCCATCGTTCAATGACAGGTTACCATGTACCGTATGTGCCAGGTTGGGATACACATGGTTTACCAATTGAGCAGGCATTAACAAATAAAGGTGTTAAGCGTAAAGAGATGTCGGTTGCTGAGTTCCGTGAGCTATGTGAAAAATACGCGATGGAACAAATCGAATTACAAAAAGGGCAATTCCGTCGCTTAGGTGTACGTGGTGATTGGGATAACCCATACATTACGCTGCAACCAGAAGTTGAAGCGCGTCAAATCGAAGTATTCGGTAAAATGGCAGAGAAAGGCTATATTTATAAAGGGCTTAAGCCAGTTTACTGGTCACCATCTTCGGAGTCAGCATTAGCTGAAGCTGAGATTGAGTATCAAGATAAGCAGTCACCTTCAATTTACGTAAGTTTTGCTATAAAAGACGCGAAGGATGTTGTACCAGCAGATGCTAAATTTATTATTTGGACAACAACACCTTGGACTTTACCAGCAAACCTTGGTATTTCTGTACACCCAGAATTTATTTATGCGGTTGTACAAGTAGCGGATAATAAATTTATTGTTGCTAAAGATTTGCTAGACACAGTAGCTAAAGAGCTCGAGTGGGAAAATTATGAAATCGTACAAGAAGTAAAAGGACAGGCGCTAGATCGCGTAGTAGCACAACATCCATTTTATGATCGTGATTCACTTGTGATGGTTGGTGAGCACGTCACAATTGATGCAGGTACAGGTTGTGTTCATACTGCACCAGGACATGGTGAGGATGACTACCAAATCGGTAAACAATACGACTTACCAATTTTAAGCCCTGTTGATAATCGTGGTGTGTTTACAGAAGAAGCACCAGGCTTTGAAGGGATTTTCTATGACAATGCTAATAAGCTGGTAACAGAAAAATTAGAAGAACTTGGTGCATTACAAAAATTAACATTCTTTACGCACTCATACCCACATGACTGGCGCACAAAGAAGCCGGTTATTTACCGTGCAACGCCACAATGGTTTGCATCAATTGATGCCTTCCGTGACGAATTATTAACAGCAGTAGACAATACGACGTTTACACCAGCATGGGGTAAAACACGCCTTTATAATATGATTCGTGACCGCGGTGACTGGGTAATCTCTCGCCAACGTGCGTGGGGTGTACCAATTCCTATTTTCTATGCAGAAAACGAAGAACCAATCATTACGCCAGAAACAATTGCACACGTATCACAATTATTCCGTGAGCATGGCTCAAATATTTGGTTTAAACGCGAGGCAAAAGATTTATTACCTGAAGGCTTTACACATGAAGGTAGCCCAAATGGTAAATTCACGAAAGAAAATGACATTATGGACGTTTGGTTTGACTCAGGGTCAACGCACCAAGGTGTATTAGTAGAACGCGGTATGAAGTACCCTGCTGATCTTTACTTAGAAGGCTCTGACCAGTACCGTGGCTGGTTTAACTCATCACTTATTACAAGTGTAGCGATTAATGGTGTGGCACCATACAAAGGTTTATTATCACACGGCTTTACGCTAGATGATAAAGGACGTAAAATGAGTAAATCATTAGGTAATACGATTGCACCAGTGAAAGTAATGAACCAAATGGGTGCTGATATTTTACGTTTATGGGCAGCATCAGTAGATTACACAGCAGATGTGCGTGTATCAGATGCTTTATTTAAACAAGTATCAGAAGTGTACCGTAAAATCCGTAATACATTCCGTTTCCTACATGGTAATGTGACAGACTTTAACGAAGCGACAGACCGCGTAGCTTTCGAAGACTTACGTGAGATGGATAAATATATGTATATGCGCTTGCAAGATGTAGTAAAAGCAGTGCACGTAGCGTATGAGCGCTATGACTTTGCAGCAGTGTATCATACAGTAAATAACTTTGTAGCAGTGGAACTTAGCTCATTCTATTTAGATATTGCTAAAGATGTTGTTTATATCGAAGGGGTAGATCACCCAGCACGCCGCGCAATGCAAACGGTCATGTATGATACGTTAATGGCGCTAGTAAAAGTATTAACACCAATTATTCCACATACAACAGACGAGCTATGGGCAGTAATGGATATGGAAGAAGTTTCAGTACAATTAACAGACTTCCCAGCACCAGTAGAGCATGAAGTATTTACAGAGCTACGTGCGAAATGGGAAAATGTTATCGCCCTACGTGATGAAGTGTTAAAAGCGTTAGAAGAAGCGCGTAATGCGAAAACAATCGGTAAATCATTAGAAGCGAAAGTTACTGTATATGCAGATAGCGACGAAGCGGCTATTTTAACTAGCGAAGGCATGAATTTTGCAGAGCTATGCATCGTTTCGGATTTTGTAACATTAGACAAAGCGCAAGCACCTGCTGAAGCACTTGCTACAGGTAAGTTAGCGATTGTTGTTACAAAGGCTGAAGGTGAAAAATGTGAGCGTTGCTGGTCAATTTCTGAAACAGTTAGCGACAGCGAAGCACATCCAACACTTTGTAAACGTTGTGCGGACGTAGTAGAAAACTATTATGCAGATGTAGAATAACAGAAAGAGGAAGTTGAGAATAGCTCAACTTCCTCTTTTTAAATAAATAAAAATTCTTTTGTATTACGGTAAACTTTAGGTGAGAAGCCAACATACTTTTTAAAGCTCATACTAAAGTAATTAGGTGTGTTAAAACCTACTTTAGTTGAGATGATATCAAAATTGTATTGGTGTTTGCGCAAATAAGGCAATGCTTTATTAATGCGCGTAATCGCTACGTAATCGACAAAGCTACGTCCTGTTTCACGCTTAAAAATGCGGCTAAAGTGAGAGGGACTAAAATTTACATGTGCCGCCACGAGCTGAACAGTGAGTGGTTCCGTATGATGTTCTTCGATATAGCTAATGGCTCGTTTAATAGCCTCATGTGTCGTTAAATCTTCATAGTAACGCAAATGTAAATTATTGAGTGCTGGTCGACGCCGTGCGAGCTTTGCTTGGCGATAGGAATGATGTAAATAATATGCATCTTGATACACTTTACCGACGCCTATAAAAATATACGTATTATAGTTATCGCGCAGTGTGGTGATTACTTTTTCTAAAGTAGATACGCCAATGTCCCACCGTTTAAAAGAAGTAATCGTAGGTGGTACGCGCATTAATACTACTAAGTAACGCTTAGCGTGTAAAAAGGTAAGGTGGCTATAAGGGCGAAAAGCTTGTTCGAGTTGCGTTAAAATGAGACGTTTAGCATCGTTAGGTAGCGGCTCATCACGGTCAGTTCTGTGAAAGCCTTGTAAAACGAGCACTATATTTGGCCATTCTTTCGGCTCAATAAATTGATGTGCACGTTCGATTTCTTCATTAGTTTGTATTTCATTTTTTACTAAGCGTCGCAAAAAAGCTTTTTGAAATGGTGTTGTGACAAGCTGTGTGTCTTTTTTGGCATACAGCTTTTTTGTGATGCGTAGCAACTTTTGTTGTGTGATTGGTTTGATTAGTAAAGCTGCCAGTTGTAATTCAATAGCGATAGGTGATGAGTAAGCGAGCTCTTGGGGAACGATAGGGATGACGATATGCTGTTTGCGCAATCGGTTAATTTTTACCCAATCAAATAAAGTTGTGAGCTCATAAACGTATAAATCACAAGAGGAAGCTTGACCATTATCGATGGTGAGTGTAGGAAATGCTTCGTGAATCCATGCCATTAATTGTTGCTGTTCTTGTGCATTAGACATTTTCCAACAAATGCGTAACATGAAAAACCACCCTTTCTTTACGTTTATAACTAATATATTAACTTATTCGAGCAGAAAAATATACATTTGTAGCAGTATATTGTATTTTTGTTTTCTCGTTATCGCGTAAAATAAGCAGTGTAAAGAAATTGTAACGAGGAGGAATGACCGATGGCAGATAATAAAAATGACTACGATTACGTAGCACACGGCACAGTGGATTTTAAAGACTTGCCGCCACTCGATAGCGAAACGAATGAGATTATGCACGATGAACTTCGCACGGGCGTATCACTCACGGTATTTTATTTCATTATGATTTTTAGTATTCCTGTTTTAAATTGGTATTTTCCAGCGATTGCATTTAAGCCCATTTGGGGTGGCATGACAGTAACTTGGTTTATTACTTCGATTGTGATGATGGCCATGGCTTTCATTATTGCGTACATTCACACAAAACTGTATGAAAAGCGTTTAGCAAAATACGATCACGATTAAGGGGAGCAAAGGGGTGCATTGAATGGGTATGTTACTAGAACCAAAAATGATATTAACGGTATTTTTAATGGGTACGATTGTTTATATTACGTATTTATCAAAGAAAAATGCTACAGCATCTGATTTCTTCGTTGGGGGACGAAGTTTTGGATGGTTTACAAATGGCTCGGCCATTGGTGGCGACTACTTAAGTGCAGCAACTTTTTTAGGGATTGCAGGCTTAACCTTCCAACTAGGTTATGATGGCGCATATTATGCTTTCTGTTTCTCGATTGGTTTAACGTTACTTGCTATTTTTGTGGCAGGACCATTACGTCGTTTTGGTGCATTTACGGTAGCAGATTTCTTAGGATACCGTTTTCATAGCCGTCGCGCTCGACTCGCAGCGGTTGTCGTTGTATTATCAATTTCAGGTTTCTATGCAGCACCACAGCTATTAGGTGCCGCACAAATTTTAAGTATGTTTTTTGGTACATCCTATGAATTTGGTATTATTTTCACATGTATCGTAATGATTTTCTATGTAGGCATTGGGGGTATGAAAGGAACGACAATCAACCAAGCGTTGGAGCTATGGATTCGTTTAGGAGCTTTCGTTTTGATGTTGATTGCAGCGATGTATAGCGGCTTGCATTATGATAAGATTTTATATGCGATTAATTCATTTTCAGGACCGATTACAGGTACGTCTCCATATGCATTAGATGGCAGTAATATTCAATTTGATGGCGAGGCATGGACAGGTACGGGGTTCTATTTCCCAACATTTTGGCAAACGATTAGTATGACGATTGGTTTAGCGTTAGGTACAATCGGCTTACCGCATATTTTACTGCGCTTCTATACGAATCCGAGTGCAAAAGCAGCGCGTAAGTCAGCGCTTATGGCGATTGGTATCGCAAGTGTATTCTTCTTATTAGCGGTATACTTAGGCGTAGTAGGTCGTGCAATTTTCTTAGCTGGCACAGCCTCAGAAGAAGTAATGCGAGACTTAGTAATCGGCGGTAATAATATGGTCATTCCATCGACTGCGCAAGCACTGGGCGGCGAATGGTTGCTTGGCCTAGTCATTGCAGGTGCCTTTGCAGCAGTATTCTCGAACTTATCTGGTTTATTTATTACGAGCTCGGGGGCATTAGCGCATGATTTGTATGCGGAGTTTATTAAAAAGGATATTACACAACGCGAGCGTGTTATTGCGGGTAAAGTAGCAATTTTAATTTTAGGTGTACTCTATGGCGGTCTTGGCTTATTAGTTAAAGATGCATCCATTGGTCATTTAGTGGCGTTAGCATTTACAGTAGCAGCAAGTACGTTTACACCGATTTTTATTTTAGGAATTTGGTGGCGTCGTATGACTGAAAAAGGCGCGATTGCTGGTTTAGTTATTGGCTTAGGCGTTTCTATGCTATTAATTTTCTTCCCAAGTGTTATGCCAGAGTTTTTACAATTTAAAATCCCAGGCATTATTACAGTGCCTGTAGGCTTCCTATCTGTCATTATTGTGTCACTACTTGATAGACAAGTGCCTGCAGACGTTAATGATTTTATGAAAAAAGTACACGCAAAAGGCTCAGAAACGGTATAATAGCTGTACTACAAAAACATTTCTACTACGTAGAGATGTTTTTTGTATTTTTGAAAGAAAACAGCTACACTATTACGAGAGTTAGCGAGCGTATTGGAGGGCGTAGAAGTGTATAAATATTATGGTATTGCGCTATTTGTCATTGTTATTGATCAATGGTCAAAATGGCTCATCGTTAAAAATATGGTAGTAGGCGAACGCATTATGTTATGGGATCCTTGGTTTGCTATTTTATCCCACCGTAACCGTGGTGCAGCTTGGGGAATGTTAGAGGGCCAAATGTGGTTATTTACGATTATTACAATTGCTGTTATTATCGCTATTATTTATTTCTTTCATAAAGAAGCAAATAATAAGCCTGTTTTGCAAGTAGGCTTAATGTTGCTATTAGGTGGGGCGCTTGGTAATTTTATTGATCGTTTATGGCGTGGTGAAGTCGTGGACTTTGCCAGCGTTTTAATTCCTGGTATTAATTACTATTTCCCTATTTTTAATGTAGCAGACGCGGCGTTAACATTTGCTGTAATTATTTTATTTATCGGTATGTTTATCGAAGAACGAAAAACAAGAAAACAGGTGAAAGCATGACAGTACAACAAATTGAAGTAACAGAACAAATGGCAAGCTTGCGTTTAGATAAGGCGTTAGCAATGACAGACAATGGTTGGTCACGTACACAGATTAGTACATGGTTAACAGAGGGGCGAATTACGCGTGAAGGTGATGTGCCAAAAGCAAATTACAAAGTAAAAGCAGGCGAAGTTTACACTGTCGACGTACCAGAGGAAGAAGTGTTTGAAATTATTCCGCAAGACTTGGCACTGACAATTATTTATGAAGATGACGATGTTGCTGTCGTTTATAAGCCGCGTGGCATGGTCGTTCACCCAGCGCCTGGGCATATGAAAGATACATTAGTAAACGGCTTAGCTTATCAACTTAATACCTTGTCTGATATGAACGGGGAATTGCGTCCAGGGATTGTGCATCGTATCGATAAAGATACATCTGGTCTTTTAATGGTCGCTAAAACAAATGAGGCGCATGAAGGTCTTGTACAACAACTTGTAGATAAAACAGTGACACGTAAATATTTAGCGCTTGTACATGGTCATATTGCGCATGATAAAGGAACGATTGATGCACCGATTGGTCGTGATACACGCGATCGTCAAAAGCAAGCGGTTCAAGACAACGGTAAGCATGCGGTCACGCACTTTACAGTCGTAGAACGCCTTGGTGATTTTACATTAGTAGAGTGTCGTTTAGAAACAGGCCGTACGCATCAAATTCGTGTGCATATGGATTATATCGGCTACCCTCTAGCAGGTGACCCGAAATATGGTCCGAAAAAGACGATTGATTTTGGCGGACAGGTGTTACATGCAGGGGTTATTGGGTTTGTACATCCTATTACTAAGAAATATTTACAATTTGAGCAACCTTTGCCGTCTGACTTTACCGACTTGCTCGCACAATTGCGTAAATAGCATTGACGGTTATTGTAGAACGCGTTATACTTAGCGACAGTAAATTAAATATTCACCTTTAATGGCAGTCCAGAGAGGCTGATAAGGTACTCAATATGACCGTACTCTAGGAGTATGTGCGTCTTTTTGTGTGCAAAACTACACCTCTTAAGCTTACTGCTTAAGAGGTTTTTTCGTTGGTGAAACTACTAAAAGGAGAGGGGAGCAATCCTTTGACGAAAACAGAGTTACTCGATGCACAGTCCATGTCACGTGCGATTACACGTATTGCCCACGAAATCATTGAACGTAATAAAGGAATTGACCAATGTATTTTAGTAGGCATTAAAACAAGAGGCGCTTTTTTAGCTAAACGTTTAGCAGAACGCATTGAAAAAATTGAAGGTAAGCCGATTCGTACAGGAGAGCTTGACATTACACTATATCGCGATGATTTAACGCATAAAAATGATAATGCAGAAGCTTATGTACAACAAGTCGATATTGATTACGTCGTTGCGAACCAAAAAATTATTTTAGTAGATGATGTACTTTATACCGGGCGCACTGTCCGTGCAGCATTAGATGCTGTAATGGATCTTGGGAGACCGGCGCAAATTCAATTAGCGGTACTTGTAGACCGTGGTCACCGTGAATTGCCGATTCGTGCAGATTATGTAGGGAAAAATATTCCTACCTCTAGCACAGAGAAAATCGTAGTACATTTAGCAGAAGTAGATAATTTAGATAGTGTAACCATTCAGAAGCAGGGAGAGTAAAGCGATGGCAACAAAGGCAATATTAGATGTTCAAGATGTACCAAAGCCGCTGTCGCTCATTACATTAAGCGCACAGCACATGTTTGCGATGTTTGGTTCTACAATTTTAGTACCAACGCTCGTTGGGTTAGAACCCGCTATTGCTTTATTAACGAGCGGTATAGCAACGATTTTCTTCTTATTAATTACACGCTTTGAGGTGCCGGCTTACTTAGGTTCATCTTTCGCCTTTATTGCACCAATTATTTTAGCGAGTAAAATTGATGGCCCAGGAAGCGCAATGATTGGTGCCATGGCAGTAGGTGTCGTCTATGGTATTGTTTCATTGGTTATTTGGCGCACGGGTTACAAATGGCTGATGAAATTATTACCACCCATCGTTGTAGGACCAGTTATTATGGTTATCGGTCTAGGGCTAGCTGGAACAGCAGTTGACATGGCGATGAACGTAAACGGTGAATATAATATGTTGCACTTCTCTGCAGCGCTAGTCACATTATTTACCGCAATTATCTTTACAGTCTTTTTTAGAGGCATTTTAAGTACGATGCCCATTTTAATGGGGCTCGTTGTAGGTTACCTTTACTCACTCGCTATCGGTATCGTAGATTACAGCAAAGTAAGCGAAGCAAAAATGTTGGAGATGCCGAAGTTTTTAATTCCGGGTGTGGATTATAGTTTTACCGTAACAACAGAGATTTTGCTTATTATGGTGCCTGTTGTACTCGTAACAATTTCTGAGCATATTGGTCATCAATTGGTGCTTGGTCGTGTTGTAAATCGCAACTACTTGGAAAGCCCAGGCTTACACCGCTCATTGCTTGGTGACGGGATTGGTACATTTATTAGTGCTTTAATTGGTGGTCCACCGAAGACAACGTACGGCGAAAACATCGGCGTACTCGCAATTACGCGTGTGTATAGTGTGTTTGTTATACTAGGTGCAGCGATAATTGCAATACTCTTATCGTTTTCCGGTAAAACAATGGCGGTAATTGCCACAATTCCGACATCGGTTTTAGGTGGCGTATCGATACTATTATTTGGTATCATTGCATCAAGTGGGTTACGTATGTTAGTTGAAAATCAAATTGATTTTGGTGAAAGTCGCAACTTAGTTATTGCCTCAGTCGTACTAATTATCGGTATTGGCGGCGCAAAGCTCGACCTTTCATTACTCACACTTGAAGGCATGGCACTTGCGGCAATCGTAGGTGTTATACTTAACCTAGTGTTACCAAAATCAGCATATACGAAAGACACTGAAAAATTATTAGATGAATAGCAGTACCTTTTAATAGATTGTCCAGAGAGGCAAAAAAGGGGAACTTGATGAGTGAGCAAGCGTTTAGCGCTACAGCTCTATCTCGTCATGCCTCCCTACGCCTCGCTTAACTTAAGCGAGGCTATTTTTATAGACGGGAGCTAACGAACGTGAAAAACTTATTATCGATGGAATATTTATCAAATGAAGAGATCTTACACATTTTAGCACGAGCGAGCGCATTTGAAGCGGGCGAACCGAGTCAGCTTGCACGTAAATACAACGTAGCGAATTTATTCTTTGAGCCAAGTACACGTACGAAAACAAGTTTTGAAATGGCAGAGCGCAATGTAGGATGTACAGTGATTCCTTTTGATGCGGGCTTCTCAAGTGCGTTAAAAGGCGAAACAATGTATGACACAGTAAAGACGTTAGAAATGATTGGTCTTGATGCGGTAGTCATTCGAGCTAAAGAAGATGAATACTACAATGAGCTATTAGAAGGTATTAATGTAGCTGTCATCAACGCAGGTGATGGTGCAGGGCAACACCCTTCACAATCGCTACTTGATTTATATACGATTCAAAAAGAATTTGGTAAATTTGAAGGTCTTAATATTACGATCGCTGGCGACATCTCGCACAGCCGCGTAGCTAAGTCAGATGCCATTGCACTAGAACATTTAGGTGCAAATGTGCGTTTCCTTTGCCCTCCAGAATGGGCAGGCGATTTTGAAGCCCATCATGATTGGGATGACTTAATTGAAGATAGTGATGTTATTATGTTGCTCCGTGTTCAACACGAGCGTCATAAAGTAAATAAAGATTTCTCTAAAGAGAGTTACCATGCACAATACGGTTTAACACTTGAACGTGAGAAACAAATGAAAGACGGTGCCATCATCATGCACCCAGCCCCGATTAATCGAGGCGTAGAAATTGATACGACGTTAGTGGAATGCGAGCGCTCGCGAATTTTTGAGCAAGTGCGTAACGGCGTATTCGTCCGTATGGCGATTGTTGAAACACTTTTGAAAGGGAGAGAATAAAATGAAAACAGTTATTCAAAATGTCAAAATGTTAAACGAGCAAGGTGAATTGATCGACACAAGCGTGGCGATTGAAGCAGGTAAGATTGCTAAAATCGGAGACGTACAAACAGAAGGTGCAACAGTGATTGATGGTAAGGGTAACTTACTAGCACCAGGCTTTGTAGATGTACATGTTCACTTACGCGAGCCAGGCGGCGAAAAGAAAGAAACGATTGCAACAGGTACGGCATCAGCAGCAAAGGGTGGTTATACAACAGTTTGCTCAATGCCAAATACACGTCCAGTACCAGACACAGTAGAAAACCTTGAACTTGTGAATACATTAATTAAAGATAACGCTAAAATTCGCGTATTACCTTATGCTTCACTGACAGTTCGTCAAGCAGGTAAAGAGCGTACAGATTTAGCAGCTTTAAAACAACACGGCGCATTTGCTTTCACAGATGATGGTGTAGGTGTGCAAACAGCTGCAACGATGTTTGAGTGTATGCAGGATGCTGCTAAACTTGATATGGCAGTAGTTGCACACTGTGAAGATAATTCATTAATTTACGGTGGCGTAATGCATGAAGGTAAGCGCAATAAGGAACTTGGGTTAAAAGGTATTCCTTCTGTATGTGAATCAGTGCATATCGCACGTGATATTTTACTTGCAGAAGCAGCGGGCGCACACTACCATGTTTGCCACGTATCTACAAAAGAGTCCGTACGCGTTATCCGCGATGCTAAAAAAGCTGGCGTAAACGTAACAGCTGAAGTAACACCACACCACTTATTACTATGTGAGGACGATATTCCTTCAGATGATGCAAACTGGAAAATGAACCCACCATTACGTGGTAAAGAAGATTTACAAGCGCTACGCGAAGGTTTACTAGATGGCACAATCGATTGCATTGCAACCGACCATGCGCCTCATACCGAAGAAGAAAAATCAAACGGTATGACAGATGCACCATTCGGCATCCACGGTTTTGAAATTGCGTTCCCACTACTGTACACGCGCTTTGTAAAAACGGGCGAGTGGACAGTAAAGCAATTAATTGACTGGATGACAGTTAAACCAGCAGCAGTCTTTAACCTACCTTATGGTACAGTAGCAGAAGGCGCTGTGGCGGATCTTGTACTAATTGACCTTGCTAAAGAGCAAGCCATTGATCGCACAACATTTGTTTCAAAAGGTAAAAATACACCATTTAATGAAAAAGTCGTACAAGGCTGGCCTGTTATGACTATTTTCGAAGGTGAAATCGTATATCAGGAGGACGCACAATGAAAACACGTATGCTTATTTTAGAAGACGGTACAGTATTTAAAGGTTTTGCTTTCGGTAGCGAAGCAGCTTCTCAAGGAGAAGTCGTATTTACTACAGGGATGACAGGCTATCAAGAAGAAATTACAGATCCTTCATTTTACGGTCAAATCGTAACACTAACATACCCGTTAATCGGTAACTACGGTATTAACCGTGATGACTTTGAAGGTATTACGCCTCAAATTCGTGGCTTAGTCGTACGTGAACTAGCAAAGCATCCATCTAACTTCCGTTGTGATGAGACGTTAGATAATTACTTAGCTTCAAAAAATGTGCCTGGTATTGAAGGGATTGATACCCGTAAATTAACGCGCATCATTCGTAAAGCGGGTACAGTGCGCGCTATCCTTACAGCAGCTAACGAAGAAGTAAACGTAGAAGAGATTGTAGCACAGCTAAAAGCGACGCCACTAATTACAGATCACGTTAAACAAGTATCGCCAACAGCGGCTTATCCGAGTCCAGGTCGTGGTATGCGTGTCGTGGTAATTAATTATGGTATGAAGCACGGTCTACTACGCGAATTAAATAAGCGTGATTGCGACGTGTTAGTCGTACCTTATAACACACCAGCTAAGGAAATCTTAGCGTGGCATCCAGATGGTATTTTATTATCAAATGGCCCAGGTAACCCAGCAGATATTCCAGAAGCTGTAGAAATCGTAAAAGAACTTATCGGTAAAGTACCGATGTTCGGTATTTGCTTAGGGCACCAAATTTTATCAATGGCTAGCGGTGCGAAGTCATTTAAATTAGCGTTTGGCCATCGTGGTAGTAACCATCCTGTTAAATCTTTAGCAACAGGTCGTACAGAGTTAACATCACAAAACCATAGCTATGCAATTGATGAAGCCTCATTAAAAAACACAGATTTAGAAATTACACATATTGCGTTAAATGACGGTACAGTACAAGGTGTACGTCATACGAAATATCCAATTTTCGCGGTGCAATTCCACCCAGAAGGTTCACCAGGTCCAGAAGATTCAAACCACTTATTCGATGACTTTATTGAAATGATGGAAAATGAAGCAGAAAAGGGGAAACAAAATGCCTAAACGTACAGATATTGAAACTATTTTAGTAATCGGCTCAGGCCCAATCGTAATTGGACAAGCTGCAGAATTTGACTATGCAGGTACACAAGCTTGTCTTTCATTAAAAGAGGAAGGCTACCGTGTTATTTTAATTAACTCTAACCCAGCGACAATTATGACAGATACAGAGATTGCCGACAAAGTATATATCGAGCCAATCACGTTAGAGTTCGTATCGCGTATCATTCGTAAAGAGCGCCCAGATGCCCTGCTACCAACATTAGGTGGGCAAACAGGGTTAAACATGGCAATTGAGCTTGAAGAGTCAGGCATTTTAAAGGAATTAGGCGTAGAAATTTTAGGTACAAAATTAGATGCGATTCATAAGGCAGAAGACCGTGATTTATTCCGTAACTTAATGTATGAACTAGGTGCACCTGTACCTGAATCTGACATTATCCATAACTTAGATGAAGCAAAAGCATTTGTTGAACGTATTGGTTACCCTGTTATCGTGCGTCCTGCTTTCACGCTAGGTGGCACAGGCGGTGGTATTTGTTATAATGACCAAGATTTAGAAGAAATCGTAACGTCAGGCTTAAAATACTCACCAGTAACACAATGTTTACTAGAAAAATCAATCGCAGGCTATAAAGAGATTGAGTACGAAGTAATGCGTGACGCAGCAGACAACGCCATCGTAGTATGTAACATGGAAAACGTTGACCCTGTAGGAATTCATACAGGTGACTCAATCGTAGTAGCACCTGTACAAACATTATCTGACCGCGAAAACCAAATGCTACGTAATATCTCATTAGACATTATCCGAGCATTGAAAATCGAAGGTGGCTGTAACGTACAGCTTGCACTAGATCCATATAGCTTCCAGTATTATGTAATTGAAGTTAACCCACGTGTGTCGCGTTCATCGGCATTAGCTTCAAAAGCAACAGGTTACCCGATTGCAAAGCTTGCAGCTAAAATTGCTGTAGGTTTAACATTAGACGAAATTAAAAACCCTGTTACAGAGTCAACATACGCTTGCTTCGAGCCAGCACTTGACTATGTTGTAGCAAAAATTCCACGCTGGCCATTTGATAAATTTGAATCAGCAAAACGTAACCTTGGTACACAAATGAAAGCAACAGGTGAAGTAATGGCACTTGGTCGCACATTTGAAGAAGCAATGTTAAAAGCTGTGCGCTCACTTGAGATGGGACTAGACCACTTAGAGCTTAAAAATGGTGCAGAACATGACGATGCATGGATTGAAAAACGTATCCGTAAAGCGGGAGATGAGCGTTTATTCTTCTTAGGTGAAGCATTACGTCGTGGTGTAACAATTGAACAAATTCATGAGTGGTCAGCGATTGACTTATTCTTCCTAGAGAAGTTTGATAAAATCGTTAAAATGGAAAAAACATTAGCGGACAATAAACAAGATAAAGATACACTTTATGTAGCAAAACGTTTAGGCTTTGCTGACCGCAAAATTGCAGAACTATGGGAAACAACAGAAGCAGAAGTGTATGCTTTCCGTAAAGAGCATGGCATTATTCCTGTGTATAAAATGGTTGATACATGTGCAGGCGAGTTTGAATCAAACACGCCATACTTCTACGGCACATATGAAGAAGAAAATGAGTCTGTAAAAACAGATAAAGAATCTGTAATTGTACTTGGTTCAGGTCCAATCCGTATCGGTCAAGGGGTTGAGTTTGACTACGCAACGGTTCACTCGGTATGGGCAATTAAAGAAGCGGGCTATGAAGCTATTATTATTAACTCAAATCCTGAAACCGTATCAACAGACTTCTCAATTTCAGATAAATTATACTTTGAGCCATTAACGATTGAAGATGTTATGCATATTATTGATCTTGAACAACCTAAAGGTGTTGTCGTGCAGTTTGGTGGACAAACAGCGATTAACTTAGCAGATAAACTAGAAGCAAACGGTGTAAAAATCTTAGGTACAACACTTGAAGATATCGACCGTGCAGAAAACCGTGATAAATTCGAACGTGCGCTTCATGAAATCGGCATTCCACAACCACTTGGCAAAACAGCAATTTCTAAAGAAGAAGCTGTAGTCATTGGTAAGGAAATCGGCTTCCCTGTATTAGTGCGCCCTTCATACGTACTCGGTGGACGTGCGATGGAAATCGTTTATAACGTAGAAGAGTTAGAACACTATATGGAACACGCGGTTGAAGCATCACCAGACCACCCAGTATTAATTGACCGTTATTTAACAGGTAACGAAATTGAAGTTGATGCAATTTGTGACGGTGAAAATGTATTAATCCCAGGTATTATGGAACATATTGAACGCGCGGGTGTTCACTCGGGTGACTCAATCTCTGTATACCCACCACAAAAATTAACACCAAAACAAATCGAAACATTAACAGACTATACGACGCGCTTAGCTCGCGGCTTAAAAATTGTAGGTTTAATGAATATCCAGTACGTTATCTCAGATGGTGAAGTGTACGTTATTGAAGTTAACCCACGTTCAAGTCGTACAGTGCCATTCTTAAGTAAAATTACAAATATCCCGATGGCAAACATTGCAACAAAAGCCATTTTAGGCGAGTCAATTGTAGAACAAGGCTACCCAACAGGTTTAGCACCAGAACAACAAGGTGTGTTCGTTAAAGTACCGGTATTCAGCTTTGCAAAATTACGCCGCGTTGATATTACGCTTGGACCTGAAATGAAATCAACAGGTGAAGTAATGGGTAAAGATGCGACGCTTGAAAAAGCACTTTACAAAGGTTTAGTTGCAGCAGGTATGGAAATTCAAACGCACGGTTCGGTATTATTTACGGTATCGGATAAAGATAAAGAAGAGGCAATTGCCCTAGCTAAACGCTTCTCAACAGTAGGTTACCGTATTTTAGCAACAGAAGGTACAGCGAAAACGTTTGAACAAGCAGGTATTCGTACAGATATTGTTGAAAAAATCGGAGCAAAAGGTACAACTTTATTAGATGTCATTCAAAATGGTGAAGCACAACTCGTTGTTAACACATTAACAAAAGGTAAACAACCAGCGCGCGATGGCTTCCGTATTCGTCGCGAATCTGTAGAAAATGGCGTACCTTGTTTAACATCACTAGATACAGCAGAGGCGATGCTACGTGTAATCGAGTCAATGACATTTACAGCAGAGCAAATGCCAAAGGCGGAGGTAAAATAATATGCAGCAAGAGCGAATGAAGGTCGTTCGCCAAGCTCAAATTGCTAAAAACATTTATGAAATTACGTTACGCGGACAAATTGTTCAGGACATGTCTCCTGGGCAATTTGTTCATATTCGCGTGACGGATGCACTTGAGCCTTTATTACGACGACCAATTAGTATTGCCAATGTGAATAAAGAATTAAGCGAGTTTACGATGATTTATCGTGCAGAAGGCCGCGGCACCCAAGTATTAGCGACTAAACGCGAAGAAGACCAAGTGGACGTATTAGGCCCGATTGGTAACGGCTTCCCATTAGATGCGGTTAAAGCGGGAGACACGGCACTTCTTGTAGGTGGCGGTATAGGTGTGCCACCGCTCTATGAACTATCTAAACAACTTAATGCTAAAGGTGTGAAAACCATCCATGTGATGGGCTTCCAAACGGCAGAAGTATGTTTTTATGAAAATGAATTTTTAGCTTTAGGCGAAACACAATATGTGACCGTAGACGGCACGCACCGTCACACAGGGTTCGTAACAGACGTATTAAACAAATTTCAGCCTGAATTTGATGTCTTTTATTCATGTGGTCCAATGCCAATGTTACGCGCATTAGAAGCCTACTACCCAGACAAACCAGGTTACTTATCATTTGAGGAGCGCATGGGCTGTGGCATTGGCGCTTGTTTCGCATGTGTATGTGATACAACCGATCAAGATGAACGCGACTACGTTAAAGTATGTTCAGATGGTCCAGTATTCCCGAAAGGTACGGTGGCATTATGAATCGCTTAGCTATGCAATTACCAGGTTTAGATTTACGCAATCCTATCATGCCCGCTTCAGGTTGTTTTGGTTTTGGTCAAGAGTACGCAAAACTATATGACCTTGAAAAGCTTGGGGCTATTATGATTAAAGCAACAACAGAAGAGCCACGCCGTGGTAACCCAACGCCGCGTGTTGCTGAAACCGCAGCAGGTATGCTAAATGCTATTGGCTTACAAAACCCAGGGCTTGAGCATGTTATGAATAATGAATTGAAGTGGTTAGCACAATATGATGTACCTATTATTGCTAACGTGGCGGGTTCAGAGACAGCTGATTATGTTGAAGTAGCTAAACGTATTTCAACTGCACCGAATGTTAAAGCACTAGAGCTAAATATTTCCTGCCCAAATGTTAAGTGTGGTGGTATCCAGTTTGGTACAGACCCACAAACGGCTCAAGAACTAACAGCAGCGGTTAAGGCTGTATCACAAGTACCTGTTTATGTGAAGCTATCACCTAACGTAACGAGCGTAGTGGAACTTGCTAAGGCTGTAGAAGCAGGCGGAGCAGACGGTATTACGATGATTAATACATTAGTTGGTATGCGCTTAGATGAGCGCACAGGTAAGCCCGTTATTGCTAATAAAACAGGTGGTCTATCAGGCCCAGCCGTAAAACCTGTTGCTATTCGTATGGTGTATGAAGTATACAATGCTGTTAACATTCCAATCATTGGTATGGGTGGTATTACAGACGCACAAGATGTGATTGACTTTATGTCAGCAGGTGCTTCCGCTGTTGCAGTAGGTACAGCGAACTTTGTTGATCATTTTGTATGTCCAAATTTAGTTGAAGCACTACCAGCTAAACTAGATGCACTTGGCGTAACGCATATTTCAGAAATTATCGGAAGGAGCCACCGCTAATGAACACCAATCCTATTATTGCGCTAGATTTTTCGACTGAGCAAGAAGTCGTAGCATTTTTGCAACAATTTGATGAGCGTCTATTTGTAAAGGTCGGCATGGAGCTGTATTTACAAGAAGGTCCAAGCATTATTACAACTATTAAAAATATGGGCCATGATATTTTCTTAGATTTAAAACTTCATGATATTCCTAACACAGTTAAGTCAGCAATGCGCGGCTTAGCTAAGCTAGGCGTGGATTTGGTTAACGTACATGCGGCAGGTGGTCGTCCAATGATGGAAGCAGCACTTGAAGGATTAAAAGAAGGTACGCCAAAAGGACAAGAGCGCGCTAAGTTAATTGCTGTAACACAGCTAACTTCTACAACAGAAGAGCAAATGCAACGTGAGCAGAAAATTATGCTTTCACTTAATGATGCAGTGAAGCATTACGCTCAATTAACAAAAGAAGCAGGGCTTGATGGCGTAGTATGCTCTGTCCACGAAGCAGCCATGATTGGCGAAGTTTGCGGCGCTGATTTCTTACGAGTAACACCAGGCATTCGTTTAGCAGGCGGCGAAACGCATGACCAAAAGCGTATTGCAACACCAGATGGTGCAAAACGTGACGGCGCAACACAAATTGTAGTAGGACGTGCTATCACACAAGCAGCAGAACCACAACTTGCATACACAACGGTACGTACATTATGGGAGGGCAACTAATTATGACATTACAAAACGAAATTGCACACGCTATGCTTAGCGTCGGAGCAGTAGAACTTAATCCAACTGATTTATTTACATGGGCTTCTGGTATCAAATCACCAATTTACTGTGATACACGCCTAACAATCTCTGATCCAAAAGCACGTAAGCAAATCGCTAACGGTTTAGCTACATTGATTAAAGAAAACTTCCCAGAAACAGAAGTTGTAGCGGGTACAGCGACGGCAGGCATTCCGCATGCTGCTTGGGTAAGTGATATTTTAGATTTACCAATGGTTTATGTACGTTCAAAAGCAAAAGAGCATGGGCGCGGCAATCAAATTGAAGGTAAATATGCACCCGGTCAAAAGGTTGTAGTAGTTGAAGATATCGTATCAACAGGTGGTTCTTCGATTACTGCTGTCGAAGCACTGCGTAAGGCAGGCTGTGAAGTTGTAGGTGTAGTTTGTGTGTATACTTACAATCTACCACGTGCTGAAAAAGCATTTGATGAGATTGGTGTAACATACGCAAGCTTAACGAATTTTGATTATTTAATTGAAGCGGCAACGGAGGCAGGTTCAATTAAAGAAGAAAACGCACCTTTCTTAAAAGAATGGCATGCAAAATTAAAAGCAGGCGAATTATAAAAAAAGAATGCGCTATTTTTTCGGAAACGAGAAAATAGCGCTTTTTTTGTTGAGAAATTGACGTTTACACTTATACAAATATAATTACAGCCCAAAAATTATGCAACGTATGTATAAAATCTTTAAAGCGTAGTCAAAGTGTACTAGTAAAATCTTAAGTTAACTATAGATAAATGGTTATAAAACATGCTTTTTATGTGAGATAACATAAAATTCTAAATAAAGAGGTTTACATTATTCAAAATTTACGTGATAATCAGAATTATTAATATAATATTTTTGCAATGTAAAAGGAGGTTGCTACAGTGAGCAAAACAGATATTTTGCTAGAGATTAATCATTTATCGACTAGCTTTCGCATCAAAGACGATTACTTTGCAGCCGTTGATGATGTCACATTAACACTTCGTAAAAATGAAGTTTTAGCAATTGTAGGGGAGTCAGGTTGTGGTAAAAGTACGTTAGCCACATCAATTGTAGGCCTGCATAATACAGAAAATACAAAGGTAGATGGGGAAATTAACTATAATAATCAAAATCTTGTACAAATGACAGACGAACAATTCAACAATGTTAGAGGCGCAGAAATCGGTTTTATTTTCCAAGATCCATTATCTGCACTTAATCCACTTATGCGAATCGAACAGCAAATTGAGGAATCGTTGATCTATCATACTAAACTAAATAAAGAGGAGCGCAATAAACGTGTAATTGAACTTTTACAACAGGTAGGCATTCCTAATCCCGAGCGTACTGCAAAACAGTTTCCACATCAGCTATCAGGTGGTATGCGTCAGCGCGTTATGATAGCGATTGCATTGTCTTGCAAACCCGCTGTTATTATTGCAGATGAACCGACAACAGCACTCGATGTGACGATTCAAGCGCAAATTTTAGATTTATTGAAAGCGTTACAGTCAGAAACAGGAGCTGGCATTATTTTAATTACTCATGACCTTGGGGTCGTAGCAGAAGTAGCGGACCGTGTTGCTGTGATGTACGCGGGACAAGTCATTGAAGAAGCTCCGGTAAATGAATTGTTTACAAACCCAAAGCATCCGTATACGCGCTCACTATTAAATTCGATTCCGCAAATGAACACAGAAGGGCAAAAGTTAAATGTCATTCATGGCATCGTACCTTCTTTAAAAAACTTGCCACGTACAGGTTGCCGCTTTGCGTCACGTATTCCGTGGATGCCACAAGATATTCATGAAGCATCACCTAGCATGCATGAAGTAGCACCAGACCACTTTGTACGCTGTACATGTTGGCAGCGTTTTCATTTTGAAGAGGAGAGCGATGTAGTATGAGTTTTATGGAAATTACAAACTTATGTGTGCATTACCCAATACGTGGAGGGTTTTTTAATACGGTCGTTGATAATGTTTATGCTGTAGACGGAGTGAGTATGTCCTTTGAAAAAGGAAAAACATATGGGCTTGTCGGTGAATCAGGTTGCGGAAAATCCACAACAGGTAAAGCGATTATCGGCTTGGAAAAAGTAACAGCTGGTAGCATTACGTATGAGGGCAAAGATGTAACAAATGAACGAAGAAAAAGAGGCTCGTCTTATAATCGCGATGTGCAAATGATTTTCCAAGACTCTCACTCAAGTATGAATCCGAGAAAGCGTGTTATCGATATTATTGCAGAACCTATTCGCAATTTTACAACGATGACACCTGATGAGGAAAATCGCCGGGTGAATGAGCTATTAGCAATTGTCGGTATGCCAGAGGATGCGAAATATAAATACCCCCACCAGTTTTCTGGGGGACAGCGACAACGCCTAGGCATTGCTCGTGCAGTAGCGTGTAAACCGAAGTTAATTATCGCGGATGAGCCAGTATCAGCGCTCGATTTATCGGTTCAAGCCCAAGTTTTAAATTTCATGCAAGATATTCAAGATGAATACGGATTAAGTTACTTATTTATCTCGCATGATTTAGGTGTAGTTAAGCATATGTGTGATGATATTGCGATTATGTACCGTGGTCGATTTGTAGAGCGTGGAACGAGCAAAGATATTTATACAAATCCGCAACATATTTATACGCACCGACTATTATCAGCTATTCCGAATATCGAACCTGCAACACGTAAGGAACGCAGGGAAGAGCGATTACGTGTAGAGCAATTATATCGAGAGCAACAACATAAATTTTATGATAAAGACGGCAAAGTGTATCCCATTCGCCCATTGACTGAAACGCACTATGTCGCAATGCTACCAACTGGGGAGGGCGAGTAATTATGTGGAAAACAGTCGTTCGACGTATTTTAGTTATGATCCCACAGCTTTTTGTGCTTAGTTTAATTATTTTCTTTCTCGCGCAAAAGATGCCTGGTGATCCATTCTCAGGTTTAATTACGCCAGAAACGGATCCTTCACGTATTGAAGAACTGCGTGAACAAGCGGGGTTAAATGATCCACTACCTATGCAGTATGTCAACTGGATTAAAGACGTAGCACAAGGTGACTTTGGTAAAAGTTATACGTATAAGCGCAGCGTATCTTCATTGATAGGTGAAAGAGCGTATAACACATTTTTACTATCGCTATTTAGCGTGATTTTAGTGTATGCACTTGCTATCCCTTTAGGTGTTATTGCAGGTCGCTATAAGGATACGTTCGTCGATAAGACAGTAGTGTTATATAGCTTTATTAGTTACGCTATACCTACATTCGTGTTGTCGCTCATCTTCTTATATGTATTTGGTTATCAGTTGAGCTGGTTCCCTACGAGTGGTACGGTTGATGTAGGCATTGAAGAAGGAACGCTTAGTTATTATTGGAACCGCATACATCATATGTTATTACCAGCGATTACGTACGCTGTTTTAGGCACTACAGGTATCATTCAATATTTACGTAGTGAAGTAATTGATGCACAAACGCAAGATTACGTAAAAACAGCACGTAGTAAAGGTGTGCCAATGCGTAAAGTATATACGCGTCATATCTTCCGAAATTCTTTATTACCCATTGCAGCATTTTTAGGGTTTACGATTACAGGACTACTAGGTGGCTCAATTTTTATTGAAACAATCTTTGGTTACCCTGGTATGGGACAATTATTTGTTAACTCTGTACTCACTCGAGATTATAGTGTTATTACTACATTAGTTATGTTATTTGGTTTTTTAACATTACTGGGTAGTTTATTGTCTGACATTATTATGAGTATCGTAGATCCACGTATTCGCATTGATTAATAGAGAGGGAGTGAAGACGCTATGGAACAAGAAAAGCAACAAGAAGTAGTGGTAGAAAGTGTGCCACCAACAGGAATGAAAGTCGTTTTACGAGAATTTAAAAAAGATAAGATTGCAATGTTTTCATTCATCTTTATTACCGCTTTAATTATCGGTGTATACATTGCAAGTTATTTCTTTATTGATATTGATGAAGTGATGAAAGTTAAGCTACTGCAACGCTATACAGAGCCGGGGGTAAACGGTTACGTTTTAGGTGCTGATGAAGCAGGGCGAGACATTTTAATGCAACTCATTATTGGCGCTAAAAATTCCATTTATATTGCGATTTCTGTAACGCTTATTACGTCAATTGCCGGTATTATAATCGGCTTAGCAGCAGCGTATTATGGTGGCGTTATTGATAATATAATTATGCGTATTATTGATTTCTTTATGACGCTACCAACATTATTAATTATTATCGTTATGATTACAATTATTCCTGAATATACACCGTTTCACCTTATTTTAGTCATTAGTTTATTCGGGTGGGTTGGTACAGCAAGGCTCGTGAGAAGTAAAGTATTATCAGAAGCAAGACGAGATTATGTAAGTGCTTCGAAAACAATGGGAACGAGCGACTTAGCTATTATGTTTAAAGGTATACTACCTAATTTAAGCTCTATTTTAATCGTAGAGTTAACATTAAGTTTCGCTGGTAACGTAGGTATCGAAACAGGTTTATCTTTCTTAGGTTTTGGTTTACCACCTTCAGTACCTAGCTTAGGAACATTGGTAAGTTATGCTACTAACCCTGTAGTACTTGCAGGCAAGTGGTGGGTATGGTTACCCGCATCATTATTCATTCTTGTAATGATGCTTGGTATAAATTATGTTGGTCAAGCGCTTCGACGTGCGGCCGACGCAAGACAAAGATTAGGATAATAAGGGAGGAAGTAACATGAAGAAGAGAAGTCTATCATTACTCGCATTGCTTTTTGCTGCGCTATTAGCATTAGCAGCATGTAGCGGTGGCGGCACTGACACCAAAGACACAGACAAAAAAGATGATGACACATCAAGCAAGGACAAAGAGGAAACAGCAACGCTTCCACTTAAAATTGAAAATGAAGGTGAAGCAATTAAAGGCGGTACATTACAATATGGTATGGTATCAGATTCACCATTCCAAGGTGTATTCTCTTGGGAGTTATATGACGACGCTTATGACTCAACAATTATGGGCTTTGCAACAAACTCATTATTTGATACAGGTGAAGATTTCTTAATTACAGATGAAGGTATTGGTAAATTAGAAGTAGATGCAGATGCTAACAAAGCGACAATTACAATTCGTGAAGGTGTAAAATGGTCTGATGGTGAACCGCTTAAAATCGAAGACTTAATTTATGCTTATCAAATTATTGCAGATAAAGATTACCCGGGTGTACGCTATGATGGCGACTTCCGTAACATCGTTGGTGTTGAAGAATACCATGATGGTAAAGCAGATACAATTGCTGGTCTTAAAAAGGTAGACGATACAACATTAGAAATCTCATTTAAAAAATTATCGCCAGCTATTTTCAGTGGCGGTGATGGTTTATGGGGCTATGCTGCACCTAAGCACCAATTAGAAAGCATTCCAGTAGCAGATTTATTAGCATCGGATGCAGTACGTAAAAACCCAGTTACACTAGGTGCATTTAAATTTGAAAAAATCGTACCAGGTGAATCTGTACAATTTGCGAAAAACGAACATTACTGGCGTGGAGAGCCTAAGCTAGATAAGATTGTGTTACAAACTGTACCATCATCTTCAGCAGCTACGGCAATTAAATCAGGTAAATTTGATATTGTCGATTCATTCCCAGCAACACAGTATGACAATGTTAAAGATTTAGAAAACATTGATGTATTAGGTCGTCCAGAATTAGCATACTCTTACCTATCATTTAAATTAGGTAAATATGATAAAGAAAACAAAGTAAACGTTACAGATGAAAATGCAAAAATGAATGACAAAGCGTTACGTCAAGCAATGGGTTACGCAATTGATGTTGAGTCAGTAACAAAAGAATTCTACCAAGGTCTACGTACTCGTGGTAACTCACTAATTCCACCAGTATTTGCTTCATTCTATGATGATTCATTAGAAGGGATTACATTCGATCCAGAAAAAGCTAAAACTTTATTAGAAGAAGCTGGCTACAAAGATGTAGATGGCGATGGTATTCGTGAAGATAAAGAGGGCAAACCATTTGTAGTAAACTTAGCAGCAATGTCAGGTTCTGATACAGATGAAGCAATCGTTGAATACTACCGTCAAAACTGGAAAGAAGTAGGTATTGACGTACAATTAACGACAGGTCGTTTAATTGAATTCCAAAGCTTCTACGAGAAAGTAAAAGCTGATGATCCAGAAATCGATATGTTTATGGCTGCATGGGGTACAGGTACTAACCCATCACCAGCAGGTTTATATGGTAAAGAAGCAGAGTTTAACTTCGCTCGTATCGTTTCAGACGAATTAACAAACTTATTAACGGATATTGATTCTAAAGAATCAATGGATGCAACTCACCGTGCAAAAGCATTCCGTGCTTGGCAAGAATATATGGCTGAGCAAGCTACAACAATTCCAACGTACTTCCGTACAGAAATTGTTCCTGTAAATAAACGTGTGAAAAACTACAATATTGATTATATTGATGGTACACAATTACACGAAATCGAATTAGTAGCAGATGCACCAGTAAAATAAAGTGAAAAAGACACTGTCTCTTATTAGGGGAGGCGGTGTTTTTTTATCGCATCGAAGAAGATGTACTTCACTTTAGTAGAATAGTAAAATTTTAAAAATAACTGGATAAAAATAGTTATTTTTTACGATGGATAATAAATTTATAATAAACATAAACATCATATAAAGGGTTTATTTTCCTTTTTTTGTCAGATTATAAGTTAGGTATAAAGAATTATTTTACAAGAAAAACTCATTAATACAGAAAAATCAGAAAATAATGAAGATAAAAGTGTAATTTCATTTATGTCTATTAAGTTATGATAATGATAATGCGTATATCAAAAAAATACTAAAATTTCACTTTGGTCAATTAATGTAGTAAAATATAATTTATAATTTATTTTTTTAAGAATAGTTTAATAAATAGAAAATTAAATTTTTTTATTTTTCAATGGCGCAATTTTTGGTATATTTGATAAGAGCTTAGATTACGGCTTATAAAACATTAGGGGGATTTCACATGAACAAAAACAAAAAGTTTTTCCTTCTGGCACTACTAGCAGCGTTCTCGTTAGTATTAGCAGCATGTGGTTTTGGTGGCGATAAAGGCACAGATACAAAACCAACGACTGACGGCGATAACAAAGAAAGTTCTGGCAAAAAAGAACTTAATGTAGTAGTAGCTTCTGAACCACCATCATTACATCCACAACTTGCTACTGATACAACATCAGGTGCAGTACTAAACGAAGTGTTTGAAGGTTTAACACGTTTAGACAAAGACACAGTGCCTCAAAAAGCTATGGCTGAGGACTGGGAAGTAAGCGAAGATGGTTTAACATACACGTTTACATTACGTGATGCTAAATGGAGCAATGGTGATCCAGTAGTAGCTGGCGACTTCGCATACTCATGGGAGTGGGCATTAAATCCAGATAATATGTCTGAATATGCGGCATTACTTTACCCGATTAAAGGCGCTGAAGCGTATAACAATGGTAAAGGTTCTGCAGATGATTTAGGTATTGAAGTAAAAGACGATAAAACGTTAGTTGTAACTTTAGAAAATCCAACAGCGTATTTCTTAGAGCTTACGGCGTTTAAAACATATGCACCACTTAACCAAAAAGTAGTAGAAGCAAATGAAGACTGGTATGCAAACGCTGGTGAGCAATTCGTAACAAACGGTCCATTTAAATTAGCGGACTGGAAGCATAATGCATCAATCACATTAGAGAAAAACGAAGACTACTGGGATGCTGACAATGTAAAACTTGAAAAAGTAAACATCGGCATGGTAGAAGGCGAATCAACAGCAGTAACAATGTTTAAAAAAGGTGAAATTGACTTCTTAGGTTCACCATTCCAAACAGTAGCACTTGATTCAATTGATGCCTTCCGTTCTGAAGGTAAATTAAACATCGCTGATAAAGCGGGCGTTTATTGGTACAAACTTAATACTAAAGACAAAGTAATGGCTAACGAAAATATTCGTCGTGCTTTAACTTTAGCAATGGACCGTCAAGGTTTAATTGATAACGTATTAAAAGGTGAACAAACACCGGCTTTAGGCATGGTACCAACAGTAATTAAAGGTTTTGAAGAAGACCGTGGTTACTTCAAAGACAATGATATTGAAGAAGCGAAAAAAGCGCTTGAAGCAGGTCTAAAAGAATTAGGTCTTGCTAAAGCATCTGACTTAACAATTGCAATTTCTTATAACACAAGTGAGGCTCACGCATCAGTAGCACAATACATCCAAGAGAGCTGGAGCAAAAACTTAGGTATTAACACAACGTTAGACAACTCTGAATGGCAAGTTTATTTAGAGAAAGTAAACATGGGTGACTACCAAGTAGGTCGTATGGGTTGGATTGCTGACTACAACGATGCTTACACATTCTTAGAAATGTATGCAACTGCAGAAAACGGCAACAATGATACAGGCTGGGAAAACCCTAAATACAAAGAATTGATTGAAGCTTCTAACAAAGAGGTTGATGCTGAAAAACGTATCCAAATCTTAAAAGATGCTGAAGCAATTGCAATGAAAGAACTTCCTGTAGCACCGATTTATTACTACACAGATCCATCTGTAGTAAGCGAGCGAGTTACAGGTATGGAAGCGGATATCTTAGGTAACTTCCAACTTAAAAATGTTGACGTGAAATAATTTCACAACAGCGAAGGGCTGCCTCATAGCTGATACTTCGGTTTTGAGGTAGCTCTTTTTTCTATTAATGCGAAAGCATATATTTGTCAGAGGGCAAATAGAAGGAGGAGTCCAAAGTGATTAACTATATTTTGAAAAGGCTGATGTATATACTTCTCGCGCTTTTCGTCATCGTAACGGTCACGTTTTTCTTAATGCGTTTAGCACCAGGTAGTCCATTTGCAAATGAGCGTAATTTCCCTCCTCAAATCGAGGAAAAGTTAAACGAAACGTATGGCTTAAATAACCCTTGGTATATTCAGTACAAAGATTATTTAATCGATACGGCCACATTTAATTTCGGTGAATCCATGAAGTATAAAGCGCGTTCGACAAACGATATGATTGCGGAAAGCTTCCCAGTTTCTTTAACATTAGGTATTGAAGCAATGTTACTGGCAATAGGGTTTGGGGTATTAATAGGCGTCATATCTGCGCTTTACCACAATAAGTTCCCAGATTATTTGGCTACGTCCATAGCAGTGCTAGGCATATCTGTACCGTCCTTTATTTTAGCAGGGCTTATGCAGTATTTCTTAGCGTATAAGTTAGATATTTTTCCGACAGCGGGTTGGAATGGTTTTATTTATAGTATTTTACCTGCTCTTGCAATCGCTTTCTCGCATGCGGGCTTCATTGCCAAACTTACGCGTTCAAGCATGCTTGAGCAAAATAGTAGTGATTATGTAAAAATGGCACGCGCAAAAGGTTTAGGTAAATGGACGGTCGTATTCCGTCATACGCTGCGTAACGCATTATTGCCTGTAGTGACGTACTTAGGGCCGTTAACTGCCGGTGTAGTAACAGGTAGCTTTATTGTTGAACAAATTTTCGCTGTACCTGGATTAGGTAAACACTTCGTACAAAGTATTACGAACCGTGACTATACGGTAATTATGGGAACGACAGTGTTCTATTCAATCATACTTTTATTTGCGGTGTTCATTGTAGATATTTTATACAGCATCATCGATCCGCGAATTAAGTTGAAAGGAGCGAAAAAGTAATGACGCAACAACCGATTGATAAAGATTTATTTAGAGTAGTCGGGGTTAATGAAGATGACTCTGATAAATTAGCCAAAAAATCTGTATCCTTTTGGAAAGAAGTATTTATTCGCTTCTCTCATAATAAAATGGCGATTGCAGGCTTAGTGATTTTAGCGATTATTATTCTTATGGCGATTACCGTACCGATGTTTTCGCAATATAAATATAGTGACCAACTTGGCGTGTATAACTCACCACCAAGTGCGCAGTTTTGGTTTGGTACAGACGATTTAGGTCGTGATATTTTCGTCCGTATTTGGGCTGGTGCGCGTATTTCATTATTCATTGGTATTACAGCGGCACTAATTGATTTAATTATCGGTGTACTTTGGGGCAGTGTGTCAGGTTTAGCGGGCGGACGTGTTGATAATATTATGATGCGTATCGCAGACGTGTTAACAGCTGTACCTTACCTGTTAGTTGTAATCGTATTATTAGTTGTTATGCAACCAGGTATTGTGCCGATGATTATTGCACTGTCAATTACAGGTTGGATTAACATGGCTCGTATCGTACGTGGTGAAGTATTATCCATTAAAAATCAAGAGTATGTACTTGCTGCACGCACATTAGGTGCAAGCACGGGGCATTTAATTATGAAGCATTTAATCCCTAACGCATTAGGTGCTATTTTAGTAACAATGACATTAACAATTCCTTCGGCGATTTTTACCGAGTCATTTTTAAGTTATTTAGGTTTAGGTGTACCAGCACCTCGTGCCTCATGGGGAACGATGGCGTCAGATGGTAACAAGGCAATTGCTGATTATCCATGGCGTTTAATTTTCCCAGCGGTATTTATTTCGTTAACAATTTTTGCGTTTAATGCTATTGGTGATGGCTTACGCGATGCATTAGATCCAAAACTACGTAAGTAAGGAGGTGGCTGAATCATGGAAACACGAAAAAAAGTAGTAGAAGTAAAAGATTTACGTATTAATTTTAAAACTTACGCAGGCTTAGTACAGGCGGTTCGCGGTGTGAACTTTGAGTTATATGAGGGCGAAACATTAGCGATTGTTGGTGAATCGGGTTCAGGTAAAAGTGTTACGAGTAATGCTTTAATGAAATTGATTCCGCAGCCACCAGGTATTTATGCTTCAGGCGAGATTTTATTTGATGGTAAAGATTTAGTGAAATTAACAGAGAAGCAAATGACAAAAATTCGCGGTAATGATATTGCAATGATATTCCAAGATCCAATGACAAGTCTTAATCCTACAATGAAAGTAGGACGTCAAATTACAGAGGTCATTTTACAACACCGTTCAATGCCAAAGGCGGAAGCTAAGCAAAAAGCAATTCAATTAATTGATCAAGTAGGTATTCCTTTCCCTGAGAAGCGCTACAATCAATACCCACATGAGTTTTCAGGTGGTATGCGTCAGCGTATTGTAATTGCGATTGCTTTAGCCGCTGATCCAAAGTTATTAATTGCGGATGAGCCAACGACAGCGCTAGATGTAACTATCCAAGCGCAGATTTTAGAGTTAATGAAAGAAATTCAGAAAACGTCTAAAACATCTATTATTTTTATTACCCATGACTTAGGTGTAGTAGCGAATGTTGCTGACCGCGTTGCAGTAATGTATGCTGGGCAAATTGTAGAGTACGGCACAGTAAATGATATTTTTTATAATCCAAAGCATCCATACACATGGGGCTTACTTGGCTCAATGCCCGATTTAGATAATGATGCAGAAGAATTACTGCATACAATCCCAGGTTCACCGCCAGATTTAACGCACCCACCAAAGGGTGATGCTTTTGCAGCGCGTAATGAATTTGCGATGGCAATTGATTATGAGCAAGAGCCGCCAATGTTCCAAGTGAGTGACACGCACTTTGCTAAAACATGGTTATTACATCCGGACGCACCAGATGTTGCAATACCAGAGATCGTAGCAAAACGTATTCGTACCTTTGCAGAGAAGGAGGCGCAATACAATGACTAAAGAAAAGATTTTAGAAATTAAAAATTTAAAGCAGCACTTCGGTTCGCCAAGTAGCCCAATTAAAGCAGTTGATGGTATTAGCTTTGATGTATATAAAGGGGAAACGCTAGGGCTTGTAGGTGAGTCAGGTTGTGGTAAGTCAACAACAGGACGCTCGATTATTCGTTTATATGATATTACAGATGGTGAAATTATTTTTAAAGGTCAAAATGTGCATGGTAAAAAGTCGAAGGAAGAAGTAAAGGCCTTTAACCGTGAGATGCAGATGATTTTCCAAGACCCTTATGCAAGTTTAAATCCGCGTATGACAGCGGGCGAAATTATTGCAGAAGGTTTTACGATTCATGGCTTATACAAAAATAAAAAAGAACGTCAAATGAAAATTTATGAACTGCTTGAGGCTGTAGGGTTAAATCGTGAGCACGCCAATCGCTATGCGCATGAATTTTCTGGAGGACAGCGCCAGCGTATTGGTATTGCGCGTGCGCTTAGCTTAGATCCAAGCTTTATTATCGCGGATGAGCCAATTTCAGCATTAGACGTTTCGATCCAAGCGCAAGTCGTTAACTTATTGAAACAACTACAAAAGGAACGTGGCTTAACGTATTTATTTATCGCGCATGACCTATCAATGGTTAAGTATATTAGTGATCGTATCGCGGTAATGTATCGCGGTAAAATTTTAGAGATTGGTCGTGCGGATGATATTTATCATCATCCTGTACATCCTTATACAAAATCATTATTGTCTGCGATTCCGCTTCCTGATCCACTTTCGGAGAAGCGACGTACACGTATTCCGTATGAACATACAGAAGTGCCAGATAGCGCGACATACTATGAAGTAGACGAAGAACATTTCGTTTATGGCACAGAGAGTTTAGTAACAGAGTGGGCAAAAGCGCGCACAAAATAAAATGAGGAGGCGCATTAGGCGCACTCCTCATTTTTTTAATTGCATAACTAATGCTTCGTCTGGGGTTACGTACACTGTTTTTTGTTCGAAATAAATCACAAAACCTGGCTTTGCACCACTTGGTTTTTTTACATGTTTGATTTGCGTGTAATCTACAGGGATTGAGGAAGACTCGCGTGCTTTACTGAAATAACCTGCAAGTGTTGCAGCTTCCATAATCGTTTGCTCATCAGGCTCGTCGCTATGGATGACCACATGTGAGCCAGGGATGTCTTTCGTGTGCAGCCATGTGTCAGTGCGTTTAGCGATTTTAAAAGTGAGTGCGTCGTTTTGTTTATTATTTTTACCAACAGAAATGGCAATGCCACTTGAAGACACAAATTTCTCGGGTTTTGCTTGCGTTGGTTTCTTTTTCTTTTTGAGAATGCGACGTTTTAAAAAGCCTTGCTCCGCTAGTTCCTCACGAATTTCCTCAATATCAGTTGGCGAAGCTTGCTGTACTTGTTGCATAAGCATCTCGAAATAGCTAATGTCTTCAGTTGTTTTATCTAGTTGCTCTTGTACCATCACTAATGCATTTTTAGCTTTATTATATTTTGTGAAGTAACTTTGTGCGTTATCAACAGGTGATTTACGTGGATCAACTGTGATGGTCACAGGTTCGTCCGTATAATAGTTAGTTACAGTTACTTCATTAACACCACGTTCAAATGTATAAATATTAGCCATTAACAGCTCCCCGTATAATTGAAAAGTGTCAAGGCGTGAAGCGCGCTCAAAATCTTTTGTGAGCTTTTTCATTTTTAGTTGGAGCTTACTAATTTCATTTTGTAGCCAGCGCTCTAAATCGCCAGCTTGTTGTTTAACGCGGTCGCGCTCTGCACGTGCAAAAAATACACGATCAAGTAGTGCACTGTTGCTTGAGAAGCTAGTTGTCTGGGTTAAATGCGTCAGACGATTTGGCGAAAATAGCACTTTATTGCCTACTTCCGCATAGGTTGGTTGCTCGCCGCCTTTATTAAACGCTTGAACAAAAGCAGTGAAGTTTTCAGTGCCTCGTGCGAGTAGTTCTTCTGCATGTAGTGGGCTAAAGCCAGCGAAGTGTCCGACGATGTCTTTAGCTGTGCGCGGCTCAGTAAAAAAGTTATCATCGCCTAAAAATGGATCGACCTTATCTTGTGCAGGCGGGGCAATAAATGGTTGTCCTGGCATGATAGTACGGTGACGGTTCATTAAAGGTGATAGGTGTTTAAGCGCCTCAATAATTTGTTTTTTTTGAGGGTCAACTAATAAAATGTTGCTGTGACGGCCCATAATTTCAGCATGCAACTCGCGTACCGTAGCGTCACCAATTTCATTAGTGCTATGAATTTCCATAATCATAATACGATCACTGCCGACTTGCTTAATGGCATTAATAAAGCCACCTTCAATGTGTTTGCGTAAAAACATACAAAACATTGGTGGTTCTGCTGGGTTATCAATCGTATGCGCTGTTAATTGTATGCGTGCATAGGAAGAGTGCACAGATAATAATAGTTTGTGGTTCGCTCCCTTAGCGCGTATGTGCAGTACAATTTCTTGCGCATTTGGCTGATGTACTTTCGTAATGCGCCCTGTGACAAGCTGTTGTAACTCGGTTGTCATCGCGCGTGTAAATAATCCGTCAAAGGCCATAGTTATTCACTCTCTCATTCATTATTGTGTCGTCTTGTACTATCTTAACACGGGTATTCCCTTTTTCGTAACGGAGCTACTGCGAAAAAACATGCGCCTATGGTATAATGTACGACAGTATATGCATGAAGGATGTGACGAGCTTGGTACGAAGCATGACGGGTTTTGGCAGAGGTGTCACAACTACGAAAGCATTTCAACTAACGATAGAGATGCGCTCCGTTAATCACCGTTTTTTAGAAGTACATAGTCGTTTCCCTAAAGAATGGATGGAAGCAGAAGTGCTGACCAAAAAAATGATTGCGGCAAAATTAGCACGTGGTAAAGTAGATGTCACAGTAAATGTGAAGGAATTAACCGAAGCCACACAGACAATTGCTGTTAATACAGCGCTAATTGAGGCGTATGCTCAAGCACGCACGGAGGTAGCGGCACTTGCCCCGCTAGCTGCAGAGTGGCAAATGAGTGAGTTATTTGCTTTAGAAGGTGCACTCATTCAGCAAAAAGAAGTGCCGGCACAAGAAATTAATGATGCAGTCATGACTGCACTCTCAGCAGCGCTTGATGCATTGGTGGGGATGCGGCAAACAGAAGGTGCAATGTTACAACAAGTGCTATTAGAGCAACAACAAGCTTTGCAACAAGAGATTGCTACGATTGAAAGCTTAGCACCGCAAGCTGTAGAGAAATATCGTACGCGTTTAGTAGAGCGCTTAGCACAAGTTACTACACAAGTAGATGTGGATGATCGCATTATGGCAGAGGTTGCTATCTATGCAGAGCGTGTTGACATTGCGGAAGAGCTAGATCGCCTGCAAAGCCACTTTGCACAGTTTACTAAAGCGTTAAAGAGCAATGATGCGATTGGGCGCAAATTAGATTTTATTATGCAGGAGATGCATCGTGAAATTAATACAATCGGTTCTAAAAATCAATCAACTGTCGTATCAGTAGCTGTAGTGCAGGCAAAAACAATTTTAGAAAAGATGCGTGAACAAGTACAAAATATAGAGTAAAATGATTGTCATATATAAAGGAGAATGAAAATGAGCAAAGAACGTGGCTTATTGATTGTATTATCAGGGCCTTCTGGTGTTGGTAAAGGTACGGTGCGTAAAGAACTGTTTTCGCAACCAAATACGAATTATGAATATTCGATCTCAGCTACTACACGCTTACCACGTGAAGGAGAGGAAGATGGGGTAGATTATTTCTTTAAAACGCGTGAAGCCTTCGAAGCGCTCATTGAAGAAGGTGGTTTGCTTGAACATGCAGAGTTTGTCGGTAATTATTACGGCACACCACTTGCTTATGTAAACGAAACATTAGATGCGGGGCGTGACGTATTTTTAGAAATCGAAGTACAGGGCGCTGCACAAATTCGTAAAAAAGCACCCGATGCTTTATTTATTTTTTTAGCGCCGCCGAGTATTACCGCTTTGCAAGACCGCTTAGAAGGCCGTGGTACAGAGCCAGCAGACGTTATTGCACGCCGCGTGGCTAAAGCGAAAGAAGAAGTAGAAATGATGAGTTTATATGATTACGTAGTAGAAAATGATGAAGTTCATAACGCATGTGATCGTATTAATGCTATTATAAAGGCAGAGCATTGCCGCCGCGAACGCGTTGAAAAACGCTATATCGCTATGTTGAAAGGGGAATAATTATGTTATATCCATCAGTTGATAAATTAAAAACGAAAATCGATTCAAAATACTCACTTGTAAGTCTTGCCTCAAAGCGTGCACGTCAGATGCAAGAGTATGAGGGGACAGAGCAACTAGAAGTTTACCGCTCTCATAAATATGTTGGTAAAGCTTTAGAGGAAGTAATTGAAGGTGCTTTAACACAGAAAGCACAAGATGCATCAACCATTTACGAAGACGAAATTTAATCATGTACGATACAGCTCCCGGAGATTTACTCTTTGGGAGCTTATTGTTTAAGGAGGCGTAATAATGGAACAAAAAAATATTTTACTTTGTGTCACCGGAGGTATTGCTGTATATAAAGCAGTGGCTTTAACGAGTAAATTAACGCAAGCAGGATTTAACGTTAAGGTGATGATGACAGACGCTGCGCGTGAATTTGTTCAGCCGTTAAGCTTTCAAGTGATGTCAAAAAACGATGTATTTTATGATACGTTTGATGAAAAAGATAGCCGCGTCATTGCCCATATTGACTTAGCAGACTGGGCCGACCTCATCATCGTAGCCCCCGCTACAGCGAATACGCTTGCTAAACTTGCTCACGGTTTTGCAGATAATATGGTGACGACAACGTTACTAGCTACTCAGGCGCCTGTATGGTTAGCCCCTGCGATGAATGTGCATATGTACCAACACCCTGCTGTACTGCGTAACATTGAACAGTTACATCGCGACGGATACCGTTTTATCGAGCCTTCAGAAGGGTATTTAGCATGTGGTTATGTAGGCAAAGGCCGCTTAGAGGAGCCTGAGAAAATCACAGCACTTGTGACAGCGCATTTTGCTAACCAAGAGCAAGCTAAAGTGCTTTTAGTATCAGGACAAGCCTCGTTGCTTGCTCAAACGATTGCTTCGTACTTTGCACAGGCTAAGCAACCGTTAACTGTAGTAAACAATGAACCATTAGCCGTTGCTCATCCGCTTGTCGAAGAAGTTACGACCAGTGTAGAAGAAATGACACCCTATGTTTTAGCTTGGCAAAATGAACATCCTACAGGCATTGTTATTAGCGCAGATGTAACAGAAGATATTATGTTACCATTTGCCATTATTGTGAAAAATTTAGACGGGGCCAAACGTATTTTAGCACGCATACAAGAAGGCGGTCAGTAATGTTTGCCAAAGTGATTGTCGATGTTCCTACGTATCATGTTGACCGTGCGTTTGACTATGTCGTTCCGGCGCACTTACAAACGTTAATTGAAGTCGGGAGCCGCGTCAAAGTACCATTTGGTAGAAGACCCGTGCTAGGTTTTGTGATAGCACTAACGACAGACAGTGATGTGCCGGCAAATAAATTAAAGTCAATTGCAACGTTAATGGACCTTGAGCCTGTATTAACACCAGAACTATTAGCACTCGCACAATGGCTAAAACAGCAAACGATTTGTTTTCAAATTGATGCCCTGCAGGCGATGTTACCTTCAGCATTGCGTGCTAAATATGAAAAAGCAGTTGATGTATTAGTCGCACCTGCTAGTTTGCCGAGTGACTTACAACCTTTTGTCCGTAATAATGACAAAATGCATTACCAAGAGCTTGAAAAAGCGAATATGCTACCTCTTGTAAAAAAAGAAGTGCAACGAGGGCATTTACGTATAACGACTAAAGTGAAACAGCGTGGTAATGTGAAGCGCATACGTTATGTAAAAATTGGAACAGCCGCAGAAATTGAGCGAGCGCTAACGAAAGTAAGTACGCGCGCGAAAAAACAACAAGCGTTATTAGCGTGGTGTAAAGCGCATAGCGATGAGTTAGTATTACCGCGAGATATTGATGCTTCTGCAGCCGTATTAAATCAAATTATTGCGCATGGCGCCGCGACGTATGTAGAAAAAGAAGTGTACCGAGATCCTTTCACCCAACCGATTAAAAAAACGGCACCGTTAACGTTAACTACCGCACAACAACGAGCAAAAGATGCGTTGCAATTAGATGAAGCAGGTACGTATTTATTACATGGTGTGACAGGTAGCGGCAAGACAGAAGTCTATTTGCAAGCCATTCAACAAGTAATAGATGCAGGTAAGCAAGCCATTATGCTAGTGCCAGAAATTGCGCTCACACCTCAAATGACCGAACGATTTCGCGGTCGTTTCGGGGAACGTGTAGCAGTTATGCATAGCGGTTTATCGAGCGGAGAAAAGTTTGATGAGTGGCGCAAAATTACACAGCAAGAAGTGCAAGTAGTCGTAGGTGCGCGGTCAGCTATTTTTGCGCCATTTACGAATGTAGGTATTATCATTTTAGATGAAGAACATGAAGCTACGTATAAACAAGAAGATGCCCCGCGCTATCATGCGAGAGATGTAGCGATATGGCGCAGTGAATTTCATCAATGTCCTGTTATTTTAGGGAGCGCGACACCATCTTTAGAATCATATGCGCGTGCAAAAAAGGGCGTCTACACCCTTCTTACACTAGAAGAGCGAGCGATGAATCAGCCTTTGCCTAGTGTGGAAGTCGTTGATATGAGGGATGAGTTACGCAGTGGCAACCGTTCGATGTTTTCAGTAAGTCTACTCGAAGAAATGCAAGCGGCATTAGCGAGACAAGAACAAATTGTACTTTTTTTAAATCGCCGTGGTTATTCATCCTTTGTAATGTGTAGAGATTGTGGTACGGTAGTGCAATGTCAAAACTGCGATATCTCCTTAACCTATCATCGCAATCAAGAAAAATTACGGTGCCATTACTGTGGCTATGAAGCATCCGTACCTAAAACATGCTCAACATGTGCAAGTGATAGAATTCGCTATTTTGGTACAGGAACACAAAAAGTAGAAGAAGCAATTTACCAACACTTCCCTTCTGCTCGTGTATTGCGAATGGATGTTGATACGACACGCAAAAAAGGCGCACACGAACAAATACTAGGTGCATTCGGTCGTAAAGAAGCCGATATTTTACTCGGTACGCAAATGATTGCGAAAGGCCTAGACTTTCCTAATATTACTGTAGTAGGGGTGCTAAGTGCCGACACCTCCTTACATTTACCCGATTTTCGTGCTTCAGAAAAAACATTTCAGCTACTCACTCAAGTGAGTGGCCGCGCAGGACGGCACGAGAAGTTAGGGCGTGTTGTTGTGCAAACCTATACGCCAACGCACTATGCTATAACGCTTGCTCAACAGCAAGCATATGTGCCGTTTTATGAGCAGGAAATGCGCTATCGTCAACGTG
Source organism: Metalysinibacillus jejuensis (assembly GCF_003057615.1). Lineage (GTDB taxonomy): Bacteria > Bacillota > Bacilli > Bacillales_A > Planococcaceae > Metalysinibacillus > Metalysinibacillus jejuensis. The sequence continues at coordinate 108,540 of NZ_QAFW01000001.1, forward strand.
CAGGCTACCCTCCTTATTTCTTTATTGCGCTCATTCAAGTAACACATACTGATGTACTGCAAGCAGGGCATTATGCACAGCTAGCAGCAAGCTGGCTACGACAACAATTGCCAAGCGTTCATATTATAGGGCCTACCGCTTCTGCGATTAGTCGATTGCAAAATAGATATCGCTATCAATGTTTGATAAAATATAAAATTGAACCAAATCTTATTCCGACATTACATCGTTTACTTGCGATGTACCGAGCGGATTGGCAAAAACAAGGTGTACAATTGACAGTAGATTTAGACCCGTCAATGATATAGAAAAGAGGTTAACAATGACAATTAAAGAAGTAGTAAAACACCCAGCGAAGGTGTTAACAACAAAGACGAAAGAAGTAGAAGTGATTAATGAGGAAATCATAGCGTTGCTTGATGATTTATATGACACGATGATTGAACATGATGGTGTAGGTATCGCTGCTCCGCAAATTGACGTCGGCTTACGCGTAGCAATCGTAGAGATTGGTGATGAGCGAGATATTTTAGAAATGATTAACCCAACGGTACTTGAAACAGACGGGGCAGAGGTAGATATGGAAGGTTGCTTAAGTTTTCCAGGCTTATTTGGTGATGTAGAGCGCCCGACTTACGTACGTATTGAAGCTGCGGATCGCGAAGGCCGTATTTACGAATTAGAAGCGGGTGGCTTTGATGCACGCGCGATTTTACATGAAATTGACCATTTAGATGGCGTGTTATTTAATGATAAAATCACACGTACGTATACGGAAGAAGAAATTGCCGCAATGTATGAAGAAATGGAGGAAGAAGCATGATTTCCATCGTCTTTATGGGGACGCCTGATTTTTCAGCACCCATCTTACGCATGCTTCATGAACAAGGCTATGCGATTAAAGCTGTAGTTACCCAACCGGATCGCCCTGTAGGCCGTAAGCGTATTTTAACACCCCCGCCTGTGAAAGTAGAGGCGTTGTCGCTTGGCTTACCTGTTATTCAACCTGAAAAGTTACGCGGCTCAGCAGAGCTACAGCAAATTATTGATTTGCAAGCAGATTTAATTGTAACGGCAGCTTTCGGCCAAATTTTACCGAAGGAACTGTTAGAAGCCCCGCGCTTAGGTTGCATTAATGTCCATGCTTCGCTACTGCCAAAATACCGTGGTGGTGCACCGATTCATCAAGCGATTATTGACGGTGAAAAAGAAACCGGCGTTACGATTATGTATATGGCCGAAAAATTAGATGCAGGCGATATTATTGCACAAAAAGCGATTGCTATTGAAGCAACTGATCATACGGGAAGCATGTTTGAAAAGCTATCGGTAGTAGGGCGTGATTTACTTGAACAAACGTTACCAAGCATTATTGCTGGTACGAATACACGTACTGTTCAAGACGAAGCTAAAGTAACGTTTGCAAGCAATATTTCACGTGAGCAAGAGCGTATTGATTGGCATAAACCGGCGACGGCTGTATATAACCAAATTCGCGGCTTGCATCCTTGGCCAACCGCTTACACGACTTTAGATGGTTCTAATGTTAAAATTTGGTGGGCGCAACCTGCAATGACAAACGGCGAACCTGGTGAAGTAGTAGCGATTCATAAAGACCATTTTGAAATTGCCGCAAAAGAAGGTAGCATTGCGGTGTATGATTTGCAGCCATCAGGCAAAAAACGTATGTCAGCAGAAGACTATTTAAATGGTGTTGGCGCGAAATTACAGATTGGGGACCGCTTTGAATGAGTAAAAAAAGTGTAGTAATTTGGGACGGTAATGTCCGTGATGCGGCGTTATCAATTTTACTTGCGGTAGATAAAAATCAAGCGTATAGTAACTTACTTTTGCATGAAACGATTAAACGACATAAAATTGAACCGAAAGACCGCGCACTGCTAACTGAGATGACGTACGGTACGTTGCAACATAAAATGACATTAGATTATTACCTCGAACCATTTATCCGCGGGAAAATTGATCATTGGGTACGTTGGTTATTACGCTTGTCCTTATATCAAATGCATTATTTAACACGTATTCCACCACATGCTGCGGTCAATGAAGCGGTAGAAATCGCAAAACGCCGAGGCCATAAAGGTATTGCGTCAACGGTCAACGGTATACTGCGTTCTATTTTGCGTCAAGGTGTACGCTCGACTGATGAAATTACAGATCCTATTGAGCGCCTATCGATTGCGACGAGTCACCCTAACTGGCTAGTTGAACGTTGGGTGGCAGCTTATGGTATGGCAACAACACAAGCGATGCTAGAAGAAAATAATGTGCCACCTATCCAGACAGTGCGTGTGAACTTAACAAAAGGAACAGTAGAAGAAGCAATTACGCATTTGACAGCAGAAGGTATAAAAGTGGAGAGAAGCACACTAATTCCGGAATGCTTACACATTACCGGTGGCCAAGCAGCTCGTACAGCGGCTTTTGGTCAAGGGCTCATTACGATTCAAGACGAAAGTTCGATGCTTCCTGCAACTGTCATGAATCCTCAACCTGATTGGCGCGTATTAGATATGTGTGCAGCACCTGGTGGCAAAACAACCCATTTAGCTGAAAAGATGAACGATGAAGGTTCGATTTTAGCTTTAGATTTACATCCACATAAATTAGAACTAATTGATGAGAATACCGCGCGTCTTGGTTTAGAAAGTATAGATACAGCACCACTTGATGGCCGTAAAGCACCGGAGTATTTAGCGGTGGAGTCATTTGACGCGGTACTTGTCGATGCACCTTGTAGCGGCCTTGGTGTAATGCGTCGTAAACCAGATATTAAATATACGAAGCGGGAAGAAGACCTTGAGAGCTTACAGGCAATTCAGTTGAGCTTATTAAAAGCCGCAACGCGCTTACTAAAGCCAGGCGGTTTATTAATTTATAGTACATGTACGGTAGATAAAACAGAGAATGAAGGTACAGTTGCGCAGTTTTTACAAGATGTTAAGAAGATGCAACTTACACCACTGCAAAATTTACCTGCTGCACTCGATGCTAAGCAAAAAGATGGTATGTTACAAGTATTCCCTCAAGATTTTGGAAGTGATGGTTTCTTCGTAGCAGCGTTTCGTAAACAAGCCTAGTGAAAATTTGAATTAAAGAAGAGGTTTATAATGGAAGAAAAAACATTAAAAAAATTAGATGAACGCATTGATGATTTAGTGGAAGAAGTTGCGGAAAAACCAGCACGTACGAAAAAGGAAAAACCTAATTTAAAAGAATCAATTTACTCATTCCAACCCGAGCAATTACAAGCTTGGTTAAAAGACAATGGCGAAAAACCGTTTCGTGCAGCTCAAATTTTTGAATGGTTATACATTAAACGCGTTAAAACATTTGAAGAAATGTCTAACTTATCAAAGGGACTGCGCAATAAATTAGCGGACAATTTTGCATTAACTACGCTGAAAACTATCATCCAACAAGAATCTAAAGATGGTACGATTAAGTTTTTATTTGAGTTGCAAGATGGCTATGCGATTGAAACGGTATTAATGCGTCATGAGTATGGTAACTCAGTTTGTGTTACGACGCAGGTTGGTTGTCGAATTGGCTGTACATTTTGTGCCTCAACACTCGGTGGGTTAAAGCGCCACCTATTAGCGGGTGAAATTGTAGAGCAAGTTGTAAAAGTGCAACAAGCGTTAGACGAAGTAGACGAGCGTGTCTCACATATCGTAATTATGGGTATTGGTGAGCCGTTTGATAACTACGATGCAATGATGAACTTCTTAAAAGTTGTTAATCATGATAAAGGGTTAAACATTGGTGCGCGTCACATTACGGTGTCCACATCAGGGATTGTGCCAAAAATTTATCAGTTTGCAGATGAGCAATTACAAATTAACTTTGCGGTCTCACTGCACGCACCAAACCAGGAGGCGCGTCAAAAATTAATGCCTATTGCACGTGCTTACAAGTTGGATGAACTGATGGAGGCTGTTCGTTACTATACGAAAAAAACAGGGCGACGTGTTAGTTTTGAGTATGGTTTAATGTCTGGCGAAAATGATTCTGTAGAAGTAGCAGAAGAACTATCAGCGTTAATAAAAGGGATTAAATGCCATGTTAACTTAATTCCTGTTAACTATGTGCCAGAGCGCGATTATATTCGCACATCTCGCAGCAAGATTTTTGCTTTCGAAAAAACATTAAAGAAAAACGGTATTAACGTAACCATTCGTAGAGAACAAGGGTCTGATATTGATGCTGCGTGTGGTCAGTTACGTGCGAAAGAGCGAGAAGAAGAGACGAGGTGACAACGTGAAATACACAGTCGAAAGTGATATTGGGCGCAAGCGTTCAATTAACGAAGACCGTGCCGCATTTGTAACACGTGAAGATGGTCTTCAAATGGCGCTAGTCGCCGATGGTATGGGCGGTCACAATGCAGGTGATGTGGCTAGCCAGATGGCATCAGAAGAAGCGCGTACGTTATTTTTACAAGCGAAGTCAAAAAGTTTTACCACAATGGATAAGAAAAAAGAGTGGTTGTTAGAAACCGTCAAAAAACTTAATAAAACCTTATATCGTTATGCGAGTAGTAATCCAGATTGTAGCGGGATGGGGACGACACTAATTATTGTGCTAATCGAAAAATTGCATTGTTTAATCGCTCATGTAGGCGATAGCCGAGTGTATCACTTTTATGATAATAAAGTGAAACAAATTACGAAGGACCATTCATACGTCAATGCACTTGTAGAGAGCGGCGAGATTAGTGTAGAGGAAGCTGAAAATCACCCGAAAAAAAATGTGATTTTAAAGGCGCTTGGTACAGATAGCCGTGTAGAGCCTGATCTTTATGAAATGATGCTTACGCCTTATTCCTATATATTAGTGTGCTCGGATGGTTTGAGCAACAAGGTAGATATGCGTGCGATGGGGGCTGTCATATTTGATTCCTTATCGCTTCAAGAAAAGGGTAAAAAATTAGTTGAGTTAGCCAACGCTAGTGGCGGAGAAGATAATATTTCCCTTGTGCTTCTAATGAAGGAAGGGGAGAGCTAATATGTTAGAAGGTAAACGTATTAATGATCGCTATAAGATTATTAAAATGATTGGCGGCGGCGGCATGTCAAATGTCTACTTAGCCCACGATATCATTTTAAACCGTGATGTAGCGATTAAAGTGATGCGCTATGATTTTTCTGATCAAGACGAACTGCAACGACGCTTCCAGCGAGAGGCCTTATCTGCAACGAGTTTAACGCATCCTAACATCGTTGACGTTTATGACGTTGGGGATGAAGGGAATTTACATTATATCGTTATGGAATATGTGAAGGGCAAAACGTTAAAACAATACATTCAAGAATATGCCCCGATTTCGCCAGCGCGTTCGGTTTATATTATGAAACAATTAACGTCAGCTATTGCCCATGCGCACGATAATGAAATTATCCATCGAGATATTAAGCCGCAAAATATTTTAATGGACGAAAACGGTGATGTTAAAATTACCGATTTTGGTATAGCGATGACGCTTTCAGCTACAGCGCTAACACAAACCAACTCTGTGCTCGGTACGGTACATTATTTATCGCCTGAGCAAGCGCGAGGAAGCGGCGCTACCCATAAGTCCGATATTTATGCATTAGGGATAGTACTATATGAACTGTTAACAGGGGAACTCCCTTTCTCAGGAGAGTCAGCTGTAGCCATTGCATTGATGCATTTGCAAAGTCAAACACCTTCTGTGCGTGAGATTGATGCAAGCATTCCACAAAGCTTAGAAAACGTTGTACTACGTGCAACTGCCAAGGATCCTTTTAATCGTTACGCATCGGTAGAAGCAATGTATGAGGATTTAGAAACGGTCTTATCACCATCCCGTGAGCATGAAGCGCCGTTTGCTGTAGCGGTAGATGATGATGAAACTAAGGCTATGCCTGTTATTAAAGATGTACCTGTTAATAAAACAACCGACTTAAGTAAAACGGTTGAGCTTGAAACAACGCCGCCAGCAACGGAAGAACCTAGCCATAACAAAAAACGTTGGCGCTTTATTTTAATCGGTTTATTTATTGCGATAGCGCTACCGCTTATTGCGGCATTCTTCTTTACGGACACGTTTCAGCCGAAAAAGACACCTGTACCAGATGTCGCTGACTTAACTGTAGAGGCTGCGACAAAACTGATTGAAGAAGCAGGTTTTTTAGTAGGAGAGACAACTGAGCGCCATGATGCAGAAATCGAAGAAGGTAAAGTGATTGAAACATCACCTAAGGCTGGTACATTACGCATGAAAAATGCAGATGTTGACCTTATTATTAGCAAGGGCGAGGCGCTAGTAGAAATGCCGGATTATACAGGACGGAAGTATGAGCAATTGAAAAAGAGCATAGATAAAGAAAACTTCAAAAGTGTACGCATTGAAGAAACCTATGATGATACCGTAGTCGCTGGCGTTATTATTACGCAAGATCCGATGCCAGGTAAGGAAGTATCGATTAAAAATACTGATGTTGTACTAACGGTGAGTAAAGGTCAAGATAGCATTACAGTAGCGGATTTAACGGGCTATAATCATGCAGGGCTCGAAAATTATGCGCTAACATCAGGGCTTAAAGTACATGTTGGTAGTGAAGAATTTTCGGATAGTGTTCAAAAGGGGAACGTCATTCGACAGTCACCACAAGCAGGTTCTAGCTTAGCTAAAGGTTCTACCATTAGTGTTACTTTATCAAAGGGTCCAGCAGCTAAACCGACAAAAACGTATATTCAGACGATTGAAATCCCATATGAAATGAATGTGGACGAGGACAATGACGATGAGGAGGAAAAGCCAAAAGCACCGAAGCAAAAGGTAGCGATTTATGTGCAAGATAAAACACATACGATGGCAGATCCACTCGAAACTATTGAAATTGATGAAACAACAAAGTACCGTGTTCGTATGGAAGTTGAACAAGGGCAAAAAGCAAGTTTCCGTATTATTAGCGATGGTAAAGTTATCGCTGAAGAAACGGTAGCTTATGATGATATTTAAGGAGGAGTTAAATGGCTAAAGGACAAATTCGTAAGGCATTGAGCGGGTATTATTATGTTTACGATGACGGCGAGCTTATACAGTGTCGTGGTCGCGGTATTTTTCGTAATAGAGGCGAGTCGCCACTTGTAGGAGATATAGTGGAGTACAGCAACGAAACCGCAGGCTCAGATGGTGCAATTGAAGCGATACTACCACGTCATAATGCATTAGTGCGCCCTCCAATTGCCAATGTAGATCAAGCGATATTGGTATTTTCAGTGAAAGAACCTGATTTTAATACCATTTTACTCGACCGTTTTTTGGTCGCGTTAGCGTCCTACCAAGTAACACCTATAATTTGTTTAACTAAAATGGATTTATTAACAGCGGAGGAAAAGCAACAAATTAACGTATATCAGCAAGCTTACGAGAAAATTGGCTATACGGTTATTACTGCCTACAAAGATGAGCCTCATTTATTGGAGAAGCTTAGCCCACTATTAGCGCATAAAACGACTGTACTCGCTGGACAATCAGGGGTTGGCAAATCCACATTATTAAATACCTTATTGCCACAGCTTGCTTTGAAAACAGGAGAAATCTCGCAAAGCTTAGGGCGCGGTAAGCATACGACGCGCCACGTTGAGCTAATTGAAGTAGCAGACGGTTTACTCGCTGATACACCGGGATTTAGTTCATTTGATTTTAATACGATTGAACGTGAAGCATTAACGTATTGCTTTCCCGAAATTGCGCATTACGCAGAAGATTGTAAATTTAGAGGTTGTTTGCATAAGCAAGAACCAAAATGTGCAGTAAAAGTTGCCGTAGCAAATGGCGATATTGAAGCATATCGCTTTAAACATTACGAACAGTTTTTGCAAGAAATTATGGACAGAAAGCCGAGGTACTAATCATGATAAAAATTGCCCCTTCTATTTTAGCAGCAGATTTTGGGAAATTAGTAGAGGAAGTAAAAGATGTAGAGCGTGCAGGCGCTGATTTAATTCACGTAGATGTAATGGACGGTCACTTTGTACCAAATATTTCATTTGGCGCTATCGCTATGGATGCAATTCGTCCGCATACTGATTTACCGCTAGATGTTCATTTAATGATTGAAAATCCCGATCAATATATCGAGCAATTTGCTAAAGCGGGTGCTGCTTATATTACGGTGCATGTAGAAGCATGCAAGCATTTACACCGTACGATTCAGTTAATTCGTTCATTCGGGGTAAAGCCAGGTGTGGTATTAAATCCACACACACCAATCGAGTCAATTCAGCATGTGCTAGAGGATATTGACATGGTGTTATTTATGACGGTTAACCCTGGTTTTGGTGGTCAGAAATTTATTCATTCCGTGGTGCCTAAAATTGCAGCACTTTCTGCCATTATTAAAGAACGTAACCTTGACATTGCTATTGAAATTGACGGTGGTATTAATGAAGAAACAATTGTACCTTGTGCCAAAGCAGGTGCAACTATTTTTGTTGCAGGTTCAGCAATTTATAATAAAGAAGACCGCGCCAAAGCATTACAAACCATTCGTCAAGCAGGAGAGCTTGCGTTAGTATGACGCGCGTTGTCATTTGTGCGGGAGGTCCAGTTGAAGAACTGTGTGACCTCCTTTCTTATGTAGATAAAGAGACGATTGTAATTGGCGCAGATCGTGGTGTTCTTTATTGTTTAGCCCAAGGGATTACTCCGCACGATAGCATAGGCGACTTTGATTCAGTAACGCCTGAAGAATGGCAACAACTTAAACAAACGACAACGAATATTACGCGTTACCCAGCTGAAAAAGATGAGACAGATACTAATCTCGCTTTACAAAAAGCTTTACAGTATAACCCGATGGAAGTAATGGTAACGGGTGTTACAGGTGGGCGTTTGGATCATTACGAAGCTGTTTTACGCAAGATTTATGCGTTGCAATTGCAGTTTCCTCATGTCATCTGGCGTATTGTAGCTAAGCATAATGAAGTGCGATTTTTGCTACCTGGCACAACACATATTAAACCGAGCAAATTTCCATACGTCTCGTTTTTTGCGTATGGTGGCGATGTGCAAGATGTAACAATTCGTGGGTTAAAATATGAAACAACGAATGAACGAATGCCAATGACGAGCGGTTTATTTACGAGTAATGAATTTATTGCGAGTAGCGCAACGGTGACTTTTCACCAACAAACAATTTTAATGATTATGAGTGGAGATTAATTTATGCAAGCACATCAGCGTTTAAAAGGATTTAACCTTGTATATTTCGGTATGCTTGCGTTATTTATTCCCTTTTTACCAGTTTTTCTAAGTGAACAAGGACTAACAACGAAGCAAATTGGTTTTATTGTAGGTACAGGCGGTTTTGTCACAATTATTACGCAACCTTTATGGGGGATGATTAGTGATAAAACAAAGGCGATGCGTCGTGTTATGCTATTGCTTTTATTGCTTGCGACGATCCTTGGCTATTTATTGTTTACTGCCGAACAGTTCGGATGGCTCATTGCTTATTCAATGGGTGTGTATTTTTTCTTGATGGCATTAGACCCTTTAACCGAAAGCCTTAATTTTACGATTGCTGAACGCGCTCAAACGAGTTACGGAGCTATTCGTACATACGGTGCCCTCGGCTATGCTTTAGCCTCTCTCACAGCTGGTTATGTAATGAACTGGTTTGGGATGAATAGCATCGCCATCTTTTTTGTTTTACTTGGGATGGTAGGGTTGCTTATTATGGTAACGATGCCGAATGTAGCTGGCTCTTCATCACCTGTCACATTCGGCGCTTTGATGACATTTTTCCGCGATAAAAAAACGATGTTATTTTTACTATTAGTATTTATTAGTTCGGTGCCTGCACGCATGAATGATACATTTTTAGGCGTGCATATTCGAGCGTTAGGTGGTACAACAGAGCAAGTAGGTCAAGCATTTTTCTTTGCGGCAGGTAGTGAGATTTTAGTGTTTGCTTTAAGCTTTTGGTGGTTGAAAAAGGGGAAAGAGTTATTAACGATTACGATAGCGGCCTTTTTCTTCTTCTTGCGTTTTTTACTATCGGCCTTTGTAGCTGATCCGCAAATTATTGCTTTTTTACAAGTGTTACAAATGCTAACATTTCCCGTGTTTTATACAGCAGCAATTCAGTATTTATACCGTATTGTGCCTGAGGAGTGGCGTGCTACCGGCCAAACGATTTTAGCTTTATTGTTCTTTGGTGTCTCAGGTATTATTGCATCGTATGCAGGTGGTATTTTATATGATGTAGTAGGAGGCAAGCTTTTCTATTTAACGCTTGCTAGTCTGTCCTTAATTGGCACATTATTTGGTAGTTTGTTATACAGAAAATTTGAATTTCATTAAAATATTTTGCTATCTTATCTGCGGATAAGGTAGCTTTTTTTATATGATATTTGGTTTTTATGTTAAATTTTCGGTTGTTAAAAGGTAGAATTATCAAAAAAACGACTTATAAGAGAAAAAATTAAGAATAATAAGCATTTTTTGAATAAATAAAGTAATTCGGGGAGAGGAAATATCATGCTATATTGGATGATGATAAAATTCGACACTATGTTGAAGTAATTAAAGGAGGCCGTTTATGGAAACGGAAAAAAGAAGTTTTTTTCAAAAGTTCCTCAATGTAATTGAGAGGACGGGTAACCGTTTACCTCACCCTGTCACACTATTCTTTTTATTAGCTGTTGGTGTGCTAGTTTTATCAGCAGTTGTATCTTGGCTCGGTATTTCAGTTGAGCATCCTGGTAAACCGGGTGAGACGGTTGAAGTTGTTAACTTACTAAATGGTGAAGGTATCCATTATATCTTTACAAATTTAGTACCAAACTTTACAGGCTTTAAGCCGCTAGGTGTTGTACTTGTAACGATGCTTGGTATTGGTGTAGCTGAAGGTTCAGGCTTAATTAGCGCAATTTTACGTGGCTTTGTCATGTCAGTGCCAAAACGTTTTATTACACTCGGTTTAGTATTTGCGGGAATTATGTCATCTGTAGCTTCAGATGCAGGTTATGTTGTATTGCCACCATTAGGTGCGATTTTGTTCCTCGCTTTAGGACGCCATCCAATCGCTGGTTTAACAGCAGCATTTGCTGGGGTATCAGGTGGTTTTAGTGCCAACTTATTATTATCTGGCACCGATGCATTACTTGGTGAGTTTACGATTATGTCAGCTGAGATTATTGACCCAGCTTACGCAGCCAATATGACGATTGCAATGAACTATTACTTCATTGCAGCATCTGTGCTTGTTTTAACATTCGTAGGTGCTTGGGTAACAGAACGTATCGTAGAACCTCGTTTAGGTGAGTATCAAGGTAAACATACGGAAACAATGGATAAACTAACACGTGCAGAAATTAAAGGTATTGTATGGGCATTTGTAGCCGCACTTGTTGCATCAGTGCTATTTGCCTTACTTGTGTTAGTACCAGGCGCACCGCTACGTGGTGTAGAAGGTGAGATGCCAATTGTTAAGTCACCATTTATGAAAGATGGATTAGTGCCAATCTTAGCGATTTTATTCCTTATCCCAGGTATTGTTTATGGTATAGTTACAAAAACGATTCGTAGTGATAAAGATGTAGCTAAAATGATGGCAGATACGATGTCTTCAATGGGTATGTTTATTGTACTATCATTTGTTATCGCACAATTTGTAGCGTACTTTACAACATCAAACTTAGGTTTAGTGCTTGGTGTTTACGGCGCAGAATTTTTACAAAGTATTAGCTTAACGGGCATCCCGTTACTTATTCTCTTTATTTTAATTGCGGCATTTATTAACTTATTTATTGGTAGTGCTTCAGCTAAGTGGGCAATCATGGCACCTGTTTTTGTGCCAATTATGATGCGACTTGGTTATTCGCCAGAGCTTACACAAATGGCTTACCGTATTGCTGACTCATCGACCAATATTATTTCGCCGTTAATGACGTATTTTGCGATGGTTATTGCCTTTGCTCAGAAGTACGATAAAAAAATGGGAATTGGTACATTAATTTCGGTAATGTTCCCGTATTCAATGTTCTTCTTATTATTCTGGACAATTACACTAATTGTATGGATGCTTCTAGGTATTGACTTAGGACCAGGTGCACCAATTTACTATACGCCATAATAAAAATGAGCTGCGTGCATGCAGCTCATTTTTTGTACAACGAAAAAAGACGCAGCGACTAATCGCTACGTCTTTTTTATAAGCGTCTATTAAACGCGCTCTACTTTACCTGATTTTAATGCACGAGCAGAAACCCATACACGTTTCGGTTTACCATCAACTAAGATACGAACTTTTTGAAGGTTGGCACCCCAAGTACGTTTGTTAGCGTTAAGAGCGTGCGAACGGTTGTTACCAGTACGCGCGCGACGTCCAGTAATGACACATTGTTTTGGCATGTTGTGTTCCCTCCTTACTGTAAATGCTGAAAAGTTTTCAGTTCGATATTTCACATACCATAATAATTTAACATACAGTTAAAATCAGTGCAAGACATTTTACACAACCTTTCAAGAAAAAAGCCTTTACACCATAAAATTGTGACAGCAAACTATCGCGAATAATGGTGTGACGTGTTATATTGCTTAAAGCAAAATGAAAATGGTACAATAGATTTTAGTGAAAATGAGTCAAGGAGGCATTATTATGGCAATCGAACTGAAAAGTGAATTTGGCCAAATTGATATTTCTAATGATGTAGCTGCACAAATTGTAGGTAGCGCGGCAATTGAATGTTACGGTATTGTAGGTATGGCGTCTAAACATCAAATCAGAGATGGCTTAACAGATATTTTACGTAAAGAGAATTTTGCTAAAGGGGTTATTGTACGCCCACAAGCGGATGGCTTACATATTGATATGTATATTATCGTAAGCTACGGCACAAAAATTTCTGAAGTCGCTTATCAAGTACAATCCAAAGTAAAATATACAGTAAATAAAACACTAGGCATGGACGTAAAAGCAGTAAATATTTATGTGCAAGGCGTACGTGTTATGAACGTGTAAGGAGGAACTTTTACTAATGCAGTTTTTAGACGGAATAAAGTTTGCTGAGATGGTACAAATGGGTGCGCATCATTTATACCAAAATGCAAACTACGTAGATTCTTTAAACGTATTTCCAGTGCCAGATGGTGATACAGGTACAAATATGAATTTATCAATGACTTCAGGTGCTAAAGAAACAGAGGCGCAAGCAAGCTCACATATTGGTAAAACAGCGCAAGCTTTATCAAAAGGCTTATTAATGGGTGCGCGTGGTAACTCAGGCGTTATTTTATCACAGTTGTTCCGCGGCTTTGGTAAAGCGATTGAACAAGCTGAACAAATTGATGCGAAACAATTTGCACAAGCTTTCCAAGCAGGTGTTGATACAGCATATAAAGCGGTAATGAAACCGGTTGAAGGTACAATTTTAACAGTGGCACGTGTAGCAGCGGAAAAAGGCATGCAATTAGCTGAAACAGAGACAGATATTGTTGCTTTAATGGAAGGCTTTACAAAAGAAGCAAAAATTGCACTAGATAGCACACCAGATTTATTACCTGTACTAAAAGAAGTCGGTGTAGTAGATAGTGGTGGTCAAGGGCTATTATTCGTATATGAAGGTTTTTTAGCCTCATTAAAAGGCGAAGCTTTACCTGCTAAAAACGATGCATCTTTAAATGATTTAATTAATGCAGAGCATCATCGTGTACAAGACTTTATGAGTACAGAAGACATTGAGTTTGGGTATTGTACAGAAATTATGGTGCGCTTCGAAGACGATAAAGAACCATTTAATGAAGACGATTTCCGTAATGCATTAGCAGAACTAGGTGACTCGTTATTAGTAATTTCTGATGATGAAGTAGCAAAGGTGCACGTGCATACCGAAACGCCAGGTAACGTTATGACAATCGGTCAAAAATACGGTAGTTTAATTAAAATTAAAGTAGATAATATGCGTGAGCAACATTCAGCAATCGTTAACGAGGAGCAACCTGTAGCTAAAGAAACACATCCTTATGCAATTGTTACGATTGCAATGGGCGAGGGTGTAGCTAATTTACTGCGTAGCATTGGTGCATCTTATGTTATTGAGGGCGGCCAAACGATGAACCCTTCAACAGAGGATATTGTAAAAGCTGTTAAAGAAATTAACGCAGAGCGCGTATTGATTTTACCAAACAATAAAAATATTGTGATGGCAGCGGAGCAAGCAGTAGAGTTACTTGATATTGAAGCTGCAGTTGTCACAACGAAAACGATTCCACAAGGTATGGCAGCTATTTTAGCTTTCAACCCTGATGCGAGTGTAACAGAAAACAAAGAAACGATGACTGAAGCTTTTGCTGATGTAAAAACAGGTCAAGTGACATTTGCTGTGCGCGATACATCGATTGATGGTGTCGAGATCCATAAAGATGATTTTATGGCATTAGCGGAAGGCAAAATTGTTGCCTCTACTAAAACAATGGCAGAAGCGGCACAAACAGTAGCGACGCAACTAGTGGATGAGGATGCCGAAATTGTAACGATTATTTTCGGTGAGGATGCAACGGAACAACAGGCAGCTGATTTAGCCACATTCATCGAGTCGTTAAATGAAGATGTTGAAGTAGAACTGTTTAACGGTAAGCAGGCACTATACCCATTCATCATTTCAGTAGAATAAGACCAACAAGCGGTGACGTCATGTCACCGCTTATTTTTTACCAATCACGCTCACGCAATGCTTCCTCGATGTCTAGTGTAATGCTATAGTAATCAAGCATTGTCATTACAGTCTCCGCAATATCCTCACGTGCCACCGTTTCAATTTCACTATTATGCGCGTAAAATGTTTCAGCCAAATCGTTGATACTACTAACAGCCACATCAAGTGCTTGTTGCACACGTACTAAATCCTCGCTGTGATGTTGTATGATTTGCTCAGCTGTTTGTAAATAACTTTTAATGCGATCCACCAAAAAATTAGGGTAGTAATCATCCCGATACATATCTACTAAATAAAGTTCTTCCTTCATAAGCTAACCTCCCCTATAACCTGTCTATTATTTGTATCATAAACGCAAAATTTCGACAATATACACAAAAGTTCTTATTTTATTTGTTTCGTGATAAAATAATCGCAATGAAAATGAAGGAGGGTGCAAGATGAAATTTACATCCGTGTTTGATATTATTGGGCCTGTTATGATTGGCCCGTCATCATCGCATACAGCAGGCGCCGCACGTATTGGTCGAGTGGCACGTGATTTATTTGGTCGTCAACCAAAGCGCGTAACTATCCATCTTTTTGGCTCGTTTGCTGAAACGTATAAGGGGCATGGCACAGACGTAGCTATTATTGGCGGTCTGCTGGACTATGATACGTATGATGAGCGCATTAAAACCTCGTTTGCCGATGCAGAGGCGCAGGGGCTAGCGTTTGAGTTTATTCCTGAGACGGCGCATACAGAGCACCCGAATACAGCGCGTATTGTGATGGAAGACGATAAGGGTGAAATGTCTGTTGTTGGGATATCCATTGGCGGTGGTAAAATTGAGGTAAGTGAAGTGAACGGCTTTAAGTTACGCTTAACAGGTGGTATGCCAGCTATTTTAGTCGTGCATGATGACCGAGCAGGTTGCATTGCCAATGTAGCTAACTGTTTAGCGATGCATAGCGTTAATATCGGTCATATGGAAGTATCACGCATTGAACGCGGTTTAACAGCATTAATGGTCATTGAAGTAGATCAAAATATAGAAGACAGAGTGTTGCAACAAATATCCTTAATTCCGAATATTAATAAAGTATCAAAAATCAATACGTAGGGGGCACAACGATGGATGTATTATTTCACAACGTTAGAGAGTTAGTAGAGCGTGCCGAAACGGAACAGAAGTCAATTGCTATGCTTATGCAAGAACAGGAAGCAGCGATTAGTGGACGCACTGTAGCAGAGATTCGTGCTCAAATGAAAAATAACTTAACGGTTATGGCAACAGCTGTTGAAAGAGGTTTACAAGGCGTGCAATCTGTCACAGGCCTAACAGGTGGTGACGCTGTGCTGTTACAAAATTATATTGCGAGCGGCAAAGGCTTAGCAGGGGATATGCTACTAGATGCGGTAAGTAAAGCAGTAGCGACAAATGAAGTGAATGCGGCGATGGGAACGATTTGTGCAACGCCAACGGCAGGTTCCGCTGGTGTAGTGCCAGGGGTATTATTTGCCGTTAAGCATAAGCTTAATCCTACAGAGGAGCAGATGATTGATTATTTGTTTACAACAGGGGCATTCGGTTTTATTGTAGCGAATAATGCTTCCATTTCTGGTGCAGCTGGCGGGTGTCAAGCGGAGGTCGGTTCCGCTGCAGCAATGGCAGCTGCAGGTGTAGTAGAAATGGCGGGAGGAAGTGCGCAACAAAGTGCAGAAGCCTTTGCGATTACGATGAAAAATATGCTAGGCTTAGTATGTGATCCTGTTGCAGGTTTAGTCGAAGTGCCATGTGTTAAACGTAATGCAATGGGAGCGGCTAATGCTATTGTAGCTGCTGATATGGCGTTAGCAGGTATTACGAGTCGCATTCCGTGTGATGAAGTAATTGGTGCAATGTTCCGCATTGGACAATCGATGAGCCCAAATTTAAAAGAAACGGCTCGAGGCGGTCTAGCGGCAACGCCAACCGGTCGTGCAATAGCAGCAAAAATATTTGGAGGAGCTGTTATGCAAGGTGAGTGAAGGCATACAACAATCGATAACTGTCCTTAAAGGTGTGGGTAAGGAAACAGCGGATAATTTACAGGCGTTAGGTATCGAGACGATTGAGGATTTACTATTTACCTTTCCTGCAAGGCATGAGGATGTGCGCTTAAAAGATTTGGCTGAAACACCCCATAATGAAAAAGTAACGGTAGAAGCACGCGTTGAGAGTGAGCCTACCGTTTTTTATACGGGAAGAAAAAATCGGTTGCAAGTGCATATTTTAGCGGGGCGTTATTTGGTAAAAGCGGTATTTTTTAATCAAGCCTATTTAAAAAATAAACTACACGTAGGGGATACCGTAACTATTACAGGTAAGTGGGATAAAGGTAGACAAAGCATAAGTGCAAGCCGTATCGAATTTGGCCCGAAAACGCAGCAAATGGATTTTGAGCCTGTTTACGCTTTGCGTGGCAAAGTAACAAAAAAGCGCTTTACTACGTTTATTCAAACGGCATTGCAAACTTACCAAGAGGTTATCCCAGAAACGTTACCTTTATTTTTACGTGAAAAATACCGTTTATTGCCGATTGTAGATGCCTTATATGCTGTACACTTTCCTAAGAGTGTACAGCATGCCAATCAAGCGCGACGCCGCTTCGCCTATGAAGAATTACTTCACTTCCAATTGCGCATTCAAGCGTTACGAAAACTGCGCTTAAATGAAGAAGGCGGTAGAGCAATTTCTTATAATTTACCACTTGTTAAAGCGCTCATTACACGTTTGCCGTATGAGTTAACAGGTGCACAAAAACGTGTGGTCAATGAAATATTTCGTGATATTAAATCCCCTTATCGTATGAATCGACTTTTGCAAGGGGATGTTGGCTCTGGGAAAACCGTCGTAGCAGCACTCGCCTTATATGCTGTTGTAACGGCAGGTTATCAAGGTGCATTAATGGCGCCTACCGAAATTTTAGCAGAACAACATAGCGTTTCTTTAGCAGAGTGGCTCGCCCCTTTAGGCGTTCGACTCGCTATGCTTTCGGGTTCTACTAAAACAAAAGTACGTCGTGAAGTATTAGCGCACTTAGCGAGCGGAGAAATTGATATCGTCATCGGTACACATGCGTTAATTCAACCAGATGTCGAGTTTAAACAATTAGGTTTAGTCATTACGGATGAACAGCATCGGTTCGGCGTGTCCCAGCGACGTATACTGCGTGATAAAGGAGAACAACCCGATGTGCTTTTTATGACAGCAACCCCGATACCGAGAACGTTAGCTATTACAGCTTTTGGGGAGATGGATGTATCAGCCATTGATGAAATGCCTGCAGGGCGTAAAGTAATTGAAACTCATTGGCTACGCCCTGAGAAGATGTCCGCTGTTTTTGAAAGGTTAACATTAGAACTACAAGCGGGGCGTCAAGCGTATGCCATCTGCCCACTAATTGAAGAGTCAGATAAACTTGATGTGCAAAATGCGGTAGAGTTATATGAGCAACTCGCTAGCTTTTATGAAGGTAAATTTACAGTAGGATTAATGCACGGACGCTTGCCTACAGATGAAAAAGAGCGTGTTATGCGAGATTTTTCGAACGGTGATATTACGGTATTAGTCTCAACAACAGTAGTAGAGGTAGGTGTAAACGTACCAAATGCAACCTTTATGCTTATAACAGATGCCGAACGTTTTGGCTTAGCACAACTGCATCAGTTGCGCGGACGGGTAGGTCGTGGTGAGCACCAGTCGTATTGTGTATTATTAGCTGATCCTAAAACGGATGAAGGCAAAGAGCGTATGATGGCTATGACAGCTACGAACAACGGTTTTGAATTAGCTGAAAAAGACTTAGCACTTCGCGGACCGGGTGACTTTTTTGGGCGTAAACAGAGTGGATTGCCTGAATTTAAGATGGCAGATCTTGTGGAAGACTACCGTATTTTAGATGTAGCAAGGCAAGATGCGGTAGATTTATTACAGCGTGATGATTTTTGGCAAAACCCTCTCTATACCCCACTACAAGAAATGCTAAAGCAGAGCGGGGTGCTAGATGGTGAGCGATTTGATTAAAAAATGGCTTGCAATCTAATTTATGAATTATTATACTGATGTTAGTACCAAGTGCTAATATCTGATAAAAGAAGGTGGCAGTTGACGTGAGAAAACCGAAGAAAGAACGTCAGCAATTGTTAGTAGAAACGATTACTGACAATCCATTCGTTACAGACGAGCAGTTAGCCACGCAATTTGATGTTAGCGTGCAGACGATTCGTTTAGATCGTATGGAGTTAGCAATACCTGAGTTACGTGAGCGAATTAAGGATGTAGCGGCAAGGACATATGAGAACGAAGTAAAATCTTTACCGCTTGACGAAGTAATCGGGGATATTATCGATATTGAGCTTGATAAACGAGCGTTATCTATTTTTGATGTGGGCGAGGAGCATGTATTTCAGCGTAATGGCATTGCTAGAGGGCACCATTTATTTGCCCAAGCGAATTCATTAGCGGTAGCAGTCATTGACGATGAATTAGCATTAACCGTATGTGCTGAAATCTTCTTCACAAAGCCTGTACGTGCAGGTGACCGCGTGATTACAAAAGCGGTAGTAACTAAACAAAACAGTGAGAAAAACCGAACGCATGTAACGGTAACTTCTACTGTGGATAATAAAAATGTCTTTAAAGGCGAATTTGAAATGTATCGTACAAGAGGTGACAACGAATGATTATTGCAGTAGATGGCATGGGTGGCGATAATGCACCACAAGCCGTAATTGAAGGCGTATACCAGGCATTAGAGGCGTTCCCTGAATTAACGATTCATTTATATGGACAGCAACAAGTGATGCAACCGTATTTAAAGGCACATGAACGAATCCAAATTGTAGCGTGTTCGGAAGTTGTTGAGGCAACGGATGACGCGGCACGTGCGGTACGCCGTAAAAAAGATTCTTCAATGGCGCGCATT
This sequence comes from Metalysinibacillus jejuensis, assembly GCF_003057615.1. Taxonomy (GTDB): domain Bacteria; phylum Bacillota; class Bacilli; order Bacillales_A; family Planococcaceae; genus Metalysinibacillus; species Metalysinibacillus jejuensis. The sequence goes on from NZ_QAFW01000001.1 coordinate 128,205, forward strand.
TTACAAGCGGTTAAAGAAGGGCAAGCGGACGCTTGCTTATCAGCGGGGAATACGGGTGCATTAATGGCAGGTGGGCTATTTCAAGTAGGGCGTATTGAAGGTATTGCACGACCTGCATTAGCGACAACGCTTCCTACAATTGATGGTAAGGGCTTTTTAATGCTAGATTTAGGTGCTAATGCTGACCCAAAACCCGAGCATTTAGCGCAGTATGCAGTGATGGGCAATGTTTATGCACAAAAGGTACGTAAACTAGCTACACCACGTGTTGGGTTACTCAATATTGGTACAGAGGAACAAAAAGGCAATGAGCTAACTAAGGCAGCATTTCCGTTAATTCAACAAGAAGCACTTAACTTTGAGGGCAATGTGGAGTCACGTGAGTTATTAAACGGTGTAGCAGATGTGGTTGTGACAGACGGCTTTACTGGCAATATGGTGTTAAAGTCTATTGAAGGTACAGCTGTAACTATGTTTACGATGCTAAAAGAAGCCTTCACGTCTTCTACTAAAGCTAAGTTAGGTGCTGTGTTAGCCAAGGACGGTTTACGCGGTATTAAAACCAAAATGGATTATACCGAGTATGGTGGTGCAGCGCTATTTGGTTTAAAAGCACCTGTTATTAAAGCGCATGGCTCATCAAACGCCAAAGCAATTTTTAGCGCGTTACGTCAAGCTAAAGAAATGGTGGAGTATGATGTAACAGCTACAATTCAACAAACGATTGCAAAATCAAACTAAAGGGGTTTTTTATAATGGCAACAATCGCATTTATTTTTCCGGGGCAAGGCTCACAAACTGTCGGGATGGGGCAGCAATTTGTAGCGGAGCATGAAGATAGTAAAGCAATTTATGAGACAGCAAACACGGCGCTAAATTATGATTTAGCTAAGTTAATGCTTGAAGGACCTCAAGAAGAGCTAACATTAACGTATAATGCACAGCCTGCATTACTAACAACAGGTGTTATGGTAGCAGAGCGCTTAAAGCAAGCTGGTATCGCGCCTCACTATGTTGCAGGGCACTCATTAGGAGAATATAGCGCACTTGTTGCGTCAGGTGTTATGCAATTTACAGATGCGGTTGTTGCTGTACATAAGCGCGGCTTATTTATGGAAGAAGCCGTACCAGCAGGTGAGGGCGCAATGGCAGCCATTTTAGGTATGGATGCTGACAAGTTAACAAGTGTGACAGAGCGCATTACTAAACAAGGTGATACAGTGCAACTGGCTAACTTAAATTGCCCAGGACAAATTGTAATTTCTGGTACTAAAGCTGGTGTGGATAAGGCTTGTGTTTTAGCGAAAGAGGAAGGCGCAAAGCGTGCGATTCCATTAGTAGTGAGTGGACCTTTCCACTCGTCGTTAATGACACCAGCAGCAGAAAAACTAGGTGCGGTACTTGCACAATTGCCATTAACAGAAGGAGCTGTGCCGCTGATTGGTAATGTGACAGCAGATGTTGTAGCGGTGAGTGATATGCAACAAGAGCTTGTCGCGCAAGTTTATAGCCCTGTACGTTGGGAAGAAAGTGTGCGCAAAATGATTGACTTAGGCGTGGATACTTTTATTGAGTGCGGGCCTGGTAAAGTATTATCAGGTTTAGTGAAAAAAGTAGACCGTTCTGTAACAACATACTGCGTGTATGATGAAGCGAGTTTACAAGCAGTAGTAGAAGCGGCAAAGGAGTGGGCATAATGACAAAAACAGCAGTAGTAACAGGTGCATCGCGCGGTATTGGTCGTGCGATTGCATTAAAGTTAGCACAAGACGGCGCCAATGTTGTCGTTAACTATAGTGGCTCACAAGCAAAAGCTGAGGAAGTTGTAGCAGAAATAAAAGCGCTTGGACAACAGGCAATTGCTGTGCAAGCTAACGTGGCAGATGCAGATGAAGTAAAAGCGTTGATGGGTGCTGCAATGGATGCTTTCGGTTCAATTGATATTTTAGTTAACAATGCAGGTATTACACGTGATAATTTGTTAATGCGTATGAAGGAAGACGAGTGGGATAGCGTAATGGCTACGAACTTAAAAGGCGTATTTTTATGTACAAAAGCTGTAGCACGTCAAATGATGAAACAGCGCGCAGGCCGTATTATTAATGTTGCTTCAATTGTAGGCGTTGCAGGTAATGCGGGTCAGGCAAATTACGTAGCAGCTAAAGCAGGTGTTATCGGTTTAACAAAAACGACAGCAAAAGAGCTAGCTGCACGTAATATTTTAGTGAACGCTGTAGCCCCTGGCTTTATTGCAACCGATATGACAGAGGAGTTACCACAAGATGTTAAGGATGCGATGCTTACGCAAATTCCTCTAGCTAAACTTGGGCAACCAGAGGACGTTGCTAATGTGGTTGCTTTCTTAGCGTCAGAAGGCGCAAACTATATGACAGGCCAGACGCTTCATATCGACGGCGGCATGGTAATGTAAGTAAAGCTGTTAAAATCACACGATTTTTATTATACTCAATTGAGGGGAGGTGAATGACTTGACAGTATTAGAGCGCGTAACTAAAGTAATCGTTGACCGTTTAGACGTTGAAGAGAACAAAGTAACACCAGAAGCTTCATTCCGTGAAGATTTAGGTGCTGACTCTTTAGACGTAGTAGAACTAGTAATGGAACTTGAGGACGAGTTTGAGATGGAAATCTCGGACGAGGACGCAGAAAAAATTACAACAGTAGGTTCTGCGGTATCATACATCGAAAGCAAATTAGGCTAATATAGTCTTGCGAGGCACTTTACATCGACGTGTTCGATAGGGAGTGCCTCTTTTGTCGCTTTATGAGTGTTAAGGGCTATAGGAAAAGTAGTTGACAAAGTGACGAAATACTTTTGCACTATTACATTAGAAAAGGTACACTTAACGTTAGAAACTGAGTAGAAAGGTAGAATGTGTATGATTAATAAAAGAAGAGGAACGGCCCAAAAACCAGGTGTCATTCCAGAAAAAGCACGCATGCAATTTGATTTATTACAACAGAAGTTGGCAATTTCTTTTGCAAATAAATCATTATTATACCAAGCATTTACACATTCCTCTTATGTAAATGAGCATCGCAGAAAATTATTTACGGACAACGAGCGCTTAGAGTTTTTAGGGGATGCCGTATTAGAGCTATCCGTCTCCAAGTATTTATTTGAAAAATATCCAAATATGAGCGAAGGAGAATTAACGAAATTACGTGCTTCAATTGTATGTGAACCTTCATTAGTTATTTTCGCCAATGAATTAAATTTCGGTCACTATGTATTGCTCGGTAAAGGTGAAGAGTTAACAGGTGGTCGTGAGCGTCCTGCGTTACTGGCAGACGTCTTCGAAGCATTCATCGGCGCATTATACTTAGATCAAGATTTAGATACAGTTGTGCAATTTTTAGCACGAGTTGTCTTTCCTAAAGTAGATGTTGGTGCATTTTCGCATGCGATGGACTTTAAAAGTCAATTGCAAGAAATGGTGCAACAAGCGAGTAGTGGCACATTGAGTTACGAAATTATCGATGAGCGAGGTCCTGCGCATAATCGTACGTTCGTATCGAGTGTCTTATTAAATGACCAAGAGCTAGGTGTAGGGCGTGGCAAATCGAAGAAAGAAGCAGAGCAACAGGCAGCTCAATGCGCGATGCTCGTTATTAAAGAACAGCAAGGAGAAGGCTAAATGTATTTAAAACGCTTAGATATGGTAGGTTTCAAATCATTCGCTAAGCGTACGAGTATTGATTTTGTACCAGGGCTTACAGCAGTCGTTGGTCCAAATGGTAGTGGTAAAAGTAATGTTACGGATGCGATACGTTGGGTATTAGGTGAGCAGTCCGCTAAATCTTTACGCGGCGCTAAAATGGAAGATATTATTTTTTCCGGTAGCGATGCGCATCGTTCGGTTAACGTAGCAGAAGTAACGCTCATTTTAGATAATAGCGATGAACGCGTAAAGCTACCGTATAATGAGGTTAGCGTTACGCGTCGTGTACATCGCTCGGGCGAAAGTGAGTATTTACTTAATAATCAAGCTTGTCGCTTAAAAGATATTACAGACCTCTTTATGGATTCAGGCTTAGGAAAAGAAGCGTTCTCTATCATTTCGCAAGGCCGTGTCGACGAAATATTAAACAGTAGGCCGCAAGATCGCCGTGCGATATTTGAAGAGGCTGCGGGAGTTTTGAAGTATAAGCTACGAAAGAAAAAAGCGCAGCATAAATTATTCGAGACGAGTGAAAATCTTCTGCGTGTGTTAGATATTTCAAAAGAGTTAGCGCTACGCCTTCAACCATTAGAAGAGCAAGCAGTGAAAGCACGCGACTACTTACAAATGACAGAAGACGTAAAAGAATATGATATTGCAGTAATGGTAGCAGATGCTACTAACCATTTAACAGCTATGCAAGAAGCGAAGCAACTTGTAGACAATTATGAAGGTAAAGCGCTAGCCTTAGCTAATCAAATAGAAGAAATCGAAAGTGAATTATCACAGCTAACAGCTAAGAGAGAAGAGATGGCTACACAGTATGATGTAGTTAATGCTACATTAATGGAGGCTAGCACAGAAGTAGAGCGTTTAACAGGTTATCAAGCTGTTAGTGCAGAAAAGGAACAAAACCGCAAACAGCGTCTTGATGACTTAACAAAAGCTAAGCAAACATTACGTGAGCAACTCTTAGAATGGCAAGATAAGAAGCAACAGGCGAATGATGAGTATGCCAAACATCAACAGCAAATGAAAGCTTACGACTCTCAAATTAAACAGTTTGAGCATGTGTTACAACGCTCGGTAAAAGAGCTAGAGCAAGAAATTGAAATTCATCGCAATCATTATATTGATTTAAAAAATGAGCAAGTAGCTGTGCAAAATGATAAAAAGCATATTGAACAGCAAATTGAGCGTCACCAAACAACAGATTCTCGTGTACGTACGCAAACAGATGAAGCGAGTCATGCACTGTTAGCGTTAACAGAGCGCTATGAAGAAGTGAGTGTTAAGTACGAGCAGTTAACACAATTAAAAAATAGCTTAACAGCGCAATTAACAGAAAAACGCGCAGTGTTACTTGATCAACAAACGAAAACCGATAACAAACAAAAAATGTTATTTGAAGCTTATCAACACCAGCATCGCTTGAAAACACGTAAAGAAACGTTAGAAGAGCTAGCCGCTGATTTCTCAGGTTTTTATCAAGGTGTACGCGCAGTATTGCAAGCGCGCGACGAGGCATTGACAGGCATTGACGGTGCAGTAGCAGAGCTTATTCATGTGCCAAAACAATATACAGAAGCCATTGAAACTGCGCTCGGTGCAGCAAGCCAGCATATTATTACAACAGATGAGCGCGCAGCACAACAGGCTATTCACTATTTAAAACGTAAAAAAGAAGGCCGTGCGACATTTTTACCGCGTACGGTTATTCAACCACGCTTTGTGCCAGCGGACATTGTGGCGAGTATTAAAGCGCACCCTGCTTTTATTCAGATAGCAGCTAGTTTAGTAAAAGTTGATGAGAAGTATGCGCGTGTTGTGCAAAACTTACTTGGTGGTGTCATTGTAGCGCGCGATTTAGAAGGTGCAACAGCTATTGCCCGCATAGCAAATTTTCGCTACCGTGTAGTAACGCTCGATGGAGATGTTGTCAACACCGGCGGTTCATTAACAGGGGGCGCAGCAAAGCGTCAATCAAATGTCTTCTCTCGAAAAACAGAGCTAGAGGAGCTAGCTGTTAAACTTTCTACTATTGTCGAGCAAATTACCAAGGCTGAGCAAGATGTACAACAATCACAACAACGTAATCAAATGCTTAAAGAACAAGTAGTTGCTTTAACACAACAACTTGAAGAAGTAACGCGCCAAGCGTATGAAACACAAACGACGCAAACCGCTTTACAAAATGATAAAAAACATTTACAAGCGCGCGTAACAAGTGTTACGACGACACAAAATGATACAGAGCAGCAGCTTATGACATTGTCGAATGAACGTCAAAAGGCGACGGCGCGCATCGAAACTATTGAACAACAGCTCCTTGTGATTGATCAACAAGTAAAAACCTTGTTAGCGTTAAAAGAAAAAAGCGAGACAGAGCGCGATTCATTGCGTCAACAATTGGACGAACTGCGTCCGAAATTTGCCGTTACTAAGGAAAAGCGTAATCAAGCGAGTGAGCTTGTCGCACAATGTGACGTGACAATTGCTAAGCTACAAAAAGAAGTCACTGATATTTCCTCGGAAATAACGTGGTTTACAACGCAGGCAAATGAGCAAGATGCGCCGCAAGTCATCGCGCAAAAGATTGCGCATTCTCAAACGTTAAAACAGCAAAGTGAAGCGAAGCTCGTGCAGCTACGACAACAGCGTCAAGAAAACGAACAAACAATCCAACAGCGTCAAGAAACTTTACGTGAAATTCGCTTATCGCATCAAAGCTATAACGAGCAGTTACACAATAGTGAACTTAAAATGGAACGTGAAAAAAGTCGTATCACATATATCGAACAACAACTGTTAGAACAGTACGATTGGGATTTGCGCTCACAACAAGATGTGCCTGTATTAACGATTGACTTAGAGCAAGCGCGACGTCGCGTGAAATTATTGAAACAGTCAATCGAAGAATTAGGCACTGTAAACGTCAATGCGATTGCAGAGTATGCTGAAGTTAGCGAACGCTACCGCTTTTTAGAAGCACAACGTCAAGATTTATTAGAAGCGCAACAAACATTAAACGATGCAATTGAAGAGATGGACAGCGAAATGACCGCGCGCTTTAAAACAACGTTTGAAGAAATTCGCACGCATTTTCATGCCGCTTTTCGCGAGTTATTTGGCGGGGGAAAAGCTGATTTAGTATTGATTGATCCAACTAATTTATTAGAAACAGGTATCGAAATCATTGCACAACCACCAGGGAAAAAACTGCAAAACTTATCGTTACTATCAGGCGGTGAACGTGCACTCGTGGCAATTGCTATATTATTCGCGATTTTAAAAACGCGCCCCGTACCATTTTGCGTGTTAGATGAGGTTGAAGCAGCATTAGACGAAGCTAATGTAACACGCTATGTAGAATATTTACGCAAGTTAAGTGATGACACACAGTTCATTGTCATTACACACCGCAAAGGTACAATGGAAGGGGCCGACGTTCTGTATGGTATTACGATGCAAGAGTCGGGCGTATCGAAGTTAGTATCCGTAAAATTAGAACAATATGAAGAGGAGCGGTCATAATGAGCTTTTTTAAGCGATTAAAAGACAAGTTGATGGGTAATCCCGAAGAAGAGAAAAAAGAAATAGTGCAAGACGAAGCGGTCGAAGGTACGGAAGAAGCGAGTGAAGCGGAGCTACAACAAGAACATGTAGAAGAAGTGCTTCAACAGACAGAAGAAGTACCTAAAGCTCCAGAAGAAGTAGCGGAGATTGAAGAAGACGCAATCGAAGCTGAAGAAGTAGCGATCGAACAGCAAGAAGTAGAAGACGAGGAAGTGCAAGAAGAAAAAAAACCATCCGCTTGGTCGATTACAGCGAAATTTAAAGCAGGGCTTGCTAAAACACGCGATACCTTCACTTCAAAAGTGAATGATTTAGTAGCGCGTTATCGTAAAGTAGATGAGGACTTCTTTGAAGAACTAGAAGATGTTTTACTACAAGCTGACGTTGGCTTTGAAACGGTAATGGAATTAATGGACAAACTTCGCTTTGAAGTACAACGTCAAAACATTAAGGATACAGAAGGTATTCAAGCGATTATTTCGGAAAAATTAGTAGAGATTTATGAGCAAGGTGAAGAAAATACTGTAACACTTAACTTACAACCTGAAGGTGAATTAACGGTTATTTTATTTGTTGGGGTAAACGGTGTAGGTAAAACGACGACAATTGGTAAATTGGCTAACCGCTTGCAAAAAGAAGGTAAAACAGTAATGCTTGCAGCAGGTGATACATTCCGTGCAGGTGCTATTGACCAACTGCAAGTGTGGGGCGACCGCGTTGGTTGTGAAGTCGTGAAACAATCTGAAGGCTCTGATCCTGCAGCTGTAATGTTTGATGCAATCCAAGCCGCAAAAAAGCGCAATGTGGACGTATTAATTTGTGATACAGCTGGTCGCTTGCAAAATAAAGTCAATTTAATGAATGAATTAGAAAAAGTACACCGTGTTATTTCACGTGAAGTACCAAACGCACCTCACGAAGTACTATTAGCACTAGATGCGACAACAGGTCAAAATGCTTTAGTACAAGCTCAAACTTTCAAAGAAGTAACAGACGTTACAGGTATCGTACTAACAAAGCTTGATGGTACTGCTAAGGGCGGTATTGTGTTAGCGATTCGTAATAAGCTTCACATCCCTGTGAAATTTGTAGGGTTAGGTGAGCAAATGGATGATTTACAACCATTTGATGCAGAGCGCTATGTGTATGGTTTATTTGCTGAAGGACTTGAACAAGAGCTTGAAAAAATGACAGAAGAAGCATAATCAAGTATATTACCTTGACAGCTAAGCGCGTCGTTCGATATGATACAGTAGATTAACGACAGGAGAGAAATGGAATGCTACTTGAAAAAACAACGCGCATGAATTTCCTTTTCGACTTTTATCAAGCATTATTGACCGATAAACAACGTAGTTATATGGAACTTTATTATTTAGATGATCACTCTTTAGGAGAGATTGCAGATTCCTACGGTGTTTCACGTCAAGCGGTATATGATAATATTAAACGCACCGAAAAAATGCTTGAAGGCTATGAACAAAAATTATGCCTATTTGAGAAATTCGAAAAACGTAAAAGTATTTTACAAAAGTTACTAACAACAATCGAACAAAACGGTAATAATGAAGAGCAAAAAAAGCTCGTCGAACAGTTAAAGGAATGGGATTAGGAGGCGACTTAAGTGGCGTTTGAAGGATTATCGGAACGACTCCAGGAAACGATCCAAAAAATTAAAGGTAAAGGTAAGGTAACCGAGCAAGATGTTAAGGCGATGATGCGTGAAGTGCGCTTTGCCCTAATTGAAGCAGACGTTAACTTGCAAGTAGTAAAGCAATTCGTTAAAAACGTTAGTGAACGTGCGGTAGGCTCAGATGTTATGAAGAGCTTAACGCCCGGGCAGCAAGTTATTAAAATTGTACAAGATGAACTAACGACGTTAATGGGTGGCGAGCAGAGCCCGATTAAATTTAATACGAAGCCCCCGACTGTTATTATGATGGTCGGCTTACAAGGTGCGGGTAAAACGACGACAACAGGCAAACTCGCTAATGTACTGCGTAAAAAATACAACCGCAAACCATTGCTAGTAGCGGCGGATGTTTATCGCCCGGCGGCAGTACAACAATTAGAGACGCTTGGGAAACAGTTATCGATTCCTGTTTTTTCAATGGGTACAGAAGTATCACCTGTTGAAATTGCTGAAAAAGCAATTGAACAAGCGAAAGAAGATCATAACGATGTTGTTATCATCGATACAGCAGGACGTTTGCACATTGATGAGACATTGATGCAAGAGTTAAAAGATATTCGCGCGCTTAAAGAGCCTGATGAAATTTTCTTAGTCGTAGATGCGATGACAGGTCAAGACGCAGTGAATGTAGCGAATAGTTTTAACGATGCTTTAGGCATTACGGGCGTCATTTTAACGAAGCTAGATGGTGATACGCGTGGTGGTGCTGCGTTATCGATTCGTTCTGTTACACAAAAGCCAATTAAATTTGTTGGTATGGGTGAAAAAATGGATGCTTTAGAGCCGTTCCATCCAGAACGTATGGCATCACGTATTTTAGGTATGGGTGATATGCTATCGCTAATCGAAAAGGCGCAAGCTCAAGTAGATGAAGATAAAGCAAAAGAGCTAGAAGAAAAATTTAAAACACAAAGCTTTACGTTTGATGATTTTATCGAGCAGTTGCAACAAGTGAAAAAAATGGGCCCGCTTGATGAAATTTTAAAAATGATTCCAGGGGCTAATAAAATTAAAGGGTTAGAAAACGCTAAGGTCGATGACAAGCAAATGGCGCATTTAGAAGCGATTATTTATTCGATGACACCAGCGGAAAAAACGAACCCAGATATCATTAACTCGAGCCGTAAAAAGCGTATTTCACGAGGTTCAGGTCGACCGATTCAAGAAATTAATCGCCTGTTAAAGCAGTTTGAGGAAATGAAAAAAATGATGAAGCAAATGACAGGTATGGCTTCAGGTAAAGGTAAGAAAAAAATGAAATTACCTGGATTTGACTCGTTATTTAAGTAAAAAAATAAGTGTGTTAAGAAAAAACACTTTACAAACAAACCAAACATTGATAATATACTATCTTGTGTGAAACTTATTCGGAGGTGCAAAGAAAATGGCAGTTAAAATTCGTTTAAAACGTATGGGAGCTAAAAAATCTCCTTTCTATCGTATCGTAGTAGCAGACGCTCGCGCGCCACGCGACGGTCGTCAAATCGAAACAGTAGGTACTTACAACCCACTTACTCAACCAGCTACACTTAAAATCGATGAAGAGAAAGCTCTTAAATGGTTAGCTAACGGTGCAAAACCATCTGATACAGTTCGTAACCTGTTCTCAGATCAAGGCATCATGGAAAAATTCCATAACCAAAAATTCAGCAAATAATCGGAGGTGACGTCTTTGAAGCAGCTGATTGAAACAATCGTTTTACCGTTAGTCGATTATCCTGATGATGTACGCATTACAGCAGAAGAATCGGATAATCGCATTGTTTATCAACTTTTTGTTCATCCAGAGGATCGAGGGAAAGTCATAGGCAAGCAGGGGCGCGTTGCAAAGGCAATTCGTACAATTGTTTATTCAGCAGCAGGCAGTCACCATAAGAAGACTTACGTCGACATAGTGGATTAGAAAAGAGAGGAGCTTGCAAAAGTTCCTCTCTTTTTATTTATAAAAAGAGGTGAATACATGGAATGGTTTAATGTAGGTCGTATTGTCAATACGCATGGTGTGCGAGGAGAGGTGCGAATTTTATCGACGACTGATTTTGAAGAGGAACGATTTTACGTTGGCAGTCGCTTAGCTGCTTTTAAGAAAGGTGACAAGAAGCCAACGTGGTTAACAATCGCTACAGTTCGTCGGCATAAAAACTTTATTTTATTAACGTTTGAAGGCATACATAATATAAATGATGTATTGCCATATAAAGAGGGATTATTAAAAATTACGAAAGATCAAATGGAGGAAGATGTGCTCACTGAACACGAATATTACTTCCATGAGATTATCGGTTGTAAAGTAGTGTCAGAAGAAGATGGCGATGTTATTGGTGAAATTATAGATATTTTACAAACAGGCGCCAATGATGTTTGGGTCGTTAAAGGCGCAAAGAAAGAACATTATATTCCTTATATTGAAGATGTCGTACGTGAGATTAATGTAGAGGATAAAGTAATTACAATTTATGTGATGGAAGGGCTTTTGTAAATGAATATTCATGTGCTAAGTTTATTTCCAGATATGTTTAGTGGTGTGTTTGGTTCTTCGATTTTAAAGAAAGCGCAAGATAAAGGAGCCGTTACATTGCAAGTCACAGATATTCGTGAATTTGCCTATGATAAGCATCGTCAAGTCGACGACTATCCTTATGGTGGTAGCGCTGGTATGGTACTGAAGCCAGAGCCGATGTTTGAGGCAGTCGAAAAGATTGCGGCAGGACGTCAGCCAAGGGTCGTATTATTATGCCCACAAGGCGAACGCTATACGCAACAAAAAGCAGAAGAGTTTGCACGAGAAGAAGAGCTTATTTTACTATGTGGTCATTATGAAGGGTATGATGAGCGCATTCGCGAATATTTAGTAACGGATGAAATATCTATCGGTGATTATGTATTAACAGGTGGCGAAATTGGTGCGATGACAATTGTCGATAGCGTCGTACGTCTTTTACCTGGCGTATTAGGGCAAGAGGCTTCTCATGTTAATGATTCATTTTCGACAGGATTATTAGAACACCCTCATTATACACGTCCCGCTGACTTTAGAGGTATGAAAGTACCCGATATTTTACTGTCTGGTCATCATGCAAATATTGAAAAGTGGCGTGAACAACAATCGCTAAAGCGCACGTATGAGCGACGCCCAGATTTGTTAGAAAATTATCCATTAACTGATGAACAGCGCGCCTATTTAGCAACGCTAAAAAAATGAAAAAACACTTGTAAGCGCTAGTTTTTTATGGTATCATTCACTTTGTACTTCTTTGTAGAAGTACCGCATTACGATGTTCCGCTGCAACTAGTATTGTAAGAGCGTCTGTATATAAGGAGAGAAAACGTAATGACAAACATTATTTCAGAAATTACAAAAGAGCAACTTCGCACAGACCTACCTACTTTCCGTGCTGGTGATACAGTTAAGGTACACGTTAAAGTAGTAGAGGGTACTCGTGAGCGTATCCAAGTATACGAAGGTGTTGTAATCAAACGTCGTGGTGGCGGCATTAGCGAAACTTTCACAGTTCGTAAAATTTCTTACGGTGTAGGTGTTGAACGTACATTCCCTGTACACACACCAAAAATCGCTCAATTAGAAGTTACACGTCGCGGTAAAGTACGTCGCGCTAAACTTTACTACCTACGTAACCTACGTGGTAAAGCAGCACGTATTAAAGAAATTCGATAATCAAGCTGAAAAAGGAGTTCGCCTGCGAACTCCTTTTCTTTTTGCTTGTCATAAAGAATAATTATCTACTACAATGTAGAGTAGTAAAGGAGTGGCATACATGGCTGAGAAAGAAGTAGCCCCAAAAAATGAATTTTGGGAATGGACGAAAGCATTGTTGATTGCATTTGCAGTAGCAGCGCTTGTGAAGTATTTTTTATTCACACCGATTGTGGTGGACGGGGAGTCGATGACGCCAACACTGCAAGACCGTGACCGTATGATCGTTAATAAAATTGGTTATACTATTGGTGGACCAAAACGTTTTGATATTGTGGTCTTCCATGCACCAGCTGGCAAAAACTATATTAAGCGTATTATTGGCTTACCTGGCGATAAGGTAGAGTATCGCAATGATCAGCTATATATTAATGATGAGCCACTCGATGAGCCATATTTAGAAGAAAAGAAAGCGTTGTTATTAGACGGTACGCTCACTGAAGACTTTGTGGAGCAAGTGCCAGAAGATACGATTTTCGTAATGGGAGACAATCGCCGAGGAAGTACGGATAGCCGTCATATCGGCCCTGTAGAAAATGAAAAAGTTATCGGTAAAACGAGCATTGTCTTTTGGCCATTTAAAGAAATTCGTACGGTAAAGTAAAAGGGAGCCGCGTGCTTCCTTTTTTTCAAGAAAGGATGTAAGAAATATGACGATTCAATGGTTTCCTGGGCATATGGCGAAAGCCCGCCGTCAAGTGACAGAAAATTTAAAGTTAGTAGATATTATTTTTGAGCTTGTAGATGCGCGCCTACCGCTTTCTTCACGCAACCCGATGTTAGATAGCATTATTCATCAAAAGCCGCGCCTACTCATTCTAAATAAGGCTGATATGGCAGATGAACATGAGACACAAAAGTGGGTGACTTACTTTGAAGAGCGCAATCAAGTAGCGGTTGCAATTAATTCACTTGAAGGTAAAGGTTTGCAAAAAGTAACGAAAGCTGCGCAAGGCATTCTAGCGGAAAAGTTTGACCGTATGCGTCAAAAAGGAATGAAGCCACGTGCGATTCGCGCAATGATTGTTGGCATACCTAACGTCGGAAAGTCAACGCTCATTAATCGCTTAGCGAAAAAGAATTTAGCAAAGACCGGTAATATGCCAGGTGTTACAAAAGCACAGCAGTGGATTAAAGTAGGTAAAGATATTGAATTGCTTGATACACCTGGGATTTTATGGCCAAAATTCGAAGACCAAGAAATTGGCTACAAGTTGGCACTTACAGGAGCAATTAAGGATACGGTAACGAATATGGAAGATGTGGCAGTTTACGGACTTAAGTTTTTAGCTACACGTTATCCAAATCGTTTGCAAGATCGCTATGGTTTTAGTGTTCTACATGAAGATTTAGTCGAGACGTTTGACCATATCGGTAAGTTACGCCGCGTATTTGGACAAGGCGGCGAAATCGATTATGATCAAGTGGCTGAAATTATTGTACGTGATGTACGTGGTTTAAATTTTGGTCGTTTAACATTTGATTTTGTTGACGAAATGTTGCAAGAATAACAAAAAGGACTAGCTCATTGCGGCTAGTCCTTTTTATGTGCGAAAAAAACAGGGGCATGTGCATTTAACTGTTGCATTAGCGTTTTGCTACGTTCGCTATGCATTTGCTTCATTTCGCCGTTGGTTAATCGTTCCTTGTCGTCGTGCTTTTTACTTTCTTGTTCTACACGTAGCCAAAAGATTAGTTTTTGTGACAATAGCACGCGTACACCATTAGGCTTTACTAAATACACACGTTCAAAGCCATCCTCAAATACTGTAATTTTAGGACCGTCGTCTTGTGGCTTTTGCGCTTGTTCGTAATATTTGCGTTGGTCAGCGATAGCGCCATTGACGATGCGATTAGCGATTTGTGCAATTTCCATTCCTCTCACCTCAAGTAATGTATCGGATTAGAGAGGTTTTTCTTTTAGAAAACGATAAAATAACCGATAATAGGCATACGAATAAAGATTGAGGGGCGTAATTATGAAAACAGTAAAAGAAATTACACAAGCATTAAAAGAAGCGAATAGAGAAGAAGATTGGGTATTAGCATTAGCAAGTGATGAGCGTGCGGGTGTTCAAAAAGCATTGAAGCAGTTTTATGGTCGTTTAGCTAAAGCGCAGGAGGCACAGCAAGCACACGCTGAACGCGTCGTGTTTGACGATGTGTACCGCGCACAGTACGGTCCGCTAATTGCAGGTGTGGACGAAGCGGGACGTGGACCGCTAGCAGGACCTGTTGTTACGGCAGCGGTTATTTTGCCAAAGGACTTTGAGGTGTTTGAAGGTATCAATGATTCAAAGCAACTTACAAAAGAACAGCGCGCTAGCTATGCCGAAGTAATTAAGGCGCATGCAGTTGCTTACGCCATTCATTTTCAACCTGTGCAAGTAATTGATGCCATAAATATTTATGAAGCTACAAAGCGCTCTATGGCTCGCAGTGTAGGCTTATTAAAAGTGCAACCAGCAGGTGTGCTACTTGATGCTATGACGATTGCTACTTCCTTACCGCAACAAAATATTATTAAAGGAGATGCAAAAAGCTTAAGCATTGCTGCCGCTTCTATTTTAGCGAAAACCGCACGTGATGCTTATATGGATGAACTCGCATTAACTTATCCTAATTATGGCTTTGAGCAACATGCAGGCTACGGTACAAAGCAACATCTCGAAGCGCTGGCGAAGTACGGTGTAACACCAGAACACCGCTCGTCATTTGAACCGATTAAATCGATGGTCCAAGGAGGTTGGATAAAATGAATATGTCATTTCAAGCGATAACATCGAACGCTGGTGTGCAAAATACACAACAGCCGTTAGCGCTTCGACAAGGACAAGTATTTCATGGCACAATTAAGCAACTTTTTCCTGATCAAATGGCAGAAGTCCAAATTGGTGGGCATAAAATGGTTGCTAAACTTGAAGCACCGTTAAAAGCAGGAGATGCGCACTTTTTTCAAGTTACAGGCACCGCACCTCAAACAGAATTAAAAGTAGTAACCGGTCCTATGGGGCCTCAAATGTCACAGTCGCAACAAATGAATCAATTGCTTGATACGATGAATTTACCTAAAACGGCAGATATGCAAAAAGTAATGGCACATTTTATGAAGGAACAAACACCGATTGCAAAGGAACAACTTATTCAAGCAGAAGCCTGGTTGAAAAATTTAAGTGGACCAGAAAAACAACAGGCTTTAGTGGCATTAACGAAAATGGTGGAACTTAAAATGCCATTTACGAATGAAGTGTTTTCTGCTTTAATGAACGGTCAGAAAACATCAGGTATGACATCATCCCTTCAGCAAATTGCGACGTTGTTACAAAATGATACGTCACTTCCTGCGGATATGCGCCAAACGATGTTAGGTCAAATCAATCAGCTCGCTAAACCATTTGCGACAGAAACGGGCGGTGTGATGCTCGCTAAACTCGTGCAAACCTTACAAAATCCAAATGCCGCTATTGCGGATAAATTACAAGCGCTTCAAGTGCTAAAACAAGCAAATATTGTACCGCAAAATGCTACGGTGCAAAACTTCGCCACAACCCAAGGCGCGCAAATACCGACTAGTGCAGGGGCAATCGTAGGAGATGTGATGCAAGCGACACCTGCAACGATCAAAAATAGTACGGCTCAAATGCAAACATGGGTAGCTAATCAAACGACCTTAACAGATGCGCAAAAGCAACAAATTATGCAGTTAACGGAGCGTTTTACGCAATTGCCGATGACGACACAGACCATTCAATCATTTGGGAAGGCGTTGCAAAGTCAATTATTGGACGCTTTTAGTACAAATGCAACACAACAAATTTTTGGGCAAGATCAAGGGGCGAAAGAACAGCTATTATCATTACTACGTCCTGTCACAACCCAAAATCAGCAACAAATTTTTGAGCAACTTGCGCAACAATTGGCTAAGCCCCAACCAGCATTTATTCAAAATTTAGTAACGACTGCTGAAGCGGAAGTTACACAAGCAGTAGACGGTAAGGCAATGGCACATGCGATGCAACACGTCATGAAAGGGCTAGGCTTAAGTTATGAAGCGATGCTGAATCAAAAGGCGGCAGATACACAAGCGATTGCACAAATGCTAAAACCACAGTTGCTAAGCTTATTAGAGCAGCCTATTTCTCAAGAGATGCGTCAAGCAGGTGAAGTGCTATTATCACGTATGAATGGTATGCAACTTTTATCAGGGGAAAACGGACCGCAACAACAGCTGACAATGCAAGTGCCGCTTTCTTTTTTGGGTAAACATACAGAAGCCACATTGCAATGGAGTGGCCGTACAAAAGAAGATGGTAAAATTGATGCCGCGTATGCGCGTATTTTATTTTATTTACAAATGGACTCTTTGCAAGAAACAATGATTGATATGCAAGTACAAAATCGTATCGTAACGGTAAATTTATTTAATGATAATCCAGCATTAAAGGCACTTGCTGTTCCTTTTCAAGCGATGCTGAAGGAAGGTTTGGCTAAAAAAGATTACCAATTATCAGCAGTAGTCGTCAAAACATTTGAAGAGCAAAATACACCTAAACCACGTGTACTAAAACAGACTACTACACCTGCGACAGGGGTGGACTATCTCGTATGAATGATCAACAACATAAGCGGAAAGAGGCAATTGCGTTAACGTATGTTCCTGGAGAAAGTGCAGGACCTAAAGTTGTGGCAAAAGGTAAGGGCAAAATTGCTGAAAATATTTTAGCGAAAGCAAGTGAGCACGACATTCCTGTACATGAAGACCCAAGTTTGGTTGAACTGTTAGGACAACTTGATTTAAATGAAGCAATTCCTGAAGAGTTGTATCAAGCAGTAGCTGAAGTGTTTGCTTTTATCTATCGCGTAGATAAAGAACATAAATTAACGCGTAGACAATAAACTATACTATAAAAGAAAAACCATTAAGAGAAGTAGAGAAAAAAGTACTTTTCAGAATTAATTAACTACTTATACGATGATATTTGTGCATAAAAGATTATAAAATAAACATAAAAGACGAATATAGACATTATCAGAATCTTTGTATAGAATAGAAGTTGTGAGTAGAATCATGCAATTGTCTGATGGGAGGATGGAATATGAATATCCATGAATATCAAGCGAAAGAAATTTTGCGCAAGTACGGTGTAGCCGTACCAAAAGGTAATGTGGCTTTTTCACCGGATGAAGCGGTGAAAGTAGCAAAAGAACTTAACGCGGACGTGACAGTCGTTAAAGCTCAAATCCATGCAGGTGGTCGTGGTAAAGCAGGTGGCGTTAAAATTGCGCAAACGCTTGAGGAAGTTCGTTCTTATGCAAAGGAATTATTAGGTAAAATTTTAGTAACACATCAAACAGGACCTGAAGGTAAAGAAGTTAAACGTCTTTATATTGAACAAGGTTCAGATATTAAAAAAGAATATTATTTAAGCTTAGTCGTTGATCGTGCTACTTCGCGTGTAACATTAATGGGCTCTGAAGAAGGCGGTATGGATATTGAAGAGGTAGCAGCAGCTACTCCAGAGAAAATTTTCCATGAAGTCGTTGACCCTGTTTTAGGTTTAACAGCCTTCCAAGCACGACGTATGGCTTTCAATATGAATATCCCTACAAATCTTGTAGGTGGAGCTACAAAGTTAATGATGCGTTTATACGACGCATTTGTTGATACGGATGCTTCAACTGTTGAAATCAACCCATTAGCAATTACAGGGGACGGAGAGGTTATTGCATTAGATGCGAAGTTTAACTTTGACGATAATGCGTTATACCGTCATAAAAATATTGTGGAACTACGCGACTTTAACGAGGAAGATCCAAAAGAAATCGAAGCGTCTAAGCATGACCTTAGTTATATTTCATTGCACGGCAATATTGGGTGCATGGTAAATGGAGCAGGTTTAGCGATGGCTACGATGGATACGATTAGTTATTATGGCGGCACACCAGCTAACTTCTTAGACGTTGGGGGCGGTGCTACAGCAGAGAAAGTAACAGAAGCTTTTAAAATTATTTTATCAGACGAAAATGTAAAAGGTATTTTTGTTAATATTTTCGGTGGTATTATGAAGTGTGATGTTATTGCGGCGGGTGTTATTACAGCTGCTAAAGAAGTTGGTTTAGCTGTACCACTTGTCGTTCGCTTAGAAGGAACAAATGTAGAAATTGGTAAAAAGATGTTAAACGAATCAGGTTTAAATATTGTTGCAGCGGATTCGATGGCAGATGGCGCGCAAAAAATCGTCAAATTAGTAGGGTAATAAGGGGGATTTATAGGATGGCTGTTTTTATTAATAAGGACACAAAAGTAATTGTACAAGGTATTACGGGCGAAACAGCGCTATTCCATACGCGCCAAATGATTGATTATGGCACGAAAATTGTAGCGGGTGTAACACCGGGAAAAGGCGGTCTTGAAATTGAAGGCGTGCCTGTTTTTAACACGGTAGAAGAAGCGGTTAAAGCAACTGGCGCAACCGTATCAGTAATTTATGTACCCGCACCGTTTGCAGCAGATGCAATTTTAGAAGCGGTTGATGCTGAACTGGAATTAACCATTTGTATTACGGAGCATATTCCAGTATTAGATATGGTAAAAGTTAAGCGTTATATGGAAGATAAAAAGACACGTTTAGTCGGTCCAAACTGTCCGGGCGTTATTACGGCTGAAGAGTGTAAAATTGGTATTATGCCAGGTTATATTCATACAAAGGGCCATGTAGGGGTTGTTTCACGTTCTGGTACCTTAACGTATGAAGCTGTGCATCAATTAACACAAGAGGGTATTGGCCAAACAACAGCTGTAGGTATTGGTGGCGACCCAGTTAACGGTACAAACTTCATCGATACATTAAAGGCATTCAATGAAGATGAGGATACGTATGCAGTAGTTATGATTGGTGAAATTGGCGGTACAGCTGAGGAAGAAGCTGCAGAATGGATTCAAGCCAATATGACAAAACCTGTAGTGGGCTTTATCGGTGGTCAAACAGCACCTCCTGGTAAACGTATGGGCCACGCTGGTGCCATTATCGCAGGTGGTAAAGGTACAGCGAAAGAAAAAATCAAAGCGATGAACGCAGCAGGAATCGAAGTTGCTGAGACACCATCTGTTATTGGTGAGACATTAATTAAAGTATTAAAAGAAAAAGGGCTATACGAAAAATGTAAAACCCATTAATATGAAAGGTACAGCCGTGTGCTGTACCTTTTCTTTTGTTTGCGGTATTTGAGGAGGAAACTTTTATGGATACCGTAACGCAACACTTATTAGCACTTCACTATATTACCCCAGTGACAGTAAAAACGGCAGCTAACCTTATTGACAAGGGCTGGCTACAGCAATTTCATCAATTAACAACTAAACAAATAGCGCATGCTTTGCGTACAAATGACAAGCGTGCTTTGCACATTCAACAGCAATTTCTTGAAGTAAATCGAACAGACTTCGAAGCTTATTATGCTAAACAAGCGATAAAACCATTACCTTTCTACTTTCCGAATTACCCTAAGGGACTACTTTCGATTTATGATGCGCCAGCGGTACTGTATGCTAAAGGTAACGTTTCTTTATTGGCGCGTCCTGCAGTGGCAGTGATAGGTTCACGCCAAGCAAGCGATTATACAACGCGTGCTTTGCAACACATTTTACCTAGACTATGTGATGAAAAGATTGTAACCATTAGCGGGCTAGCGATAGGAGCGGATACGCTTGCGCACAAGCTAACAATCGAAAATAAAGGGCAAACAGTTGCTGTTTTAGGAAGTGGGTTTTATCATATATACCCTAGGCAAAATGAGCAACTAGCCAAGCATCTGAGTGAGCAACATCTTTTGTTAAGCGAGTACGCGCCTTATGTAAAACCTGCGAGGCATCACTTTCCGATGCGCAATCGCATTGTGAGTGGTCTTGCTCATGCGCTTATCGTAACTGAAGCGATGAAAAAAAGCGGCACATTAATTACGACAGAGTTTGCTTTAGATGAAGGCAAAGATGTTTTTGTTGTGCCAGGACCTATTGATTCAAAGCTTTCTGAAGGTACGAATCATTTGATTACAGAAGGAGCAATTCCGCTCATTAATAGCGAGCAAATTATTGAAGCATTACAAAGAAAAATAGAAAATGAGTTGCAATAAAATGAAATGTGTTATACATTTTGCAACAGGTGAACTTAAAAAAGCAGTAATAGTAAGCCTCTAACTAAGGGGGAAAAATAAATGGCAGATTATTTAGTAATTGTGGAATCACCCGCAAAAGCAAAAACAATTGAACGTTATTTAGGCAAGAAGTATAAAGTAAAAGCGTCGGTAGGGCATGTGCGTGACTTACCACGAAGCCAAATGGGCATTGATACAGAAAACAACTACACGCCAAAGTACATTACCATTCGTGGGAAAGGCCCTGTTTTACAAGAGTTAAAAACAGCGGCTAAAAAAGCGAAGAAGATTTATCTCGCGGCTGACCCCGACAGAGAAGGGGAAGCAATTGCTTGGCATTTAGCTACCGCGCTTAATATTGATATGGATTCGGATTGTCGTGTCGTATTTAATGAAATTACTAAAGATGCAATTGTCGAATCATTTAAACATCCACGCCCTATTAATATGGATTTAGTAGATGCGCAACAAGCACGTCGTATGCTAGACCGTCTTGTGGGGTACAACATTAGCCCGATTTTATGGAAAAAAGTTAAAAAGGGATTGTCTGCTGGACGCGTACAGTCCGTAGCTTTACGTTTAATTATTGACCGTGAAAATGAAATTAAAAATTTTATTCCAGAAGAGTATTGGACTATTGACGCTAACTTTATTAAAGGCGCAAAAGCATTTGATGCACTTTATTATGGTACAGCACAAGAAAAAGTAAAATTAACGAATGAACAAGAAGTGCAAGCCGTACTAAAACAGTTGAAAAATAATGACTTCACTGTAAAGAGCGTGACAAAAAAAGAGCGTAAACGTAATGCAGCGCCTTCGTTTACAACGTCTTCACTACAGCAAGAAGCAGCACGTAAGTTAAACTTCCGTGCGAAAAAAACGATGATGCTAGCCCAACAATTATATGAAGGTATTGACCTCGGGAAAAAAGAAGGCATCGTCGGCTTAATAACGTATATGCGTACGGATTCGACACGTGTGTCTGATACAGCAAAGACAGAAGCAGTTGCTTACATTAATGATAAGTACGGTGAAGAATTCATTGCAACAGCAGAACGCCAAACTAAAAAAGCAACGAATTCACAAGATGCGCACGAAGCGATTCGACCAACGAGCATTATGCGTGCACCTGAAGCGGTTAAAGCTGTGCTAAGTCGTGATCAGTTGCGTCTTTATCGTTTAATTTGGGAGCGTTTTATCGCTAGTCAAATGGCACCAGCCGTCTTAGACACGGTATCAGTAGACTTGCAACAAGGTGACGTAGTGTTCCGTGCAAACGGTTCGCAAGTTAAATTCCCTGGTTTTATGAAAGTGTACATCGAAGGCTCGGATGATCAAAAAGAAGAGAAGGCAACTTACTTACCGGAGATGGTAGAAGGAGATATTGTCAAGGCAGAAACGATAGAGCCGAAGCAACACTTTACCCAACCACCACCGCGTTTTTCTGAAGCACGTTTAGTAAAAACGATGGAAGAGTTGGGGATAGGGCGACCATCAACCTATGCACCAACGCTTGATACGATTCAGCGACGTGGCTATGTGACACTTGATGCAAAACGTTTTATTCCGACAGAGTTAGGTGAAATTGTTCATCAGCTAGTGCTCGAATTTTTCCCTGATATTTTAGATATTGAATTTACTGCTCAAATGGAGCGAGATTTAGACGAAATTGAAGAGGGAAATCGCAAGTGGGTAGAAGTTATTGATGAGTTTTATCAAGACTTCGAAAAACACGTAGAACATGCGGATGCAGAGATGGAAAAAGTCGTAATTAAAGATGAGCCAGCAGGTGAGGATTGTGAGAAGTGTGGTTCTCCAATGGTTTATAAATTAGGGCGTTATGGCAAGTTTATGGCTTGTTCGAATTTCCCAGAATGTCGTAATACGAAAGCGATTGTAAAGTTAATCGGCGTAAAATGCCCAAGCTGTGAGACAGGCGAAATTGTGGAGCGTAAAAGTAAAACACGCCGTATTTTCTACGGCTGTAACCAATATCCAGCCTGTGAATTTGTCTCGTGGGATAAACCGATTGCACGTCCTTGTCCGAAGTGTGAGTCGCTATTAGTAGAGAAAAAGTTGAAAAAAGGTATTCAAATTAAATGTACGAACGATGAGTGTGACTACGAAGAAACACCAGTACAATAAGAAAGTGCGGTAGAAAATATGACACAAGTAGTAAATGTAATTGGAGCGGGTTTAGCAGGTTCTGAAGCTGCTTGGCAATTAGCAGAGCGCGGTATTCAAGTGCGCTTATACGAGATGCGACCAGTAAAGCAAACACCTGCACATCATACGGATAAATTTGCGGAGTTAGTATGCTCTAACTCTTTACGTGCTAATAGTTTAACGAACGCTGTTGGTGTGTTAAAAGAAGAAATGCGTCAAATGAATTCAGTGATTATGCAAGCTGCAGACAAATGTGCCGTGCCAGCAGGTGGGGCATTAGCAGTTGACCGACATGAATTTGCGGGGTATGTAACAGATGCTGTGAAAAACCATCCGCTTGTTGAAGTTATCCATGAAGAAGTTACACAAATTCCAGAAGGCATTACGATTATTGCTACTGGTCCATTAACTTCAGAAGCGTTAGCTAAAGAAATTCAAGCACTTACAGGCCAAGACTATTTATACTTCTATGATGCAGCTGCACCAATTATCGAAAAAGATAGCATTGATATGAATAAAGTTTATTTAAAATCGCGTTATGATAAAGGTGAAGCAGCATATTTAAACTGTCCTATGACAAAGGAAGAGTTTACAGCGTTTAGAGAGGCGTTGATTGCTGCTGAAGTTGTACCACTTAAAGAGTTTGAAAAAGAGATTTATTTTGAAGGATGCATGCCGATTGAAGTCATGGCGACGCGCGGCGAAAAAACGATGTTATTCGGTCCAATGAAACCAGTGGGGTTAGAGGATCCGAAGACAGGTAAGCGTCCATATGCGGTTGTACAATTACGTCAAGACGACGCAGCGGGCACACTTTATAATATTGTCGGCTTCCAAACACATTTAAAGTGGGGGCCACAAAAGGAAATTGTTCAAATGATCCCAGGTCTTGAAAATGTAGAAATTGTACGTTACGGCGTAATGCACCGCAATACGTTTGTTAACTCACCAGAAGTGTTAGAAAAAACGTATCAAATGCGTGAACATAAGCATATCTTTTTAGCTGGTCAAATGACGGGCGTCGAAGGGTATGTCGAGTCCGCTGGGAGTGGACTTGTAGCGGGGATTAACGCGGCACATTTAGCGAAGCAAGAACCGTTAATTGTCTTCCCTAGTGAGACAGCATTAGGTAGTATGGCGCGTTATATTACAGAAGCGCATGCGAAAAATTTCCAACCGATGAATGTAAACTTTGGGATTTTCCCAGATTTACCACCAGGTCGTCGCTCTAAACCTGAGCGTGCGGAAATGCATGCTAATCGAGCATTAGAAGCCTTGAAAGATTTTAAAGCATCTACTATAATTTAAAACGATAGCTGCATAGTCGCTTGCGATTATGTAGCTTTTTCATGTGTTGCGTTACTTTTTGGACATAGTTTACAAGGAATTGCAATTAAAAAAAGATCAAATTATCTTTTTACTTGCACAATTCGCCTAATAGGTATAGAGTTTCCTTGTGTGTTTCAAAAGCTGGAGCAATACAACAAAGTTGGGATGGTGAGCATGGCTGTGAATATTTCAACAAATGAAGCAATGGCGCAATTTGTTTTATATATTACTGTCGAAAAAAACTTTTCTCCGCATACCATTTCAGAGTATCAAGCAGATTTACAAGATTTCTTTTCATTTTTACAAGCAGAAGCAATTATGTCTTGGTCGCAAGTAACGTATCCTGTAGCAAGACTTTATATTACGCAACTTTACGATAAAAAATTAGCACGTACTACGGTATCACGACGCATTTCAGCGATTCGCTCATTTTTCCGTTTTTTAAATAAAACGTATGATGTGGATGACAGTGCATTTCATTTGCTCTATCACCCTAAAAAAGAGCAACGATTACCGCAGTTTTTTTATGAGCAAGAGTTGGCTAAGCTTTTTGAAGTGGCACATGGCAAGGATAAAAAATCACAGCGCGATTTAGCTTTATTAGAGCTACTCTATGCAACGGGTATTCGAGTGAGTGAACTAACCGCGCTTACGTTAGAAGATATTGATTTCACATACAGTATCATACGAGTAACAGGTAAAGGGCGTAAGCAACGTATTGTTCCCTTTGGCGTTTATGCCAAAGAAGCATTAGCGTACTATATTGCGAATGGGCGTGAGCGACTTATGAAGTCAACAAATCATCCCTATGTATTTGTAAACATGCGCGGGGGAGCGCTAACTGCACGGGGTGTACGTTATGTGCTAACCGCTCTTATGGAGCAAGCTACCCTGCATAGTAAAATTCATCCGCATATGCTACGCCACACCTTTGCAACGCACTTGATTAACAACGGTGCAGACTTGCGTACGGTTCAAGAACTTTTAGGGCATAGTAGTTTGTCATCAACGCAAATTTACACCCATGTGACAACGGAGCATTTACGAAAAACATATATGAACGCTCATCCAAGGGCGTAACTGGAGGTATTGAAATGGGACAAATTCATGCAACCACAATTTTTGCGATTCATCACAATGGCGCATGTGCTATGGCAGGTGATGGACAAGTGACGCTCGGAAACGCTGTAGTAATGAAGCATACCGCGCGTAAGGTCAGACGTCTGTTTAACGGTAAAGTGCTAGCAGGTTTCGCTGGTTCAGTAGCGGATGCATTTACATTGTTTGAGATGTTTGAGGCGAAGTTAAATGAATATGATGGTAATTTACAACGAGCTGCTGTAGAAGTTGCTAAACAGTGGCGCGGTGATAAGATGTTACGTCAACTTGAAGCGATGTTACTAGTAATGGACAAATCGACGTTACTTCTTGTGTCTGGTACAGGCGAAGTTATTGAGCCAGATGATGGTATTTTAGCAATTGGCTCTGGTGGGAACTACGCACTTTCAGCAGGCCGAGCATTAAAGAAATACGCAGGAGATACATTAACAGCTAAGCAAATTGCAGAGGCAGCATTAACAACTGCAGCTGATATTTGTGTGTTTACGAATCATCAAATTATTGTGGAGGCGTTATAAATGACAAAAAACACGTTAACTCCAAGACAAATCACAGAGCAATTAAGTCGTTATATTGTAGGCCAAGATGAAGCGAAACGTGCGGTTGCCATTGCTTTACGTAACCGCTATCGCCGTTCGCAATTACCCGAAGCACTTCAAGCTGAAGTAGTACCGAAAAATATTTTAATGATCGGTCCAACAGGTGTAGGGAAAACAGAAATTGCGCGTCGTATTGCTAAGTTGACACAAGCACCTTTCATTAAAGTGGAGGCTACTAAATTTACTGAGGTAGGTTATGTTGGTCGTGATGTTGAATCGATGGTGCGTGATTTAGTAGAGGCTTCGCATCGTCTTGTTAAAGAAGAGCTTATGCAGGAAGTACAAGCACAGGCGGAGCAATTAGCAAATGAGCGTTTAGTAAAACTACTTGTGCCAACACAAAAGCGAAAGCAAGCAACGCAAAATCCATTTGAGATGTTGTTTGGTGGTCAAGCTACAAGTGAGCCTGATGAAGAAGAGGATACAACGGTACGTTCAAAGCGCGCGCAAGTTGCCATTGATTTACAAGCGATGAAGCTTGAAGAAGAGATGGTAACGATTAAAGTTGAAGAGCAAAACATGGCGATGTTCGATGCGTTACAGGGGGCTGGTATGAATAATAACCCTGGTATGCAAGACATGCTTTCGAGTTTAATGCCTAAGCAAATGAAGAAACGCCGTCTTAAAGTAAAAGATGCACGCCGTGTGTTAACACAAGAAGAAGCAGCAAAGCTTATTGATAGTGATGAGCTAACACAAGAAGCGGTAGTGCGCGCTGAGCAAACAGGTATCATATTTATTGATGAGATTGATAAAATTGCGAGCCGTTCTAATGGTAGCTCCTCAGCAGATGTGTCACGCGAAGGGGTACAACGTGATATTTTACCGATTATTGAAGGGTCGACTGTTACGACAAAATATGGTCCTGTAAAAACAGACTACATGCTCTTTATTGGTGCGGGGGCATTCCATATGTCTAAGCCTTCAGACTTAATCCCAGAGCTTCAAGGGCGTTTACCAATTCGAGTAGAGCTAGAAAAACTAACAAAAGATGATTTTATACGCATCTTGAAAGAGCCGGATCAGTCGCTGTTAACGCAGTATGAAGCATTGCTGGCGACAGAAGGTGTCACACTTGCATTTACCGATGATGCGATTGAGCGCATTGCTGAAATTGCGATTGAAGTAAATCAAGAGACCGATAATATCGGCGCACGCCGCTTGCATACGATTTTAGAGCGACTGCTTGAAGAGGTATCTTTTGAAGCTTCTGAAATTGCACCCGCTCATATTGAAATTACGCCCGCTTATGTCGACGGAAAGCTCGGCAAAATTGTAGGCGATAAAGACTTATCACAATTTATTTTATGATTTTAAGAGGAATTAGTTTCGCTAACTTGAAAAAACCTTTAGAATATTAAGAAAATAGCGAATGACTAATTTAGGAGGAACTATACAAATGGATTTATTAGCAAAAACACGTACAATTAACTCAATGTTACAAGCATCTGCAGGTAAGCCGGTGAACTTTAAAGAGATGGCAGATATTTTAGGAGATACGATTGATAGTAACGTTTACATCGTAAGCCGTAAAGGTAAGTTATTAGGCATCTCTATCCATCAGCAGATTGAAAATGAGCGTATGAAAAAAATGTTTGAAGAACGTCAATTCCCAGAGGAATATACGAATAACTTGTTTAACATTACCGAAACTTCTTCAAATTTAGATATTGATAATGTGCACTCTGCTTTCCCGATTGAAAACCGCGAGCTATTTGCTAATGGCTTAACGACTATCGTACCAATCATTGGTGGTGGTGAGCGCTTAGGTACATTAATTTTAGCGCGTCTTTTCGAGCAATTTGGTGATGAGGATTTGATTTTAGCAGAATATGGTGCTACTGTAGTTGGTATGGAAATTTTGCGTGAAAAAGCAGAAGAAATTGAAGAAGAAGCACGTAGCAAAGCTGTCGTACAAATGGCAATCAACTCACTATCGTTTAGTGAACTAGAAGCAATTGACCATATTTTTGAAGAACTAGATGGTACAGAAGGCTTGCTTGTAGCTTCTAAAATTGCTGACCGCGTAGGCATTACACGCTCTGTAATTGTTAATGCTTTACGTAAACTTGAAAGTGCTGGTGTAATTGAATCACGTTCTTTAGGCATGAAAGGCACATATATTAAAGTGCTGAATGATAAGTTTTTAGCAGCGCTTGCAGAAGTTAAAATGAAGTAACGGTGTGCAAAATAGATTCCATACACTCGTATGGAGTCTATTTTTTCGTAAAATATCTTATTTTTGACGAAATTATGAATAAAAAACGTAGAAACAGTAAAATAAAACTTTAGACTCATTAGTGTAGGAGTAAAGGCTGTGGACAAAAATACATATATGTGAAGAATGCTGATAGAATTAAGGTTTATTCAAAAAAACATTGTATAATAGCAATTGCAATAAAGCTCAAAACATAATTGTATATAAGGACAAACACCTAAAAGTAGTTACAATAACCTAACCATTCTAAAAAATGTGTAATAGACACTACAGCATAACTTAATTACAATTAGAGTATAGAAGATATAATCGACTGAAAACTGTAGTAAACGTAATAGGGGTGAAAATGATGAACTTGTTTGGAGGTACGATCCAATCGATTGAGCGGGGGTTAACGTATGCTTCGACGAAACAAAAGGTAATTGCACAAAATATTGCCAATGTGGATACGCCCAATTATAAAGCGAAAGACGTTAGTTTTAAACGTATGTTAGAACAACAAAAGCAAGCCGTACTACACGCTAATCGTACGGATGAGCGCCATATTGACTTTACTTTCAACAAAACTACGCCAGGGGTTTATAGTTATACCAATCTGCGTTATCGTAGTAACGGTAATGGTGTGGATATGGATAAGCAACAAGCGGAGTTAGCTGAAAACGTAATTTATAACAATGCCTTAATCGAGCGATTAAATGGTAAATTTAGAACACTCAATACCGTAATCAAAGGAGGTAAGTAACGATGACGATATTTCATGGAATGAATACAACAGCCTCGGCCTTAACGGCGCAACGACTTAGAATGGACGTTATTTCTTCTAATATGGCAGGTATGGATGTCACACGTGCTAAGCAAGTAAATGGCGAGTGGGAACCTTATCGCAGAAAAACGGTAACGATGTCCG
Source organism: Metalysinibacillus jejuensis (assembly GCF_003057615.1). GTDB lineage: Bacteria > Bacillota > Bacilli > Bacillales_A > Planococcaceae > Metalysinibacillus > Metalysinibacillus jejuensis. Next base: position 157,364 of record NZ_QAFW01000001.1, read on the forward strand.
CGGCTGAAGGCAAATTTTCTAATTTTTTGAATGTCGCAATGGGTAAGCAAATTAAAGGCGCTGAGGGAAATGGTGTTAAGGTAACTCGCATTAAAGAAGATAATGAAACACCGTTTAAACTAGTGTATAATCCAACACATCCTGATGCAGATGCAGAAGGGTATGTGCAAATGTCTAATGTAGACCCTTTGAAAGAAATGGTAGACTTAATATCAGCTACTCGTTCATACGAAGCGAATATTACCGTATTTAATGCCAATAAAAATATGTTGTCAAAAGCACTAGAAATAGGTAAATAAAAGGGAGTGAATACATATGCCAGTTAATTCTGTATCTATGATGGGGCCTACTACAATACAACAACCAGTTAAGCCTACCCTACATACTCAGCCTTACGAGGCTCAACAAAATTTTGCAGCAACTTTAAAAGATGCGATTGCCAATGTGAACGCACAACAAATCACGTCAGATGCAATGACTAATCGATTAATCAACGGTGGTAATGTAGAGTTACACGATGTTATGATAGCGTCGCAAAAAGCAAGTGTAACGTTAAATGCCACGATTGAAGTTCGTAATAAAGTGATAGAAGCCTACCAAGAAATAATGCGTATGAGTGTCTAATTACACGGTTATCGCGAGTTATTCATTGTTGGAGCATTCACTATAACCGGAGGATTCGTAATGGATGAACGACTAACTAAAATAAAAGACGACGCGAAAGCCTTTTGGCAAAGTCGTAGTAAGCGGCAAAAAGGTGTCATGATAGGCGGAGTAGTTAGTGTGCTTTTACTTGCCGCCGTCATCACTTTTTATGCCACAAGAACTAATTTTGTGCCACTCTATAAAGATTTATCAACCGCTGAAATTGGCGGGATTAAAGAAGCTTTAGATGCCCAAGCTACACCTTATGAAATAGGTCCTGGTGGGACATCTATTTTAGTGCCACAAGAGCAAGTGGATCAGTTATTAGTACAATTAGCCGCAGAAGGCTACCCGCAGACAGGTTTAATTAGCTATGACTCCATCGGTAATACTGGTTTTGGTGTTACGGATAATGAGTTCCAAGTGAAGAAGTTAGCAGCTACGCAAAATGAACTGCGTAACTTGCTGATGGTATTTGACGGTGTTAAAGGAGCTAATGTTATGCTGACGCTGCCGAAGCAAGATGTATTTGTAAAACCAGCGTTAGAGACGAATGAGACTCAAGCAGCGATTACGCTCAATACAGCACCAGGACAGCAATTTACAGATGAACAAATTGCGACGATGTATCGCATTGTCGAAAAAAGTGTACCTAATTTAAAACCTGAAAACATTCGTATTACTAACCAATACTTAGAGGATTTTTCAATTACACCAAAAGCTAGCGGCGGTGACCTTATCGCCACACAGCTAGATACGAAGAAGAAAATCGAAACGGATTTACAAAACCGTGTGCACGCGATGTTAGGAACATTAATGGGTCCTGAAAAAGTAGCGGTCGTTGTAACGTCAGATATTGATTTTAATAAAGTAAATGAAACAGGGGAGTATGTTGAACCTGTCGATGAAGAAAATATGGAAGGGCTAAAGATTAGCGTTCAGCGTATTACAGAAAACTATACGGGAACAGGCGCTAATGCAACAGGCACACCGGAAGCAGGACAACCGACGGATAATTTAATCAATTATCAAGAGGGCGCATTCGGTGACGGTGAGTACGAACGTATTGAAGAAACGATTAATAATGACGTTAACCGCATCCGAAGAGATATTGAAGAAGCACCTTATCGTATTCGCGACTTAGGCATTCAAGTAATTATTGAGCCGCCTACGCCAGATGATGCGAATTCTTTAGAGCCGCAAGTGCGTGATGATATTGAGGCTATTTTAGCTACAGTCGTACGTACGTCTCTTGATAAAGCTGCTGCTGGCGAATTAACAGAGGAAGCGTTGCAAGATAAAGTGACGTTAACCGTTCAAGAAATGCAAGGTAAAGTTGATTTTGCAGAGAACGAGAAACCAATCATTCCGTGGTGGGCATGGGTAGTTGGTGGTATATTATTAGCTGTTATTTTATTACTCGTATTCTTCATCCTACGCTCGCGCAAAAAAGCACAGCAGGAAGAAGAAGAGCTTATTTTTGAGGAACAAGAAGAACTTGTTGTGGACGACTTAGAAGACGAAGTCGAAACAGAAGCAACATTGCGCCGTAAACAGCTTGAAAAGATGGCCAAAGAAAAACCTGAAGACTTTGCTAAACTACTGCGAAGCTGGATTGCAGACGAGTAACTAGGAGGTTTCCTTAAATGTCTAAAACGAAGGACAAAGAATTAACAGGTAGACAAAAAGCAGCACTCCTTTTGATTTCAATGGGACCTGAAGTGTCTGCTGCGGTATATAAACATTTAGATGAAGAAGAAATTGAACGTTTAACACTTGAAATATCTAGTGTTAAACGTGTAGAGCCAGGCGTGAAAGAAGAAATCATTGAAGAGTTTCATAATATTGCGCTAGCGCAAGACTATATTTCACAAGGCGGTATAGGCTATGCCAAGACCGTTCTTGAGAAGGCATTAGGTGAAGAACAGGCGCAGACGATTATTAATCGTTTGACGTCTTCTTTACAAGTGCGTCCATTTGATTTTGCACGTCGCGCTGATCCTTCTCAAATCTTTAACTTTATTCAAAACGAACACCCACAGACGATTGCGTTAATTTTATCGTACTTAGAGCCTGAGCAAGCAGGTGTGATTTTATCTTCATTACCGCAAGAAGTACAAGCGGATATCGCTAAACGTATCGCGTTAATGGACTCAACGTCACCTGAAGTAATTAGTGAAATTGAATCGGTGCTTGAACGTAAGCTATCGTCTACCGTGACGCAAGACTACACAGAAACGGGCGGCGTAGATGCAGTTGTTGAAGTATTAAACGGTGTAGATCGTCAAACAGAAAAAACGATTCTCGATGCGCTTGAAATTCAAGACCCAGAACTTGCTGAAGAGATTAAGAAACGCATGTTTGTATTTGAAGATATCGTTACACTCGATAATCGTTCAATCCAACGTGTAATTCGTGATTGTGAAAATGAAGATTTACTATTATCACTGAAAGTTTCAAGTGAAGAAGTAAAAGAAATCTTATTTGGCAATATGTCACAACGTATGGCTGAAACATTTAGAGAAGAAATGGAAATTATGGGACCTGTACGATTGCGTGATGTAGAGGAAGCACAAACACGCATTGTAGGTACAATTCGACGCTTAGAAGATGCTGGTGAGATTATTATTGCTCGCGGTGGAGGCGATGACGTCATTGTCTAGAATTATAAGGTCAGTACATGTGCAACCGCAGGAAGATGAAGCACGTGAGATTAAGATTCAACGTATATTTGAAGAGCAAGCGCTACCTGAAATGAGTGAAGGTGAGTCACTAACGCTTGCAGATGTTTATCATGAACGAGATAAATTATTAGCAGAAGCAAGAGCGACACTTCACCAGGAGCAAGAAGCTTTTACTGAGGAGCGCATGCAACTTTTAGAAGAAGTTGAACAGCTACGTCAAGCTTGGGAAGAAGAGCGACCTCAGCACGTGCAACAAGCTTATGAGGAAGGTTTTGCACAGGGATACGAAGAAGGTATGCATAAAGCAGAAGCTGCTATGCAAGAAGCGCTTACCCAAGCAAATCAAGTCGTATCTCATGCACAAAGTAACGCCAGTGCTTATGTAGAGGCACAAGAGCAAGTGATTTTGTCTCTTGCATTAGAAGTAGCAGAGCATATTATGGGTACGAGTTTAGCGCAAGACGAAAATTATTTCGTACCACTAGTCAAGCGCGCCTTGAAAGAAGCACGCGAAATGAAAGAAATAAAAATTTATGTAGCCCCAAAATATTATGAAGTAGTAACAGAGAAACGTGATGAATTAGCAGAGATGTTTCCACCAGATGTACCTTTACTCATCTTTGTTATCGAAGAGTTTGAAGACACGGAATGTTATATTGAAACGAATCATGGGCGCATTGTCGTAACCATTGACGAGCAGTTGCAAGCATTGCGTAACAAGTTATTCGAGCTGTTAAGTCGCAAGGAGTGAAGCGTATGAAAGCGGAGCAATTACTTGGGCGTATTACGAGTATACCGACCTTTAAAAAATATGGTCGTGTAACACGTGTAGTAGGCTTAATGATTGAGTCACAAGGTCCGGAAAGTTCAATAGGAGATGTTTGTAAAATACATGTTCCTACAATTCGTGATGGTGACCAAGTGATTTTAGCTGAAGTAGTAGGCTTTAAAGATGAAATTGTCGTATTAATGCCGTATACATCATTACGAGAGATTTCAACAGGTTGCTTAGTAGAAGGTACGAATGCGCCTTTAGAAATTAAAGTAGGCACGGAATTAATAGGAAAAGTGCTCGATTCGATGGGAAAACCAATCGATGATACTTTATTGCCTAGTGGAATGGCTACAGTGCCTACTGAGCAAGACCCCCCAAATCCGTTAACGCGACCGCCTATTGATGAACGTTTAGAGGTTGGGGTTAAGGCCATTGATGGTATGTTAACCGTAGGTAGTGGACAACGTATTGGTATCTTTGCAGGTTCGGGTGTTGGTAAAAGTACGTTACTAGGAATGATTGCGCGTAATACAAAAGCAGATTTAAACGTTATTGCCTTAATTGGGGAGCGTGGTCGTGAAGTACGTGAATTTATCGAACGTGATTTAGGACCAGAAGGACTTAGTCGTTCGATTGTGGTGGCGGCTACTTCTGATCAGCCTGCGCTGATGCGAATTAAAGGTGCTTTTACTGCGACAGCGATTGCAGAGTACTTCCGTGATCAAGGGCTCAACGTCATGCTTATGATGGACTCTGTGACGCGTGTTGCCATGGCGCAACGTGAGGTAGGGTTAGCCGTAGGAGAGCCACCAGCAACGCGTGGTTATACACCATCCGTATTTGCGATTTTACCTAAATTATTAGAGCGTACAGGTACGAATTTAAAAGGCACGATAACCGCTTTTTATACTGTATTAGTAGACGGGGATGATATGAATGAACCGATTGCAGATACAGTGCGTGGTATTTTAGACGGGCATATTGTCTTAGACCGAACATTGGCCAATAAAGGACAGTATCCTGCAATTAATGTTTTAAAAAGCGTAAGTCGATTGATGAATCATATTGCCACGCCAGAACATCGGGCAGCAGCCGAACGTTTGCGTAACTTGTATTACACGTATGATAAATCAGAGGACTTGATTAATATAGGCGCATACAAAAGAGGCACCTCACAAGAGATTGATGAGGCGATTCACTATGAGCCCCTTATAACCGCTTATTTAAAGCAAGGTTTTATGGATAAAGTATCGCTAGAAGACAGCGTGCAAGAATTAATTCAATTATCTAATGGCGGTGGACGTTGATGTATCATTATCGTTTTCAGCAAATCTTGACCATTCGAGAACAAGAGAAAAATGAAACCGAAATGGCATATAAAGATGCTACGAAAGCTTTTGAGGAAGTAGCAACAAAATTATATGATTTATTAAAACGTAAAGAAGACCTACTTGCTTATCAACAGGAGCGATTAACGATTGGAGCTTCTATTGATGAAATTCATCACTATGCGCGCTTTATCGACAGTTTAGAAAAAACGATTGAGGACGTGCAACAAAAAGTTATTCAAGCACGTGCTAAAATGCAGTGGTATGAAGAGAAATTATTAGAAAAAAACCTTGAAGTACGAAAGTTTGAAAAGATGCGAGAAAAAGACCATGAGTTGTTCAAAGAAGAACAAAACCGTATCGAAATGAATTTTTTAGATGAAGTGTCATTGCAAACATATAATAAAAGAGAAAATAGGTGAGCGCATGGCTAAAGAAGAAGAGTCAACACCTGAAGTACAACCTAAAAAGAAAAGTGGCTTCTTTAAAAAGTTCTTTCTTTTCTTTTTAATACCTGTCACATTTATTATTGCTGTTCTATTAGTAGTGTCACAACTATTAAATGTAAATGTCTTCAATTTCAAAGACATGGACATTCCTTTCGTAGCTTCTGATAAAGAAAAAACGAAGGAACAGGCGATGAATAACGATGAAAAGGTGTTAGAGTTACAAGGTGTCATTGCAGAAAAAGAAGCGCAAATCGCAGAGATTCAAGCACAATTAAAGACATCTGAAGAAGCAAATGAAAAGCTGCTAACAGAACAAGAAAAAATCTTGTTTGAATTAGAGAAAGTAAAGCGAGAAAAAGACGATACTAAGAGTGAGTACAGTGAAATTGTTGCCACATATGAAAAGATGTCAGCCAAAGCAGCTGCACCTGCGATTGTTAAGTTGAGCGATGCGGAAGCCATTCGCATTTTATCAAGTTTAAAATCTGATACGGTAGCTAAGATTTTTGAAAAAATGACACCTGAAGAAGCAGCAAAATACACAGAGTTACTCGCTAAGCAATAAAAGGAGGTGATAAGGATGAACGTACAACTTATGCAGATGGTTCAAGTGAAAAAACCAGAAGCACCAGAAGTACCAAAACCTACAACAAACAATAAAAATGAATCATTCGGCACGATGTTTAATAAGGTAGTTAATCAACAGAAAACGCCAGAAAAAACAACTTCAGCGGTGGAACCCGCAGAGGAAACAGGAGCGGTATTGAAGGCGAAAAACGTCAAGGAACTGCTTGATATTTTAGGCTTACAAGAAATTGATGGTTTAATTTTACTAGATGATAAATTAATAAGTGTTGAAGAGTTAATGGGCAATCTATCTGCGCTATTACAACTTGTTAACTTAGACGAGCAAGATTTACAGCGATTTATGGTAGCTCTAACAAATCAACAAGATGCAGTAGAGGATGTGTGGGCTTTATTAAGCGCACTATCAACAGATGATTCAGGCATTCAAAGTAAGCTCTCTGCGATGCTACAAGGTGAACATGCCATGACACCAAAGGAAGCAAATCAATTTGTTGCGATGCTTAAGTTTATGCAAGTAGCAGCAAAAGATGTTGATTTGACGAGCATGCAAGAAGGCAAGTTACAGTCACTATCTACGTTGTTAGAAAACGTAGTGACGACGATGACAAAAACATCAACTGAAACGAAAGCGGCTTTGCCATTTGAAACAAAAGCGGCTTTGCCATTTGAGCACTTATTAACCCAAGCGAAAAGTGAAGTAAAACCTACAGGGCAAGAAGCATTAACGCAAAACACGATACAAACGCGTCCTAATACTTTCCAAGTAACTTTGCCACAAGCACAGCCAGGTCAGTCAGAAGCATTACTTAAAGAAATGCAAGCTATTATTAATAAAGCGCAAATCTCACAAAATCAAGGTGTTACAAGATTGATGATTAAATTGTATCCGGAAAATTTAGGAACATTACGTGTAGAACTTGTGCAGCAAAATGGTATTTTAACGGCGCGTATGCTAGCTTCAACAGCAGCAGGACGCGAAATGATTGATAATCAATTACATCAACTAAAACAAGCATTTGTGCAACAAGGTTTACAAGTAGAGCGCATTGATGTAGGACAAACTTTACAAGATACAGACCGTAACAATCGTGAACAACAAGGCTTCTTTAATCAGTTTTTCAAGCGTCAACAACAGGAGCAAGAAAATAAAAAAGAGCAAAAAGAGCAACAAAGCTTTGAAGAGTTTTTAGCGAATGAGGAGGTTTAAGTATGCCTGTAACGACAGTAGGTTATAACGGTAATAATGTCTCACGTAATAAACCGCTTGAGTCTGGTAAAATTACAGATGATTTATATTTAAGCAATTATAAAAAACCCGTAAAAGAAACAGGAAATTCGATGTTAGGGAAAGATGCGTTTTTAAAATTACTTATTACGCAACTTCAAAATCAAGATCCAACCAACCCTATGGATGACCGCGAATTCATTGCGCAAATGGCTCAGTTTTCATCGTTAGAGCAAATGCAAAAAATGACAAAAGCAATGGAATCTTTATTGTTATCACAACAGCAATCACAATTAATGAATTATACGACATTTATCGGTAAAGATGTGAAGTGGCATGAGTTAACAGAAGAGAAAGATACAGAAGGTAACTTTGTAGTAAAAGAAGGTAACGGCATTATTCAGTCGGTGCAGTTTAAAGACGGTGAAGCGATATTTACATTAGCTGACGGTAAAACGATTAGTGCGGGTAATATTTCAGGTGTATTAGGAAATGGTGCAGAAATGAATGCAAGTACAAATACATCACCACTCGTTCAGGCTAGCGCTATGATAGGTAAAAAAGTAACTTATCAAGAAGATGAGCAAGAAGTAGAGGCACATGTCGTATCTGTTTCAAATAAAGACGGTAAAATTTTATATGTGCTAGATAATGAGAAAAAAGTAGCGGGAGATGCGTTTACCGTAATCAGTGAATAAGGTGGGTGAAGCCATTGCGAAATATGGCCATACAACATTTGCCTTTGCAAGTGACGATACCTGCACCTAAAAAAAACATAGCTAAAACTGCAGACAGTTCTTTTATCGCCCATTTAGAGCGAGCGAGCGCACAGCAGTTAAAGTTAAGTAAACACGCTTCAGAACGTTTAGCACAACGCCAAATTACCATTACAGAAGGTGAGTGGCATAATGTTTCAACTAAAGTGCAAGAAGCAAGTTTAAAGGGTGTTAAAAACCCACTCGTTTTGATGGAACAAGCAGCGTTAATTATTAGTGCTAAAAACAGCACAGTAATTACGGCGATGGATCGCACCGAGGCAAAAGCGCAAATTTTTACGAATATTGACGGCACAATTGTGCTGTAGGGCTGGACCTTCTTAAGCTAAGGAAGCCTTAGCATTTGCTGACTGATAGACGCAAGTGCGACGACAATCGAAGGGAGAACAATATATTATGTTACGTTCCATGTATTCAGGGATTTCGGGTTTACGAAACTTCCAAACAAAATTAGACGTTATCGGTAATAATATCGCTAACGTTAACACACACGGCTTCAAAAAAAGTCGCGTAATCTTTAAAGATTTAATTTCACAAACACAATCAGGTGCATCAGGTGCTACAGCTACACGTGGTGGTGTTAACCCTAAGCAAGTAGGTTTGGGTGCACAAATGGCAGCGATTGATACGATGCACGGTGGAGGGTCAATGCAATCTACAGATAACGTACTTGACTTAGGTATTGAAGGCGATGGTTTCTTTATTGTAGCTGACTCTACAGGTTCGGGACGTGATGAAAATGGTAATATACAACCAGGCGATGATGATGGAGCGTTTACAGGCTTAGTTTATACGCGTGCTGGTAATTTCTATATGGATAATGATGGATATCTCGTTAATGCTGATGGTAAATATTTATATGGTCATGCGAATAGTACAATATATACTAAAATAGAGGGTATTGAAGGCGCTGACCCTAACGATGATAAAGAGTCTAGTTTTGATGAAGATAAAGGTGCGAATGGTCTTACTGGAACTACAGGTGATCTAAGTGGAGAAGATTTAGAATTGGGGCCTATTCGTATTCCAAAAGATGCTGAGAGTATGAGTATCGGTCAAGATGGTACAATTTCTTATGTAGATGCTGCAGGTAGTTTACAATATGCAGGTCAATTAATTATGGGTAAGTTTTCAAATCCAGGTGGTTTAAATAAAATCGGAGGTAACTATTATCAACCAACAGCTAACTCAGGAGAAGTTTTACAACAAGTTGCTACGGTAGCTGGTATGGGTACTGTACAATCTGGTTTCCTTGAAATGTCCAACGTTGACTTATCAGAAGAATTTACAGAGATGATTGTAGCGCAGCGTGGTTTCCAAGCGAACACACGTATTATTACAACGTCAGATGAGATTTTACAAGAACTTGTTAACCTAAAACGATAAGATAAGTACTGCATTGAGAAGGAGGGTCGGGCCGGCTCCTCTAGTGGTCCGGCCCTAATTCAATGATACAAGTAACTCGATTAAATGGTAAAACGTTTACAATCAACGCGTTATACATAGAAACTGTCGAGTCATTCCCTGACACCACAGTTAGGCTGACGACAGGATCGACAGTATTAGTAAAAGAATCTGAAGAAGAGGTGCGAGAAAAGGTTAGAGCCTTTTATTCCAATATACAAATACTATCAAACCCGCACCTACGAGGTGAAGATGATGAAGAAGAATAAGACGATGACGATTGTGATAATTGCGCTGGTCGTAGTTATCTTAATCGGTGTAGTAATTACGGTTGCGTTAATGATGCGCGGCGGTGATGACAAAGAAAAGAAAGAAACAAGGATTGAGCCATCAATTGAAGATATTTTATTAGCTTCGGTAGATGTCGAGGAAATTACAACGAACTTATCAGATAAGAAGTTTGTGCGCTTAACACTTAAGATTCAAACGTCTAGTGAAGAAGCTGCTGCTGAGTTGACACAACGTGATTTCCAAACGAAAAACATTTTAATTAAAGAGTTATCTGAAATGTCTTCAAAAGATTTAGAAGGTAAAGAAGGTAAATTATTGCTTGAAAATACGTTGAAAACCCAGCTCAATGAGTTGATGCGTATTGGTGAAATAACAGAAGTATCCATTACTTCTTGTATTATTAGTTAAGTAAATAAATGATGTAAATTGGAGGTGGGCAAATGGCGGGAGATGTATTATCCCAATCGGAAATTGATGCGTTGCTCTCCGCAATATCTACCGGTGAAATGACAGCTGATGATATCAAAAAAGAGGATGAAGAAAAGCGTGTAAAGGTTTATGATTTTAAACGCGCCTTACGTTTTTCTAAAGACCAAATTCGTAGTTTAACGCGTGTACATGAAAACTTTGCGCGTTTAATTACCACCTTTTTTTCCGCACAATTACGCACGTATGTGCAAATTACGGTAGCGTCAGTTGACCAAATACCATTTGAGGAGTTTGTTCGCTCAATTCCTAATATGACACTAATTAATGTGTTTGAAGTGCCGCCTCTTGACGGTAACATCCTAATGGAAATTAACCCGAACATTGCCTATTCTATGCTAGACCGTATGATGGGAGGAACGGGCGAGAGTCATAGTAATGTGGATAACTTAACAGAGATTGAAACAAAAATTATGACAAACTTATTCGAACGTTCTTTTGATAACTTACGAGAAGCATGGGAAAGTATTGCAGAGATTGACCCAATGTTAGTAGAATTAGAAGTAAATCCGCAGTTTTTACAGATGATTTCACCTAATGAAACAGTTGTCGTAATTTCACTGAACACTGTAATTGGTGAAACGAGCGGTATGATTAATATATGTATACCACACGTAGTGTTAGAACCAATTGTGCCTAATTTATCTGCGCGTTATTGGATGCAGTCTAATACAAAGGAAATGTCGCCAGAACAAATCAAAGCGCTTGAGACAAATGTACGCCGTTCAGAGTTACCTGTAAGTGTAGAACTTGGTACAGCAGATATTACGATTCAAGATTTCTTAATGATGCAGTACGGTGACGTATTACAATTAGATAAAAAAATTGATAGTCCGCTCGTATTGAAAGTAGGTAATTTACCGAAGTTTACAGTACAACCGGGTAAAGTAAATAAAAAATTAGCGGTGCAGATTATTGAACCATTGAAAGGAGGAGACGAAGATGAGTGATGAAATGATATCGCAAGAGGAAATTGATGCGCTATTACGAGGAGAGTCATTAACAGACAAACCTCTTCAAGAAACTGAAGCGGCTCCGTCAGAAGATAGTGATGAACTACGAGTAGAAGATTATTTAGATGAAATGGAGCAAGACGCGTTAGGTGAAATTGGTAATATTTCATTCGGTAGCTCTGCTACAGCACTGTCTTCATTGCTAGGTCAAAAAGTTGATATTACAACGCCTAGCTTATCCATGATAAATCGTAATAAATTAGAAGAGGAATTTCCTCATCCTTATGTAGCTGTTCAAGTAGAATATACCATTGGTTTGCTTGGTATGAACTTACTTGTCATTAAGCAATCAGATGCAGCGATTATTGCTGACTTAATGTTAGGCGGCGACGGTTTAAATCCAAATGAAGAGCTTGGTGAAATCCAACTAAGTGCTGTTCAAGAAGCGATGAATCAAATGATGGGTTCAGCTGCTACTTCAATGTCAGCCATTTTTAATAAAAAAGTTGATATATCTCCTCCCTCTATTGATTTAATGAACCTTACGAAAAAAGAGGGCGAAGATAATATACCAGAAGATGATTTACTGGTTAAAGTATCATTCCGATTACGTATTGGCACGCTAATTGATTCTAATATTATGCAATTATTACCATTGAAATTCAGTAAAAGTATTGTGGGCTCGTTATTAAATGGCGGTATGGAAGAGGAAGCACCTCAATTAACAGAAGAAGTAAGTGCACCACAGCCGACACCACCACCTATGCCAGAAGTACCAGTACAACAAGCACCACCTGAGCCGGCTCCTCAGTATCAACAGCCGCCAATGCAAGAGGCACCGCCGCAATATCAGCAACCGATGCAGCCGCCACCAATGCAACAAGCACCGCCGCAGTACCAGCAACCGATGTACCAACAGCCGCCAATACAACAAGCGCCGCCTGTTAATGTACAGCCAGCACAGTTTGCTTCATTTGAGTCAGCAAGCTTAGGGCAAAATGAAAATAGAAATCTAAATATGTTACTTGATATACCACTACAAGTTACGGTAGAGTTAGGACGTACGAAGCGTTCTGTAAAAGAGATTTTAGAACTATCTGGCGGTTCAATTATTGAGTTAGATAAGCTTGCAGGTGAGCCTGTAGACATACTTGTAAATAGTCGATTAATTGCAACGGGAGAAGTTGTAGTTATTGATGAAAACTTTGGTGTGCGAATTACAGATGTTTTAAGTCAAGCAGAGCGAATTAATCACTTACGATAAATGATTTGGAGGAAATAATTATGTCAAAAAGGATTTTAATTGTTGACGATGCAGCTTTCATGCGCATGATGATTAAGGATATTTTAACGAAAAATGGTTTTGAAGTAGTAGGTGAAGCTGCCGATGGTATGCAAGCTGTAGAAAAGTATAATGAGCTTAAGCCTGATCTTGTAACAATGGATATTACAATGCCAGAAATGGACGGTATTGCAGCGCTAAAAGAAATTAAAGCAAGCCACCCATCAGCAATTGTTATTATGTGTTCAGCAATGGGGCAACAAGCGATGGTTATCGATGCAATTCAAGCAGGAGCTAAAGACTTTATCGTAAAGCCGTTCCAAGCAGACCGTGTTATTGAAGCAATTCAAAAAGCGTTGAGTTGATTGTATGGCGTTTTTCAAACTAGCAAAAACAATGCTCTTGGCTTGTGCTTTGCTGATAGGTTTTTCACCTATCGCTTTAGCAGATGAGGGACTTACTACCGTTAAAGAAACAATAGAAGGCTCTAAAAATAAAGGAGACTCATCTGATTTACCATCAAAAAAAGCGCCAGCACTTGATGATCAACAGCAAGTGGCTGGTGTTCCTAGTTATACTTTTTTTGACTTTGTGAAAATTATGTTAGCGTTAGGATTTGTCGTTGTTTTGCTTTACCTTGTATTAAAATTTTTAAACACGCGCAATTTAAAATACCAGCAAAACCAAATGGTACAAAATTTAGGTGGTGTATCTGTAGGCGCACAAAAGTCCGTACAGCTATTACAAATTGGTTCTAAAATTTATGTAATTGGCGTAGGGGAAGATGTGCAATTGTTGAAAGAGATTACAGATGAAATCGAAGTTGATACACTTTATAAGCTGTATGAAGATAAACAAACGTTAGCAGCTGCACCTATTAAATTAAAAGAGTTGTTTAGTAAATTTAACAAGACTAAGGTAGAAGAAGAAGCAGAACAATTTAATGATTTACTTCAAAAGCGCATTCATGAAATTGAAAAAGAGCGCAGTGAGGGGATTAATAATTGGAAGGAAAAGGAGAAGGGTGATTTATGACGTATATGCTAGCGGCATTTAGCAATGGCATTGACCCAGCGAATGTCTCCACTTCTGTAAAATTATTATTACTTCTTACTGTGCTATCTTTAGCACCGAGTATTTTAATATTGATGACATCTTTTGCGAGAATAGTCATTATTTTGAGCTTCGTCCGCACAGCTTTAGCGACGCAGCAAATGCCACCTAACCAAGTTATTATTGGTTTAGCGCTATTTTTAACTTTTTTTATTATGGCGCCTACGTTTAATGAGGTAAATAAAGAAGCATTGCAACCATTATTTGCGGAAGAAATTCAACTAGAAGAGGCTTATGACAAAGCGAGTATACCTTTTAAATCATTTATGACAGAGCATACAAGGCAAAAGGATTTAGAGTTATTTATGAGCTATAACGGTATTACAGAGCCGCCAGCTACGATTGAAGAAATTCCGTTAACGATGTTAGTGCCAGCATTTGCGCTAAGTGAAATTAAAACCGCTTTCCAAATCGGTTTTATGATTTTTATACCTTTTTTAGTAATTGATATGATTGTAGCGAGTACATTAATGTCAATGGGTATGATGATGTTGCCACCGGTAATGATTTCTTTACCGTTTAAAATTTTACTATTTGTATTAGTTGATGGTTGGTATTTAGTGATGAAGTCAATATTACAAAGTTTTTAGGGGATGAAGTGTTATGACTGGAGAAATGGTAATATCGGTTGCAGAACGTGCAATTACAGTCGTACTTATTACGAGTGGGCCGTTATTGATGATTGCATTAATTACAGGGTTAGCTGTAAGTATATTTCAGGCTACGACTTCAATTCAAGAGCAAACGTTAGCCTTCGTACCTAAAATTGTAGCGGTATTAGTAGGTATGGTGTTTTTTGGACCTTGGATGCTCTCACAAGTGACGGAGTACGCTAAAGATATATTTGAAAACTTAGTGCGCTATATCGGGTGAGTAAATGAATGAGTTGCTACCTAACTTCACTGTTCTTTTACTTATGATGGTTCGTGTTACCGCTTTTTTTGTTACCGTTCCATTTCTATCCTACCGTACAATACCTCAACAAGTAAGAATAGCATTAGCGGTCGTCTTGGCTTTTCTTATGTATTTTACGATGACCGATGTTGCACCTTTTGTAGTAGATGGTACATATATTTTATTAATTCTTAAAGAAGCTGTAGTAGGCTTATTTATTGGCTTACTGGGCTTCATCATTATGTCGGCTATACAAATTGCAGGTAGCTTTATTGATTTCCAAATGGGTTTTGCGATTGCTAATATTATTGACCCTCAAACAGGGGCACAAAGTCCTTTAGTAGGGCAATTTTTTAATTCATTAGCTTTATTATTATTGCTAGCGGTCAATGGACACCATTTAATTATGGACGGTATTTTTTATAGTTATCAATTTTTACCTATGGATCAGCTATGGCCTACCTTCGGGGACGAACGTTTAATAAGCTTTATCATTACGACATTTACCGCCGTATTTGCTATAGCGTTTCAAATGGCAGCGCCCGTTGTAGCCACATTATTTTTAGTGGACTTAGCGTTAGGGATTACTGCTAGAACTGTGCCGCAACTCAATATTTTCGTGGTAGGTTTCCCTATTAAAATTACCGTGAGCTTTATTGTTCTCGTGATTATGATACCTGTAATGATGGAAGTTATATCAAAGTTAATTTCGATTATGATTGTAGCGATGCGTGATTTAATGACTATTTTAGGTGGTGGCTAATATTTTACTACGTTTAGATTTGCAATTCTTCGCCGGTGAAAAAACAGAAAAAGCAACCCCTAAAAAACGTCAAGATGCCCGTAAGAAAGGTCAAGTTGTAAAGAGTCAAGATATTACGAGTGCTATTGTAATGCTAGCTGTCTTTATTTTTTTAGTCGCCTTTGCCGGATCATTTGTGTCAAACATCCAATCTTTTTTTAAACAGACATTTATTAGTAATATGCATATTCAAGCTTTGACAATAGAAGAAACGATGCAACTATTTAAAAGTATGCTACTTGAGTTAGCGATTATTATATTACCGATTATGGGTGTAGCGATGGTTGCTGCACTACTAGGTAACTACATACAATTTGGGTTTTTATTTACGACGGAGTCAATGAAGTTTGATTTGAAAAAAATGGACCCTATTAAAGGACTTAAGCGTATTTTTTCTGTAAAAGCGATTATTGAGTTACTGAAATCAGTACTGAAAATCGCGTTTATCGGCAGTGTAACGACTATCATTGTTTGGACGAACATTAAAGCTGTGCTTGCCTTATCTTTCAAAAGTCCAGAAGAGACACTCGTCACAGTAGCTACTTTAGTAGGTACGATGGGTATCGCTGCTTCACTCGTATTATTATGCTTGTCAGTACTTGACTGGTCATACCAAAAGTATGATTATGAAAAGAATTTAAAGATGTCAAAGCAAGATATTAAAGACGAGTATAAAAATAGTGAAGGTGACCCATTAATTAAATCAAAAATAAAGCAAAGACAACGTGAAATGGCGATGCGCCGAATGATGTCAGAAATACCAACAGCTGACGTAGTTATCACTAACCCGACGCACTACGCACTCGTTTTAAAATACGATGAAGATAATATGGATGCGCCTAAAGTTGTAGCAAAAGGTACCGATTTCGTTGCACAAAAAATAAAGTTAATTGCTAAAGAGCATGATGTGGTAATGGTTGAAAATCGGCCTTTAGCTAGAGCTATGTATGATCAAGTGGAAATAGGCGACACTGTACCAGATGAGTTTTTTAAAGCAGTAGCAGAAATATTAGCTTATGTTTATCGTATTAAGCGCAAAATTTAGAGGATTAAGCAGGAGGGGAAAAAATGAAGGTTCGTGATATAGGGGTATTAGCTGCGGTTATTATGATTATAGCAATGCTCATTATTCCTCTACCTCCTTGGATGTTAAGTTTTCTTATTGTAATTAACATATCTTTAGGTTTGATGGTTTTATTAACAGCTATGAATATGAAAGAAGCGCTAGATTTTTCTATTTTTCCATCTGTAATTTTATTGTTAACCTTATTTCGCTTAGGGCTTAGTGTATCAACTACACGAGCTATTTTAGCGGATGGTGATGCCGGTCAAGTTGTCGATACGTTTGGTGACTTCGTAGTAGGCGGTAATATTTTAGTTGGTCTAGTCGTATTCTTAATTTTAGTGTTAATTCAATTTATTGTAATCACTAAAGGTTCGGAACGTGTAGCAGAGGTAGCAGCACGTTTTACATTAGATGCGATGCCAGGTAAGCAGATGAGTATTGATGCGGATTTAAATGCTGGTGTGATTTCAGAGCGCGAAGCACGCGAACGCCGCGAAAAAGTTTCAGGAGAAGCGGATTTTTACGGTGCGATGGATGGTGCCACAAAATTCGTAAAAGGTGATGCTATCGCCTCAATGGTAATGGTTATTATCAACTTATTATTCGGTTTAATTATCGGTGTTGTGCAAATGGATTTGGAGTTTGCAGAAGCGGCTACAAAATTTTCTAAATTAACTGTAGGTGATGGTATTGTAGCCCAAATTCCGGCCCTTTTAATTTCTACAGCGACAGGTATTGTTGTAACGCGTGCATCTTCTAAAGGTAGCCTTGGCGGCGATATTATGGATCAGTTATTCGCGCAAGCTAAATTGATGTATATCGCAGGGGGGACGATTATTTTACTAGGTGTTTTCACCCCAATTCCAATGCTAATTACTATTCCTGTTGGCGGCTCATTAATTTTGGGTGCTTATATGATGAATCGTAAAAAGCCAGAAGATGAGGAAGAGCTGCTTGAAATTGAAGAAGAAGAAGCTACAGACGTTATGAAGAGTCCAGAGAATGTCGTTAACTTACTAACAGTAGATCCGATTGAATTTGAATTTGGTTATGGGCTTATCCCATTAGTGGACGCTTCTCAAGGTGGCGACTTACTTGACCGTGTAGTTATGATTCGTAGACAATTAGCGTTAGAGTTAGGCATTGTTATTCCAGTAGTGCGCATTCGAGATAATATTCAATTACAGCCGAATGAGTATCGCATTAAAATAAAAGGTAATGAAATGGCTAAAGGCGAGTTATTACTCGATCACTATTTAGCGATGAGCCCTGGTGATGACGATACAATTGAAGGTATTGATACCGTTGAGCCTTCCTTTGGTTTGCCAGCTAAGTGGATTACCGAACAAGAAAAAGAAAATGCCGAGATGTTTGGCTACACTGTAGTCGATCCACCGAGTGTTGTCTCTACACATTTAACAGAAGTCATACGTGCAAATGCACACGAATTATTAGGTCGACAAGAAACGAAACAACTTGTAGATCATTTACATGAAACATATCCAATATTAGTGGACGAGCTTACGCCAACACCGCTATCTATTGGCGAAATACAAAAAGTGTTGCAGCGATTATTACGCGAAAACGTGTCTGTACGTAACTTACCGATTATCTTTGAAACATTAGCAGACTATGCTAAATTAACGAGTGATACGGACGTATTAACAGAGTATGTGCGACAGGCATTGGCGAGACAAATTACGGCCCAATATGTTGGAGAACAAGAGGCATTAAAAGTTATTACGGTATCAGGCACAGTGGAGAAAAAATTAGCCGATAGCATTCAGCAGACAGAGCATGGTAATTATTTAGCGATGGACCCTACAGACTCTCAAAATATATTAGAAGCTGTAGCTGCAGAAGTAGAGCGTGTATCCTTTATGGAACAAAACGCCATTATTATTTGTTCGCCAGCGATACGTATGTATATGCGACAATTAACAGAGCGATATTTCCCACAAGTACCTATTTTATCTTATAATGAATTAGATGCAGCGATTGAAATCCAAAGTGTTGGAGTGGTGAATGTAAATTGAAGATGAAAAAATACATTGTATCTTCTATGCCAGAGGCGATGAAAAAAATTCGCGAAGATTTGGGAGAAGACGCAGTAATTTTAAATACAAAAGTTATTACTAAACGCAAATTATTCGGTTTAGTTAAACAAAAAAGTTTTGAAGTAGTAGCAGGTATTGATGAGTTAACCCAACCAGCA
This sequence comes from Metalysinibacillus jejuensis, assembly GCF_003057615.1. GTDB lineage: Bacteria > Bacillota > Bacilli > Bacillales_A > Planococcaceae > Metalysinibacillus > Metalysinibacillus jejuensis. Next base: position 176,340 of record NZ_QAFW01000001.1, read on the forward strand.
ATACACAAAGTAACACCTCCTGCAGCCGTTTCAGCCCCTGTGCAGGAACGCGTACAAGAGGATATTTCACAACAATTACAACGAGAAATTGAAGATTTAAAGCGTTTAATGCAAACGGTTCAACAACAAACGAAGCAACCGGACATAACACCTGAAGCGTTACAACCTTTTTTGAGCTATTTACACCGTCAAGAGCTAGGAGAAGAGCTCATCACAGCAATACGTGATGAGCTTTTTGTGCATCTTGAAAATGAAGGTAGTATTACGGTTAAAGATTTTGAGGAAATCAGTGGCACTGTAATTAAAAAAGCGTTGCAACATTTGCCAATGGGTGGAATTTCCTTTACGAAAAAACAAGTGCATGTTTTAGGACCTACAGGTGTAGGTAAAACAACGACCATTGCAAAGATGGCAGCAAGAGCAGTGTTACAGGAGAAAAAGAAGATTGGCTTCATTACGACCGATACATATCGGATTGCGGCTATCGAACAATTAAAAACGTATGCAGGCTTATTACAAGCACCAGTCGAAATTGCCTATAATCTTGAAGATTATAACAATGCGCTCACAAAATTGTCACATCTTGATGTAATATTCGTAGATACAGCAGGAAGAAATTATAAAGAGAGTAAATATGTTGAGGATTTACGAGCATTAATTGATTTTAATGAAGATGCAGAGTCATTTTTAGTATTGACAACAACAGCAAAAGAAAGCGATATGGTAGCAGTAATTGATCAATTTATTGACATTCCTGTGGAAAAATTTATCTTTACAAAAGTAGATGAAACAAATTCTATTGGCACGATTATTAATTTAATGCTTAAATATAATAAAGGTCTTGCTTACTATACAGATGGGCAAGAAGTCCCTGAAGATATTGAAGAAGCAACGATAGATAATTTATTACATTTACTTTTTAAAGGTGAGCCATTATGAGAGATCAAGCTGAGTCACTTCGTATGAAGTTGTTGGAAGAGCAAGGTGGTTTAGGGAAGGCAATTGCCATCGTAAGTGGTAAGGGCGGGGTTGGTAAAAGTAATTTTTGTATGAACTTTGCGCTACAGCTTACTAAGCAAGATAAAAAAGTTGTGATTTTAGATATGGATATAGGTATGGGTAATATCCATATCTTGATAGGTGAAAGTGCGACTTATAATCTAGGTGATTATTTATCAGGTGAGCAACCGTTACAAAATGTAATTTTTGAAGCACCGTATGGTATGGATTATATTTCAGGTGGTTCTGGCATGACGTCGGTATTGCAATGGGATGAAAGCATGTTTTCTCGTCTAATTGAAGCATTTGATGAATTGTTAAAAAACTATGACTATATTTTATTTGACATGGGCGCTGGTGCAACAAATTGGTCTTTAGACTTATTAATGTCGATTGATGATGTTATAGTAATAACAACAGCAGAACCAACGGCTATTACTGATGCTTATTCCATGATGAAATATATCCATTTAAAAGATAGTAGTAAATCGTATTACCTAATTTGTAACCGTGCATTGTCTAAACAAGAAGGTGAAGAAACAACGGCTCGATTAAAATTAGCCATGACACGTTTTTTGGAAAAAGATATACAAATATTAGGTACGTTGCCTGAAGATTTAGCTGTAAGACAAGCCGTTCGTGAACAAGTACCCTTTGTTATTAGTCATCCGAATGCGCCTGTTACGAAGGCGTTGCGCTTGCTCGTTTTACGCTTTTTAGAACAACCTGTAGAAGAGCAGCAAATACGTCAACAGCCAACTACTTTTTTAAGTAAATTACGCAGTATTTTTTCGAAAGGACGTGATTAGCTTTGAGTTTCTCAAAGAAAAAAGTGCTAATTGTTGATGATTCAGCATTTATGAGGAAATTAATTAGTGATTTTTTTGCAGGACACCCGACAATCGAAGTAATCGGTACAGCTAGAAATGGTAAAGATGCTATAAAAAAAGTGCAACAGCTAAAACCAGACGTTGTGACCTTAGACGTAGAGATGCCTGAAATGAACGGGCTAGAAGCTTTGAAAGAAATCATGACTACAAATCCGATGCCCGTTGTGATGTTATCGAGTAAAACAAGAGAAGGCACAGAGAGCACGTTGCTCGCAATGGAGTACGGAGCTTTTGATTTTGTAGCTAAACCTAGCGGTACGATTTCACTTGATTTGCATAAAATAAAAGATCAATTAATAGAAACAGTTGAAGAGGCCTTAAAGGTGCCAAAAAGTAAATTTAACTCATCTGTTAAAGTTACGCGTAGCGTTCAGCCTGGCCAGGTTGTGGAAACACCAAAGCGCCCGCAAAATAAGAGGCCTACTTTTTCGGCAGCAAGTAAAAAAATCGTGTTAATCGGTACATCTACTGGTGGACCAAGAGCACTTCAACAAGTTATTACAAAGTTGCCCGCTGACATAAAAGCACCGGTATTAATTGTTCAGCATATGCCAGCAGGTTTTACTAAGTCACTTGCAGAGCGTCTTAATCAATTAAGTAAAATAACAGTAAAAGAAGCTGAACATGGTGATATTTTACAAAATGGACATGCCTACGTAGCACCAGGAGGCTATCATTTGCGTGTCAATAAAGTAGGCACCACTTATGCTATTGCTTTAGATAATAAAGCACCAGCACGTTCAGGGCATCGCCCAGCGGTAGATGTGATGTATGAAGATGTTAGTCGATTTAAAGAGCTCGATAAAGTAGCGGTAATTATGACAGGTATGGGCTCTGACGGTTCAAAAGGTTTAATTGAACTTAAACAAACAGGTAACACGGTGGCGATAGCCGAATCAGCAGAAACTTGTATCGTATATGGTATGCCTAAAGCTGCCGTGGAGACGCAGCTTATAGATGAAGTAGTTTTTGTTGAAGATATTGCACAAACGATAATGAAATATTTGCCTTAAAAGGGGTGCTTAAATATGGATGTCAATCAATATTTAGAGATGTTTATTGAGGAAAGTAAAGAACATTTACAATCGTGTAGTGAGCAATTATTAGCGCTGGAAAAAAACCCTGAAGATTTGACGATTGTAGGAGAAATTTTCCGTTCAGCACATACGTTAAAAGGTATGTCTGCAACGATGGGGTTTGAAGACTTAGCAAATTTAACACATAAGATGGAAAACGTTTTAGATGCGATTCGTAATGAAAAAATTGGGGTAACACCAGAGATTTTAGACGTTGTTTTTGAGTCTGTAGATCATTTAGAAGAAATGGTTATGGATATTGCAGCAGGTGGTGACGGCAAGCGAGATGTGGAATCTACAGTAGCGCTATTAAAGCAAATTGAATCTGGTGAGGAAGCGGTAGTAGCACCAGTTGTCAGTGAGGCACCGGCTGAAACGGGAGCGCCTGCAGATACGACGTTAGCCTATGATGATTACGAAAAAACAATTATTATGCAATCGTTTGAACAAGCGTTTAAAGCTTATGAAATTAGCGTGACATTACGTGATGACTGCCTATTAAAAGCTGCGCGTGTCATTATGGTATTCCAAGTGCTAGAAAAAGAAGGTGAAATCGTTAAAACTTCTCCAACGATTGAAGAGCTAGAGGAAGAAAAGTTTGACAGCACTTTCCACGTTGCATTTTTAACACAGGAAAATGTTGAAGATTTACAAGCGAAAATTATGAAAGTGTCTGAAGTAGCGACCGCAGATATTACGGAGCTTACAGAAGCTTCTTTTGCAACAAAAGAACCAGCACCGCCTGTAGAAGAAAAAGTAGAGCCAGCTAAGGCACAAGCGCCTGCTAAGCAAGAGAGTAAACCTGCGAAAAAAGCACAAAAAGCTTCGGCTATGGTAGGTAGTAAAACAATTCGTGTTAACATTGAACGCTTAGATATTTTAATGAACTTATTTGAAGAGTTAGTCATTGACCGTGGTCGTTTACAATCTATCTCAACAGAGGTTAACCACAATGAGTTAAATGAAACGGTAGAGCGCATGAGCCGTGTAATGGGAGATTTACAAAATATTATTTTAACGATGCGCATGGTTCCTGTAGAAACCGTATTTAATCGTTTCCCTAAAATGATTCGCCAGCTGTCACGAGAGTTAAATAAAAAAATTAACCTTGAAATTATTGGAGCGGAAACAGAGTTAGATCGTACCGTTATTGATGAAATTGGGGATCCGCTAGTCCACTTAATTCGAAATTCAGTCGACCATGGTATTGAAAGTCCGGAAGCGCGTATAGCAAAAGGCAAACCTGCAGAAGGTACAGTCGTATTACGTGCTTATCATAGCGGTAACCATGTGTTTATCGAAATTGAAGACGATGGAGCAGGGATTAATAAAGAAAAAGTACTAGCAAAAGCACTAGCAAAAGGTGTAGTTAGTCAAGAAACAGCAGATGCTATGACTGATAAACAAATTAACGAATTAATTTTAGCATCAGGTTTCTCAACTGCTGATCAAATTTCAGATGTTTCAGGTCGCGGTGTCGGCTTAGACGTAGTGAAAACGACAATTGAATCATTAGGTGGAAATATCTCCATTGATTCGATTCAAGATTCAGGTTCTATCTTCTCGATTCAGTTGCCTTTAACATTATCTATTATTTCTGTAATGTTAGTGGAAATCGAACAAGAAATTTATGCCATCCCACTATCGTCAATTATTGAAACGTCCATTATTAAAAAAGAAGAAATTTTAAGTGCGCACAATCAAAAGGTAATTAATTACCGTGGTACAGTAGTGCCGCTTGTGTTCTTAGAAGAAATCTTTGAAGTACCACGTACAGCACCTGCAAGCGATGAGTTCCATTCAGTTGTAGTCGTGCGCAAAGGTGAGAAGTTAGCTGGTTTAGTCGTTGATTCATTTATTGGTCAACAAGAAATCGTCTTAAAATCACTCGGTGATTATTTAACAAATATCTTTGCGATTTCAGGAGCTACCATTTTAGGCAACGGTAAAGTAGCGTTAATTGTAGATTGCAACGCATTAATTAAATAAGGGAATGAGAGGTGTTATACGATGTCAACAGTTACAGAACAAGAAAGTATGAAAGTAATTGTATTCCAGCTCGAGGATAAGGAATACGCAATTCCGGTATCGCGCGTACAAGGTATTGAGCGTTTAATGCATATTACGCGTGTGCCAAAGACACCGAATTATGTAAAAGGTGTTATCAATTTACGCGGTGTAGTAACGCCAATTATTGATTTACGAGAGCGTTTCTCACTACCTGCTTCAGATAATCAAGATTCAACGCGTATTATTATTGTCTCAATTAAAGATACAGAAGTTGGTTTTATCGTAGATTCAGCAAATGATGTAGTTGATATTAATATGAAATCGATTGAGCCTCAACCTGAAGTGGTAGGGACTGTAGAAGAAGAATTTATTTCAGGCGTAGCTCGTTTGAACAATCGATTATTAATTTTATTACAACTTGAGAAAGTACTCGTTACGTTACAACAATAGGAGGCAGTGGCAGCAACTATGGATAACCAAATTACATCGCTCCATTTAGATGTACTTAAAGAAATCGGTAATATTGGCGCGGCCCATGCTGCCACCTCGTTATCGATGTTGTTAAATAAAAAGATTGATATGCATGTACCAAAAGTCGAGATGGTGTCGTTTAATGATATGATGGAATTAGTCGGTGGACCTGAGAAGGTAGTCGTAGGCATCTATTTACGTATTGAAGGCGATGCTTTAGGCAGTATGTTCTTCATTTTACCTGTAGAACAAGCGAATCGCTTCATTCGACGCTTAATACAAGATGAACAGTTTGATTTTGGTAAAGTGCCTGTAGCTGAAATTGGTATGTCAGCTATGCAAGAAATGGGTAATATTTTATCTGGTTCTTATTTATCAGCGTTTTCAGATTTTACAGGATTAAAAATTTACCCTACTGTACCAGGGTTGAGCGTAGATATGTTTGGTGCGATAATTAGTACAGGATTAATTGAAATATCACATGTTAGCGACCATGTTATTGTTATTAATACATCCATTTTAGAAGAAGGTTTAGAACCGAGTGAATCTGTGAAAGGGCATTTCTTCTTGCTACCTGAACCGTCTTCCTTTTCTGCGATATTTAATGCGCTAGGAGTATCGTAAGCGTGTTTAGCACGAACAAGGTAGTGAAAGTAGGAATTGCACAAATGGATGTGGCAAAAGCGCCCGAAACGATTAGAACGTCAGGGCTTGGGTCGTGTGTGGGCGTCGTATTATATGACGAGCGTAAAAAAATTGCAGGTTTAATTCATATTATGTTACCCGACTCGAAGTTAGGAAAAGTATTACCGGGAAACGTAGCTAAATTTGCTGATACGGGCATTGATGCGATGATTGATACATTAAGCAAGCAAGGGGTACAGAAATTTAGCTTAAAAGCAAAAATCGCAGGTGGTGCACAAATGTTCAAATTTTCTTCCGATCAAGATTCTATGCGAATCGGACCGCGCAATGTAGAGGCAGTGAAACAAGCATTGCGAAAAAATGGTGTGCGTATCGTAGCAGAGGATACTGGTGGAAGCAGTGGTAGAACGATTGAATTCAACCCGGAGACGGCTATGCTGATGGTACGAACGGTGAATCAAGGAGTGAGCGAAATCTAATGTTGTATGGTTCGATTTTATATAATTTTTGGGGAGCTCTTTTGGCCTTCTCTACTTATTTTTTTCTGAATTTTATGGGACCTGGCGCACCACTTGCGATTATTATTAAATCGTTTGTAGCTGCTGTAATCGGTTTTATCGTTACATATGTCATTCGCTTTTTAATCTCTTATGTACTTTATACACCTGAGAAAGAGGAGGAAGTAGAGGAAGAGATAGAAGAAGCTGCAATTCCGTCTTCTGCAACGGCTGAAGAATTTGCAGAAGAAAATCCTGAAGAAGTAGCGAAAGCAGTTAAAACAATGATGAATGACGATCAAATGGCTTCGTAGCAAAAGAGATTGTTTTTGTTTCGCTTGATACAAAAACAGTCTTTTTTTTTCGGAAAAGTTGGTACAGACATGAACTTTAAAAGGAAATTTGCTACAATGAGAAATAAAATGAATTTTTAGAAAGGCGGGGATTACATGACGCAAAAAAATCGCGAAGAGCAAATCCTTTGGCAGCGTTGGACGAAAAGTCGTGATCCTAAAGCAGGTGATTTACTCGTAAAAAAATACATGCCGCTCGTAACGTATCATGTACAGCGCATAAGTGTAGGGCTTCCAAAGAGCGTATCACGCGATGATTTAACAAGCTTAGCGATGCTAGGTTTATTTGATGCGTTAAATAAATTCGATACTGCACGGGATTTAAAATTTGATACGTACGCTTCATTTCGTGTAAGAGGTGCAATCATTGATGGCTTACGTAAAGAAGACTGGCTACCTCGTTCTGCTCGCGATAAAGCAAAAAAACTTGATGCAAGCATTGAACAATTAGAACAACGCTTACAACGTCATGCTACGCCTGAAGAAATCGCTAGAGAAATGAATATGCCAGTAGAAGAAGTATATAAAACCGTACAAGAACACTATTTTGCCAATGTGTTATCTATTAATGAGCAACAAGAGTTAGATGATTTTGAAGGCAAAGCTTTCGTTATTCGTGACGATCATACAAGAACACCAGAACAGCAAATTGTGCATACCGAGTTGTTAGGGGAGCTAGTACGTCATATCGAAAAGCTTAATAAGAATGAGCAATTGGTCGTTAGTTTATTTTACTCTGATGAAATGACATTAACTGAAATCGGTGAAGTACTTGGGTTATCGACTTCACGTATTTCACAAATTCATTCAAAAGCATTGTTTAAACTAAGAGAGTTATTAACGAAGGATGCTATGAAATCATAAGGAGTGATGGCGATGAGTTTAAAGGGTGTAGAACTTCAAATCGCGATACCTAAAACGTTTGATGCGGGTAAGATGTTAGACCAAGCACAGCAACAAAACCAAGTGAACCAAATGAATGCCAACGAGGCATTAAAAAAAGAAATCGAGCGTCAACAAAAAATTGTCAATACGTCTGAGGAGATGGACGGTATTAATGATGAAGAAGGTAAGCAACAACAATACGAGGCAGAGCAACGCAAAAAAGAGCAACAAAAAGAAGCGAAAAAAAACACCCACCATCCTTTTAAAGGAAACTTTGTGGATTTTAGTGGATAGGAGTTTTACGTAATGATTGTTAGTATTGTCGTTCTCTTTATACTACAAATTTTAGCCTTCTTCTTTATCGTACTTTTACAAGTGAAAATAGCGCGCTTCAATCAACTTGAGGAGAAGCAAAACCGCTTAATGCGCGATATGGATACGACAATTAGTGCGTATTTATTGCAAATGCGTGAGGAAAATGACCGCTTTATTGCGCAGCTGACTGCAACGAAGCCGAGTGGACCTGTAGTAGTTAAAGCGGAGAGCAGTGTGGATTTTGTAGAGGCAACTGAAGTACCACTACCTAAAGTAGAAGTAAAGAAGCCGCGTGTAGTAATGCCTAAAAAAACTGTCGCAAAGGCATATCAACAGCAAGAAACACATACGACACCTAAAGTAGAGGAAGCGGTAGTACAAAAAGAACAGGAGAGCTCTTCAGCACCAACGCTTGTACAGCAAGCCATATCATTACAAGAACAAGGGCTAACCATAGAGGAAATTGCAAAGCGTTTGCAAAAAGGCAAAACTGAAATCGAGCTGTTATTAAAGTTTAGAGCGTAAAATAGTTGCCTAAGCTATAGCAACTATGGTATATTATCAAATGGTGTTATCACTACACACGCATTTTGATGTAGTAAGTGGTGCCCTTTGCGGGGTAGCTTGTTGCAATTGATAAATGCGGAGGAAATTAACCAAAACTAGGAGGAAACAAACATGTCAGTAATTTCTATGAAACAATTACTTGAGGCTGGTGTACACTTCGGTCACCAAACTCGCCGTTGGAACCCAAAAATGAAGAAATATATCTTCGTTGAGCGTAACGGTATCTACATCATCGATTTACAAAAAACAGTTAAAAAATTAGAGGAAGCTTATGACTTCATGCGCCAAGTTGGTGCTGATGGTGGTAAAGTTCTTTTCGTTGGTACGAAAAAACAAGCACAAGAAGCTATCAAAGAAGAAGCAGAGCGTTCTGGTAACTACTACATTAACCAACGTTGGTTAGGTGGTACTTTAACTAACTTCGAAACTATCCAAAAACGTGTTGCTCGTATGAAAGCAATCGAAAAAATGGAAGAGGACGGTACATTTGATGTACTACCTAAAAAAGAAGTAGTTCAACTTAAAAAAGAACACGAACGTCTAGTTAAATTCTTAGGCGGTATCCGTGATATGAAAGGTTTACCGGATGTAATGTTCGTAGTAGACCCACGTAAAGAGCGTATTGCAGTAGCAGAAGCTCGCAAATTAAACATTCCATTAGTAGGTATTGTTGATACAAACTGTGACCCAGATGAAATCGACTACGTAATCCCTGCTAACGACGATGCTATCCGCGCAGTTAAATTATTAACTGGTAAAATGGCTGACGCATTAATCGAGTCTAAACAAGGTGAAGAAGAAGCGCCAGCTGAAGAATCAGCTGAGTAATTCTCACGTTTATGTGAAGGTGATAGGTGGCTCAAAACCCTTATCACCTTTTTTTAAAACATAATAGATGCAACACAACTTTGAGGAGGAAATTAACATGGCAATCACTGCACAATTAGTAAAAGAACTACGTGAAAAAACAGGCGCAGGTATGATGGACTGTAAAAAAGCTTTAGTAGAAACTGATGGTAACATCGAAGCTGCTATCGACTTTTTACGTGAAAAAGGTTTATCTTCAGCTTCTAAAAAAGCTGACCGTGTAGCTGCAGAAGGTACAAGCTACATTTTAGTACAAGGTAATGAAGCAATTATTTTAGAAGTAAATGCTGAAACTGACTTTGTTGCGAAAAATGACAAGTTCCAAGCTTTAGTATCAGGTCTTGCTGAGCAAATTCTTGCTGCTAAACCAGCTTCAGTAGAAGAAGCTTTAGAATTAACAAACGCAGAAGGCGTAAAAATTGTTGATCAAATCTCTACAGCTGTTGCAACAATTGGTGAGAAAATCACATTACGTCGTTTCGAAATTAAAACAAAAACAGATGCAGATGCATTCGGTCCTTACTTACACATGGGCGGTAAAATTGGTGTGTTAACAGTAGTTGAAGGCACAACTGACGAGTCAGTAGCTAAAGACGTTGCAATGCACATCGCTGCATTAGATCCAAAATACATCTCACGTGATGAAGTTTCTGCTGACGAAGTAGAGCGCGAGCGCAAAGTATTAACAGAGCAAGCGTTAAACGAAGGCAAACCAGAAAACATCGTTGCAAAAATGGTAGAAGGTCGTCTTGGCAAATACTTTGAAGAAGTATGTGTATTAGACCAATCTTTCGTTAAAAACCCAGATCAAAAAGTTCGTGATTTCGTTAAAGCAGCAGGTGGCGAATTAGTATCATTCGTACGTTACGCTGTTGGTGAAGGTATTGAAAAACGCGAAGATAACTTTGCTGAAGAAGTAATGAGCCAAGTTAAAGGTAACTAATTTAGACTGAAACGATATTTGCGTATCAGTTGAATATCGTTTAGCTAATTTAATACCAACTCATAAAGGGAACACAGTTACTTTCGTGTTCCCTGTTTTTTGGAAAAAAACGAAAGTATGTGCATACATACACGAAATAAAAGTCTGATGGAGGGTTTAAGTAAATGAGTGTGCCACAATATAAACGAGTAGTCATTAAACTAAGCGGTGAGGCGTTAGCAGGTGACGCAGGTTTTGGTTTACTACCAGAAGTAATCAAGTCTGTAGCAAAAGAAGTGAAAGAAGTAGTAGATTTAGGTGTAGAAGTTGCAGTCGTTGTAGGTGGCGGTAATATTTGGCGTGGTAAAATTGGTAGTGAGATGGGCATGGATCGTGCGGCAGCAGACTATATGGGTATGCTAGCTACAGTAATGAACTCACTTGCGCTTCAAGACGCTTTAGAGAAGCTAGGTATCGAAACACGCGTGCAATCGTCAATCGTTATGACGCAAGTAGCGGAACCTTATATTCGTCGTAAAGCGGTGCGTCATTTAGAGAAAAAACGCGTCGTTATTTTCGCGGCAGGTACAGGTAACCCATTCTTCTCAACAGATACTACAGCCGCTTTACGTGCAGCAGAAATTGATGCAGATGCCATTTTAATGGCCAAAAACAATGTTGACGGTGTTTATTCTGCAGATCCTAAAGTAGATACAGCAGCAGTTAAATACGACACACTCTCGTACTTAGACGTAATCCAACAAGGATTGCAAGTAATGGATTCAACAGCATCTACACTATGTATGGACAATGATATCCCACTTATTGTATTCTCTATTACAGAGAGCGGTAATATTAAACGCGCCGTACAAGGTGAAAAAATTGGAACAGTTGTTAGGAGGAATGCATAATGGCAAACGCAATTTTAACAGAAGCGAAAGACAAAATGGAAAAATCAATTAGCTCTTATACACGTGAATTAGCATCAATTCGTGCTGGTCGTGCTAATGCTTCTTTACTAGATCGTATTGAAGTAGAATACTACGGAGCACCAACACCATTAAACCAAATGGCAGGAATTTCGGTACCAGAAGCACGTTTACTAGTAATTCAGCCGTATGATAAAACAGTTTTAGGTGAAATTGAAAAAGCAATTTTACGTTCTGATTTAGGAATTACACCAACGAATGATGGTTCAGTAATTCGTATTATGATTCCAGCTTTAACAGAAGAACGTCGTAAAGAATTAGTAAAACTTGTTGGCAAAGAAGCTGAAAATGCTAAAATTGCTGTGCGTAATGTACGACGTGACGCGAATGATGATTTGAAAAAATCAGAAAAAGCAAGTGACATTACAGAAGATGAGCTACACAGCTTAACGGAAGATGTACAAAAGTTAACAGACTCATATATTGCTAAAATCGATGATATCGCAAAAGAAAAAGAAAAAGAAATTTTAGAAGTATAATTAAACTTTTCCGAATGACAGGCGTCCTATTTTGCAGGACGCTTTTTTTACTGAAATAAACAAAGCAAAAGTACGCTATTTTTGATATGATTATGTAGTAAACGTCCGATTAATTGTAGTGGAGGAATTATCATGTTTAAAAACTTTTTAGGAAACAAAGCGAATACGGCGCTAACTATAGAACAACGTAAATCAGAATGTATGCGCGAGGCAGTTCCTTCTCATATTGCGATTATTATGGACGGCAATGGTCGTTGGGCAAAGAAACGTGCGTTACCCCGTGTAGCAGGTCATCGAGAAGGGATGAAAACCGTTAAAAAGATTACGCGCTGTGCTTCAGAAATTGGTGTTAAAGCACTTACGGTCTATGCGTTTTCTACAGAAAATTGGAAACGCCCAAAAGATGAGGTCGATTTTTTAATGCGTCTACCTGTCGATTTTTTAGATACATTTTTACCAGAGTTAATTGAGCGCAATGTACGCGTAGAAACGATTGGAGACTCGAGTGTCTTACCTTTACATACGCAAAAAGCATTGACAGAAGCAATGGAGACGACAAAGCATAACACAGGGCTCGTGCTAAACTTCGCGTTAAATTATGGTAGCCGTGATGAAATGGTTAAGGCGATGAAGGCCATTATGATGCGTGTAGCTGAAGGGGAGTTAACAGCAGAGCAAGTAGATGAAGATTGCATTACAGCACACTTGATGACAGCTCACTTACCTGAGCCTGATTTACTCATACGAACGAGTGGGGAAGTACGACTCAGCAATTTTATGCTATGGCAACTCGCTTACACGGAATTATGGTTTACGGATATGTTATGGCCCGACTTCAACGAAGCAGCTTTTTTAGATGCTGTGATGAGCTATCAAAAACGCAATCGACGTTATGGTGGTTTGAAAGGAGAAGAAACGAAGTGAAACAACGAATTATAACGGCAGTCATAGCAGCAGCATTATTTATTCCTTTTGTTGTCTATGGAAAATGGCCGTTTGCTGTTTTAGTATTCGCTATGGCAGCAGTTGGTTTTTTTGAAATTTTACGCATGAAAAAGATTGCGATTACGTCGGTGCCAGGTGTATTAGGAGGCATCGCTTTAGCGGGTTTATTATTACCGACCTCTTGGGCACAAACGGTAGAAGATGTGACGACGTTAGGTAAGATGGAAATCATATTTTTTGCTTTCATTTTATTGCTCGTGTATACCGTAGTCATTAAAAATACATTTACTTTTGATGATGTTGGCTTTATTATGGCGAGCGTTTTTTATGTCGGTCTAGGTTTCCATTATTTCATTGAAACGCGCTTTATCGGACTGGAGTTTGTCGTATTTGCCTTACTAATCGTTTGGACGACCGACTCAGGTGCTTATTTTGTAGGACGTAAATTAGGGAAAAATAAGCTATGGCCTGAAATTTCGCCAAATAAAACAATCGAAGGCTTTGTTGGTGGCATTGTCATTGCTGTAATTTTTGCGAGCGTAATGCAATTTTTACACCCTATTACGAGTTCGTGGCTTGCACTTATTGCTGTAACGATTGTAGCGTCTATTTTCGGTCAAATGGGTGACTTAGTAGAGTCTGCAATTAAACGCCATTACGACGTAAAAGATTCAGGCACATTATTACCAGGGCATGGCGGTATTTTAGACCGCTTCGACAGCCTCTTATTCGTCTTACCATTACTGCACTTCCTACAATTTGTAGGCTAAGGAAAGGAAATGTAATATGAAAAAAATTAGTTTACTTGGAGCGACAGGCTCTATCGGTTTACAAACGATTGATATTATTCGCAGCAACCCACAAGCTTTTAAACTTGTAGCACTCGCAGCGGGTAAAAATATCGAAAAAACGACAGAAATTATTAAGGCGCTTGAGCCAGAGCTCGTATCTGTACAACGAGCGAGTGATGCAGCAACGTTACAACGCCTGTTTCCAAAAGTTACTTTTACTTATGGCGCAGAAGGTTTAGTAGAAGTTGCTACCCATCCTCAGACAACCGTATTAGTGAATGCTGTGTTAGGTAGCGTAGGACTTGCTTCGACATTAGCAGCGATTAAAATGGGTAAAACGATTGCCATCGCTAATAAAGAAACGCTAGTAACAGCTGGCCATTTAGTAATGAAAGAAGCTAAAAAATACAACGCGCCCATTTTGCCTGTAGACAGCGAACACTCCGCATTATTCCAAGCGATGAATGGCGAAAACCCTAAAAATATTTCACGTTTAGTCATTACAGCTTCAGGAGGAAGTTTCCGTGATAAAACGCGTGACGAACTTAAAAACGTGACGGTTAAAGATGCACTTAATCACCCAAACTGGTCCATGGGTGCTAAGATTACGATTGATTCGGCAACTATGATGAATAAAGGGCTTGAGGTAATTGAAGCTCATGTACTGTTTGATATGCCTTACGATAATATTGATGTCTTGCTTCACCGTGAGAGTATCATTCACTCGATGGTAGAGTTTGATGATACGAGCGTCATTGCTCAACTAGGCACACCAGATATGCGTGTACCAATCCAATATGCGCTAACGTACCCGGAACGCATCACATTGCAGCAAGGTAAACGCTTAAACTTAGCGGAGATTGGACAGCTTCACTTCGAAGAAATGGATTTTAAGCGCTATAGGGCATTGCAACTTGCTTATGATGCAGGACGTGAAGGTGGTACGATTTTAACAGCGATGAACGCAGCCAATGAAGCGGCTGTTGCTGCATTTTTACGCGGTGAGTTATCGTTTTTAGCAATTGATGAAACGATTGAACGTATCATGCACGAGCATAAGACAATTGTACAGCCAGATCTTGAGACAATTTTAGCGGTAGATAGTGAAACGCGAAAACGAGTAGCAGACATGATAAAATAAGTAGAGACTTATTACTTGAAGGTGGGATAGTATGCAAACAGCAATTGCATTTATCATAATTTTTGGCTCGCTCGTCTTTTTCCATGAGCTTGGCCACTTTTTGCTAGCGAAACGTGCAGGTATATTAGTGCGTGAGTTTGCGATTGGTTTTGGCCCGAAAATTTATGGTAATCAACGTGGTGAAACATTATATACAATTCGTTTGTTACCGCTAGGTGGTTATGTACGATATGCTGGCGCGGATTTAGATACCGTAGAGTTAGTACCAGGTTATCGTGTAGCGCTTGCGTTAAATAAAGAGAATGAAGTTGTTAAAATTATGCTGAACCAAAGCGAAAAACAACTTTCTGATATTGTATTTATGGAAGTAGAGAAAGCTGACCTCGTTCATGAGTTATGGATTGAAGGTTATGATGAGGAAGATACGTTTGTACGCTTCTCTGTTTCAAGAGAAGCAGTTGTAGTAGAAAACGGTCAAGAAAATGTCATTGCACCATTTGACCGACAGTTTGAATCCAAATCTATTTTTGATCGCTTTGCAACGATTTTTGCAGGGCCACTCTTTAACTTTATTTTAGCATTTTTCATTTTTATCGGTGCCGCCTTTATTGGTGGTGTTTCTAAAAATGAACCCGTATTAGGTGAAGTTTTAGCTGATAGCGCCGCAGCAAGTGCAGGGCTCGCAGAGGGTGATATTGTTACCGCGATTGATAACACAAAAATTAACGCATGGGATAAAATGGTTGGTATCATTCAACAAAGCCCGGAGAAAGAAATCACAATGCATATTAATCGTGACGGCGAAGTATTAGCTATTCCGGTAGTAGTAGAAAAACGTGTACTTGAGCAAGGCAAAGAGCGCCTTGAGCAAGGTGCCATTGGTGTTATGTATGGTGGTGGCTTTGAACGTGGTGTTGTAAAGTCGATTCAACAAGGTGGCGAACAAGTTTGGTATTGGTCGACACTTATTTTTACAATGTTAGGTAAGCTCGTAACAGGTCAGTTTAGTATTGATGCGCTGTCAGGACCTGTTGGCATTTATCAAGTGACAGATCAAGTAGCTTCATATGGCATTATTTCATTAATGAACTTTGCCGGCATGTTAAGTATTAACTTAGGGATTATGAACTTACTGCCAATCCCAGCACTTGACGGTGGTCGTTTATTATTTATTGCTATCGAAGCGGTGCGAGGTAAGCCAGTTGACCGCAATAAAGAAGGTATGGTGCACTTTGTAGGCATTATGCTATTACTACTGTTAATGATTGCGGTAACATGGAATGATATTCAACGATTTTTCTTTTAATTGAACATAAAGGATGGAGTAAATAATGAAACAAAGTAAAACGTATATTCCTACGCTGCGTGAAGTACCAGCGGATGCGGAAGTAAAATCACATAAACAATTGTTACGTGCAGGTTATATTCGTCAAAATGCAAGCGGTGTGTATTCGTATTTACCACTTGCAACGCGTGTACTAGCGAAAATTGAAGCTATTGTACGCGAAGAATTAGATAATATTGGTGCAGTAGAAATTTTAATGCCTGCGATGCAATCAGCAGAGTTATGGCAAGAGTCAGGTCGCTGGCAAGCATACGGTCCAGAACTTATGCGTTTTAAAGACCGTCATAACCGTGACTTTGCATTAGGACCGACACATGAAGAAGTTATCACGGACCTTGTGCGTGATGAAATTAAATCGTATAAAAAATTACCGTTAACGATGTATCAAATTCAAACGAAGTTCCGCGATGAAAAGCGCCCACGTTTTGGTTTGTTACGTGGCCGTGAATTTATTATGAAAGATGCGTATTCTTTCCATGCCTCAACAGAAAGCTTAGATGAAACGTATCAAGATATGTATAAAGCATATTCGGCTATTTTTACACGCCTTGGTTTAAACTTCCGTGCAGTCATTGCAGATGCTGGCTCAATTGGTGGTAGCGGCACACATGAATTTATGGTGTTATCAGAAATTGGAGAAGATACGATTGCCTATTCTGATAGCTCAGACTACGCGGCTAATATCGAGATGGCAGAAGTAGTAGCAGTATGTGAGCCTTCTGATGAAGCAGCAAAAGAGTTAGAGAAAATTGCTACACCTGATCAAAAAACCATTGAGGAAGTAAGTGAATTTTTAGCAGTACCGACGAATAAAGTAATTAAATCGTTAGTGTTTAATGTAGATGGCGAGTTAGTGGTCGTATTAACACGTGGTGATCATGAAGTTAATGAAATTAAAGTTAAAAATGCATTGCAAGCGACAGTTGTTGAGATGGCAGACGAAGAAGAAATTCGTGCGGCATTAGGTTGCGGCGTCGGTTCAATTGGACCAATTAAGCTACCTGTTGAGATGAAAGTTATTGCTGATAATGCGATTCGTTCGGTGCGCAATGCAGTAGCAGGTGCTAATGAAGATGGTTTCCATTATATCAATGTAAACCCAGAGCGCGACTTTGCTATTAATGCCTATGAGGATATTCGCTTTATTCAAGAGGGAGACCCATCGCCAGACGGTGAAGGCACAATTAAATTTGCAGAAGGTATTGAGGTTGGTCATATCTTTAAATTAGGTACAACGTATTCTGCAAAGTTAAATGCAACTATTTTAAACGAACAAGGTAAAGCACAGCCAATGATTATGGGCTGTTATGGTATCGGTGTATCACGTATTTTAGCGGCGGTAGCTGAACAGTTCCAAGATGATAATGGCTTTACATGGCCAAAACAATTAACGCCGTACGATGTGCACCTTATTCCAGTTAATATGAAGGATGAGGCACAAGTTGGTCTAGCCGAAGATATGTACGGTTTATTAAAATCATACCGTTATGATGTGTTACTAGATGATCGTAACGAACGCGCAGGCGTTAAGTTTGCTGACTCGGATTTAATCGGTTTACCAGTGCGAGTAACGATCGGTAAAAAAGCAGCAGAAGGTATTGTAGAAGTGAAAATTCGTCAAACAGGCGAAACATTTGAATGGCAAAAAGAAGAGTTAATCGATAATTTAAATGAACTTTTCCGTGCACAATAAAAAAAATGCCGACAAGATTTCTTGTCGGCACTTTTTTATCAGGAGGGTAACGAATGGAACAAGATGCAAAGCAGCGGTTGCTCGTATTATTGCAACAGCTTAAATTAACAGATGATAGCTACCTCCCTTTTTTTGAAGAGGGGGAATTAACGCGTCTAACAATTCATAAAGGCCAGCGTTTATGGCGCTTCGCTATTACTGTCCCTAACATTTTACCGTATTCAGTTTATGAATTAATACAGCTACGTATGCATGAGACATTTTCGCATATTGCCAATATCCACGTAACATTTGAAGCGCGCAATCAAGCGTATACGACCGAATTAATTCATCAGTATTGGCAAACGGTTGTCGCGAATACAGCAGGCATTACATCGTTTTTACAAGAACGATTAGTGATGCATTTACCAAAGGTAGAAGGTAATAAATTAATGATCACCTGTCGTGAAGAGGCAGAATGTGTGATGTTGCAAAAAAAATATGAGCCTCTGCTTAATGATTCGTTTGCGATGTGTGGCTTCCCGCGTATGAAAATTGATTTTATGGTAAGCGATGATACGACAGATATCGAAGCATTAGAACAAGAGCGTCTTGCATTAGAGCAAGAACGTCAAGCGTTAGAGGAAGAGGCATCAGCTCGCATTGCCAAGCATTTAGATGAGCGTAAGCAACATAGCGAAGAAGAGACGTTTACAGGACCGATCCAAATCGGACGCCCTATTAAAGACGAGCCAACACCAATGGACTTAATTATAGAAGATGAAAAGTGGGTGACGATTGAAGGAGCCGTATTTGATATTGAGTTAAGGGAGTTGCGTTCAGGTAAAAAGATTTTACAAATGAAGATGACCGACTACACCAATTCATTTTTAGTGAAGAAGTTCACGAACGGCGCAGAAGAAGATGCGATGCTTGCTAGCATTAAAAAAGGCATGTGGGTAAAAGTAGCAGGTCCTGCTATTACGGATGATTATTCACATGAGCTTGTCATTATGGCAAGGGCTATTATGGAAGTAGCACATGAGCCGCGCCAAGATACGGCACCACATAAACGTGTAGAATTGCATTTACACACGCAAATGAGTCAGATGGATGCTGTAACACCTGTAGGCGATTTAGTAGCACAAGCAGCCAAGTGGGGGCATAATGCGATAGCTGTTACCGATCACGCCGTCGTGCAAGCTTTTCCTGATGCATATGCGGCCGGAAAGAAAAATGGGATTAAAGTGATTTATGGTTTAGAAGCTAACTTAGTCGATGATGGTGTACAAATCGTATATAACGAAACTCACCGTCTCGTAGAAGAAGATACGTATGTTGTGTTTGACGTAGAGACGACAGGGTTATCTTCAACGTATGACACAATTATTGAATTGGCTGCGATTAAAATAAAAGATGGTGAAGAAATCGGGCGTTTTGAGCGTTTTTGTAATCCGCACCATCCTTTAAGCGCCATTACAACCGAGCTAACAGGTATTACGGATGCGATGGTACAAAATGCGCCAGAAGTTGAAGATGTGATTCGCGAGTTTCACACTTTTATCGGCGATGCTGTAACCGTTGCCCATAATGCGTCATTTGATATGGGCTTTTTATATGCGGCCTATCGCAAATATGATATCGCTACAACGAAGCACCCTACGATTGATACGTTAGAGCTGTCACGCATGTTGTACCCAACGTTAAAGAGCCACCGTTTGAATACGCTATGTAAACGATTTAATATCGAACTTACGCAACATCACCGTGCGATTTATGACACGGAAGCAACCGTACAATTGTTTTTACATTTAATCAATGATGCTATGAAAGAAAAGGAGATTCGCTACTTAGATGATTTTAATGAGCATATCGTCAGTAGTGAAGCATACAAACGTGCACGCCCTAGTCACTGTACTATTTTGGCGCAAAATGAAGTAGGGCTAAAAAACTTATTTAAACTCGTTTCTATTGCGCATACAGAAACATTTTACCGAGTGCCACGCTTGCGTCGCTCAACGATTGAGAAATTTCGCGAAGGGCTAATTATCGGCTCGGGCTGTGATAAAGGCGAAGTTTTTGAAGCTGCTATGCAACGCTCTTTAGAAGAAGCGGAAGATGCAGCGAAATTTTATGACTATTTAGAAGTACATCCGCCGGCAGTATATTCACAATTAATTGATGGTGGTATCGTGCACAGTTACGATAACTTGCATGATATTATTCGTAAAATTGTACGCATCGGTAAAAAGCTTGATAAACCTGTTGTCGCAACAGGTAACGTACATTATTTAAATGAAGAGGATGCGAAGTACCGACAAATTTTAGTTGGCTCACAAGGTGGCGCAAATCCGCTTAATCGTCAAAAATTGCCGCAAGTTCATTTCCGTACAACGAACGAGATGCTAGAAGCATTTGACTTTTTAACGCCAACAGACGCTGAAGCAATTGTAGTGACGAATACGCAAAAAATTGCGGATAGCATTGAAGAAGTGAAGCCTATTAAGGATGACTTATATACGCCTAAAATTGAAGGGTCCGACGAGGAAGTAACTAAACTTACGTATGAGATGGCAAGAGCGATTTACGGCGAAATATTACCCGATATTGTAACGGCTCGTATTGAGAAAGAACTTAAATCCATTTTAGGTCACGGCTTTGGTGTAATTTATTTAATTTCAGCAAAGCTTGTAAAAAAATCGTTAGCGGATGGCTATTTAGTAGGGTCACGTGGTTCTGTTGGCTCGTCACTTGTGGCGACCTTTATGGAAATTACCGAAGTTAACCCGCTACCACCGCATTATATTTGTCCAAACTGTCAACACTCTTACTTCTTTACAGATGGTAGCGTAAGCTCAGGATATGATTTACCGAATAAAGACTGTGAGAAGTGTGGTACACCTTACAAAAAAGATGGGCAGGATATTCCATTCGAAACATTCCTTGGCTTTAAAGGGGACAAGGTACCAGATATTGATTTGAGTGCGACACGTTGCTAGTTGAAAAGACTAGCCACCATTATTGGTAGAACTGCTATTTCGAAGTGTGGAATGACGGAGTAACGCCCCGAAACACACTCGCTGAAGCTACGACATGCAAGCGGATGACTGCAAAACAAAAACTTGTATGAAGCTCGTTAAAGTAGGCTGAAGTTCACCCAAACAGTACGGCTGTGGAAAAGGAGACATCCTGTGAATGATAGGTCTGGCGTCTATAAACTTCCTATGGTTAGAATCAGTAGAATGACTGGGACGAACCCTCGATTGACTTTTCGTGAATGTCACGTAGTAGAAATGCTACGGGGTCCAAATTAGGGCTTCTAGGTGTGGATGAGTAAGCGTTTGGTTATGAAAATCCATCTTGTGTTACAGGCACACGCAAGCCTAGCGGAATTTAGAGGGAGCCTAAGGGAAGATGTACAGATAGAAATAGTGGAACGTGTGAAACCGCCGAACGTAAGAGACAGTTGCATGTCAATGATGACGGTGTAAGGAAAGGCTTCTAGCTATAACTTACTTTATCGGGGTGGCAGTAGTGCCGTAGTACTGTTGAAGAAATGCCTGTGATGACTGAATAATCAATAGGTCGGAGGATAAAACATTTCAGAGGGAAGGGCACAAGTCGTTAGTGTTGAAATTAAACCTACAAAAAGTCAGATTCTAGTATGACTAAAGAGAACGAAAGCTCAAGGGAGTGATTAGTTGGCTGACTTAATGATTCAAAAGCAATGGATTGTTAGTCTATCCTATTGAGGCAGTTCGACACGATATACGGAGACAACGCAAACCAGAATTTACGATTTACAACGAGGATGACAGAAAAGCGGTCCATAAAGATTTAAAACAAGTGTCCATAAGAGAAATAGAAATGTTTCGTAAGGGAATTTACAAATCAAAAAGTGTTCTGTATGAAAACAACCGATTGAGTAAATATGTAGCACAAAAAGGCTGCTGTGGCATTACGAGTGAACGGTTAACTCCTCATCAAGCTTTAAGTCATCATATAAAACCAACAGCACAAGGTGGTACAGATGAATACGATAACTTGATAATTATCAATAGAAAGTATCATATGCTCATTCACAACTCAGACCCTTTAAGAAATAAAGAGTATCAAAAGATAGTAAGTAAATTCGAAGTAAAAGCAATTAATAAAGTAAACAGGCTAAGAACGGAAGTAGGAAATCCAAAACTTAGTCTATAAATTCAACAAAACTAACGATGGAGCGCCGTATGACACTGAAAGGGTCACGTACGGTGTGGGACGGGGGAAAAGCTGGTGATAACTTCAAAAGCTTACCTATCGTCATACTTTTCAGGGGAGTATCAACCAGAGGCACATAACTATACAAAGGTGCTATTTGGTGAGGATTATGTATTCCGAGCGGGGACGATTGGTACGGTTGCCGAAAAAACAGCATACGGCTATGTTAAAGGGTATGCGAGTGATCATAATTTACAGTACCGTGCAGCAGAGGTTGATCGTTTAGTACAAGGTTGTACAGGTGTTAAGCGAACAACAGGCCAACACCCAGGCGGTATTATTGTTGTACCTGATTATATGGATATTTATGATTTCTCGCCTGTGCAATTCCCGGCAGATGCGCAAGATTCTGAATGGAAGACAACGCATTTTGACTTCCACTCTATCCATGACAATATTTTAAAGCTTGATATACTTGGGCATGATGACCCGACGGTTATTCGTATGTTACAGGATTTATCAGGTATTGATCCAAAGACCATTCCGACAGATGATCCTGAAGTAATGCGTATTTTTAGTTCCCCAGAAAGTTTAGGGGTAACGGAAGAACAAATTAACTGTAAGACGGGGACACTTGGCATACCAGAGTTTGGTACGCGTTTTGTACGCCAAATGCTTGAAAGTACTAAGCCGTCAACCTTCTCAGAGCTCGTGCAAATTTCGGGGCTATCTCATGGTACAGACGTATGGCTTGGTAATGCACAAACATTAATTGAGGAAGGTACTTGTGTATTAAGCGAAGTAATTGGTTGTCGTGATGATATTATGGTGTATTTAATTTATCAAGGTTTAGAGCCATCACTGGCCTTTAACATTATGGAGTTTGTACGTAAAGGTCGTGGTTTAACACCTGAATTTGAAGAGGAAATGAAAAAGAATAAAGTACCTGCTTGGTATATTGAATCATGTAAAAAGATTAAGTATATGTTCCCTAAGGCTCATGCCGCTGCCTATGTATTAATGGCGGTACGTATCGCATGGTTTAAAGTACATTTCCCGATACTTTATTACGCTGCCTATTTTACAGTGCGTGCAGCTGATTTTGATTTACTCGCTATGGTTCAAGGCCCACAGATGATTCGTGCTAAAATTGATGAAATCGAAAGTAAAGGTCTTGAAGCTTCTACTAAAGAAAAGAACTTATTAACAGTATTAGAGCTAGCACTTGAAATGTGCGAGCGAGGCATGCGTTTCCAAACGGTTGACCTTTATCGCTCTGAGGCAAGTGAATTTATTATTGAAGGCAACACGCTAATTCCGCCATTTGATGCGATTCCTGGTCTCGGTACGAACGTAGCTAAAATGATTGTAGAAGCACGTAAGGACGGCGAGTTTTTATCGAAAGAAGATTTGCAACAACGCGGTCGCGTGTCTAAAACGATCATTGAATATTTAGACCAGCTAGGTAGCTTGGGGGATATGCCAGATTCTAACCAGCTATCATTGTTCTAATGAAATAGCGCCAAGCAACAGAAAGAATAATGCAAAAGAAATAGTAATGATAGGCGCTAATTTGCAATGAGTAGTGAATTATGGTAATGTAAAGGTAATAATTTGTTGATACATTCGCAGCGAAAGAGTGGGGCAATCCCGCTCTTTTGTGTTGTTATGTCCATTATTAAGAATTTGTCAGGAGGGTGACCCATGAGTCAAATCGCAACAATTATAACAGAGCTAGCGCAGCCAATTACAGACGAGTTAAACCTAGAGCTAGTCGATGTTGAGTTCGTCAAAGAAGGAAGTATTTATTTTCTACGCGTATATGTAGATACTCCTGAAGGCGGTATCGATATTGACCAATGTGCGCTCGTAAGTGAACGTTTAAGTGTCGTACTTGATGAAAAAGATCCAATTGAACCGAATTATTATTTAGAGGTATCTTCACCAGGAGCAGAACGCCCCTTAAAAAAACCAAGTGATTTTGAAAATGCTATTGGCAAATACATTTATGTAAAAACATATGAAAAAATTAAAGATATGAAAGAGTTTTACGGATACTTAACAGCGTATGAAGATGGCGTATTAACGCTTAATGTATTAATTAAAACACGCAAATTAACTGTAACGATTGAATCCGAACAAATCGCCCTTGCTCGCCTTGCAATCGACTTTTCGGCATAAGTATATTTAGGAGTGGAAAATAACATGAGTAGTGAATTAATGAAGGCGTTAAAAGCAGTTGTAGACGAAAAAGGAATCTCTGAAGAAGTATTAATGGAAGCGTTAGAAGCAGCTTTAATTACAGCTTATAAACGCAATTTTAATCAAGCGCAAAATGTACGTGTTGATTTTGCGGATGGTTTAGCACGCGTCTTTTCACGCAAGGAAGTTGTAGAAGAAGTATTTGATCCTCGCCTTGAAATTTCTTTAGAAGATGCCCAATTATTAAATGCAGCCTATCAATTAGAAGATATCGTAGAGCAAGAAGTAACGCCTGATGAGTTTGGTCGTGTAGCAGCACAAACAGCTAAGCAAGTCGTAACGCAACGTGTGCGTGAAGCAGAGCGTGGTTTGATTTATGAAGAGTATATTGACCGCGAAGATGATATTGCTACAGGTGTGGTAGCGCGTATGGATGCACGTAACATCTATGTAGAAATTGATAAAGTTGAAGCGGCCTTACCACAAAATGAACAAATGCAAGGCGAAACATACACACCACATGAGCGTGTAAAAGTATATATTACTAAAGTAGAGCGTACGACGCGCGGTCCACAAATTATCGTGTCACGTACGCATCCTGGTTTACTGCGCCGTTTATTTGAACAAGAAGTGCCGGAGATTTATGATGGTATTGTAGAAATTAAATCTATCGCACGTGAAGCCGGCGACCGTTCAAAAATTTCTGTATTTGCTCATGATGATGAAATCGATCCAGTTGGTTCATGTGTAGGTGCGAAAGGTGCACGCGTACAGGCGATTGTCAATGAATTGAATGGTGAAAAAATCGACATCGTAGAATGGTCAGAAGACCCAGTAGTGTTTGTAGCAAACGCTCTTAGTCCTTCACAAGTATTAGACGTACAAGTAAATGAAGAAGAAAAATCAACTACAGTCGTTGTACCTGATTACCAGTTATCATTAGCGATTGGTAAACGTGGTCAAAATGCGCGTTTAGCAGCTAAGTTAACAGGGTGGAAAATTGATATTAAGAGTGAGACAGATGCGCGCGAATTAGGTATTTTCCCATCTGAAACATCACTTGAACAAGCACCAACAACAGAAGATGTAGATGTCGATTTATACGGCGAAGAATAAGTAAATCTACTACCATGAAGGGGGTGATGCTGGTGTCAAAACAACGAAAAGTACCACTGCGCAAATGTGTAGTTACAGGTGAGATGTTACCTAAAAAAGAAATGGTACGTATCGTTCGTTCTAAAGAAGGCGAAGTAAGTGTTGATGCAACAGGTAAAAAGCCAGGGCGTGGCGCTTATATTCGTAAAACAGAAGAAGCGGTACAATTAGCCAAACAAAAAAATACATTGGGGCATCAGCTAGGTAGTAAAATTCCAGATGAAATTTACGATGAAGTCGTATTGCTTATCCGTAGGGAGTCCCTTTTATGAATAAACAAGCCATTTTAAATTTTTTAGGGCTAGCTGCGCGAGCACGTAAAATCATCTCAGGTGAAGAGCTTGTCGTAAAAGAGGTACGTTCTTCTTCTGCAGCACTCGTTTTAATTGCAGAAGATGCCTCAGCGAATACGATGAAAAAAATTACAGATAAATGTAAGTATTACAATGTTGAGTACTATGTTTTTGGCGACCGCTATGAATTAGGGCACGCCACAGGCAAAGAAGCACGTGTAGCATTAGCTATTACAGATAAGGGCTTTGCTAAAAAATTATCGAGTCTACTCAACGAAAAATAATCGGGGGTGAGCAGATGACCAAGATCAGAGTTCATGAATATGCGAAGCAAGTAAATAAATCGAGTAAAGATATTATTGAACAGCTAACAAAATTAAATGAAAATGTTTCGAATCATATGTCAACACTTGAAAAAGAGGTAGTTAATAAGTTGGATAAAGTATTTAAAAAATCAGATTCATCACAGCGCTCGGGTAAACCGGCAACAAATAATCAAGGCGGTCAAAGCCGTTCAAACAAACCAGCAGGTCAAGGCGGCGGTCAAAGCCGTTCGAATAACAAACCAGCAGGTCAAGGCGGTGGACAAAACCGTCCAAATAACAAACCAGCAGCTCAAGGTCAAGGCGGTGGACAAAACCGTCCAAATAACAAACCAGCAGCTCAAGGTCAAGGCACAACAAACAATCGACAAGGTCAAGGTGGCGGTCAAAACCGTCCGAATAATGGCCCAGGTGGTAACCGTCGCGGTGGCTATAACCAGCGTCCACGTCCAGGTATCCATGGTGGTAAACGTCGTCCGCCACGCCAACCAGTAGCACCACAACCACCAAAAGAATTACCAGAAAAAATTACTTTTTATGAGTCACTTTCTGTAGCAGAATTAGCGAAGAAAATTTACCGCGAGCCATCAGAAATCATCAAAAAGTTATTCGGTTTAGGTGTAATGGCAACGATTAACCAAGAGCTTGACAAAGATGCAATTGAGTTAATTTGTGCAGACTACGGCGTTGAAGTCGAAGAAGAAATTCGCATTGACCGTACGGATTTAGAAACGTATTTTGAAGAAGAAAACCAAGAAATCAATGAAGAGGACTATGTAGAGCGTCCGCCAGTTGTAACCATCATGGGTCACGTTGACCACGGTAAAACAACACTTCTTGACTCAATTCGTCAAACAAAAGTTACTGCAGGTGAAGCAGGCGGTATTACACAACATATCGGTGCTTATCAAGTAACAGAAGGCGATAAAAAAATCACATTCCTCGATACACCTGGTCACGCAGCTTTCACAACAATGCGTGCACGTGGTGCGAAGGTAACGGACTTAACAATTTTAGTTGTAGCAGCAGATGATGGCGTTATGCCACAAACGGTTGAAGCAATTAACCATGCTAAAGCAGCAGAGGTGCCAATTATCGTTGCCGTTAACAAAATGGATAAACCAACAGCAAACCCAGACCGTGTGATGCAAGAGTTAACAGAGCATGGTTTAGTGTCAGAAGCTTGGGGCGGGGATACAATTTTCGTACCAATTTCAGCATTAAAAGGTGAGGGTATTGATACATTATTAGAAATGGTATTATTAGTAGCTGAAGTAGGCGAGCTAAAAGCAAACCCGAAACGTTTAGCACTAGGTACTGTAATTGAAGCTCAACTTGATAAAGGTCGAGGTTCAGTAGCTACTTTACTCGTACAAGATGGAACATTAGAAGTAGGTTCGCCTCTAGTTGTAGGTAATGCTTATGGACGTGTACGTGCTATGGTTAATGACTTAGGCCGTCGTGTTAAAACAGCAGGTCCATCAACACCAGTAGAAATTACTGGTTTAAACGAAGTGCCACAAGCAGGCGATCGTTTCGTAGTATTCGAAGACGAAAAAACGGCTCGTGCTGTAGGTGAGTCACGTGCAACAACGGCTATTCAAGAACAACGTTCAGAAAAGCAACGCATAACGCTAGATAATTTATTTGAGCAAATGAGCCAAGGCGAAGTAAAAGAGCTTAACTTAATCGTTAAAGCTGACGTACAAGGTACGGTAGAAGCAATGGCTGCATCACTAATGAAAATCGATGTAGAAGGTGTTAACGTTCGTATTATTCATACGGGCGCCGGCGCAATTACAGAGTCAGATATTTCATTAGCAGCGGCATCAAACGCTATCGTAATCGGCTTTAACGTTCGTCCGGACGTCAATGCGAAACGTGCTGCAGCTGAAGAAGGCGTTGATATTCGTCAACACCGTGTTATTTATAAAGTAATCGAAGAGATTGAATCAGCGATGAAAGGATTACTAGATCCAGAATTTGAGGAAAAAGTAATCGGACAAGCAGAAGTTCGTCAAACCATTAAAGTGTCTAAAGTTGGTACAATTGCAGGTTCGTATGTAACAGAAGGTAAAATTACACGAGAAAGCGGCGTGCGTGTCATCCGTGATAATGTTGTAATTTACGAAGGCCAGCTAGATACATTAAAACGCTTTAAAGATGATGCTAAAGAAGTAGCTAAAGGCTATGAATGTGGTATCACAATTGAAAACTACAATGATATTAAAGAGGGCGACGTGATTGAAGCCTTCATTATGGAAGAAATTAAACGCTAATGATGGTCTATGCAGAATGTGAGTATTTTATTCCTACTGCACAGTCATTGAAAGATAAGCGCGCTATATTACAACGTATGCTTACACGTACGAAACAAAAGTTCAATGTCTCTATAGCTGAAATTGACCATCAAGATACTTGGCAACGTACACGCTTAGCAATTGTGACGGTTGCTTCGGCACGTGAAGCTGCAGACCGTGAAATGATGCGAGCGCTACAATACCTAGCCTCTAATCCTTCATGGGAAGAGTTAAACGTATGGCGTGACTATGTATAGTCAAGAGGTGAGAGTATGACATTACGTTCAAATCGTGTAGCCGAACAAATGAAAAAAGAGCTTGGGGATTTAATTACACGCAAAATTAAAGATCCACGCGTCGGTTTTGTAACGGTAACAGATGTAGAAGTAACAGGCGATTTACAGCAAGCAACTGTTTATATCACCTCATTAGGTAATGAGCGTGAACGTAAAGAAACATTAGAGGCGCTTGTACGTGCATCGGGCTTTATTCGTTCAGAAATTGGTAAACGAATCCGATTACGTCGCACGCCTGAAATTTTCTTTGAGTTTGACAGTTCAGTGGAGTATGGTAATCGTATTGATACATTACTACGTCAATTACATGAAGATAATTAATGCGAAGGGTCTGCAACTGCAGACCCTTTTTTTGAGGAGGAAATGAGATGAATGGTATTTTACCGCTATGGAAAGAACGTGGCATGACTTCTCATGATTGCGTTTTTAAATTGCGTAAAATTTTAGGTACTAAAAAAGTGGGACATACCGGTACACTTGACCCTGCTGTAGAAGGCGTATTGCCGATTTGTGTCGGTACAGCGACACGTATTGCAGAATATATTACAGACAGTGGTAAAACTTACGAGGCTATAATTGCGATTGGTACAGCAACGACCACTGAAGATGCAGAAGGCGAAGTAGTGGCAGAAGATAGCAGTTATAAAACCATTACACGTGAAGCATTACTTGCAGTGCTAGCACAATTAACGGGAGATATTGAACAAACACCACCGATGTTTTCGGCAGTTAAGGTGAATGGTAAGCGTTTGTATGAGTATGCACGTAAAGGTATTGAAGTAGAGCGCCCGACACGCATTGTGAGTATCCATGAGCTAACCTTATTAGACGAAGCTGTGAGTTATGAAGGTGAGGTTGTTACTTTCCCGTTACGTATAAGCTGTGGCAAGGGGACATATATCCGTACACTCGCTGTACAAATTGGCGAAAAATTAGGCTACCCTGCACATATGCAGTCGCTCGTACGTACTTGCTCAGGTACGTTTACGAAAGAGCAGTGCTTTACGTTAGGTGACTTACAACAATTAAAAGAACAAGCCCAATTACAAACAGCGTTACTTCCTGTAGAATGGGCATTGACGGACTATCCATTTATCGAAATGACAGACGAGGAACAACGCGCTAAAATTTTAAATGGACAAGTGCTACCAAAACACGCATTATTAAATAAACATGATAAAATTGTATTTGGAGTAGACGGGTTGGCACGTGCCATTTATTATGCTCATCCAACAAAAGAGGGTTTAATGAAGCCAGACAAAATGTTTCCCGTTGAAGTTTAGGAGGCTTTTAGTTTATGAAGGTAGTACATTTAAAATATCCATATCAATTGCTAACGCAATCACAAGAAGCCTATTCATTAGCACTCGGCTTTTTTGACGGCGTGCATCTTGGGCATCAAGCAGTAATAAAACAAGCGGTCGCAAAAGCGCAGGAAAAAAATCTGACGCCAGCAGTTATGACATTTGACCCGCATCCATCGATTGTGCTCGGTGGACGTAGTGAAGATGTATTTTATATTACATTGTTACCTGAAAAGCTACGTTTATTAGAGGCGCTCGGAGTTGAAACGGTATTTATCGTGCAATTTACTTCGGATTTTGCGAAATTAACACCACAGCAATTCATTCAAACGTTTATTCGTGATATGAATGTGCGTCACGTAACAGCAGGTTTTGATTTTACCTTTGGTTGTAAAGGAGAAGGTACGATGACGCAAATGGCTGATTTAGCGCATAATGATTATGCTGTAAGTGTGGTCGATAAACATACAGTAGCTGAAGATAAAGTAAGTTCGACGCGCATTCGTCGTACACTTGAACAAGGCGATATGGAAGCAGCGCATACATTGTTAGGGCGTGCCTTTAGTGTAGACGGTATCGTCATTCAAGGCGATAAGCGCGGACGCCAAATTGGTTTCCCGACAGCCAATGTACAAACAGCAGAAGGCTCATTTATTCCTGCAACGGGTGTGTATGCTGTGCGTATCTTCGTACAAGAAGTGTGGTATGACGGTGTATGTAATGTAGGTTATGTGCCAACATTTAAAGATAATAATAAAAACTTAACTGTGGAAGTGCATATTTTAGATTTTGATAAAAATATTTATGGTGAAGAAGTGCAGGTTGCATGGTATAAACGTATTCGTAGCGAACAAAAATTTGATGGTATCGCATCACTTAAAGCGCAAATTGAGCGCGATAAGCAAGCGACTATCGCCTATTTTGCAAAGTAAGGTTTCTGCTTGCTGTCCCGTATAATATATGGTAGTATTCATAAGTGCACATAGTGCTTAACCTTAGCTCGGTATTACGAATCTCCAACGGATACTGTGCTAGTGGGGATATTTTACATTAGGAGGCTATTAACAATGGCAATTACACAAGAACGTAAAAACGAAATCATCGCTGAGTTCCGTACTCACGAAAGCGACACTGGTTCACCAGAAGTACAAGTAGCTGTATTAACAGCAGAAATCAACGCATTAAGCGGACACTTACGTACACATAAAAAAGACTTCCACTCTGAGCGTGGTCTTTTCAAAATGGTAGGTCGTCGTCGTCACTTACTACGTTACCTACGTGAAAATGACGTTCAACGTTACCGTGAACTAATCAATCGTTTAGGTTTACGTCGCTAATCGACGAACTGAAAAAAGCGGGAGTAATCCCGCTTTTTCTTTATGGTTTGAAGTATATTTCAGCATAGATGCTTGAATTTTGATAAACTATACATATCTGTAAAAGGTGTGCAGTAAAGAAAGGGGTTCATTGAATGAACGAGAAAAAAGTCTATTCTTACGAATGGGCTGGTCGTCCACTAACTATTGAAGTTGGACAACTAGCGAAGCAAGCGAATGGCGCTGTATTAGTACGTTACGGCGAAACAGCGGTATTAGCAACGGCTACGATGTCAAAATCACCGAAGCCACTAGATTTCTTCCCATTAACAGTAAACTACGAAGAGCGTTTATACGCAGCAGGTAAAATTCCAGGAGGTTTCATTAAGCGTGAAGGTCGTCCTTCAGAACATGCGGTATTAACAAGCCGTTTAATCGACCGTCCAATTCGCCCGATGTTCCCAGATGGTTTCCGTAATGAAGTACAAGTGATTTCTATCGTAATGTCAAACGATCCTGACTGCCCAGCTGACGTAGCAGCAATGCTAGGTTCATCATTAGCGCTTGGTGTGTCTGATATTCCGTTTGAAGCACCAATCGCAGGTGTACAAGTAGGTTATATTAATGACGAGTTTATTATTAATCCGACAACTGAGCAAATTGACGAAAGTACAATTGCTTTAACAGTTGCTGGTAATAAAGATGCAATTAATATGGTTGAAGCAGGCGCGCTTGAAGTACCTGAAGAAACGATGTTAGAAGCTATTATGTTTGGTCATAGTGAAATTCAAAAATTAATCGCGCTTCAAGAAGAAATCATTGCTGAAGTAGGCAAAGAAAAAATCGAAGTAACATTATTCGAGCTTGATGAAGCATTAACAGCACGCATTAAAGAAATGTGCGAGACGGATATGAATGATGCCATTCAAACCGTAGATAAACAAGAGCGTGAACAAAATATTAGCGCAGTCAAAACACGTGTAGTGGAAGCGTTTGAAGCAGAAGAAGCCGACGACGCTACAATGAAACATGTGCATGGCATTTTAGATATGATGGTAAAAGACGAAGTACGTCGCTTAATTACCGAAGATAAAATTCGTCCAGATGGTCGTAGATTAGATGAAATCCGTCCGCTAGCGTCTGAAACGACATTACTAGACCGTACGCACGGTTCAGCATTGTTTACACGTGGTCAAACGCAGGCGTTATCAATTTGTACATTAGGCGCACTAGGCGACGTACAAATTATTGACGGCTTAGGCGTAGAAGAATCAAAACGCTTTATGCACCATTACAACTTCCCACAATTCTCTGTAGGTGAAACAGGTCCGATGCGTGGTCCAGGTCGCCGTGAAATCGGTCACGGTGCGCTAGGTGAACGTGCATTAGTAGCAGTAGTGCCAGATGAAGAAGTTTTCCCGTATACGATTCGCTGTGTATCTGAAGTATTAGAATCAAACGGTTCTTCTTCACAAGCGTCAATTTGTGCGTCAACATTAGCAATGATGGATGCAGGTGTACCACTTAAAGCGCCAGTAGCGGGTATCGCAATGGGGCTTGTAAAACAAGCAGATAATTATTCTATTTTAACAGACATCCAAGGTATGGAAGACCACCTTGGTGATATGGACTTTAAAGTGGCAGGTACAGCTAAAGGTATTACAGCACTGCAAATGGATATTAAAATTGATGGCTTATCACGTAATATTTTAGAAGAAGCGTTAGCTCAAGCTAAAATTGGTCGTATGCATATTTTAGAATCAATGCTTGCAACATTACCTGAGCCACGTGAGAAATTATCAAAATACGCACCGAAAATTATTATTGTTAAAATCAATCCTGATAAAATCCGTGATGTAATTGGACCAGGTGGTAAACAAATTAATAAAATTATCGAAGAAACGGGCGTAAAAATCGATACAGAACAAGATGGTACGATTTATATCGCTTCAGCAGATGAAGAAATGAACGCACGTGCTAAAGAAATTATCGAAAATATCGTGCGTGAAGCTAAAGTAGGCGAGTACTACTTAGCAACAGTTAAACGCATTGAAAAATTCGGCGCATTCTGCGAAATCTTCCCAGGTAAAGATGGGTTACTTCACATTTCTGAAATTCAAGAAGAACGTACGAAAGAAGTAGAAGATGTCTTAAAACTTGGTGATGAGATTATGGTTAAAGTAATCGAAATCGATCGTCAAGGTCGTGTAAACTTATCACGCAAAGTTGTGCTAAAAGAAGAAAAAGAACGAGCAGAACAAAAGTAATTAAACAAGAGGTGTTAGGTCCCGTGCCTAGCGCCTTTTTTATGATGAAAGAAGGATGAGCTTGGTTAACGTATATACATGTAAGAACGGTGTGCGTATTGTAGAAGAACGTATGATGAACACAAGAGCTGTAGCTATCGGCATTTGGGTGCGTGCGGGCTCTCGCTATGAAACACCAGCTGAAAATGGGATTACACACTTTATTGAGCATATGTTATTCAAGGGGACAACAACCCGAAGTGCTAAAGCTATTGCAGAAACGTTTGACATTATTGGCGGTGGTTTAAATGCGTTTACAGCGCGTGATAATACGTGTTATCATGCGACAGTTTTAGATGAACATGCGCAGTTAGCAATCGAAGTTTTAGCGGATATGTTTTTTAATTCCACCTTTGATTCCGAAGCAATTGAGCGTGAAAAACAAGTCATTTATGAAGAAATTGCGATGGATGAAGACACACCAGACGAATTTATGGCAGATCATTTTTGGCGAGCCTTATTTCCAAATCAAGCACTAGGTGCACCTATTTTAGGTACAAAGGAAACGCTGGCTACATTTAATCAGCAAATGATTAAAGCCTATATGGCAGCGCACTATTTACCAGAAAACATCGTTATTTCGATTGCAGGTAATAGTAATGCTGAGTTAATTGCATTAATTGAACAAAAATTTGGTGTATTTGAAGCTACAGCAACACTAGCAAAAAGTACACCACCTGTAATGGCAACGACAAATATTACGCTAACAAAGGAGGTAGAGCAGGCTCAATTGATGATTGCTTATCCTTCGTTAACACGTTCAGCAAAAAATAGTGCTTGTCTTACGGTAGTAGATACGATTATTGGCGGTATTACTTCTTCTCGCTTATTTCAAAAGGTACGAGAAGAGCGAGGGTTAGCTTATACGATATACTCTTATCCGACAACCTATTATGATACGGGTGTATGGACGGTATATTGTGCAACGCAGCCGCATCAGCTTGAACAAGTGCAGCAAGTTATTGAGCAAGTACTAGCAGATATTGCGACACATGGCGTAACGGATGAAGAAGTGACGAGAGCTAAAATGCATTTACAAGGGAGCTTTGTATTAAATCTTGAAAGTGCGGAGGCTCATATGCAACGCAACGGTGAAATCTTTTTAAATCATCTAACGCATTATGATGTAGATGAGGTTTTACTGCGCTTGAAACGGATTACAACAGCTGAAATTAATGAAGTAGCACAAGCGATGCTACAACATACACCATCGATTGCAAGGATGATAAAAGAAGCTTAAAACGACTTTAACGAAAAGAGCAATGGCTGTGTAAATGCCATTGCTCTTTTTATGCTGAATATTGATATTCGTTATAATAAATTTGCTGATTTGCTTTGTGGTAAAAGTAAATGAATTTGACTAAACTACCTAGCAAGAGCGCAATGCTTAACTTCATACTAATAAGCAAGATGAGAGAGTAAGCAATTACTTGTAGTGAAAAGGCAAAAATATCTAAAGTAGTTACCTTTTTAAATGTTGCGTGATAATAGGCCAGACTACTGCGTGCAAAAAGTATGATACTAAAAATCGCCAACAGTTCGTAACGATACGCAACAATATGTGTGATACCAATTATCCAAACAAAAGGAAGCGTGAAAATAATTGTATAAATTAGCTCCTTTATAAAAGCAGTACGTACAATACTTAATTTACTTATAGGCATGGCTTGATAGTAAAAAAAATGTTGAGACCAACCACCAGCATACGTGAGAGCAAGTATAATAACCCATGTAATAAAGCGATCTAGTTCAAAGGGTTGCGATGAAAAATTAGCAAGGCGAGGTATGGCTAACCATAATACTAAAATAATGAGTAGATAGCGAAAGCGCTGGTGATAAAATTCTTCGTATAACAATGCACGCATAACGTCAACTCCTTTTACTGTAATACAAAGAAAATAGTAGTGATATACCATAAATAAGACTGACACCTATAGCACCAATAGATAGGTAAGGCAGCAGGATAGTAGTAATTTGTTCAGCTGTCATATCCCATTTTATGCTTAGTACACCTGCTAGTAATAACGGCACAATAAACAGTATGAAAAATATAACTTGACTTAAGGACGCTTTCGTAAATAAATAAAGAGGTATGATAATACTAAGTATAAAAAATGTTGCGTACCAACTTAAAAGAATGCTTACTAGTAATAATTCTAGACTTTGTCCGGCAAGCCATCTAACAAGTAAAAGGATAGGTAGTAAGATAAGTGTAGCGCCGCTAGCTGCCATAACACTACCAACGTATTTGCTTAAAATATACGGTTTTGCACCAAGTGTGGCATAGACCAGCTCATGATAGCCACAAGCTACATCTTCTTGCAAAATAGCGACAATTTGTATCGTGACAAAGCCAATAAACAAACTTAACGTAAAAATACCTTGTTGGATAAACAGGCTCCATAGAGTAAATAGTGGTATTGCTATGAGCACTGCCTTTTTTTGTGCTTGAAAAAAGAGGAGGTCGCGATAAAAAATAGCTTTCATTTGTCACCTCTTGCATAAAACAACATAATATCTTCAATAGTAGGTGTCTGTAACGCAAATGCTGTATTTACCTGCTCACGCAACACTAATGCTTCCACACCGATGGAAGTTTTACGAGAGCTAATTACAGCTTCCTCTGGTATAGCTAAAAATTCTTCTTCACTACCACTAAAACGCCCATGCTTGTAAAATAAATCATCCTTTGTTGTGGTAAAACGTATGCGTCCTTTATGGATAAAAGTAATCATATCTGCAATTTTATCTAAATCCGTTGTAATATGACTCGAAAATAAAATAGAACGTGTGGCATCTTCGTCCATAAACTGTACAAGTAAATCAAGTATTTCATCGCGCATGATAGGGTCAAGCCCACTTGTCGGTTCATCTAAAATTAATAATTTAGGATGTGATGCAAGAGCGAGTGCAATCGCTAACTTCATACGCATACCACGTGAAAATTTGCTGACCTTTTGTTGGGTGGGTAAATGTAATTGTTTTACTAGCGTGAAAAAATAAGGCTCATCCCAATTGGTATACGTTAATTTATAAAATTGATTGGCATGCCTAGTTGTAAAGTTTGGTGGCAAGTGAAGATCATCAAATACTACGCCAATCCGTTGTTTCAGTGCCGCTTCATTTATATTATGAGGCTCCCCAAATAGTTTGATTTCACCGTGATTAAGGTGATAAAGATTTAACAGGCATTTAATAAGGGAAGTTTTGCCCGCTCCGTTTTCACCGATGAGCCCCATAATAACGCCTTCAGGCAGTGCTAAGTCAACATAGCTAAGTGTGAAGGTATCAAATAAGCGTGTCACTTTATTGCATGCGATTACATTCATGTTGCATCCTCCTCATAAAGCTCGTTAATTAAAGCCATCACATCTTCTTTTGTCATAGCGGTTAGTTTTGCTAAATCAATAGCAGTGAGTAGGTGTTCCTCCATTTGTCGTAAATGCTCCTCCCTAATAAATGTCGTATTACGTGCTGCGACAAAGCTGCCTTTACCAGCAAAAGTTTCGATAAAACCATCACGCTCTAAATCGGCATAAGCACGTTTCGTTGTCATCACGCTAATTTTTAAATCTTTAGCGAGCATACGGATAGAAGGCAGTGCGTCGCCTGGTTTTAGTTCGTTAGCTAAAATAGCTTGTTTAATTTGAATGGTCACTTGTTCATAAATAGGGCGACCGTCTTTATTTGAAAGTTGAATGTTCAACTGTGCATCACTCCTAAAACTGTATATTCTCAGTATATACAGTTAGAAAACAGTTGTCAATTTTATTTTGTTCTTTCTAAAAATACAGCTGTACGCTATAAAAAGAATAATTTAGCGCGCTATTGCAACAAATTTTCAAACAATTCAATAATAACAGCCCGTAAAGCGAGTAAATATGTTACAATAACTCTCATTATGTACTACAGTTTTGAGGAGAGATAATTATGACAAAGCAAGTAGCAGTAGCGATTGTAGGCGCTACAGGAGCAGTTGGCTCAACAATTATGGAGCGTTTAGTATCACGCAATTTCCCAGTAAAATCGATTAAATTTTTAGCGTCAGCGCGTTCAGCGGGTAAACCAATTGAGTTTAATGACGAAACACATACGATTGAAGAAGCAAAACCTGAAGCGTTTGAAGGCGTAGATGTAGCATTCTTTAGTGCAGGTGGCTCAGTATCTGAAGCATTAGCAGAAGAAGCGGCAAAGCGCGGAGCCGTAGTGATTGATAATACGAGCCATTTCCGTATGGCGCCGAATGTACCATTAGTAGTGCCAGAGGTAAACCGTGGTGCATTAAAAGAGCATAATGGTATTATTGCCAACCCAAACTGTTCAACAATTCAAATGGTGGCGGCATTACAGCCACTGCGCGCAGCTTACGGTCTGACATCTGTAATTGTGTCAACGTATCAAGCGGTGTCTGGCTCAGGTATTGCAGCAATTAACGAGCTTAAACAGCAAAGTAGTGAGTGGGAGAAAGGCAAGGATGTTGAGGCAAGCGTATTACCTGTAAAAGGTGATAAAAAGCATTTCCCAATCGCGCGCAACGTTATTCCGCAAATTGATGTGTTTGAAGAAAACGGCTTTACTAAAGAGGAAATGAAAATGATTAATGAAACGAAAAAGATTATGAGCATGCCTGATTTACATGTGGCAGCAACTTGCGTGCGTGTACCTGTTGTGACGGGTCACTCAGAGTCGGTTTATATCGAGCTTGAGCAAGAAGCAACAAAAGAGCAGGTGTTTGAAGCACTACGCACAGCACCAGGCTTAGTACTACAGGATGATATTACAGCGCAAGGTTATCCAATGCCAATCTTTGCAGAAGGCGAGGACCCTGTGTATGTTGGTCGTATCCGTCAAGACTTGTCCAACAAACGTGGTTGGCATTTATGGATTGTGGCAGATAACTTACTTAAAGGTGCTGCGCTTAACTCAATCCAAATTGCCGAGGCAATGCTTGAAGATAATTTACTATAAAAATTAGGGGTGTAGGAGTAATGAATATTGGTCGAATTGCAACAGCGATGATTACGCCATTTACAAATGACGGTGCTGTGAACTATGAAGAGCTAGAGCGCATTATTAATCACTTAATTAACAACGGTACAGATTGTATCGTTGCATGTGGTACAACAGCAGAGAATCCAACGTTAACTACGGAAGAAAAGTTAGAAGTTGTACGCTTTACTGTAGAAAAAGTAGCAGGACGTGTGCCGGTGTTTGCAGGTACAGGCGATAACGAAACAAAGTACTCAATTGATATGACGCATGCAGCTGAGAAAAATGGTGCGGATGGTATTATGCTTGTAGCACCGTATTATAACAAACCGAACCAACTTGGCATTTATAAACACTTTGAAGTAATTGCGAAAGAAACAAAGCTACCCGTTATGCTATACAATATTCCAGGGCGTACAGGTATTAATGTTGAGGCGAAGACAACGATTGCTTTAAGTAAAATTCCGAATATCCAAATCATTAAAGAAGCGAGTGGTAACCTAGATCAAATGGCTGAAATCATCGACCATGTAGCAGATGATTTTTACGTTTACAGTGGTGATGATGGTTTAGCTCTACCACTATGGGCTGTAGGCGGTAACGGTGTAATTTCTGTAGCGGCGCATGTGATTGGTAATGACATGCAAAAAATGTTTACAGCATTTGACGAGGCACGTCATGAGGATGCAGCTTATATTCACCGTGCGATGCTACCATTAATTCGTGCTCTTTTTGCACAGCCTAACCCTTCGCCTGTAAAATATGCTATGACAAAATTAGGCTTTGATACATTAAATGTTCGTCTACCAATGGTTGAGATGACAGATGAAGAAAAAGCGAACTTTGATAATGTTTGGGACACGTACCAAGCGAAAGCGAAAAACTTTAAATAAGTTAGCCACCTCTCTAGCGATAGGGAGGTTTTTTTATGTGGAAAGCGCTAAAAAAACGGAAATAAAAGCCGTGAGTGTAATTTTGTTTGTGCAAACAGCAATGAAAACGTATAATACAAATAAGTGGTTGCTGTACGGGATATTTTTTAGGAGGAAAATTAAGTGACAAAAAAGAAAAATGAAGTGATTCGCGTTATTCCACTCGGTGGTGTAGGCGAAATCGGTAAAGCAATGTACGTAGTAGAAATTGATGACGAAATTTTTGTCTGCGATAGCGGACTAATGTTCCCGCAGGACGAAATGTTAGGCATTGACATCGTCATCCCAGATATTACGTATTTAGTAGAAAATAAAGAGCGTGTAAAAGGAATCTTCCTAACACACGGACATGAATCGGCGATTGGCTCGATTGCTTATGTTATTCAAAAAATTAAAGCCCCTGTTTATGGCTCAAAATTAACGATTGCGCTAGTAAAGGAACGACTAAAAGAATTACCAGCGCCGCACCAGGTGAAATTCTTTGAAGTAACAAATCGTAGCCGTATGAATTTTAATTCAACATACGTAACGTTCTTCCATACGACACATAGTGTGCCGGATTCATTAGCGATTGTGTTCCATACATCTGAGGGTGCAATTGTGTATACAGGCGACTTTAAGTTTGACCAATCGGCTAAGGGCAAGTTCCGACCTGACCTCGGTAAAATGGCACAAGTAGGCGAAGAAGGCGTATTTTTATTAATGTCTGAATCTGTCGAAGCGGATCGACCAGGTCATACAACGTCAGAGCTTGTAATCGAAACACAATTAGCTAAAACATTCCACGGTGCTGAAGGACGCATTTTAATTGCTGTCTATGCTTCAAACTTTAGCCGTATCCAGCAAGTGTTAACACAAGCACAAAAAGCGGGACGCAAAGTAGCACTAGTCGGTAAGAGCCTTGAACGTTCCGTAAACCTTGGTTTACAGCTTGGCTATTTAAAAGCAGATGTAGAAACAATGATTGCCGTTGGCGACATTGCAAAATACGATAACAATGAAATTATTATCTTAGTAACAGGTAACCAAGGTGAACCACTTGATGCACTTGAAAAATTAGTGCGTAAACATCACCGCGATATTAAAATCACTGAAGGCGACACTGTACTATTTACATTCACACCATCTCCAGCGATGGAAGTACAAATGTCTAATACAATGAACCTACTTGCAAAAGCTGGCGCAACAATTATGACAGCAAGTAAAAATGTTCACGTATCAAGTCACGCAAGCCAAGAAGATTTAAAATTAATGCTTAACCTAATGCGTCCGAAATACTTTATGCCTGTGCAAGGTGAGTACCGTATGCTAATTGGCCATACAAAGCTTGCCCATCAAGTTGGCATTCCACAAAACCATATCTTTATTGCGGATAAAGGGGATATTGTGGAGTATAAATCAGGTCGTATGCGTATGAGTGGTCGTGTACCAGCAGGCAATGTTCTTATTGATGGTATTGGTGTAGGCGATGTAGGTAATATCGTCTTACGCGATCGTAAATTATTATCACAAGATGGTATCTTTATCGTCGTTGTAACGTTAAATCGTGCACAAAAAACGATTGCTTCAGGACCAGAGATTTTATCGCGAGGCTTTGTTTATGTTCGCGAGTCTGAAGAGCTAATGGAAGAATCAGCGAAAATCGCGCGCAATGTTATTGATAAATATGTAGGTAAAGAAACATTTGAATGGACGAATATTAAGCAAGAAATTCGTGATTCATTAAATTCATACCTCTTCCAAAAAACGAAGCGCCGCCCAATGATCATTCCGATTATTATGGAATATTAATAAATGAAAAAGGATTTTCTGCCATTTGGCTGAAAGTCCTTTTTTAAATAAAGGAAGTGAAGATGGTGGCACAAATGCGTCGCCCTAAAAAAGTAACAACGAAAAATCCCCCAATTAAACCGAAAGCCAAGCCAAAACCTACACCTAGTAAATGGCAAAGCGTTTGGCAAGTTATTGCTTACGAAATTGCAGGGTTAGTCTGTATTACAGCAGCAATTATTGGCTTTTTTGAACTCGGTGTTGTAGGACGTTTTTTTAAAACAGTTGGTCTGTTTTTATTAGGAAATATGAACTTAATGATTCCTATCGCTTTGCTAGTCATCGCTTTTTTATTGATGGTAAAGCAACAAAGAGTCCAGTGGAAGACGCCTGCTTTATTAGGTATTGCACTCATTACAGCGAGCTTTTTACTATGGAGTCACAGTATTTTTTATAGTCAATTTATTGATGTTCCTAATGCTTTGTCTGATTCAGTTATCCGTGAGACATGGCGTGCACTCATTGATAAGCAAGGTATAGTGTTACGCAGTGGAGCGTTAGGCGGAGGAATGATTGGTGCGATTCTTTTCGGTATTTTGCACGTTTTATTTGATACAGTCGGTGCTAAATTAATTGCCTGGGTACTGTTTATTAGTGGTGTATTAGTTATTACAGGAAAAGCAGTAATACCTATTGTTTTAGAAAAATCTAAAAATATTCGTTTGACTTTACCAAAAAAGGAAAAAGTACAAGAAGGAGAACGTGTCATTGCGCCTCCTAGTAAAAAACGTAGTAGAAAGGTAGTAAAAGAGTCAGCACCTATCCCTGTAGAAGATAATATGCCAGCGACACCTACAAATGCACCGATTATCTCGGATTTCACTAAAAATATAGAGCCCGAGGTAGCCGTTACAGAGGAAATTGTATTGCCTACTATGACAACAGAAAACGAAAATTATGTACTACCTTCTATGCAACTTTTACAAATGCCAACGCAACACGATCAAAGTAGTGATTATGATAGTTTGCAAGAAAATGCGAAAAAGCTAGAGCAAACGCTCGCAAGCTTTGGTGTTTCAGCTACGGTCACTGAAGTGCATTTAGGGCCAGCGGTAACTAAGTATGAAGTGCTCCCTGCAACAGGAGTCAAGGTAAGTAAAATTGTAAGCTTGCAAGATGATTTAGCATTAGCATTAGCTGCAAAGGACATCCGTATGGAAGCACCTATTCCCGGGAAATCTGCGATCGGTATTGAAGTGCCGAATAAAGAAGTAGCGATGGTAACATTACGCGAAGTATTACAAGGTACAGAAACTAACTTAGATAAAAAGTTATTAGTCGCATTAGGGCGTGATATTACAGGAGCGGCGATTACAGCAGAATTAAATAAAATGCCTCACTTACTTGTGGCAGGCTCTACAGGTAGTGGTAAAAGTGTATGTATTAACGGTATTATTACATCCATCTTAATGCGTACCGCTCCGCATGAAGTTAAGATGATGATGATTGACCCTAAAATGGTGGAGTTAAACATTTATAATGGTATCCCTCATTTATTAGCACCTGTTGTCACAGATGCGCGTAAAGCCGCACAAGCCTTAAAAAAGGTAGTGGATGAGATGGAGCGTCGTTATGATTTATTTGCCCATACGAATACGCGCAATATGGAAGGCTATAATAAGTATGTAGATAGTTATGTGCCAGAGGACGACGGCCCCACATTACAACGCATTCCATTTATTGTAGTAATCGTAGATGAGCTTGCGGATTTAATGATGGTTGCCTCTAAAGAAGTTGAGGATGCTATTATGCGCTTAGCACAAATGGCGCGTGCAGCTGGTATCCATTTAATTATTGCTACACAACGTCCATCTGTAGACGTGATTACAGGCGTAATTAAAGCAAATATTCCTTCACGTATTGCCTTTGCTGTATCATCTGCAGTAGATTCACGTACAATTTTAGATGGTGGGGGTGCAGAGCGTCTATTAGGTCGTGGTGATATGTTATTTTTACCATCAGGCGCGTCCAAGCCAACACGTATTCAAGGTGCATTTTTATCTGATCAAGAGGTCGAAAGTATTGTGCATCATGTCATTAGTCAGCAACAAGCACAATACGAAGAAA
Organism: Metalysinibacillus jejuensis; assembly: GCF_003057615.1. Taxonomy (GTDB): domain Bacteria; phylum Bacillota; class Bacilli; order Bacillales_A; family Planococcaceae; genus Metalysinibacillus; species Metalysinibacillus jejuensis. The sequence continues at coordinate 219,715 of NZ_QAFW01000001.1, forward strand.
AAATGATTCCTACAGATGAGGAGGAAGCAGTAGCTGAGGATGTAGATGAGCTGTATGAGCAAGCAGTACAACTCGTGATTGAGTCTAAAAATGCTTCGACTTCCATGTTACAACGCCGATTTAGTATAGGGTATGCACGTGCAGCGCGAATTATGGATCAGTTAGAGGAACATGGGGTAGTAGGGCCACCAAGAGGAAGTCGCGGGCGTGAAGTGTTAATACAATGAGAAGCGTAGATATTTTTTCGTTGTATGTGTAGCTCATCACAAACTAAGAATGTGAATCGATTTGATTATATGCACTGTCCTAGCTGTAAGATAACTTATGCTATAATAGGATTTTTTAGTAGTTTATTACAATGTTGATATACCTTTATTTCGTCGTGATTTCTGCTCTTCATTTAAAGGGAGGCGGCACTCTGTTTAGATAGTAGAAATAGATGACGCTAAAGACAACTGGTCCTAATGACTGAATTAGCATTTATTTTGAAGTTGTTCAATAATACTCTTCAAATTGTATCGAACTTTATTTTCACTTTTTAAGTATAAATTCATTATATAAGAATAATTTAATGCTATTCATTTAAATTGATGATAACGCTCTTTATTTAACAAATAAAGTAAGTGAAATGCACATTATCGTGACAATAAATCATTTTTTTTGCAAAATCGTTTATTTCACATGTTAAAAATGGTATATTATGAACGATTAGTAGGGATTGTTGTACATCAGATGTCTGACGTTTAAAGGTGGTGAATGTAGTGACAATTCGAACGGATCACCGTCATCTTTATCTGCAAGTGATTGATCGCTTAAAAACAGATATTGATACAGGGGTCTTTAAAGAAAATGAAAAGTTACCTTCTGAATTCGAGCTTTCTAAATCGCTAGGTGTAAGTCGAGCTACGCTTCGAGAAGCACTTCGATTGCTTGAAGAGGACAATGTTATTGTGCGCCGTCATGGTGTGGGTACTTTTGTTAATCCAAAGCCACTCTTTACCTCGGGAATCGAACAATTATCAAGTATTTCTTCGATGATTGAAGCTGTCAATATGTCGCCTGGTACATTGTTACTGCGTGCTGATGAAAGTACCCCGAGTGAAAAAGAGATAGAAAGCTTTGGTTGTACGGAAGAAACAAAAATGCTTACGTTAGAGCGTGTACGTACAGCGGATGGTAACCCGGTTGTTTATTGTATTGATAAACTACCAGCGCATTATGTACCTAAAGATTTTGTGGAAAATAAAGAGACTTCTTTATTTTCAGCGCTAGAGCAGTCAGGAGCTATTCGTGTAGCTTATGCTGTTACGTATATCGACCCTGTAGGCTATCATGAAGAGGCCTCACCGATTTTACGGTGTGGGTCAGAAACAGCTTTATTAGTATTAAAACAACATCATTACGATGAGAATGACAGACTGGTCTTACTTTCTAAAAATTATTTTAGAGCAGACAAATTTAGTTTCCACGTCGTTCGAAAACGTGTGTAAGTATCCTGCTAATTATAAAAAAATAGGGGGTTCATTCCGAGAAGGAAGAGCGAAAAAACAGTGCTCTTCCTTCTTTTTTTGTGCATTCAGATGTATAGTAGAGAGTAGCGCTTTTTATAGAAATGGAGGGTTTCTCAATGTTTGAGAAAATCGAGTTAGCTCAAGGTGTTACATTGTATGTGCGCCCAACTACACAATTTAAAACGATCAGCTTTTCGTTTAAATTTCGTACAGCCTTAACAGCACAAGTTGCTGCAGAAAGAACGGTATTAACTAATGTATTACAGCACAGTAATGCTGCATATCCGACAACAGCAGCTTACCGAAGTGCTTTAGACGATTTGTACGGAGCTGTACTTTACTTTGATACTGCTAAAAAAGGAACGACTCATACGCTGTATATGAATGCAGAAATTGTAAATGATCAATATTTATCGCATGAAGCGGTATTTGAACCGATGATTGAGGTAATGAAATCAGCCTTATTTGCACCTAATTTAGCGAATGGTGAATTTAAACCAGCCATCGTAACGCGAGAAAAGAAAATTGTAGAAGAGCGTATCGAAGCGGTATTTGATGATAAAGCTCGCTTTGCTCAAAAACGATTAATGGAAATTTTGCGACCTAATCACCCTGCATCAATTTCGGCAAATGGTACAGTAGCTGAAGTGAATGCTATTACGCCAACAAGCTTATATGCGGCGTATCAAAACATGTTGCAACACGATAGTGTCGATATTTACGTCGTTGGCGATGTCGATGTAGCAAGTATGGTAGCTACAATGAAGGAAGCGTTTCCATTTACGGCTCGTACGCCGGTTACCGAGCAACGATCTACTACACCTCAATCGGCAGAATTTCGTTATGTGCGTGAACAGCAAACGATGAAGCAAGGTAAATTGCATATTGGTTTTTCGACACCAGTGCGTTTTGGTGATGATGATTTTGCTGCAATGCAAGTATTCAATGGCATCTTCGGAGGTTATGCACACTCTAAGCTCTTCATGAATGTACGTGAAAAAGAAAGTTTAGCTTACTATGCGTCAAGTGCTTATGCTTCACATCACGGCTTAGTATTTGTAACTTCAGGTATTGAAGCGATCAATGAAGAGAAGGCTTTTACGTTAATTAAGCAACAGTTAAACGGTATGGCAAAAGGCGATATTAGCGAGCGCGAAATGACACAAACGAAAGCCATGTTAAAAAATCAATTGCGTGAAGCATTAGATTCAGCACGTGGACAAATTGAAGTATATGACCAATATAAAGATTTAAAAGAGCCATTTACCGTAGAAGCATGGTCACAAAAGTGGCAAAATGTAACGGTACAAGAGGTTGCAAAAATGGCACAACAAATGCAATTAGAAGCAGCCTACTTCTTAAGTGGTAGGGAGGAAGCCTAAATGAAAGAATTATACTTTGAACAGCTAGAAGAACGTTTATACTATGAAAAAATGACAAATGGTTTAGATGTTTATATTTTACCGAAAAAAGGCTTTTCAAAAACGTATGCGACGTTTACAACAAAATATGGTTCAGTAGACCGTATGTTCACGCCCCTCGGCGAAAAAGAGCCAATTACAGTACCGGATGGTATCGCTCATTTTTTAGAGCATAAAATGTTCGAAAAAGAAGATGAAGATGTGTTCCAAAAGTTTAGTGAGCAAGGTGCATCAGCTAATGCCTTTACATCATTCACGCGCACCTCTTATTTGTTTTCAGCGACAGATCAACTTTATCAAAACACAGCTACGTTACTCGATTTTGTGCAGTCTCCTTACTTTACTGAGGAAACAGTAAATAAAGAAAAGGGCATTATCGGTCAAGAAATTACGATGTATGATGACCAACCGAGTTGGCGTCTTTACTTTGGTGCCATTGAAAATATGTACCATAAAAACCCGGTAAAAATTGATATTGCTGGCACAATTGAATCGATTGATAAAATTACAGCGCAACACCTATACACGTGCTACCATACGTTTTACCACCCTTCAAATATGTTGCTTTTCATTATCGGTGCTGTGAACCCACAAGAGATGATGGACTTTGTTCGTCAAAACCAAGCGAGTAAAACGTTTGCGCCTGTCACGCCAATTGAGCGCTTCTTTGAATCTGAACCGACAGATGTGGCAATTAAACATCGTACGCTACAGATGGATGTGCAAAAACCTAAAGTATATGTAGGGCTAAAAGCACGTGAAGTATCCCTGCAAGGTAAAGCTATGTTAAAGCATGAATTAGCGATGGATATAGCGATGGAGTTGTTGTTTGGTCGCACCTCAGCTTTTTATGAGCGACTTTACGACGAAGGGTTAGTAGATGAAACGTATGATGCTGGCTTTATGCTAGAACACGGTTATGGCTTTGCATTAATTGGTACAGATACGCACGAACCTCAGCGTTTTATTGAAGAAGTAAAAAAAGAATTAGCACGCCTGTCGGCAGGGTTAGCACTTAAAGAAAGTGACGTGGCACGTGAAAAACGTAAGCAAATTGGCTCGATGCTACGCCAATTTAACTATATTGAATTTATCGCTAACCAATTTACTCGCTACGCATTTAATGATATGAATTTATTTGATGTTGTGCCGATGTTAGAAGAAATTACGATTGCCGATATTGAAGCAGCTTTTGCCTCAATTGAAGGGGAGTCGCAACAAACTTCTTTCGTTATTGAACCTCTAGGTGATAATGTGTGAAAAAATTTGCATTAGTAGTAGGTGCAACAGGTGCTATTGGTCATGCAATATGTACTCAGTTAGCAGCGGATGGTTGGTCGCTTTATTTGCACTATAATACGAGTGTTGATAAGGCCAACGCGCTTGAAAAACAATTGACAGAGCGCTACCCGCAACAAGAGTTTTTAACGTTGCGCGCTAATTTTTTACAGGCAACAGGTGCAGAAGTGTTAGCAGCGCAACTATTTACGATACAAACTATTGTTTTTGCGAGTGGTCAAGCGCATTATGCTTTATTAGAAGATACAACTTCCGCTGATATGGAGGCACTGTGGCATGTGCATGTACAAAATCCGATGCGATTAGTTGCACTAACCGCGGCTAAACTACGCAAGCATCCTACAAGTTATATTATATTTATCGGTTCGATTTGGGGGGATATCGGGGCAGCAGGAGAAACCTTATATTCAGCAGTAAAAGGAGCCCAACATAGTTTTGTACGCGCTTATGCACAAGAAGTAGCGCCGTCGCATACACGTGTGAATGTAATCGCCCCTGGCATCGTGGACACACCAATGAACGCGCATCTTAATTCTCAGGAAAAGCAAGAAATTATTAATACCATCCCTTTAGGTTATATGGCGAGTTGTGAAGACATCGGTGCCATGGTACGCTTTTATGTGAGTGGACAAGCGGATTATGTTACAGGACAAATTATTCGTGTCAATGGTGGGTGGCATATTTAACACTTTGTAACTTTTCAATAATGGTAAAATCCGCTATTATGGAACTAATACGGAAATTTCACGTTACATCATTAGGAAGGGGCAGAAATTATGAATGAATGGTATTTTGAATATGAAATTCAATTTAATCGCCCTGGTTTATTAGGCGATATCGCGTCTTTACTCGGTATGCTTCGTATTAATATCGTATCGGTAAACGGTGTTGATGAAACACATCGAGGCATGCTAGTTCGCTCTGATGAAACAGCTATTGCTCGTTTCCGTTCGATTGTGGCAGAAATGGAGCATATTAGTTTTACGAAATTTAGGGTACCTAAGTTACGTGATCGTTTAGCTGTGCGACATGGACATTATATTGCGCGCGATAGCGACGAAAAAAACACCTTCCGTTTTGTACGTGATGAGCTCGGTATTTTAGTTGACTTTTTAGCTGAGCTTTTTAAAAGAGAAGGGCATTGTTTAATTGGCGTAAGAGGTATGCCTCGGGTAGGTAAAACAGAATCCGTAGTAGCGGCAAGTGTTTGTGCAAATAAAAAATGGGTGTTTCTATCTTCAACGATGATTAAGCAAACCGTACGCAATCAGTTAATGGGCGATGAATTTAGTCCTAATAACATTTTTATTTTAGATGGTGTAGTAACGGCACGTTCAACTGATGAGCGCCATACACAGCTTGTGCGTGAGATTATGCGTTTGCCAGGCACCAAAGTTGTAGAGCACCCTGACATGTTTGTACAAACGGGTGAATACCAGTTAAGTGATTTTAATTATATTATTGAGCTACGTCATCATGACGGTGAGGAAATTACATTCGAAATGTTGCGCAAAAATGATATGTTTTCGAGTGGTAATGCATTTGACAGTTTTAATTTTTAAGAAAAAAGTAGGTGTTTTTGTTGACGGAAATCGGAACGCGACTCAAAGAAGCGAGAGAAGCAAAAGGTTACACATTAAGTGATTTACAAGAAATCACTAAAATTCAAAAAAGGTATTTAGTAGGGATAGAGAACGGTGACTATGATAGTATCCCTGGGGCATTTTATGTGCGTGCGTTTATCCGACAATATGCAGAAGCGGTTGGCTTAGATCCAGATGAGCTACTAGAAACGTACAAAAATGAAGTGCCAAGCACGCCAAGCATGGAAGCGACGACAGTTATACCAGCACAACGTCAAAAACGTAATCGCATTGGTGGTAGCCCGTCAAGACAAACGATGGAAGCTCTCCCTAAAATTATGGTTGGTTTATTTGTAGTTAGTATTATTGTGATTGCTGTATGGATGTATATGCAAAAATCGAAAACAGATTTACCAAATGCTAGTGAAGATCCTTCACAAGCAGAATATGCAGAGCCAGTGAAGCCAATTGATACAGAAAAAGAGCGTGAAAAAGAAGAAACACGCAAGAAAAATGAAGCAGCAGCTAAAGAAGAGGCAGCTTTAAAAGAGCAAGAAAAAGAACAACAAGCAACTAAAGAAGAAAAGCCTAAAAAAGATAAAGAACAAGATAAAGGTAAGGACAAGGACAAAGATAAAGACAAAGTAACGCAAACTATTACCGAGGATGCAGCGAACTCAGGCGGTAATGTTACGACATTTAATGTAACCGGTCCTGAGCAGTTAAACTTTGACCTATCCTTTACAGGTGACGCATGGATTGAAGTGCGCGATGCAGCGACACGTGCGACATTATTAGATAATGAAGGTAAAGTATACACAGCAGGCGAAGAAATCAAGTTAGAAGATGTCTCAGCGAAATCTGTCTATATCGTTATCGGTAATATTGAAACGACTGACGTCCAATTAAACGGCGAAAAAGTGGAGTATGTACGTCAAGGCTACCCACAAAGTTTAATTTTTAATTTGCAATAAGAGAAGAAATTAGAGCATAACGTGAAGGGAACTTCTCTAGTTGTGCTCTATTTCTATGATATTTTGCAAAAAAAGAGGCGAAAGCTACCGATATAACTGGAAAATCTGTTATTATAACATAGTAAATAAAAAAGCTATCTTGTTTGAAAGATGGCTTTTTCTTGTAGATGAAAAGAAAGGTGCTTTGACATGAATATTCCAAATCGTATTACAATTTCCCGTATTTTACTCATACCGCTTTTTGTTGTGATGATGATGTTTAACTTTGGTATGGGCGACATGCAATTTTTAGGTGTAACATTACCTGTAAACCATTTTATTGGCGGGCTCATTTTTATCTTTGCATCCGCTACAGACTGGGTAGATGGTTACTATGCTCGTAAATATAACTTAGTCACAACTTTTGGTAAGTTTTTAGACCCATTAGCAGATAAACTACTTGTTTCAGCAGCCTTCATTTTGTTAGTAGAAATGCAAATTGCACCTGCGTGGATTGTCATCGTAATTATTAGCCGTGAATTTGCGGTAACAGGTTTACGTCTCGTACTAGCTGGCGGTGGAGAAGTTGTAGCTGCCAATCAGCTCGGAAAAATTAAAACGGTAACACAAATTGTAGCGATTACCTTTGGGTTATTCCATAACGCTATATTTGAAATATGGCATATTCCATTTACGATGATTATGTTATATGTTGCACTAATTTTCACTGTATGGTCAGGCTGGGATTATTTCTATAAAAACCGCCATGCATTATTAGCCTCAAAATAAGGAGTGTTAAGATGAACGCAGAAATTATTGCCGTAGGATCAGAGCTATTACTCGGGCAAATTACAAATACAAATGCCACATATATTTCTAATCAATTATCTGAATTAGGTATTAATGTGTACTATCACACAGTTATTGGAGATAACCCAACCCGTTTAAAGCAAGCGATTGAAATTGCAGAGAGACGTGCAGACTTACTTATTTTCTCCGGTGGTTTAGGACCAACGAAAGATGATTTGACAAAAGAAACGATTGCGCAGCATTTACAAGCACCGCTCGTTTTTGATGAAGCTGCTCTCACACACATCGAAAATTATTTTGCAAAACGCAATATGACAATGACAAAAAACAATCGTAAACAAGCGCTCATCATTGAAGGTAGTGAGGTGCTAGCTAATCATCACGGTATGGCACCAGGTATGTTAATAGCGAAAGGGCGCCATACGTACATTTTATTACCAGGCCCACCCAAAGAGTTGCACCCCATGTTTCAATATGAAGCTAAGCCTAAACTTGCGGCTAAATTAAATGAGAATGGTATTATTACTTCTCATGTGATGCGCTTTTATGGCATCGGTGAAGCGGCGCTAGAAGACCAGTTAGCAGATATTTTAGAAGCACAAACGAATCCGACAATTGCACCTTTAGCAACAGACGGTGAAGTGACGTTACGCATTACGGCAAAGGCGCAAACACAACAGCAAGCAGACGTATTAATTCGTGCAGAAGTTGCGAAAATTCAATCGCGTGTTGGTCAATACCAATACGGCATCAATGATGACTCATTAGCTTCAAAGCTCGTAGAAGTACTCTGTGCGAATGCATTGACTATCAGTGCAGCAGAAAGTTTAACTGCAGGGCTATTTCAATCAGAGTTAGCCGAAATTCCAGGCGTAGGCGACGCATTAATGGGTGGTTTTGTTACTTATACAGAGCGTGCTAAAATTGAGCAACTAGGTATCGATGAAAAACTTATTGAACAGTATGGCGTAGTGAGTAAAGAGTGCGCTGTAGCAATGGCTAAAGCAGTAAAAGCTAAATTAGGTACTACAATCGGCGTAGGTTTAACAGGAGCTGCTGGTCCCACAGCACACGCAGGTCAACCTGTAGGAACGATTTGGATTGCTTTTGTAATCGGTGAACAACTTTATACCCATCAATTACAACTGTCGGGTATGCGCAATACAAACCGCATACGCACAGTAAAATTTGCGTATCATTACATTTTACAAGCATTACGCGAATTAGGTTACAATATAAACAAAGCGTAAAATGAAAATTTGAGTAGTGAAAAACTGCTCAAATTTTTATTTTCCCCTAAAAACGAATAAACGTTCGCTTTTTTCTTGCGTAATGATTCAAAAAGAAGTATAGTGAAAACAGATAAGAAAGAGATTCATGAGGAGGAATTAATTTGGACGAAAGACAAGCTGCCTTAGATATGGCGTTAAAACAAATTGAAAAACAATTCGGTAAAGGCTCTATTATGAAGCTCGGCGAAAAGACCGATTTAGAAATCGCAACATCTTCAAGTGGCTCATTAGCATTGGATGCAGCACTAGGTGTTGGTGGCTATCCACGTGGCCGTATTATCGAAATTTATGGCCCAGAATCATCAGGTAAAACGACAGTTGCGCTTCATGCAATTGCGGAAGTGCAAGCGAGCGGTGGGCGCGCAGCGTTTATTGATGCGGAGCACGCACTTGATCCTGTTTATGCTCGTGCATTAGGCGTAGATATTGACCAATTATTATTATCTCAACCTGATACAGGTGAACAAGCGCTAGAAATTGCTGAAGCATTAGTACGTAGTGGGGCTATTGATATTTTAGTAGTTGACTCAGTTGCTGCATTAGTGCCTAAAGCAGAAATTGAAGGTGAAATGGGCGACTCACATGTTGGTTTACAAGCACGTTTAATGTCTCAAGCTTTACGTAAATTATCAGGCTCAATTAATAAATCGAAAACGATTGCAATTTTCATTAACCAAATTCGTGAAAAAATTGGTGTTATGTTCGGTAATCCTGAAACAACGCCAGGTGGTCGAGCGTTAAAATTCTATAGCTCGGTGCGCCTAGAAGTGCGTCGTGCAGAAACAATTAAGCAAGGTACGGATATGGTAGGTAACCGTACTAAAGTTAAAGTTGTGAAAAATAAAGTAGCGCCACCATTCCGTACAGCAGAAGTCGATATTATGTATGGTGAAGGTATTTCAAAAGAAGGCGAAGCAATCGATTTAGGCGCAGAGCTAGATATCGTACAAAAAAGCGGTTCTTGGTATGCGTATAATGATGAACGTCTAGGACAAGGTCGCGAAAATGCGAAGCAATATTTAAAAGAAAATCCAGCGATTTTACATGAGATTTCTAGTCGTATTCGTGATGCATACGGTATTGCACCAATTCCTTATGAACTTGCTACGACAGATAAAACAGATGAGTCACTCGTAGATCAAGAGTAAAATAACGTCAAATGACTACCGCTATTTTCACATCGTTGAAAGTAGCGGTTTTTTCATGTAAATACGCAAAAATAAAATGATTACAACAGTTAGCTAACCTTGACATAGCCTAGCAGGAACTATACAATTAAATATGTATAATTTTCTAAATTATAATGAAAACTGGCGTGATAAATAGCTACAAATTGATGTAGTTTTTTTTGTGAAAGCCAATGAAAAAATTAAGTAACATACTAGCAAGAGGAGGTGTTCGTATGACAGAAGCTATCATCTCCGCTTTGCTTGGCATCATTGTTGGTGCAGCTGTTATGTATTTTTATATGAAAAAAGTGAATAATGATAAAATCAATGGCGCAAAGTACCAGGCCCAAGCAATACTCGATGATGCTCATAAAACAGCACAACGAGAAGCGGAGGCGCTCAAAAAGGAAGCAATACTTGAAGCCAAAGATGAAACTCACCAATTTCGAGTTGAGGCAGAAAACGACATTCGTGAACGTCGTTTAGATCTTCAAAAACAAGAGAACCGTTTATTGCAAAAAGAAGAAAATCTTGATCGCAAGGATGATGCTCTAAATACACGAGAAATCGGTCTAGAGAAACGTGAAACAACTCTAGCCAATCGACAACAGCATATTGAACAGATGGAAAGCAAAGTGGAAGAGCTTGTCGCTAAACAACAAGCTGAACTTGAACGTATTTCTTCATTAACACGTGAAGAGGCGAAAAATGTCATTTTAGGACAAGTTGAAAATGAACTTTCAACGGATATTTCGATTATGACAAAAGAAGCTGAAACGCGAGCAAAAGAAGAATCCGAGAAAAAAGCACGAGAGATTTTGTCTCTTGCATTGCAACGCTTTGCAGCTGACCATGTAGCAGAAACAACAGTATCTGTCGTTAATTTACCGAACGACGAGATGAAAGGACGTATTATCGGACGAGAAGGACGTAATATCCGTACGTTAGAAACATTAACCGGTATTGATCTTATTATCGATGATACACCTGAAGCTGTTATTCTTTCTGGTTTTGATCCAATTCGTCGCGAAACAGCACGTTTGGCGCTTGAAAAGTTAGTGCAAGATGGACGTATTCACCCAGCGCGCATCGAGGAAATGGTAGAAAAATCACGCCGTGAAATCGATGAGCATATTCGTGAAACGGGTGAACAAACAACGTTCGATATCGGTGTTCATAACTTACATCCAGACTTAATTAAAATTCTTGGTCGCTTAAAATACCGTACAAGTTACGGACAAAACGTCTTAAAGCACTCGGTAGAAGTTGCAACACTTGCAGGTCTACTTGCAGCTGAATTAGGCGAAGATCCTGTACTTGCACGTCGCGCAGGTTTACTGCATGATATCGGTAAAGCGATTGACCATGAAGTAGAAGGAAGTCACGTAGAAATTGGCGTTGAACTTGCTACAAAATATAAGGAACATCCTGTTGTTATTAACAGTATTGCTTCCCATCATGGCGATACAGAAGCAACTTCCGTTATTGCCGTACTTGTAGCTGCCGCCGATGCGTTATCAGCAGCGCGACCAGGTGCTCGTAGTGAAACACTTGAAAATTATATTCGCCGCCTTGAAAAGCTCGAAGAAATATCAGAGTCTTACGATGGTGTCGAGAAATCATTTGCTATTCAAGCAGGACGAGAAATTCGTATTATCGTTCAGCCGGATAAAATTGATGATTTAGCAGCACATCGTTTAGCACGAGATATTCGTAAGCGCATCGAGGAAGAACTCGACTATCCAGGTCATATTAAAGTGACCGTTATTCGAGAAATGCGCTCGGTAGAATATGCAAAATAATAGTAAGTCTCCTTTAACTGCGTGTTAGAGGAGATTTTTTTGTAAAGGATTGAGTAGGTTATGAAAATTTTATTTATTGGTGATATTGTAGGCTCGATTGGCCGCGATACAGTAGAAAAATATTTACCACGTTTACGTCGAAAATATGAGGTCGATGTTGTTATTGCTAACGGTGAAAATGCTGCAGCAGGTCGTGGCATTACCGAAAACATTTACCAAGATTTATTGCAAGTAGGCGTAGATGTGATTACGATGGGTAACCATACGTGGGATAATCGAGATATTTTTAATTTTATTGATGAGGCGGACTATTTAATTCGTCCAGCAAATTTTTCGCAAGACGCACCGGGCAAGGGTACCGTTCAAATTACTAAAAATGGTGTGACGTTAACGGTAATTAATTTACACGGGCGTGTCTTTTTACCACCGCATGAAGATCCATTTGCGATGATAGATGAGTTAGTGGCAGAAGCGAAACAAACCTCCCCACTCGTATTTGTAGATTTTCATGCAGAAGCAACGAGCGAAAAAATTGCGATGGGCTGGCATTTAGATGGGCGAGCATCTGCAGTAGTAGGGACGCACACACATGTGCAAACCGCTGATGCACGTATATACTCTGGCGGCACTGCGTATATTACCGATGTTGGTATGACAGGTCCGTATGATGAGATTTTAGGGATGAAAAAGGAAAGCGTGTTGTATCGTTTTAAAACGAATATGCCAACGCGTTTTGAAGTGCCAAAATCGGGTCGCGAACAATTAAGTGGCTTCTTTGTTGAAGTGGATGACAAGACAGGGAAAGCGTTGCGTTGTGAACGAGTTTATATTAATGAAGACTATCCGTTTAAAGGGTAAGTAAAACGGGTAAAGATGAAAGAGACGGATAGTAAATCGTCTCTTTTTTCTATAGCTAAATACCGCATTTTTTGAACAATATGTGAACATGTGGTATACTAGAAAAATATTCAAAAAAAGGGGTGTTCATGAATGACAAAATTAACATATGTAGCAGCAGGTTTATTTGTTGGTTTATTTTTGTTACCAGGAACGATGGGCATTCCGGGCTTCGACGCTTTACTAACGAAAGTGCTAGGTCCTGTAAGTGCAGTTAATATGACGATTGCCTTGCTCATCGCAATTTTATTCGTATCATTTATTTTATTAGCTATTTTTAAACAACCAACTACACGCTATGAGGAAACGATAAAATAATGAAAATACTAACACGTTAAAGCAACGTCACTTTTATGATAGGTGGCGTTGCTTTTAAATTTGTCTTTTTTAGGACACTAAAGGTTTCGTCGCTATTTATAGCAAGTTTTATGTTGTCGGTCAAAGGTCTGAAATTATTACTTTTCAGTCAATAACAATAGTGAGATGAGTTACTTCATGGTAAACTTGTGTAGGAAAAGTATATAAGATAACAGTTAAGGAGTTGTTACTATTGTTACATCAGCTTTCATGGAAAGTCGGTGGGCAGCAAGGTGAAGGTATTGAGAGTACAGGCGAAATCTTCTCAATGGCAATGAATCGTTTAGGTTACTTCCTTTATGGTTACCGCCATTTCTCTTCACGTATTAAAGGTGGCCACACAAATAATAAAATTACAGTTCGCGCTACAGAAGTGCGTGCGATTACAGATGATTTAAATATTTTAGTTGCATTTGACCAAGAAACAATTGACGTAAACTATAAAGAGCTAGCAGCTAATGGTATCATTTTAGCGGATGCGAAGTTTAATCCTGTATCACCAGAAGATTGTCAAGCACCACTGTTTGCAGTGCCATTTACAGAAATCGCTACAGATTTAGGCACATCGCTTATGAAAAACATGGTAGCTATCGGTGCAACGGCTTCATTACTTAATTTAGAGGACGAAGTATTCCAAAGCGTAGTAGACGAAATTTTCGGACGCAAAGGTGAAGTCGTTGTTCAAAAAAATATGGAAGCAATCGCTCAAGGTCATGCAGTAATGAATGAGCTATTAGGCGACCGTGTTGGTGAATGGGAGCTTGTGCAAGCGGATGGCAAGCACCGTATGTTTATGATTGGTAACGATGCTGTAGCGCTTGGCGCATTAGCAGCAGGTGTACGATTTATGGCAGCTTACCCAATTACACCAGCGTCCGAAATTATGGAATATTTAATTGATAAATTACCAGAGGTTGGCGGCGCTGTTATTCAAACGGAAGACGAAATTGCAGCGGCGACAATGGCAATTGGTGCTAACTACGGCGGCGTACGTTCGTTTACAGCTTCAGCAGGTCCAGGTCTCTCATTAATGATGGAGGCTATTGGTCTTTCAGGTATGACAGAGCAACCGCTTGTTATTGTAGATACACAGCGTGGTGGTCCATCTACGGGCTTACCAACAAAGCAAGAGCAATCCGATTTAATGGCGATGCTGTATGGTACACACGGAGAAATTCCGAAAGTTGTTATTGCACCATCGACAGCAGAAGAAGCATTTTATGATACTATTCAAGCGTTTAACATTGCAGAAGAATTACAATTACCTGTTATTATTTTAACGGATTTACAACTTGCTCTAGGTAAGCAAACTGTAGAACCATTTGATTATAGTAAAGTGGAAATTCGTCGTGGTAACCTCGTAGATAACGTGGAAGCACCTGAAGTAGATAAAGCGTACTTTAAGCGTTATGCTGTGACAGAAGATGGTGTGTCACCACGTGTTATTCCTGGTGTAGAGCACGGTATTCACCATGTGACAGGTGTTGAGCATGATGAGACAGGTAAACCTTCAGAGGCACCGTCAAATCGTGCAGCACAAATGGAAAAACGTTTCCGCAAATTAGATGCGATAAACTTTAAAGAACCGATTTACGCGCGTACAGAACATGAAGATGCGGATGTATTAGTAGTAGGCTTTAACTCAACACGCGGAGCGATTGACGAAGCACTTGAACGCCTTAACGATCAAGGTATGAAAGTGAACCATGCACAGGTGCGTTTAATTCACCCATTCCCTGTAGAGGAAATGCAAGTGCTAATGGATAAAGCTAAAAAAGTAGTCGTTGTGGAAAATAACTATACAGGACAGCTTGCGAACATTATGAAAATGAATGTGGGCGGTCATAATAAAATTACAACAATTAATAAATACGATGGTACACCATTCTTACCAGGTGAAATCGAAACTAAAGTGAAGGAGCTGCTTAAGTAATGGCAACATTTAAAGATTTTCGTAATAATGTCAAGCCTAACTGGTGTCCGGGCTGTGGCGACTTTTCTGTCCAAGCAGCCATTCAACGTGCAGCAGCAAATGTTGGTATTGAGCCGCATGAGCTAGCAGTTATTTCAGGTATCGGCTGTTCAGGACGTATTTCGGGTTATATTAATTCTTACGGCTTCCATGGTATTCATGGTCGCGCATTACCAATTGCGCAAGGTTTAAAAATGGCTAACCGTAACTTAAACGTTATTGCTTCTGGTGGTGACGGTGATGGCTTTGCGATTGGTATGGGTCACACTGTGCACGGATTACGTCGTAACTTAGATTTAACATATATTATTATGGATAACCAAATTTATGGTTTAACAAAGGGACAAACTTCACCGCGTTCAGAGGCAGGTTTTGTAACAAAATCAACGCCAGAGGGTGCAATTGAGCCAGCAGTTAAACCATTAGAACTTGCTTTAACAACAGGCGCTACATTTGTTGCACAGAGCTTCTCTACAGACATTAAAGAGCTGACAGCCATTATTGAAGCGGGTATTAAACATGAAGGCTTTGCTTTCATTAACGTCTTTAGCCCATGCGTAACATACAATAAGGTAAATACGTATGAATGGTTTAAAGAAAACTTAACAAAACTGTCTGATATTGAAGGCTACGACCCGAGCAACCGTGAGCAAGCAATGAAAACGGTAATGGAACATGATGGCTGGCTGACAGGTATTATTTATCAAGATACAGAAACACCTTCTTATCAAAAGAAAGTGGACCGTTACGCAGAGGATGCACTATCAGCATCTGATTTAGCGTTAGGCGAAGATAAATTTAATGCGCTTGTAAAAGAATTTATGTAAATGCAAGGACCGTCCAAATAGGCGGTCCTTTTCATTTGTGATACAATGCGATTGAACGAGGTGATCAAGATGGCAGAAATTATATCGCTTGCGAAACTAAGGCAAGAAAAGCAATTACAACAACATATTGCGCATAACTGTAATTTTAATCAACCCGATGAAATCGATGCATTAATTGTAGAAGGTTCACTACGCATACATAACCATACGGAATTTCTAGCTTATTTACATCATTTATATGAGCGTGAACTTGAACCGAGAGACGTCTTTTATGATGTGTTTTACTTTCAGCCACAGCAGTTTTCTGCTCGTTATCAATTAGATTGGTGGCGTTGTGTGCAATATGCCGTAACGTTTCTTACGATTTTAAAAGAGAATGAGCGTGACGAGTATGTGACCTTCTTATATCGTTAAATCGCTAAAATGCTTTGTTGTAGTTGTCCTACTACGGTGGAGTTCGCTATAATGGAACAATGAGAATTCGTCGTGACGAATTTAGCTCGAAAGGAGTTTCATTACGTAATGAATGAAGAACAACGATTAGCGAGTCAGCAAATCAAAAAAGATAAACAACCTGCAAAGGATTATAGTAAATATTTTGAGCAAGTGTTTACCGCTCCTTCACTAAAAGAAGCGAAAAAGCGCGGTAAAGAAGACGTAAAATACCATAAAGACTTTGAAATTGATGAGCAATTTGCCAATATGGGCGTAGGACGTAAATTTTATATCCGAACGTACGGTTGTCAAATGAATGAGCATGATACTGAGGTGATGGCAGGTATTTTTATGGCGCTTGGCTATGAGCCAACCGAAAATATTGAGGAATCGGATATTGTATTACTTAATACATGCGCCATTCGTGAAGGCGCCGAAAACAAAGTATTTGGTGAGCTAGGTTTCCTATTAAAATATAAGCGCAAAAATCCAAATATGTTAATTGGTGTGTGTGGCTGTATGTCCCAAGAGGAAAACGTCGTTAAACGTATTTTAAAACAATACCAGCACGTCGATATGGTTTTTGGCACGCATAATATTCACCGCTTACCGACAATTTTAAAAGAAGCGTATTTATCAAAAGAAATGGTCGTTGAAGTATGGTCAAAAGAGGGCGACGTTATCGAAAACCTACCTAAAAAACGCCTTGGTTCAATTAAAGCTTGGGTTAATATTATGTATGGTTGCGATAAGTTTTGTACGTATTGCATCGTACCTTATACACGAGGTAAGGAACGTAGTCGTCGTCCTGAGGAAATTATTCAAGAAGTGCGTAGCTTAGCAGCAGAGGGCTATCAAGAAATTATGTTGCTCGGTCAAAATGTTAACGCTTACGGTAAAGACTTTGACGACATAACATATGGTCTTGGCGATTTAATGAAAGAGTTAAGCACAATTGATATTCCGCGTATCCGTTTTACCACAAGTCATCCACGTGATTTCGATGATTATTTAATTGAGGTGCTTGCGCAAAAAGGTAACCTTGTAGAGCATATCCATTTACCTGTACAGTCAGGCTCTAATGAAATTTTAAAAATTATGGCACGTAAATATACGCGCGAGCATTTTTTACAATTGGTAGATAAAATTAAGACAGCTATCCCAGATGTGGCTTTAACAACGGATATTATTGTAGGCTACCCAAATGAAACAGAAGAGCAGTTTGAAGAAACGTTATCGCTTTACCGCGAAGTTGGCTTTGAAATGGCTTATACGTACATTTACTCTGCGCGTGAAGGTACGCCAGCTGCTAAAATGCAAGATAATGTACCGGATGACGTTAAAAAGCAACGTCTTGACCGTCTAAACGAAGTGGTGCGTGAGTACTCGGCAAAAGCGTTAGAAAAGTTAGTCGGTACGGAGATCGAAGTATTAGTTGAAGGAAGCAGTAAGCGCCGCGATGATGTATTAGCGGGCTATACACGTAAAAATCGTCTCGTTAACTTCGAAGGGCCTGCAGATAGCGTTGGCAAATTAGTAACAGTAAAAATTATTGAAGCAAAATCACACTCCCTCGTAGGCGAGTTTATTAAATAAAAGGTGGTAACTAACAATGACAAAATTATACACTAAAGATGATTTAATTATTAAAGCACGCGAAATCGCACATATGATTGCCAATACAGAGCAAGTCGAAATTTTTAAAGCAGCAGAAGCTAAAATTAACGAAAACCAAATGGTTCGTGAAAAAATTGAAAGCTTAAAAGCACTGCAAAAACAAGCGGTTAACTTTGAACACCTTGGTAAAGAGCGTGGCGTGAAGGTAATCGAAAGTAAAATTGAGCAAATCGAAAATGAAATTAATGAAGTGCCAGTCGTACAACAGTTTAAAATGACGCAAATGGACGTTAATGAATTATTACAATTAGTGTCAAATACCATTGCGAACCATGTAACGAACGAAATCGTTGAATCAACAGGCGGCGATGTACTGCGCGGCGAAACAGGTTCATACGTAGAAAATAAGAGCGGCAGCTGCTCATAAAATAAATGCGAGTCGAGCGATATGTTCGATTCGCATTTTTTGTTTGTTATAATAAGCATACGTAATTTTGAAACAGGAGAGAAATGACAATGACCTATACCCCAATGATGCAACAATATTTAACGATTAAGGCGGAGTATGAAGATGCCTTTTTATTTTTCCGCTTAGGCGATTTTTATGAATTATTTTTTACGGATGCAACGCGCGCATCACAAATTTTAGAAATTACATTGACGAGCCGTGATGCTGGTAGTAAAGAGCGTATTCCTATGTGTGGTGTGCCGCATCACTCTGCACAAAACTATATTGAAACTTTAGTACAAAAAGGATATAAGGTGGCCATCTGTGAGCAAACTGAAGATCCAAAGCATGCCAAGGGTGTTGTGCGCCGTGAAGTCGTGCAGTTAATTACGCCAGGGACACTAACAGAAGGAAAGACAGTAGACGGTAAAAGTAATCACTTCATTGCAGCGGCTGACCCAATTGATACGGGCTTTAGCTATGCCTATTTAGATATGGCGACGGGCGAGGCAATTGTATCAACGGTAGAGGGCGAGGCACGCGCTTTAGTGCTACAACTTCAATCTTATGGCATTAAGGAAGTGATTGTACCTGAACATTTGACTGCTGTTATGTCACCATTAACTGCGCAACTTGGTATTACCCTGTCGGTAGAAGATGAAGTTAAGGAGCAAGCGTATCCTCATATTCCGAAGGCGCTACATACGAGTTGTGGTAGATTATTACGCTATATTGAGCGTACACAAATGCGTGCACTCGCGCATATTCAAGATTTTCGTTACGAAGAAACAGCCAATCATTTACGCATTGATGCCTCGTCTAAACGTAACCTTGAGCTAATCCAGTCCATTCGTGGTAATGATACAAAAGGAACGTTACTGTGGTTATTAGATGACACTGCAACATCAATGGGAGCACGTAAACTTAAGCAATGGCTACATGAACCTTTAGCTACACAGCATTTAATCGAAGCCCGCTTGCAAATAGTGAGTGATTTACTGGACGGCTTTTTTGTACGTGCGGAGTTACAAGCGATGCTTAAGCAAGTGTATGATTTAGAGCGTTTGGCAGGGCGTGTGGCGATGGGTAGTGTAGGTGGACGTGATGTCGCGCAACTTCGTGATTCATTGCGTCAAGTGCCGTTTATTCAAGACCAATTAATCAATGCTGGTTATGATAGTCTACGCGCGTTAGGGGAGCAACTTGATACTTGTGTGGATGTGGAGCAATTATTAGCAGCTGCCGTTACAGACCACCCGCCCATTAGTATTAAGGAAGGCGATGTGATTCGAGATGGCTATCATGCACGCCTTGATGAGCTACGTGATGCCTCACGTAACGGTAAGGACTGGTTAGCGCAACTTGAGCTCAAGGAACGTGAGCGGACGGGGATTAAAAACTTAAAAATTGGTTATAATCGCATTTTTGGCTATTATATTGAAATTACAAAATCGAATATTCATTTAGCTGATCTTACACGCTATGAACGCAAACAGACGCTTGCAAATTGTGAGCGCTATATTACAGACGAGTTAAAAGAAAAAGAGGCATTAATTTTAAATGCGGAAGAAGAAAGTTTATCCTTAGAGTATGACCTTTTTGTAGCACTGCGCGAAAAATTAAATGCTTACATTCCGCGTCTTCAAAAGTTAGCATCTGCATTGAGTGAGCTTGATGTACTTATGAGCTTTGCTCAAGTTTCGGATAATTATCGTTTTGTGCGACCTACTTTCCATGAGGGCAAAGCCTTACTTATTAAAGATGGGCGTCACCCAGTTGTCGAAAAAATGCTGAACAAGGATTCGTATGTACCAAATGATTGTTTATTAACCGAACAAGAAAATATGATGCTTATTACAGGACCTAATATGTCGGGTAAGAGTACGTATATGCGTCAGGTAGCTTTAATTACAGTAATGGCGCAAATGGGATGCTATGTGCCTGCAAGCGAGGCAAAGTTACCGATTGTCGACCAAATTTTTACCCGTATTGGTGCTGCGGATGATTTAGCGCAAGGACAATCAACCTTTATGGTCGAAATGTTAGAGTCACAACATGCCATTGCGAATGCAACAGCACGTAGCTTGTTATTATTTGACGAGATTGGGCGAGGAACTTCAACGTATGATGGTATGGCTTTAGCGCAGGCGATGATGGAGTATATCCATAATGAGATTGGGGCTAACACGTTATTCTCTACGCATTACCATGAGTTAACAACACTAGACCAAGCATTAACGAGATTGCAAAATGTACACGTGACTGCAGCTGAGCAAGACGGTAAAGTCGTATTTTTACACAAAGTAAAACGTGGGGCTGCAGATAAATCCTACGGTATTCATGTCGCGGAGCTTGCTCAACTGCCAACTGCCATTATTACACGTGCCAATGAACTGCTTATGAGCTTTGAGGAGCAACCTGCTGTCAGCACACCAATCATTGAACAAGTAGCTGAACCCGTTGCACAGCTTAGTTTATTTGCGGATGAGCCAACATCAGCTGAGCGAAAGGTACTTAAGCAGTTACAACAAGCTAATTTAATTACGTCAACGCCAATGGAGGCAATGAATTTATTATATGCACTACAACAACAATTAAAAAAATGAGGTGAGACGCATGGGCTCAATTCAAATTATGGACGAATGGCTCTCTAACCGTATTGCAGCTGGGGAAGTAGTGGAACGCCCAGCTTCAGTTGTTAAAGAGTTAATCGAGAACGCCATTGATGCTGGGAGTACATCTATTGAGGTGTTTTTACAGGAAGCGGGTTTATTATCGATTCAAGTGATTGATAATGGACGCGGTATGGATCAAGAGGATGCGAAGCACTGCTTTATGCGCCATGCCACGTCTAAAATTCATGATGAGCATGATTTATTCCGTATTCGTACACTAGGTTTTAGAGGCGAGGCACTCGCTTCTATTGCTTCTGTGGCAAAGGTAGAGCTCATCACATCTACTGGCGAAGTTGGTACGCGACTTGTATTAGAAGGTGGCAAGGTGCTTGTTAATGAGCCTGCTGCGGCACGTCAAGGTACAACGATGACCGTAAGCCAGCTCTTTTATAATACGCCAGCGCGTTTAAAATATATGAAGACTATCCAAACCGAGCTAAGTCATATTATGGATCTACTTAACCGTTTAGCATTAAGTAACCCGCAGATTGCGTTTCGTCTTGTGCATAATGACCATGAGCAACTACGTACGAACGGCCGTGGCGATATACCACAAGTGTTAGCAGCAATTTACGGGGTAGCTAATGCTAAAAAAATGATTCATTTTGCTGGTGAAACGAGCGATTATAAAATTTCAGGTTATGCCACATTACCTGAAGTAACACGCGCTTCAAAAAATTATATGTCGTTTTTTGTGAATCATAGATGGGTAAAGCATTATATGATGCAACACGCGATTATCGAGGCGTATCATACCTTTTTACCGATTAATCGCTTTCCTATTGTGGCATTGTATATTGAAAGTGACCCGCAGTTAACGGATGTAAACGTGCATCCTGCTAAGCACCAAATTCGCTTAAGTAAAGAAAAAGAATTGCTAGCACTCATTACGGCAACGCTGCGTAGTGCATTGCAAGCGGCCAGTCGAGTGCCACATGTAGAGCCTGCAAAAAAAGCACCTAAACTAGCGAGTGAACAAGTATCGTTGTGGCAACCACAAAATGTGTATGAGCGCCCTATAGTAGAAGAGCCTGAAGAAGTGGCGTGGGTATATAATCCACCGCAACCATCGCCTAGTGAGAAAACGAGCGATACCATTACTCATGAGCCGTTTATTGCGCCACCTGCAAAAAAAGAAGTGCTACCTCAACTTGAAATTGTAGGGCAAATTCACGGCACTTACATCGTAGCTCAAATGGAGGATGGCTTTTATTTAATTGACCAACACGCCGCACAAGAGCGCATTAAGTATGAGTATTACCGTGATAAAGTAGGTGAGGTCAATGCGAGTGAACGCCAATCTTTATTACTTCCGTTAACATTTCATTATGCAGCGGATGAGGCGACAATCGTAAAAGAGCACGCTACGTTACTCGAACAAGTAGGGGTGTTTTTAGAGCCTTTTGGTCAACATTCTTTTGTAGTGCGCGAGTACCCGACATGGATGCCACAGGATGAGGCAAAAGAAAATATCGAAGGGCTTATTGAACAAGTATTGCGTACTAAAAAAGTAGATATAAAAAAATTGCGCGAAGAAGCGGCGATTATGATGAGCTGTAAAGGTTCGATTAAAGCCAATCATAGTTTAACGCAACAGCAGATGACGCAATTACTAGAAGATTTGCGACAGGCCGAGCATCCTTTCACGTGCCCGCATGGTCGCCCTGTATTGATTCACTTCAGTACGACCGATGTAGAGAAAATGTTCAAACGTATTATGTAAGGGGGAGTGACATGAAAACATACGTATTAGCGATAGACCAAGGGACGACGAGTTCTCGTGCTATTTTATTCAATAAAAAAGGCGAAATTGTGCATACGGTACAACGCGAGTTTAAACAATACTTTCCGCAAACTGGCTGGGTAGAACATAACGCGCTTGAAATTTGGGGTTCGGTATTATCTGTCATTGCGAGCGTGCTAACCGAGAGTAAAATTGAACCTGAGCAAGTGCATGCGATTGGCATTACCAATCAACGTGAAACGACAGTCGTTTGGGATAAGCATACAGGTATTCCTGTGTATAATGCGATTGTGTGGCAGTCGCGCCAAACGCAAGACATTGTCAATCAGTTAAGAGAAGATGGGCATGAGACGTTAATTCAACAAAAAACAGGATTGCGTCTTGATCCGTATTTTTCAGGTACAAAAGTAAAGTGGTTATTAGACCATGTTGAAGGTGTACGTGAACGTGCAGAAGCAGGTGATTTATTATTTGGGACGATTGACAGCTGGCTGATTTGGAAGTTATCAAATGGTAAAGCTCACGTTACGGATTATTCTAATGCTTCGCGAACAATGCTTTATAATATACATGACCGCAAGTGGGATGAAACGTTATGTGAATTGTTGACGATACCGATGACGATGTTGCCAGAAGTTCGTAATTCCTCAGAAGTATATGTTAAAACAGACCCAGCTGTATTTTTCGGTGCAGCTGTGCCGATTGCAGGTGCGGCGGGAGATCAACAAGCTGCGCTTTTCGGTCAAACTTGTTTTGATAAGGGCATGGCCAAAAATACTTACGGTACAGGTTGCTTTATGCTCTTCAATACAGGTACAGAAGCTGTTACCTCTGAAAATGGTTTATTAACGACGATTGCTTGGGGCATTGATGATGAGGTGACATATGCCCTTGAAGGTAGTGTGTTCGTAGCGGGTTCGGCTATACAGTGGTTAAGAGATGGTTTACGCATGATTAAACATGCGAAAGATAGTGAAGCGTATGCGAAGAAAGTAAAAGATACAGACGGTGTTTATATGGTGCCGGCTTTTGTCGGCTTAGGCACGCCTTATTGGGACACGGATGCAAGGGGCGCGATGTTTGGTTTAACGCGCGGCACAACAAAAGAACATTTTATTCGCGCTACTGTAGAGTCACTCGCTTACCAAACGAAAGATGTACTCCATGCTATGGAAGAAGCTGCAGGTATTCCGATTGAAGCACTACGTGTGGACGGCGGCGCTGTACAAAATGCCTTTTTAATGCAGTTTCAAAGCGATATGTTACAAATTGAAGTAGAGCTTGCTAAACTGAACGAATCAACGGCGCTAGG
Source organism: Metalysinibacillus jejuensis (assembly GCF_003057615.1). Taxonomy (GTDB): domain Bacteria; phylum Bacillota; class Bacilli; order Bacillales_A; family Planococcaceae; genus Metalysinibacillus; species Metalysinibacillus jejuensis. The sequence continues at coordinate 243,839 of NZ_QAFW01000001.1, forward strand.
CGCGGCGTACTTAGCAGGCCTTGCTACAGGATACTGGACAAACTTACAGGAGATACGTGCGCTATGGGCGCAGGGTGAGGTATACCACCCTCATATGACAGAACAGCAAATGGCTGTGCGCTACCACGGTTGGCAAAAAGCAGTAGCCGCGACACGTATGTTTAAATAAAAGGAGGAAATACAATGTTTTCCTATAAAGAACGCTCTAAAATTAAACAGTTAATGACAAACTATCATTTTGATGTCGTCGTGATTGGCGGTGGGATTACAGGAGCAGGTATTGCACTTGATGCTGCTTCGCGTGGGCTCTCTGTCGCTTTAGTTGAGATGCAAGATTTTTCTGCAGGTACATCGAGTCGTTCGACAAAACTCGTACACGGTGGGCTACGCTATTTAAAAAATTTAGAAGTGGACGTTGTAGCAGAAGTAGGACGTGAACGTGAAATTGTGTATAACAACGGTGTGCATATTACGACGCCTGAACATATGTTACTTCCGCTTTATAAAAAAGGTACGTATGGGCCTTTAGCTACCTCGATTGCACTAAAAGTGTATGATCGCCTAGCGCGTGTTAAAAAGGAAGAGCGCCGTACGATGCTTACGAAGAAGCAAACCTTACAGCTCGAACCTTTATTAAAAGAGCAAGATATGCGTGGTGGTGGCTATTATGTAGAATACCGCACAGATGATGCGCGATTAACAATCGAAGTGCTAAAAAAAGCAGTAGCGTATCAAGCATTATGTTTAAACTATGCGAAAGCGCAAAATTTTATGTATGACAAAAAGCGTCGTGTTGTTGGCGTTGAAGTTCTCGACAAATTAACAGACGACACGTTTACCATTAGCGCTACGCAAGTTATTAACGCTGCTGGTCCTTGGGTAGATGATGTGCGCAAGCGCGACCAAGTGGCGAATAATAAACAGCTGCGTCTAACAAAAGGCGTGCATATTGTCATTGATCAAACGGTATTTCCACTGCGACAAGCGATTTACTTTGACACACCTGATGGTCGTATGGTGTTTGCTATCCCGCGTGATGGTAAAGCGTATGTAGGTACGACAGATACGTTTTATGATAAGGACCCGATGCATCCTATTGCTACGCGTGAAGATGTGAGTTATTTATTAGAAACGATTCACTTTATGTTCCCGCAAGTTCGCGTGGGGCATGAAGATGTAGAGTCTACGTGGGCTGGTGTACGCCCGTTAATTTACGAAGAAGGAAAAGATCCTTCTGAAATATCACGTAAAGATGAGATTTGGGTAGCTAAAAGTGGCTTAATGACCATCGCGGGCGGAAAGCTGACGGGTTATCGCCAAATGGCTGAAGATATCGTAGACCAAGTCGTGCGTACGCATAAGTTTAAACATGCGCAAAAATGTGCGACGAAGCACTTGCCACTCTCAGGCGCGAATGGCATTAATGCTAAAAACTTCCAAGGTTATATCGGTAATAAAGCCAAGGAAGGCGAGCGTCTAGGAATTTCATACGAAGCGGCAAAACAGTTAGTTGCTACGTATGGTACAAATGTAGATGATGTTTTTCGCTATTTACGCAACGTGCAGGAAGGTGCACTGCCACGCTGCTTACATGCGCGTTTACTTTATGCAATTTATCATGAAATGGTCTACACACCGAGCGACTTCTTTATTCGCCGTACAGGGATGTTATATTTTGATATCGCAACTGTCGTTAAATATAAAGACGCTGTGTTAGACATCATGGCGAAAGAGTTGTCTTACACAGATAAACAGCGCCAACAATTTAATGAAGAGTTAATTATTGCTTTACACGAAGCAAAATATCCTCAGTAAAAAGGAGCGATAGCATTGACATATCTACGCATGAGTGATGGGCATGAAGTGTTTGTACGGTGCTATGAACCGCGTACGATACGCGGTCATGTGCATATTTTACATGGCATGGCAGAGCATAGTGGCCGTTATGAATCGTTGGCCCTTTTTTTACAGCAACAAGGCTATTATGTAACGTTACATGACCATAGGGGGCACGGTAATACAGCGCAGCGTAACGGCAAGTACGGCTATTTCGCTGCGCACGGAGGCTTTCATCGTGTTGTCATAGATGTGCACGAAGTGATTACTGCCGTACGACAAGGTAAAGAGCTACCACCTGTACAGCTTATCGGTCATAGTATGGGATCTTTTATCGCACGTAGCTATATCCAACGCTATGAAGTTGCGAATGTTATTTTAATCGGTACAGGTGAAGGTACAGTTAAGCACCGTGTGGGACAAATTTTACCGGCTTGTTCGCGTAGTAAAGATCAGCCAAGCCCATTGCTAAATGAGCTAAGCTTTGGCAGTTTTAGCCGAACGGTGTCGAATCGTTTAACCCCTTATGACTGGTTATGTACAGAGCCGACGGAAGTGCAAAAATATATCGCAGATGAGCAGTGCGGCTTTACCGCAACCACACAGTTTTATGCGGATATCATGGCAGGTATTGTTGAGGTAAGCACGCCCCAAGAAATTGCAAAAGTGCCTAAAACCTTGCCGATTTTATTAATGAGCGGTAGTGAGGATGCCGTCGGTAATGCGACAAAAGGTGTATTTCACGTAGCGGAGCAGTTTGAGCGCGCCGGCATACAACACGTATGTACGTATATTGTGGAAGGAAAGCGTCATGAGATTTTAAACGAGGCAAATAAGTATGCAACGTATCACATGATCGTACGGTGGTTACAACATTATGAATGAATTGATGGAAACATGTAAAACAAAAGAAGTGGTTGCGATTGTAGGACCTACAGCTTCTGGTAAGACCGCACTAAGCATTGCGCTTGCTAAAGCATTGGACGGTGAAGTGATTAACGGCGACGCTATGCAAGTGTACCGAGGGTTAGATATTGGTACAGCTAAAATTACAACCGAAGAGATGGAAGGCATCCCGCACCACTTGCTTAGCTTTTTAGCACCAACGGAAAGTTTTTCTGTAGCTGATTTTCAACAACTCGCACGCGAAAAAATTAAAGAAATTACAGCGCGTGGCAAAAAGCCTATTATTGTAGGCGGCACGGGTTTATATGTGCAAGCGGCTCTTTATGATTTTCGATTTACTGAGCAAAAAATTGATGAGGCGTTACGTCAGGAGCTTTATGCGATGTTAGAAGCGAAAGGTCCTCAACATATGCATAACTTACTTGCAGCACAAGATGCACAAACAGCGGCAACAATCCATCCTAATAATACACGCCGCGTGATTCGCGCTTTAGAAATGTTACAACAAGGTACGACTAAATCAGATGAAGCAAAGCAACAAGGCAATACTGCACTTTATGATGCGACAATTATTGGCTTAGACTTGCCTCGTGATGTATTGTATGACCGCATTAATGCGCGTGTAGATCACATGATGGCGTTAGGGCTCGAACAAGAAGTGCGTGCACTTTATGACGCAGGGATACGAGATGTGCAAGCGATACAAGCCATCGGTTATAAAGAACTATATGCTTATTTCGATGGGCATATGACAAAACAGGAAGCTCTTGAGGCATTAAAGCAAAATTCTCGTCGCTATGCCAAAAGGCAACTGACGTATTTCCGTAATAAAATGGACATAACTTTTATCAATCCCTTGCAAGTAACGTAAATATTGTTTGTAAATGTGTGAACGTGGTAAAGAAAAGTAACTATAGAAAGAGGGGGCTATGCGCATGACGAGTAATTTACAAGAAACGATGTTAAATCAGATGCGTAAAGACGAAATCTTCGTTACTGTCTTTTTACTCAATGGTTTTCAACTAAAAGGAACGATTAAGTCGTATGATAATTTTACGGTGTTACTACAAGATAGTGAAAACAATCAACATTTAATTTATAAGCATGCAATTTCAACTTTTGTACCGAGTCAAACGATTACTTACAATGACTAGTATCGTGAAAATAAGGCATAAGTTGGCCTATATTTTAAACCTAAAGCAAACGAGCTTTAGGTTTTTTTGTTATGATAGAAAGGAATGAAAAAAGAGGAGAGTTACGTAATGTATACAACGCATTTAACACCGCAAACCTTAGCGCTTGCAAAAGAAATTGAAGAACAAGTGAAAGACTATCATACAGCAGTCGATGACCGCGCATTTTTTAACCAACAAAAAGTGCTTGCGGCTTTTCGTAAACATCAAGTAAGTGATTATCACTTTAATCCATCGAATGGCTATGGCTATGATGATGAGGGGCGCGATAATTTAGAGCGCATTTATGCCACAGTATTTGGTGCAGAAGCTTGCATCGTACGCCAACAAATCATTTCAGGTACACATGCGATTTCAACCGCATTATTTGGTGTACTACGTCCAGGCGACGAACTGATGTATATTACAGGGAAGCCTTATGATTCACTACACTCGATTGTAGATGGTGGCGACAAGGATATTGGTTCCCTAAAAGACTTCGGTATTAGCTATCGTCATATTGATTTACTAGACGATGCTATTGACTGGCAGGGGGTAGCCGAGGCTGTGACGCCGCAAACTAAGGTAATAGGTATTCAACGTTCAAAGGGCTACGCATTACGTCCTTCGTTTACGGTAGCGCAAATTGCACAGATGTGTGAGCGTATCCGCGAAATTGCACCGCATGCTATTATTTTTGTCGACAATTGCTACGGTGAGTTTGTCGAAACAATGGAGCCGACAGAGGTAGGCGCTGATTTAATGGCAGGCTCATTAATTAAAAATCCAGGCGGTGGCTTAGCGAAAATTGGCGGCTATATCGCGGGTAAGGCAGCGCTTGTTGAGCGTTGTGCGCATCGTATGACAGCACCAGGTCTTGGTGCAGAAGCAGGCGCTAGCTTAAATACATTAGGCGATTTTTATCAAGGTTTCTTTATGGCGCCGCATACGGTAGCCCAAGCATTAAAGGGTGCTATTTTCACATCAGCAATGCTAGAGCATTTAGGTATGACGACAGCGCCACATTATAGCGCTGTACGTACGGATTTAATTCAATCGGTATCATTCCAAACAGCTGAGCAAATGATTGCTTTTTGTCAAGAAATCCAAACAAATTCACCTGTTAACGCGCATTATGCACCGGTACCTGCTTATATGCCAGGCTATGAGGATGATGTGATTATGGCTGCAGGCACATTTGTTCAAGGCTCATCGATTGAACTAACAGCCGATGGTCCAATTCGTCCGCCTTATACAGCTTTTATTCAAGGTGGCTTAACGTATGAGCACGTTAAATTCGCGATTTGTAGTGCGGTGCAAAAAATGAACGAGGAAGTACGCTAAATGCGTGCTTCTTTTTTATGGAATGTTGTCGTGTGCTCCAAAGTGTACGAGGCTAAACGTTGCCTTCCGCTTTTGTCATCTAGTTACAGCAAGCACCACCTCGCTCTTTTCACAAGCACCGAAGAAAATAAAGAGCATTTTCTCGTTGCTTGCTCCAAAGAATTCGGTGTTAAGCGCTTGCTTCCACTTTTGTCATCTAGTTGCAGGCAACAGCCTCTTGCACTTTTCACCCACGCCTAAGAAAGTAAAGGGCAACTTTCTTGTCGTGTGCTCCAAAGTGTACGAGGCTAGACGTTGCCTTCCACTTTTGATGTTAGAAAAGCTTACATACATTTGACGCTTACTTTTTTGTTCTGTAAAGTAGAGGTAGGGATGAAGGGAAGTGATGGATTTGCCGAGTGAGATTCGACGTTCAATGCCGCTATTATCGATAGGTGTGGTGATGGAGTTAACGGATTTAAGCGCAAGGCAAATTCGTTACTACGAAGAACAAGGGTTTATCACACCTGCACGCACAAACGGTAATCAACGTAAGTTTTCATTAAATGATGTGGATATATTGTTTGAAGTGAAGGATTTAGTGGAAGATAAGATGAATATGGCGAGTGTTAAGAAAATATTTGAATTACGCGCCGAACAACAAAAGCAAGAACAACAAGATGCGGAACTACGTCGCATGATGCGCGAAGAACGATTACGCGCACAACGTTTAGGACGGACATCCCCAACAAGAGGGGACTTGTCACGATTTTATTAGGAGAGTGGTAATGGATGCCGAAGTACACAAAAGAAGATATTAAAAAGATGATTGAAGAGAAAAATGTAAGCTTTATTCGCCTACAATTTACTGATATTTTAGGAACGATTAAAAACGTAGAAATTCCCGTAAGTCAATTAGACAAAGCGTTAGATAATAAAATGATGTTTGATGGATCATCTATCGAAGGTTTCGTACGTATCGAAGAGTCAGATATGTATTTATACCCGGATTTAAATACTTTCGTGGTGTTCCCTTGGACAGCAGAAAAAGGCAAAGTGGCACGTTTCATTTGTGATGTTTATACAGCTAAAGGTGAGCCTTTCGCAGGGGACCCACGTAATAACTTAAAACGTATCCTTAAAAAGATGGAAGACCTAGGCTTTACGAACTTTAACCTTGGGCCAGAGCCAGAGTTCTTCTTATTTAAATTAGACGAACGCGGTGAGCCAACATTAGAAGTAAATGACCACGGTGGTTATTTTGACTTAGCACCGACAGACCTTGGCGAAAACTGCCGTCGTGATATTGTGCTTGAACTTGAAGAGATGGGCTTTGAAATCGAAGCATCTCACCACGAGGTTGCGCCAGGTCAACACGAAATTGACTTTAAATATGCGGATGCCATCACAGCATGTGACAACATCCAAACGTTTAAGTTAGTTGTCAAAACAATTGCGCGTAAGCACGGCTTGCATGCTACATTTATGCCAAAACCATTATACGGTGAAGCAGGATCAGGTATGCACTTTAACGTTTCATTATTTAAAGGTAAAGAAAATGCCTTCTATGATGAATCAACAGAAATGGGCTTATCACAAACAGCGATGCAATTTATGGCGGGTGTCTTAAAGCATGTAAAAGGTTTTACAGCAATCACAAACCCAACGGTAAACTCATATAAACGTTTAGTACCAGGCTATGAAGCGCCTTGCTATATTGCTTGGTCAGGTCAAAACCGTTCGCCATTAGTACGTATTCCATCATCACGCGGTGTATCAACGCGTATTGAAGTGCGTTCAGTTGATCCAACAGCTAATCCATACCTTGCAATGGCGGTTATTTTAGAAGCAGGACTTGATGGTATTCGTAATGAACTAACGCCACCAGCTGAGGTTGACCGTAATATTTATGTAATGACAGAAGAAGAGCGCGAAGAAAATGGTATTGGTAGCTTACCAGGTAACTTAGATGATGCATTATTATTATTATCTCAAGATAAAGTAGCGCAAGAAGCACTAGGTCGTCATATTTATGCTAACTTTAAAGAAGCAAAAGATATTGAATTTGATATGTATCGTACGACCGTTCATCAATGGGAACGTGACCAATACATGAAAATGTATTAAGCAAGTAGAAACCTTGTATGCTTCGTGCATGCAAGGTTTTTTGTTATACTTTTCTAAACAAGGAGGCGATAGCTATGCAACAAACAACCTATACAAAATTACCACAAATTTTTTATTCGTACGTACGGCCAATGGCGATTGAACCAAAAACAATTATTTGGAATGAGCAGCTTGCCAAACAACTGAATATCGCACCACAAAATTTTTTTAACCCTGCAACAGAAACAATTGCACAGAGTTATATGGGGCATCAGTTTGGTCATTTAACAATGCTTGGTGATGGGCGTGCGATATTACTCGGCGAGGCTGAGGGGCAAGACGTTCAATTAAAGGGGAGCGGGCGTACACCTTACTCGCGTGGGGGCGATGGACAAGCAGGGCTCGGTCCGATGCTACGTGAATATATCATTAGTGAAGCGATGCACGGATTAGGAATCCCTACAACACGTAGTTTGGCGGTACTCGCGACAGGCCGCGAAGTTGTACGTGACACGATACAACAAGGAGCGGCTGTTGTACGCACGGCAGCTAGTCATATTCGTGTCGGCACGTTTCAATTTGCGAGGCATTACGGTGAGTTAGCCGATGTACAGGCATTAGCTGACTATGCGATAAAAAGGCATTACCCACAAGCTACGAGTTACCTCGAATTTTTTAATGCGGTAATGACAGCACAGGCAAAACTTGTTGCCCAGTGGCAAGGCGTGGGCTTTGTGCACGGTGTAATGAATACGGATAATACAAGCATTGCAGGTGAGACAATTGATTACGGACCTTGTGCGTTTTTAGATGTTTACCAACACGATGCTGTGTTTAGTTCGATTGATACTAATGGGCGCTATAGCTATCATAACCAACCGCAAATTATCGGTTGGAACTTAGCACGTTTTGTTGAATGTTTACTGCCACTATTTGCAGAAGACGAACAACAAGCACTAGCGCTTGCACAACAGGCAATTAATGCATACGGACCTACGTATGAAGCGGCGTGGCTTGACGTTTTTCGTGCAAAAATTGGCTTACCACAAGCGGACGCTGCCTTCATCCACGCACTACTTAATATTATGGAAGCTGAGCAACGTGATTTTACCGAAACATTCCGTGCATTAACACTGCAAGACGCGAGCCTATGCACAACAGAGCGCATGACCCAGTGGTATAAAGCATGGGCATCGCAAGTGACTGAGGAAGGTTTAGCTAAAATGAAACAAGCCAACCCAGCATTTATTGCTCGCAATTATTTAGTGGAGCGTGCCATTACCGATATGGAATTAATGGGGGACGACACAAGCTTGCAACAATTGCTTACTCAATTAAAAAACCCCTACGCCTACAGCGCCGAGCAGCTTGCGTACAAGCTACCTGACGATGAACGGGGTAGAGGCTTTGTGACCTATTGTGGCACGTGAGTTATTGTTGTTCTATTGGATCGGCTTTTAAGTAATGATTTAAAGTAAGCCCGTAATCAAATAACGCATATATTCATTCAGGCACCTCCGGTACCATAAAGGTATCAATTTTAAGGAGGTGCCATCTCTATGTCTAAAGATAAATTAACGATTGTCCCCGTTTCACTTGAT
>NZ_QAFW01000196.1 GCF_003057615.1 Metalysinibacillus jejuensis
AGGCAGTATTATTAGCCAAAACATTTGGTTGTGTTCGTCTTGTCTACAATAAGATGCTTGCGGAAAGACAAGCGACTTATGCAAAATACAAAGACGACAAGGAAATGCTTAAAAAGCAAAAGTTCCCGACACCAGCTAAATATAAAGACGAATTTCCATTCCTAAAAGAAGTGGATTCTTTAGCTTTAGCAAATGCACAAATGAACTTACAAAAGGCTTATAAGAATTTTTTTGAAGGCAATGCGGAATTTCCAAAGTTCAAAAACCGTAAGTCAAAACAGTCTTATACAACCAATCGAGTGAACGGAAATATCGAATTGCAAGATGGTCATATCAAATTACCTAAACTGAAATTAGTAAAAATCAAGCAACAT
>NZ_QAFW01000197.1 GCF_003057615.1 Metalysinibacillus jejuensis
CGATAAAGCGGTAGATAAAGCGAGAATTTATCATAAATTACTTTTGCCAACACCGTTGGCCCCGCAATGCTACGAGGAATCGCCGCCGTCGGCGCTTTTCCGCGTTGAATAAACGAACTTTGCTCGTTATCTTTTTTACATTGCCTGCACTCATAGGCATGCTCAATATGCTGCACGCGCACCAACTTAGCTGGAATAAATGTTGCTTCTTCCCGGGCAATTGTGGCGCCAATTTCATGTAGTTGATTTTGGCAACAGTCACATTCGAGATTGGTTGGGTGATGGTGAATTTCTTCTACTTCCACACCTTCTATGAATGAATCGTTGCGCTTTTTCTTTTTATTTAAACGGGTC
>NZ_QAFW01000198.1 GCF_003057615.1 Metalysinibacillus jejuensis
TTTAACGACTTTCCGAAAGAAGTCTCCCAACCTCAAGGAGTGTGAAGGTGCGAATAGCACCAATGAGTAGGTGGGAGATGAATTTCGGTTGGCTTTAGCCAAAGAATTTGGTAAAATATAGACATAATGTTCTTTGACAACTGGATATATGGAGTTGCATACGGAAATAAGAGCGAAAACCAAGCCCCTCGTATGCGTAAAATATCCAAGGTACTAAAAACATTGCGTATCAGTAGGGTTGGAATGCCCCGAATTCACGCTCGTGGAGAACACATAAGACTTGCTTGCAAGCGATGTTCGTGGAAGCGAGAAGCCCCCACTTCAAACGAAGTTAAGTGGTGGGTAGTTCAC
>NZ_QAFW01000199.1 GCF_003057615.1 Metalysinibacillus jejuensis
TCACTTACAGCTCCCCGAAGCATATCGGTGTTAGTACCGTCTTTCATCGGCTCCTAGTGCCAAGGCATCCACCGTGCGCCCTTAATAACTTAACCGAAGTTAGTTACTGCTTTCTCGTTAGAGAAAGTCTTAAGAACTTACGATAAATCACTTGACGTGATTTGTATTACTTTACTTATTTCAATGTCGTTTTATCCAGTTTTCAAAGAACACGTTTTGAAGGATAAACCTTCAAAACTGAACGCAAAACGTTAATCGTATAGCACCCTTGGTGCTATATTCCGTTAATGTCCGAAGACATATCCTTAGAAAGGAGGTGATCCAGCCGCACCTTCCGATACGGCTACCTT
>NZ_QAFW01000200.1 GCF_003057615.1 Metalysinibacillus jejuensis
CACGTCTGTTGATTAACTAAATTTTCCTATAAAAAACTAATAAAAAAGAGAGATTCCATGTAAAATGTAAGTTACCACACCAACATTTACGAGGAGGAATCTCTCATGGCTAAGAATACCACGATTTTCACATTACTTCAAAACTTTATTTCACAGGAAGAGCTGGACGGGATTCTAGCTGAGTTTCAGTTTGAAGATACGGCTCGTAAATGTAATGTAGCGACACTTTTAGACTACTTGGTTGGTGCTGCTACATTTGAATGGAAAAGTATGCGCCACGCTGCGGATGTTGCACCCGCACACGGCTTAAAATCAGTGGACTATTCGACACTTTCAAAACGTTTAGG
>NZ_QAFW01000201.1 GCF_003057615.1 Metalysinibacillus jejuensis
AATTATAGTCACGATATGCCACATACCCACATGAACAACGGTAAGTACGTTCAGATAGCTTCATAGGTTTTTCTGCACCACAACAAGAACATTTTTTAGTCGAAGGGAACCATTTATCAATTTTCACAAGCTGTTTCCCTTGTTGTTTTAGCTTGTACGATAAGAATGTAGTGAACATGCCCCAACCATTGTCGTGAACGCTTTTACCAAAGTGAAGAGCTTGAGACATTCCTTTCATGTCCAAGTCCTCGATGATAACAGCGTCATAGGTTGTTGCTAATTCTTTTGATTGATGGTGTAGAAAGTTCTTACGTTGATTGGCTGTCTTTTCTTGTAGTTCAGCCA
>NZ_QAFW01000202.1 GCF_003057615.1 Metalysinibacillus jejuensis
TTCGTCTTGTCTACAATAAGATGCTTGCGGAAAGACAAGCGACTTATGCAAAATACAAAGACGACAAGGAAATGCTTAAAAAGCAAAAGTTCCCTACACCAGCTAAATATAAAGACGAATTTCCATTTCTAAAAGAAGTAGATTCTTTAGCTTTGGCAAATGCACAAATGAACTTACAAAAGGCTTATAAGAATTTTTTTGAAGGCAATGCGGAATTTCCAAAGTTCAAAAACCGTAAGTCAAAACAGTCTTATACAACCAATCGAGTGAACGGAAATATCGAATTGCAAGATGGTCATATCAAATTACCTAAACTGAAATTAGTAAAAATCAAGCAACAT
>NZ_QAFW01000203.1 GCF_003057615.1 Metalysinibacillus jejuensis
GGTACACTTGCTCTATAGACAAGTAAAAGTCTCTAAAACATTCTCGTTCGTTGATAACTAGATATTGTATGAGGTTCGATAGCCAAATCCATGCTATCGGTAAAACAATATGTGTCGTCAAGCAAAAGACGCTAAAACATATGACGAACCAAAAGCTGTACACTATGGTAACAGTAGTGTAGCCCTATCTGCTATAGGCACTGGATAGGGAGGGGCAATGAGATGCCCTTATCTTGAGGATTGTTCAAAGCAGAAATGAATTGCGAACGGTACATCACTCAAGAATCCCACCCGTACATCGCAAGGTGAAGGGCTTGCGGCTTTAGCCGTGGGAGTCTCAA
>NZ_QAFW01000020.1 GCF_003057615.1 Metalysinibacillus jejuensis
GATTCCATTCCACTAAAGAAATGTTGTATTTACTTCCAATCTTAATGAACATTTCTTTTGCAAAATCAGATAATTCATTGTCAAAAACTTGTATCCGATATTTCACAACCAGTACAAGATGATAATGTATTAAGAATACTGAATGATTATTACTATCTAATTTCATTGTGATATCAATCCTTTGTTACATATAAGACTGATTATATTATAAGCTTTGGCTAAAGCCAACCGAAATTCATCTCCCACCTACTCATTGGTGCTATTCGCACCTTCTCATTCCTTGAGGATGGGAGACTTCTTTCGGAAAGACGTTAAAAACTGCTTAATGCTAGTAGCAGAAATCCCTGCCTCTGTCATAAGATGTGCCACATAATCTTGGCTTTCTGGATCGACAAGATTACTATAAGTCGGGGCTGTAGGTGCGCACCCTACTACGAATACAGCGAGCAGCGCTATAAGTATTTTCTTCATGTTATCAACTCCATTTCATGTAACAGACGGTTAACTACTGAAAAAAGTTGAAAAGGGATTATCCGAAACACTCCGGATAATCCCTCACGTATGATTAATTTTTATTTTTGATACGTTCATCGATGAGCATACCCATATCTTCTACAATTAAGTCAATCGGTACACCGTCTACCTCTTCAGAATAGCCGCTGTAATTTTTGACCATCTTTCCTGTTTCATCTACTAAAAAAAATGTTACAGAATGTGTTACTTGATCAGAGTTAGGGTCATCGCGTACTAATTGTTTCGTTGATTTAAACGCATATTGCTCGATATACTTTTGATCGTAACCTGTTAATAAATGCCACTTACTATCATCAGGTACTTCATATCTTGCTAAGTAATTCGTTAAAGCCTCTTCTGTATCATTAGCAGGATCGACTGAGAATGCTACAATATTATAGTCTTCTATTCCTTTTTGAATTAAGCGCTCTTGTACTTCCTTCATATTTTCAGTCATAGGAAAGCATACCGTATTACAATTTGTAAAAATATACATACCGAGCCACGGCTTGCCCTTTAAATCATCGAGTGATACTTTTTCGCCGCGATGACTCATATGATTAAAATCAGCTAATTCTACATTCATATCTTCTTTAAACTTATAATTACTACAAGCACTCAGAACGAGCGTAAGCATTAGCGCGATTACGAGCCCTACCTTTTTCTTCATTCATCTTGCCTCCTACATCGTATACCTATCTTCTATCTTAGCGAACAATGTAAGCGCAAGCAAGCACGTTTGCGTGACACTTTTCCTACGTTTGTGTGAAGCGCAACTTCACACTTTCAAAGCGTTCACTAATGCTTGATGAATGGCTTCTAACTTCGTTTCTACACGGTGTAGTAAATAAAACGACACAGCAATCGGAAAACCAATATCAGAAAGCATATTCACCCACTCTTCCATACGATTCCCTCCCTTCTACTTATCAATACGAAGGGAGCAGAGAAAAAGAGACATAACGTTTATACTTTTCAATATCCCTAACAAATTAGGCTAGCTACTCCTTGGTCTAGTCATCGTTACAACGCTAATCTCACCATGCCCATGATTAACGACGTGGGTTGTTGTACTAACAAAGCCAAGTGACGTGTAAAGCGCTATATTACGGGTTTCCTTTTGACGAACATTGCACTGTAATGGTTTACCTTTCGCGATTAACGCTTGAATAAGTGCTTTCGCTATACCTTGTCTACGGTAATCGGGTAATACAGATAACCGAAAAAAAGTAATGGTCTTTCCTTCTGTAAAACGCACGATACCTACAGCCTGATCACCTAGTAAGGCTGCAAGCGCGCATTCTCCTTGCGCTTGTGCAACTTGAATAGATGTGACGCTTTCCTTTAAGGCACTCGAGGGTACTTCATCTAAAGCATACTCTGCAAACGCTTGTTGCATTACTTCATAAATAAGCGTCGCGTTTTTTGTCTCTATAATTTGCATACAACTCCCCCTTAAAATTCAAATGTTATTTTACCATCCTGTAAGACGAGTACGGCATCAAACTTCTTTTTGTTTTTAGCTGTAAAGCCTTTAAGTTTTGCGGTCTTGCCTTTTTCACACAGTGCTTTAACCATCGTTTCTGTTAGTTTTTTGCTCGCAATATACAGCGGGAACGTTTGGTCACAGCCTTCCTTATAGCGCGTACAACCATAAAATTTTTGCTTAAACTGAATTTGCCCTTGCTGACATTTAGGGCAACGCGCAATTGGTTCATAGGCACTTTTCTTTTTAGGAAACTGCGTCGCATCAAACTCAAGCTTTGCAATATGGGGTGGTACATCTATTAGCATTTGCTCAATAAACTTGCCAATCGTTTGTAAAAACACTTGCGGCGAACCTTCACCCTCACCAATTTTGTGCAAGTATTTTTCCCACTTTGCTGTCATGGATGGACTAGCAAGCAATGTCCCTTCTATCGCTTGGCATAACAACTGGCCCTTCGGTGTTAATGTGACGATATTTTTTTGCACACGCACATATTCATGCCGTTTAATCGTTTCGATAATGCCAGCACGCGTCGCCTCTGTACCGATACCTTCTACTTGTTTAAGTAACTCCGCCTCTTCTTCGTCCTCGATTTGCTTCCCTGCTGTTTTCATCATCGTAATTAAATCGCCTTCTGTATAAGGCTTGGGCGGGGTCGTTTGTCCCTCTGTAATCGCAGGTACTGCCGCTACCTGTTCACCTTCTGTGACTTGTGGCAGTAACACGTCCTTGGTCTTAGTCGGGTACACCTCATGCCAGCCTACTACTTTTTCCGTTTTACCAACCGTTTTAAATGGCACATTTTTAATAGCTGTCATTAACGTCGTTTCTTCGTATTCGTAATAAGGTAAAAACATCGCTACTACAGAGCGTATGATTTCCTCATAAATATTGCGCTCATCCTTATTCATACCTGCAAGTTTAGGCATTTTTTTAGTCGGAATGATAGCGTAATGCTCTCCCGCATTAGCTTGCACAAATCGCTTATGACTACGGCGATTTTCAGGTGAGGCCGTAATCCCGAGTACTGCGCTATAATCCGCAAAATGAGCTACGAGATAATCATACTCACTAGGTGTAATCACTTGAGAGTCTGTACGTGGGTACGAAATATACTTTTTATCATAAAGGCTCTGTGCTAACTGAAGCGTTTTGGACGGGCTATAGTTAAAGCGACGATTAGCTGCTGTTTGCAACGTAGACAAGGCATGTAACTTAGGTGGTGCCACTTTTTTTATAACGTTGGTCACTTTTGTTACTATGCCTTCATCAGGATTTGTTAAACCGTGCTGCTTAATGAGTGCTAGTACTTCCTCACGCTTTGTCGTCTTAATTTTTGCTTTACCTTTATATTCCCCGTGCTTAGCTGTAAACAAAGCTTCTAATTCGTAAAATGTTTCAACAACAAAATTTCGAATTGCTTGCTCACGTGCATAAATTAAATACACCGTTGGCGATTGCACCCGACCAATCGGTAAATAACTACCAAAGCCGCGCTCCTGTAATAGTAATGTATACAGGCGGCTCCCATTCATTCCTACAAGCCAATCACTAATTTGGCGCGTCTTCGCCTCGTGGTACATGCGCTTATCACGCATATCATCTTGTAAGTGATGAAACGCTTTGCGCACCTCATCTACTTCTAATGACGACAGCCATAACCGCTTCACAGGCTTATGTTTTGCCTGTGTGAGTTGAATAATAGAGTGAAAGATGTTAGAACCCTCACGCTCAGCATCACAAGCATTAATGAGCACATCTACATCCGCGCGCTCTACTAAACGCTTAATTGTTTGAAACTGTTCACGCGTTTTATAACTCACCTTATGCTCAAAGCGTTCAGGTAAAATCGGCAAATTTTTTAACGACCAGCGATCCCACTTTTTATCGTAAGCCTTTGGCTCAACGAGTTCTACTAAATGGCCAACTGCCCACGTAATAAATGCGCCTTGCGGAAACATTTTACTCTTTGCTAATTCAATATAATTTTTTTCCTTTTTCTTGACGGTAAACGCATCCGCATAAGCTCTCGCCTGCGACGGCTTCTCCGCTACAATTACTACATATCCCATTACGTCAGCCTCCCTTATTATAGACTTTATACGATACTCACTTAACAAACGAATGAAGTAAGCATTAACTAATAGATTTGCTAGGTTGTGTTAATCCGCTTCTATTTTGCCAGAGCTAAACAAAAAGAGGTAGCGAAATCGCCATACTTTATCATAGTATATTTACGTGTGAGAAATAAGTTTAAGCGGTATTCTTTTCACAAAATTTCTTAACAGAAATGGTTAAGGCAATAAAAAATGTTAAAGGTTACACGCCAAACTGCTTATAACGAACAACTTGCTTAAGCAGGCTTTTAGGAAGCATTCTTACTTTTAGTAACTGTAAAGCGCATGTTATCACGTATCGTCTGCGCTATTTTCGTAAAGTGCTCAACTACTCTGCATAGTTATTTTGTGATTTTTTCATCATGTATAATAAAAAAGCGCACTGACTAATGTCAGCACGCTCTGTTCTTTTACTTATAGTGGAATGTTACCGTGTTTCTTTTCTGGACGGTCTTCATGTTTATTGCGTAACATTTCTAGTGATTGAATTAATTTAATACGTGTTTCGCGTGGGTCGATAACGTCATCAACCATACCGCGTGAAGCTGCTACGTATGGGTTAGCGAACTTCTCTTTATATTCTTCGATACGAGCTGCACGTGTTGCTTCTGGGTCGTCAGAGTTAGCAATCTCGCGTGCGAAAATAATGTTAGCTGCACCTGCTGCACCCATTACTGCGATTTCCGCATTTGGCCAAGAGAATACAAGGTCAGCGCCAATCGCTTTTGAGTTAAGCGCTACATAAGCACCACCGTAAGCTTTACGTAAAATTACAGTGATTTTTGGTACAGTTGCTTCTGAGTAAGCGTAAAGGATTTTAGCACCGTGACGGATAATACCACCATGCTCTTGTTTAACACCTGGGAAGAAGCCAGATACGTCTTCAAATGTAATAATCGGAATATTGTAAGCATCACATGTACGAATGAAACGTGCTGCTTTGTCAGACGAGTCAATATCAAGACCACCTGCAAGTACTTTTGGTTGGTTACATACTAAACCAACTGACTCACCTGCGATACGAGCAAAACCTACAACAACGTTTTTCGCAAATTCAGCGTGTACTTCCATAAATGACTCAGGGTCAACAACATGCTCAAGTACTTTACGCACATCATACGGACGTGTTGGATCAATCGGCAGTGAATCAATGATTTCTGCACGGTAATCGTCGCCTTTAGGCGCTTTTTGCATCGGTGTTTTCTCTTTATTGTTTTGCGGTAAATAGCTAAGTAATTGGTGAATTTGTTGAATCGCCGCTTCCTCGCTAGGCGCGCGGAAATGAGCGTTACCACTTACTGCATTATTAACTTTCGAACCACCAAGGTCTTCAGCTGAGATTTTTTCACCTGTTACCGTTTCGATTACTTTCGGTCCTGTAATAAACATTTGTGATGTTTTATCAACCATTAAAATAAAGTCTGTAATTGCTGGTGAGTAAACCGCACCACCCGCACATGGTCCCATAATTACTGAGATTTGTGGAATTACACCTGAATAAATCGAGTTACGGTAGAAAATATGACCATAACCATCCAGTGATAATACGCCTTCTTGAATACGCGCACCACCTGAGTCATTAATACCGATAAATGGCGTGCCGTTTTTCGCAGCTAAATCCATAACTGTTGCGATTTTTTTCGCATGCATTTCACCTAATGCTCCGCCAAAAACAGTAAAGTCTTGTGAGAATAAGTAAACAGGACGTCCTTTAATTTTACCGTAACCTGTTACAACACCATCACCAGGTCCCTCCATTTTTTCCATACCAAAATCAACCGTGCGGTGTGTAATGAATGGGTTGATTTCAAAAAATGTACCTTCGTCTACTAATAAATTAATACGTTCGCGCGCTGTTAACTTACCTTTATCATGTTGGCGTTGAATACGGTCATAACCGCCTCCAAGCTCGATTTCTGTTTTGCGGTCATACAATTCGTGAATTTTATCAAACATATCCATGATTACTTATCCCCTTTTCCACTTTTGTCACATAATTCATAAAGTACACCGTAAGAGCTCTTAGGATGTAAAAATGCTACTTCTGCGCCACCTGCGCCTGGGCCAGGTTGTTCTGACAATAAGCGTACGCCTTTGTCACGCAGCTCTTGCATACGTTCACGAATACCTGTAACACCAAATGCGATGTGATGGATCCCCTCACCACGTTTTTCGATAAAGCCGTGAATGGCACTTGTTTCAGCCATTGGCTCTAACAATTCAATCTTCACATTTCCCGCGTCAATAAAAGCAACACGTACTTTTTGTGATTCTACTTCCTCTACTTTTAAAAGTTTTAATCCTAATGTATCAGTATAGTACGAAATACGTTCATCTAAGTTTCGTACTGCAATCCCGATGTGGTCAACTTTCTCCATCCGTCACATCTCCTTCTGTTATGGTACATCTCTATACTACCCATTTTTTTCGAAAAATTCTACCACTTGAGAAATTTTCACCTTTTGTTTAAACTGTAATTATGAAAAGAAGGAGCGAGCGAGCATGAGCAATAAAAAATTCCAAAAAATCGTTGTCTATTCTATGGTCATTATTATGCTAGTATCTACTATTGGTATGGGCCTTGCAATGATGTTATAAGACGTAGCGTCTACCTCGGTAGGCGCTATTTTTTTATGTCTAATCCTTTAAAACTCTGCTTAATCACTAAATATTTATCCATCTCTTCGATAAATTGATAGAGCGAGGCTTGCGCTAGAAATTGTTCGTGATTGTTGGGCATTGGCATTAATGAAAAATCTTTGCGTACCGCTTCTAAATGCTCACGAAACAAACTAGCCGTATTACCTGAGTGCACATTTTTTGCTAGCTCATCTAAAAAGTTAGCAACCAATGTCGCTTCTTGTACTACAACAGGGAGCGTTGTCACTTTAGGTAATATTCGGTCAATAATTTCAAGTTGCTCTTCCCTCATATCAAAATAGTGATAATAACTATTAGCATGACGTGTTAAGTGATTTTCAACATCTTTAAAAGCTAAAGACTTCGCTTCGTTTAATAATTGCTCTGCCTCTAGCAATTGGTGCCCGTCCCAAAGCGACTCACCTTGCCTTAAATAACTCGCTACTTCTGTAAAAATTTCTGTATATAATTGTTCAATACGAATACGGTATTTCTCGAGCGTACGCGTAATATCACCCATATACATATTTACGACTAAACCTGTGCCAAATCCTACTGCCATGAGCGACAATTCATTTTGCAACAAGGCTAACGTAAAATGTTTAGCATCAAAAAGATGCAATATGATAACAGCACTTGATACGAAACCTGCCGATACTTTTAACGAAACAATGGTCGGAATGAAAACTAAAAGCATCGCACCGAGTACGGCAGGATGATAGCCTATTCCTTCAAAAAATAAATAGCCATAAAGCATGCCAACAAAACTTGCTACCACACGTGTATACACGGCGTGTAATGATTTTTTTCGGGTTTGTTGAATGCATAATATCGTTAAAATGCCTGCGGATACGTAATAATCTAATGCTAAATAATTTGCTAAAGCAATTGCAATGGCTGTGCCGACTGCAGTTTTCAATGTACGGTAACCGATGGAAAAGCGTTTCAATCGTGCGCCTCCTCGAAAAAATAAGCCAATATGTGCAATATTGCAAAAATTTTAAGTAAGAAAAGGGCAAATTGCCCCTTCCTTATTAAATCTCTTCGCAGTACTCTTCGAAATTACCTTGTAAATTCGTAATAACAGACACTACCGCATGACCTTCAATTTCATAGCGACCTACTTCTGCTACAACTTCCCCGTCTTTTAATAAAACGAATGACGGTGACGATGGTAAATGATCTTCACCAAAATGGTAGCGCGCTGCTGCTGTCGCTTCTTTATCTTGACCTGCAAATACGGTTACTAAATGGTCAGGGCGTTTATCATAATGAACAGCCTGCGCTGCTGCTGGGCGTGCGATACTGCCTGCACAGCCGCACACTGAGTTAACCATTACGAGCGTTGTACCTTTGCGAGCAAATGCTGCCTCAACGTCCTCTGGTGTTGTCAGTTGCTCATAGCCCGCTGCTTCCATTTCAGCACGTGCTGTTTTTGTAATTTCCTGCATAAATAAATCGTAATCCATGTTCATGTAAATTAGCTCCTTTCAAGTACCACTTAATCATAGCAGTAACTTGAGCATTATGCATTACTGAATGCTTTCGATTTTATTTACGTGATTGAAATAATGCTTCGACACCTTGCGTTACCGTTAATTTACCTTGCAAAATTTGTTGCTCAAGTCCTTGAACTTGTTGTTTTTTATCGGCATCACCGTAAAACGTATCAATTAAATGATCCGTAATCATTGAGTGGAACCAATCTTTTGTTTGCACTTGACGACGCGTAGACCAAACATTATTTTCTTCTACTGTACGTTTAAAGTCATTAATCATCGTCCATACCGTATCAAGCCCACGCTTTTCATAGGAGCTTACAGGTACAGCTGTTGTAATCCATCCGGGTGTAGAAGGCTGTAAGAAGTGCAAAATTTGCTTGTATTCTGCTACTGTACGTTTAGCTAAGCGAACGTTGTCGCCATCTGCCTTATGCACAATAATACCGTCTGCTAGCTCCATAATCCCCTTCTTCATACCTTGTAGTTCATCTCCTGCTCCCGTTAACACGAGTAACAAGAAAAAGTCTACCATGCCGCGCACGTATGTCTCACTTTGTCCAACACCGACTGTCTCAATTAAAATAATCTCATAGCCAGCCGCTTCACATAGCAACATCGTTTCTCGCGTCTTTTTATGCACGCCACCTAATGTTCCTGCTGATGGTGAAGGACGCACAAAGGCGTTAGGCTGTTTAACGAGCTCTTCCATTCGCGTTTTATCACCTAAAATACTACCACCCGAAAGTGATGAACTTGGGTCAATCGCTAATACTGCAACGCGTTTACCCGCTTCAGCAAGCATCGTACCAAAGGCTTCAATAAACGAACTTTTACCTGCCCCTGGCACACCGGTAATACCAATACGAATACTATTACCAGTATGTGGCAATAACTCTTGTAGCAATGCCTGAGCTTGCACTTTATGCGTAGCATTAGAGCTTTCAATGAGCGTAATTGCTTTTGCTAAATCAAGGCGAGAGCCGGCGCGTACACGCTCGGCAATGCCTGTAATATCTAAATCTGCTTGCTTTTTTTTACGAAACTTCTTTGGTGCACTCGCCTGCATACCGTCGTGGTTAATCCCTACGCCATCCATTACATATAATGCACTTTCATCTTGCTTCATTATTTCGACACTTCCTCGTAACCTAGGCGACGATACACTTCTTCCAGTGTTTTTTGTGCTGATACAGGAATCACTGTACCAGGACCAAAAATCGCTGAGGCTCCGTTAGCGTATAAGAAATCATAATCTTGCGCAGGAATAACCCCACCACAAACGATAACAATATCACTGCGACCTAGTTTATCTAGTTCGCTGTATAACTCAGGCACGAGTGTTTTATGTCCTGCTGCTAATGAAGATACACCAACAACGTGAACGTCATTTTCTACCGCCATTTGTGCTGTCTCAGCTGGCGTCATAAATAATGGTGAAATATCAACATCAAAGCCCATGTCCGCATAAGCCGTTGAAATTACTTTAGCGCCGCGGTCATGTCCATCTTGCCCCATTTTTGCTACTAAAATACGTGGGCGACGACCTTCATTTTCTTCAAACTCAGCAGTCATCTGCTTAATTTCTTGCAGTTGCTCCTCATCAGAGAAGTTAGATGAATAAATTCCAGAAATCGAACGAATTACAGCTTTATGACGACCTGATACTTCTTCCACAGCGTCTGAGATCTCTCCTAGTGAAGCACGCGCGCGCGCAGCATCTACCGCAACAGCCAATAAGTTTTCACTGCCCGTTTTCGCCGCTTCTGTTAAACGTGCTAAATGTTTTTGTACTTCTTGTTCATCGCGTTCAGCCTTCATTTTATCAAGGCGTTCAATTTGCTTTTGGCGTACAAGCGTATTATCAATATCTAAAATATCAATTGGTTCTTCCACATCTAAGCGGTATTTGTTAACACCAACGATTGTTTCAGTTTTAGAGTCAATTTTAGCTTGGCGTTTTGCAGCAGCTTCCTCGACTTTCATTTTCGGAAGGCCTGTGTCAATTGCTTTAGCCATGCCACCTAGCTCTTCAATTTCTTCAATTAATGCCCATGCCGACTTGGCAATCTCATCTGTTAATTTTTCTACGTAGTATGAACCGCCCCATGGGTCGATTACTTTTGTCATGCCTGTTTCTTCTTGTAGGAATAACTGCGTATTACGTGCAATACGTGCTGAGAAATCCGTCGGTAAAGCGATTGCCTCATCAAGTGCGTTCGTATGCAGTGATTGCGTATGTCCCATTGAAGAAGCGTTTGCTTCGAATAATGTACGCGCTACGTTATTGAACGGGTCTTGCTCAGTTAATGACCAACCCGATGTTTGTGAGTGTGTACGTAATGCTAGCGTTTTTGTATTTTTAGGGTTAAATGTTGACATCATTTGTGCCCAAATACGACGTGCTGCACGCATTTTTGCAACTTCCATATAGTAGTTCATACCGATTGCCCAGAAGAACGATAGACGCGGTGCAAATGAGTCAATATCAATACCTGCTTTTAAGCCCGTACGCACGTACTCTAAGCCGTCTGCTAACGTGTAAGCTAGCTCGATATCATTTGTTGCACCCGCTTCTTGGATATGGTAACCCGAAATCGAAATCGAGTTAAATTTCGGCATAAATTTACTTGTATACTCAAAAATATCAGCAATAATTTGCATCGACATCGCTGGTGGGTAAATATATGTGTTACGCACCATGTATTCTTTTAAAATATCATTTTGAATCGTACCCGCAAGTTTTTCTGGCCCTACACCTTGTTCCTCTGCCGCTACAATGTAGAAAGCTAGGATAGGTAGTACCGCACCGTTCATTGTCATCGATACTGACATTTGATCAAGTGGGATAGAATCAAATAAAATTTTCATATCTTCAATTGAGTCAATCGCAACGCCGGCTTTACCTACGTCACCTGTTACACGAGGGTGATCTGAGTCATAGCCACGGTGTGTTGCAAGGTCAAAGGCTACTGATAAACCTTTTTGCCCCATCGCAAGGTTACGCTTATAAAAGGCGTTCGACTCTTCAGCTGTAGAGAAACCTGCGTATTGGCGAACTGTCCAAGGACGCGCTACATACATCGTCGGGTATGGTCCGCGTGTATTTGGCGCTACACCTGATACGTCTTGTAAATGTTTAACACCTACAACATCTTCTTTTGTATAAACATCTTTAACATCAATACCTTCGTTTGTTAAAAATGTTTCTTCTGATGCGGCTGGTTGTGTTGCCGTTAAAACTTCTTCAATGTTAATTGCATCAAAATTAGGTTTCATTACTGTTGAACCTCCTTCATGCCTTGTAAAACTTCACGTAATTTTTCGACGATATTTTGACCTGCAAAAATCGCACCATCTAAGCCTTGTTGTTGCCACTCTGGTAACTGTGCAAATTTACCTGCTACATCCAACTGCATGTGAGCAGGTTTTGCTCCTACTAATGCGGGCACAAGCATTTCTGTATCTTCATTCGTTGCTGCAATAACGACGTACGTTGCATCCGTTGATGTTAACCATGCTTTTGCTTCTTCAACCGATTGCAATGCACCGCTCTGAGATGCTGTAATCCCTACCGTATTGACAAAACCTGATACAAAATCAGCACGTGGTTTAAAGTCTTTTAATGCACCATATGTTAAAATCGCTACTTTTGGTTGTGCCGCTACATATTCAGCACGCAATGTTTCAAACGGCAAAGCAACACGTTTTACATTCGCAAAAACAGGGTTTGTTTCTTGTGCTAAGTCATCTGCTGGATTGGCATAAATATTAGTACCAATCAATGAAGATTTACGTGTTTCAATCGCTTTAATACGTGCTTGGTATGTTTCTTCTAGCATTGCTGTAAGTTCGCCTGATGCTTCAAATGCTCTAAAACCGCCTTTTTCTTGAATCGTTAAGAACAACGCCCATGCTTCTTTGACAAAATCAGCGGTTAATGACTCAATAAAGTACGAGCCACCTGCTGGATCTGTAACGCGTAGCACATGTGTTTCTTCTTTTAAAATAAGTGACGCGTTACGTGCAATACGTACAGATTGATTTGTAGGTGCAGTTAACACGTCATGCGGGTGAACAGTAAAGTAATCAGCGCCACCAATCGCTGCTGACAATGCTTCATTACCTGCACGCAGTAAGTTAACATAGACATCTAATTTTGAGTAGCTACGCACTGAAGTTTCCGCTACTGTCGGTACTGCAATTGCTTCTTCTACACCGTATGCTGATGTAAAGGCTTTCCATAACACTTTAAATGCACGCAATTTCGCAATCTCTGTGAAGAATTGTGTATCAACTGCGAATGTTACGAAAAATTTACTAGCAAATGTTTTAAAGTCTTGGGCTTCATCTGCATATTGCGCTGCTAAAGCAAGTGCTAGCGCTAATTCTTGTACAGCGTTTGCGCCTTCATTATGGAAAGGAATCGTGTTAGCACAAACCGTACGTACATTAATAAAGTCTACTTCAACCGGTGTTTCACTAACGATTAACCCTTTCACTTCTTTATTTTCAACAAAGTCAAGCACGCGCAGTAATGCATCGTTTTGACCTTGCACAATTAGCTTGAATGAATATTCAGTAAAATATTTCGCTACTTGTTGTAACGTTGCGTCATCCCAATCAAAAGCAACGCGGCTATCAATCGTTACAACCTCATTACCCCTAGCTAAACTATCTTTTAAGTCGTGTAAAAACTCCTCACTGCTTGCTGCATACACTTGTTGTGCAACGTTAAACGTCGTATCTTCACGTAGGGAACGAATCGTTGATACTTGTTTATCTAATTGCTCACCTAATTTTTCAAAAAGCTTTTCTTGCGTATAAAGCGGCTCTAACGTAATACCCTCTATGGTTTTTGTAAACAAACTTTCGAATGGCTTCCCTTTGAGAGCTTTAATCGCGTGTTCTTTCCAACTGTCGTAAGAGACAGTGTCGAATTGAATTTCTTTCATGTTTTTTGACATGTGGACGCTAAATAGCTTCCCCCCTTAGTAGTATTCTACAACTATTCTACCGTACAAAGTGAAAAGCGAAAAGCCCAAAAAAATAGGAAGCCGTTATATAACAGGCTTCCTAGCGCTTTTTCAGTAGACTGACATCGTCGACTTATTCGTATTTTCGAGAATTTCTTTAACACGACTTAAGAATTTACCACATACGAGACCATCTAAAATACGGTGATCTAAAGATAAACATAAATTTACGATATCGCGTGCAGCTATCATCCCACCTGGTAAAATGACAGGTTTTTTAACAATATTTTCAATTTGCAAAATAGCCGCTTGTGGATGATTAATAATACCCATCGATTGGACCGAACCAAAAGAACCGGTATTATTTACTGTAAATGTACCGCCTGACATATCTGCCATCGTTAGCTTGCCTTGCTTTGTTTTTTCTGCCAACGTAAAAATCTCTTTTGCAATCCCTTTAATCGACTTATCATCTGCATTTTTAATGACAGGAACAAATAGCGCATCATCTGTCGCTACTGCGATAGAGAGGTTGATTGCTTTCTTTTGAATAATGTTGTCCCCTGACCACGTCGAGTTGATTTCAGGAAACTCTTTTAATGCTTGCGCTACTGCTTTTACGAAGAACGCAAAGTACGTCAGTGAAAAGCCTTCACGTGCCTTAAAGTCATCTTTTAAACTATCGCGGTAGGCGACTAAACCTGTGACGTCTACTTCCATCATCATCCATGCATGTGGAATTTCGGTTACACTGCGTTGCATATTTTTAGCAATTGCTGCCCGCACTTTCGAAACAGGAATCACAATGTCCCCATCTTCAGTTGTAGATTGTGCTACAACAGTTGGCGCCGTTTCCGCTACAGGCTGTGTCGATGCAGGTGCTGTCGGTATACGCTCTTTATCCGGAGTCGCGAGTTGCGTTGCAGCGCCTCCATTATCAATAATTGCTTGTATGTCTTTTCTTGTAATACGCCCTTGCGCTCCCGAGCCACTTACTGTCGTTAAATCTATAGCATGCGCATTGGCTAAACGCATAACAGCAGGTGAATAACGCGCCTTCATGTCTTGCCCACCTATTTTCTCTACTTTCATTGGCGTCTCTTGAGCTGGGACTTTTTTTTGCACACCAGCATTCATAATAGCTGATGATAAGTTTGATGTTTTTTCTTTCGGCGCTTCTGGCAATGCTGCACCTTCTACAGCAATAGTACAAACTACAGCCCCTACAGGCACCGTTTCGCCTTCTTGGGTTAAAATTTCACCAATCACCCCGTCAAAAGAGGAAGGTATTTCGGCCGTTACTTTATCCGTTGTCACTTCTGCCAAAGAATCATATTTTTTCACCGTATCACCAGGCTTTACTAACCAGCGGTCAATCGTACCTTCTGTAACACTTTCGCCTAACTGTGGCATCACGATATTTTGCGTCATAGTATGTCCTCCTTAAAATGCTGCTAGCTCGCGCATCGCACGTTCTACCTTTTCTGGATTAATCATGAATTCTTTTTCCATCGTTGGTGCATATGGCATAGCTGGCACGTCTGGTCCTGCTAAGCGTTGAATCGGTGCATCGAGCTCGAACAAACAATGCTCTGCAATAATGGCTGCTACTTCACTCATAATACTTCCCTCTTTATTATCCTCCGTAACGAGTAGCACTTTTCCTGTTTTGCTCGCGGCTTCGATAATCGCTTCTTTATCAAGAGGGTAAACCGTACGTAAATCTACAATATGAGCATCAATACCATCTTTTGCGAGGCGATCAGCTGCTTGCAGTGCAAAATGAACTGCTAGACCATACGTAATGACCGTAAGATCTGAACCCTCACGTTTCACGTCGGCTTTGCCTAAAGGTAATACATAATCCTCCTCTGGCACCTCTCCTTTAATTAAACGATAGGCTCGTTTATGCTCAAAAAACAATACAGGGTCAGGGTCGCGTACAGCTGCTTTTAGTAACCCTTTCGCATCGTACGGTGTAGAAGGAATAACAATCTTCAAACCTGGTGTACCTGCAAATAACGCTTCAACAGACTGTGAGTGATAAAGCGCACCATGCACGCCGCCACCAAAAGGTGCACGAATGACGATAGGGCAAGACCAATCATTATTGGAACGATAACGCATCTTTGCTGCCTCTGATACAATTTGGTTTACGGCTGGCATAATAAAATCAGCGAACTGCATTTCTGCAATGGGGCGCATACCATACATTGCAGCGCCGATACCTACGCCTGCAATCGCACTTTCTGCAAGTGGTGTATCAAGCACACGATCATGCCCGAACTGATCATATAACCCTGTAGTCGCTTTAAATACGCCACCTTTACGTCCAACATCTTCACCTAAAATAAATACACGTTCATCGCGCTGCATCTCCTCGCGCATAGCTAACGTAATTGCATCAATATAAGACATTACAGCCATTAGCTTTCACCCTCCTCTGCATACACATGACGGTATAAATCTTCGGCTTTTGCATAAGGAGCCGCTTCAGCATACTCGGTTGCATCGTTTACTTCCGCCATCACACGCTCATTAATCTCTGTTAATACATCATCCGTTGCTACGCCTTGTTCGCGTAAATAATTTTCGAATAAATGAATAGGATCTTTAATAAACCCTTCTTCGATATCTTCCGCTGTACGATACTGACGTTGATCATCGTCAGAAGAATGCGCAGTGAGACGATAAGTTAACGTTTCGATTAAACTAGGCCCTTCACCGCGGTGCGCACGTTCTGCAGCTTCTTTGACGACACGGTATACCGCTAGCGGATTCGTACCGTCTACCGTTACCCCTGGCATGCCGTAGCCGATTGCACGGTCAGATACTTTCTCACACGCCAGTTGGAGTTCTACAGGGACAGAAATGGCATAGTGATTATTTTCTACCATAATAATTACGGGTAATTTGTGCACCCCTGCAAAGTTTGCACCTTCATGAAAATCACCTTGGTTAGAAGAGCCTTCACCTAGCGTAACGAAAGACACAAAGTCTTCTCCGCGCATACGGCCAGCTAGCGCAATGCCAACAGCGTGAGGTACTTGCGTCGTTACAGGCGAAGAGCCGGACAAAATACGATTTTTCTTTTGTCCAAAATGCCCTGGCATTTGTCGTCCACCTGAATTGGGATCTTCGGCTTTTGCAAATGCAGAAAGCATCAATTCACGTGCAGTCATCCCAAAATGCAATACGACACCTAAATCTCGGTAATAGGGTGCAACATAATCTTGATCTTTATTTAAAGCAAAAGCAGCACCTACTTGTGCGGCTTC
This sequence comes from Metalysinibacillus jejuensis, assembly GCF_003057615.1. GTDB lineage: Bacteria > Bacillota > Bacilli > Bacillales_A > Planococcaceae > Metalysinibacillus > Metalysinibacillus jejuensis. The sequence goes on from NZ_QAFW01000020.1 coordinate 16,513, forward strand.
TTGCCCTTGACATGAAATGACAAAAGGAATTTTCCCAGCACGATTTAATAGCCACATGCGCTCATCTAAGCGGCGCGCCATTAACATCGTTTCATACATAGCAAGCACGTCTTGCTCATTTAACCCTAAATCTTGATAACGAATTTCTTCCATCCCTAAGTCCCCCTTACTTATGAATCGCTAAATTATCGACTGCAAGCGATGCTTCTGCAAACACTTCACTCAACGTTGGATGCGGATGAATAGCTAAGCTAATCTCCCACGGTGTGGCATCTAAAATTTTAGCAAGTGACGCTTCTGAAATCATATCTGTAACATGTGGTCCTACCATGTGTACCCCTAATAAATCATTTGTTGCTTCATCAGCAATCACTTTAACAAAACCTACTGTATCGCCGTAAACGAGCGCTTTACCATTGCCTTGGAATGGAAATTTGCCTACTTTAATGTTAAAGCCAGCTTCACGTGCTTGCTCTTCACTATAGCCGATGCTTGCAGCTTCTGGGTAAGAGTAGATGCAACGTGGAATATCAAGGCCATTAATAAAGCGGTTTTCCCCGGTTACGATATGTTCTACCGCAGCAATCCCTTCGTTAGAGGCTACATGAGCAAGCTGTACTCCCCCAATGACATCACCAATCGCATAAATATGTGACTCTTTCGTTTGGTAATGTTCATTAACTTGAATAAAATCATTAACCGTTTCAATTTCTGTATTTTGGAGACCTATGTCACCAACATTCCCCGTACGTCCGATACTAATGAATAGACGTTCACCCTCAAAGGTTTGTACTTCTCCTGCAACATCTGCCATCACAGTAATTCCTTCGTCATTACGTTGGAAGCTATCAGCTTTTACTGTTGCACTTGTGACAATCTTAACGCCTCGTGCTGTTAATTCTTTAGCTAAGGTCTTTGAAATTTCGCTATCCTCTAGCGGCAATAAACGATCGCCTTGTTCGATTACGGTTACTTCAACGCCAAAATCAATAAACATCGAAGCCCACTCCACACCAATCACCCCCCCACCAACAATAACGATGGACTTTGGCAATTCTCGAATATTTAAAGCATGATCGGAAGTTACGACAATTTCTCCGTCTACAGGGATGCCAGGCAATGTCCGCGGTGTGGTTCCTGTTGCGATAATCACATTTTTAGGAATTAACATTTGATTTTCAGAACCGTCGGCCATTTCAACCGAAACTGTGCCAGGCATAGGCGAAAAGATAGAAGGCCCTAAAATACGGCCAAAGCCCTCATAAACATCTATTTTACCTTTGTGCATTAGCGTGCGCACACCGTTAAATAATTGTTCAACAATAGCTGCTTTACGTTCCTGCACGCGTTCAAAATGTAAAGTTACACCTGCAGTTTGCACGCCGAAGTCCTCTGCATCACGGCGCAACGTACGATATACCTCAGCACTACGCAACATCGCCTTACTCGGTATACAACCACGATGTAAACAAGTGCCCCCCATCGCTACATGTTCGACAATCGCCGTTTTTAAGCCATGTTGCGCTGCGCGAATCGCTGCAACATATCCGCCAGCACCTCCGCCTATAATGACTAAATCATATTCATTCGCCATACTTCATGCTCCTTCCGTTTGTAAAAAAACTGCCTTAAAACGCAATTAGTATTCGTTTTAGGCAGTTTTATCATTAACGTTGTTGTAAGATATTTTTCTCATGCTTTACAAATTGACTACGCGATTTTGCAACACGTGCGATGCGCTCTTCTGCTAAATGATTGGCTGCGACATATGTCGGAATGCCTTTTTCTTTCGCAATCGCAAAGATTTTTTCTAAACTCGTATAAATTGTTTCTACGCGCTTCATAGCACGTTCGCGGTTATAGCCATATAACTCATCTGCTACATTAATAACGCCGCCTGCATTAATCACATAGTCTGGTGCATAAACGATGCCTAATTCGTGTAGTTTGTCTCCATGTGATGCTTCTTTTAGCTGGTTATTTGCAGAGCCGGCTATAACTTTAGCCTGTAAAACTTGTAAAGTTTCATCATTAATAATACCACCTAATGCGCAAGGTGCAAAAATATCAACATTTTGTTCATAAATTTTATCTGGCGCTACTGCGGTTGCACCGTGTTTTTCAACGATACGTGCCACGGCCGCTTCATTGATATCTGTCACGACAAGTGTAGCTCCTTCTTCTGCTAAATAATCACATAAATGTGACGCCACATTACCTAAACCTTGAACAGCAATGCTACGACCTTTTAAATCTGCAGAACCAAAGGCCTCTTGAGCTGCAGCTTTAATACCTAAATATACACCATAAGCCGTTACAGGCGATGGGTTTCCTGAAGAACCGAAGGCCGGTGAAATACCCGTTACATAATTAGTTTCTTCATGAATCATATCCATGTCTGCTACTGTCGTCCCAACATCCTCAGCTGTAATGTAACGTCCATCTAAACTTTGAATAAAACGGCCTAACGCACGAAACATCTCTTCGTTTTTGTCAGCAAATGGATCACCTATAATGACTGTCTTGCCTCCACCAAGATTTAACCCTGCCGCTGCATTTTTATATGTCATGCCTCGCGCTAAACGCAGGGCATCTTCAATCGCTTCATCTTCACTAGCGTATGACCACATACGCGCTCCGCCTAATGCAGGACCAAGCGTTGTATCATGAATTGCGATAATAGCTTTTAAACCTGACGCCTCGTCTTGACAAAAAATTAATTGCTCATAATCATACGTCTCCATATAGTTAAAAATCTTCACTATACCCATCCCCTTTTACTTAAACCTGACACGTCTTTTTAAAGCGCTTTCTTTCTTGCGTGTTACCCTTACATTACTGATAATTACGTTTAAACGCAACTATTTTATCGTTTTTTAACCAATTAAATTACTTTTCGAAAATGGGGAATTTTCAGTTAATATTACTTTTATCGCTGTTTCATGTAGGTTTTATTGTTAAATTTATTATTGTAATGTATCGTTACTCCTTTCTGTTTGAAGGAAGCCTTTATAATTTACTTATTGGTAAAGCACGCTAGAGAAAGGTATACTAAAGAAAAGGAAAAAGTTATATGTAGAGGAGAAATATAAATGGCACGTTTCGCAGCATTTCTTGTCATGCTTATTCCAGGACTTATGGCAGCAGGCGGCATTAAATTAATGCGTGATACCTTATTTGGCATTTTAATTAGCCCTATCCCATTCTTATGGTTACAATTTGTACTCGGCGTCGTATTCTTTGTGATAGGTTTTGGCTTCTTCGCAGGATTTTTATTACACCGTGATCGAAAAAAAGGAAAGGTTGCACCACGCTTTTCCAAAAAATAAGGTAACATTACAAAACACTAGTAACGACAGTTATGTCTCTACTAGTGTTTTTATTGTAGATTGAAATTATTGTGCAATACCGATACGTTGTTGGTTATAGCCTCCGTGCTTTACAATTTCGTAAAGGCAATGTGCTACTTCTCCTGTTGTAACTTGTACAGCATTATGCGGTAAATAATCTTTTAAAACACGATAATTTGCACTAACGGGACCTTCTGGCAAGTAAGTAGGACACACAATCGTCCATTCAAGGGAACTTTCTTTTAGCAACTTATACATAGTATGGTGATCTTCCGCCGCAGTCGTTGAACGTCTTTTTGTATCTCCCGCTTCATACCGCAGTTTTGTGCTGTCAATACGACTTTGTAAAATGGCTGCCGTCCCTACTGTAATAATCGGTACCTTGGGCGACAACGCTAGTAAATTTTTTGTAAATTGCTGCAAGACTTGTGCGTTATCAGTACCGAGCGCACTCACGATAACATCTGCTCTTGCAATGACTTCAGCTACCGCTTGTCGATCTGTAGCATCTCCTAGTACTACATTAGCTGCACTAGAAAAAGGGTGGCGGCTAAGTAACGTCACCTCATGATGGTCATCTTGCACGAGTTGTAAAAAATGTTGACCTGTGCGACCTGTGGCACCAAATAATGCAATTTCCATATCATCACCTACTTAATTTTATCTATGACTTGTTCAGGGTAATCGGTAATATAGCCAATTACTGGCGCTTCTGGCTTGTTTAAAAATGATTCTGTTCCTTCAATGCCGTACAAGCGCATTAAACTACCTGCTTGCGCTACACATTTTACTTTTTCAGGTGTGTAATGTCGCTTATGCGCGTGAATAAAGTCCATATTTTTATCAGCTAAATTGTGCCAATCCGTCTTCTTTGTTGCAATTAACGCTAGCGGAATATCAGGACGCACTTGTCGAACGAGCAATAATAAGGCTTCATTAAACGATGAAATATGACTTCCTTTAGGTAGTGTTATTTCCTGTAAAAGTTCTGTTAGGACGTCTTGTTTATTACCTACACTCTCTTTTAGTTCGATATTTAAAGGAATCGCGTATTGTTCCGCCCACTGCAAGACTTCTTTTAAAAGCGTAATGCGAGCACCTAGTAAACGGCGTGTAAAACGGCCACCTTGCTTTAGCTTCATCACTTCTTTAATCGTTAATGCTGTAATACGTGCTTTTGACCCTGTGAGCCGTTGCAATGACTCATCGTGAAATACAACGGCTACATCATCCTTAGTAAAATGAATGTCGAGCTCTACTCCTGTAGCACCTAGTAAGCGCGCTTCTTCAAAAGCTGCCATCGTATTTTCTACCGCTGTCGATGATGCACCGCGATGTGCATACACTTCAAGCGAATTATACATTTAACTCACCAAATTCCAATTTAAATCGCCCCTTCTTTTCTTTTGTAAAAAGTGATGATTTCTTACCAATTTGAATGTACGTACCTGGGTGGGCTTTTTTTGTAACTGTAATTTCTTCTTTACCTGTTTGACGAACTTTTTCCATCATTTCTTTAATTTCAAAGTCTTCTTTCATTAAGGTATCTAATAAAGTTGTATGTTGTGCTTTGAGCTGATCACGCATCTGTTGCTGTTTCGGCTCTAGCTTTGGTAACTGATCGAGCTGAGCTAACACGCGCTCTAGTTCTGTAATGCGCTGTTGATTTTCTTTAAACGCCTTTGCTCGCTCTTGAATGGCTGCATATACTTCTTGCTTATTAACACTATCAATAATTAAATTCGTACGGCGCTCTAAGTGATTGCCTGAAATAGCAGTTGTAATACTGCTTTTAGCAATCGCTTCACCACCCATAATTTTACCTTTGCGCTCATCTACTGTAATGGTATGAGCTTGTAATGTAGAGCCGAGTGCATAGGCGCCTATATTAATTTCTTGCCCTGCAATTAAATGTGCTTCGTTGACGTGCTTTACATAAATGCTACCACCGGCTTCGATCATTGTTTTCCCTAAACCAAAAATACCACCGCGAATATAAATATCTCCGTCTAGCGATTTAATTAAGGTAGCGCCACTAACACCATTCGTACCTTCAATAGAAATATCGCCCTTAGCAATCACTTTAAAGCCAGCTGTTACGGTACCGCGAATCGTAATCGAACCATCAAACTGCAAGTTTCCTGTTTCTACCCCGACGTCACCCGCTATTGGTAAATGATGACTAACTTTAATCATCCCTTTATCATCTGTTAAGATACCCGAAATCTTTGAACGTATAACAATTTTTCCATCTTGTTCTTCTTCATAAGATGATTTTTTATCATAGCGAATCGGAAAATCGCGCCCTTTTTTCGCTGGAATTGTCTCTCCTAATACGTTTGTTCCTGCTATACCATCTGTGGCTAACACCTTTTCACCTAACCAAGAGCCTTCACGAATTTCGGTAATAAAATTCATATCGTAGTAATCGGCCTTGCCATCTTCTTTAATGACAGGCTTACGCTCAGGCTTCGGTAGGTACGTAATTTTAGCGTCTTCTCCGTCAATAGGTTCCACACCTCTTGCTGCTAATACAGCTTTTCCCGGTACAATCATCTCTGAGGGAATCGGTGTAATACCGTATACTACTTTATGTGTTGCTAATGCGGTAGCAATTTGCATTTGAATAGCCTCGCTATCTTGCATAATCGCATCTAGTGTCTCGTAGATTGTTACAGTAGCCGACATTTTATCTTTCGCGATATCCACTTCAATATTAGGTAGCCACAACCCAATCTCCTGCCATTCACTTGTTGCTTGTTCTAATGCGGTTTTAAGCGTGGCAAAATTCGTTAATTTAATACGTGGGTAAGAGCGTAATGTAAAGTCAAATTGTTTCAATGAAAAACCCGGCTGTGTTACTTGAATAAGTACTTTATCCCCTCTGTTTTCTAGGGCAAAATAGTCATTATGTATAATTGTCATCTTTCTCCCTCCAGTCCTCTTATTTATAAGTATAATCAATCTTTCGATGTTTGTTTAGCACGTTCGCTTTTTTAAGGTACTTCATCCCACTCACAATAATATTTTTAGGTTTTTATACCTATGAAATCAAAAAACATCGTCTCTCCTTTTAAAGGAAAAACGATGTTCCCACTATTACAATTCACATTTATCAACAATTGTAGCGATAAATGTTGAGTTACTCGGTTTAGGTGCGGTAGCTGAAAATAGCGTTTGCATTTCTTGTGGTAATGGTTCTTGCGCCCAAATTTTTTGAATAGCAGAGCGAATTGCACGTTCTACACTTTGCTTCGTAACGCCATGCTTATTAGCAATTGGCAAATACACTTCATCCATTATCGCATTTAGCGTATGGCGATTTTGATATACGAGCACAATGGCTTCTTGTAAATAAAGGTATCCCTTCAAATGAGATGCGATACCACAAGCGGATAGTAATCGACTCACTTGTTGTGTCATGGACACAGAGGGTGGGTTATCTGCACATTGTAAAATTTTACGTTCGACTTGATCAAACGCAAAAGGTTTCGAAATAAAGTATGTAGCACCATAGCGTACGGCCTGTTGCATAATTTCTTCTCTAGCAAAAGCTGTGCACATAATAAATTTCACATCTTGATGTTGTTGTGCTTTATACGTAGCAATTAATTCTAACACCGCTAAACCATCTAATTGAGGCATAACATTATCTAGTAAAACAACATCAGGCTTATATTGTTCTATCATCTTTATACATGTATGTCCATTAGAAGCTGTGGCTACTATTTCAATCTGTGGGTGTGAGTGAAAGTACGTTAGCATGCCTTCAACAATATCTTTATTGTCATCTGCAATGACCACACGAATTTTTTCCATGTCACATCCCCCTCTCTATCTCTATATACCTAGTTTTGTAGGCAGCCCATTTCTTTACCTATTCCTTTAACCCTATTACTATCATTTTAAACCTTTCATCATCGTTTATGCACTTTTTCATACATTTTACAAAAAATACGCATAGGTGACAGGTTTCTCAACATGAAAACCCCATTTTCCCCTCAATAAAAGAATCCCTGTGAAATAACGCTCGTTTCTCACAGGGATTTTTAATTAAATTGTAGTACTTTTATGGCTATTCGCCATCGTTACAAGCTCTTCCGCATGACGTAACGTAGCTTCTGTAATTTCAGCACCGCTCATCATACGAGAAAGCTCTTCAATACGTGCGTGCGCTGTAATTTCAGTCAATGACGTATACGTACGGTTATGTTCTACTTCTTTTTTAATAAAATAGTGATGATCTGCCATCGCTGCTACTTGTGGCAAATGCGAAATACAAAGCACTTGTGAATTCGTCGAAATTTCAGCAATTTTTTCGGCAATGGCTTGGGCCACACGTCCGCTTACTCCTGTATCTACTTCATCAAAAATAATTGATGTTACACCCGTTGTCGATGAAAAAATCGTTTTTAACGCTAACATCATACGAGAAAGCTCGCCACCTGAAGCAATTTTAGGTAGTGATTTAGGAGGCTCTCCAACGTTCGTTGAAATATAAAAAGCTACATCATCTAAGCCATTTTCATCAAACTGCGCTTGCTCTTTAAACTGCACGACAAATTTTGCCTTCTCCATATGCAACATACGAAGCTCTCGCATTATCGCATCACTTAGTGCTGTTGCAGCTACTTTACGCATACTTGTTAAATCTTGCGCTAATGTTTTCAATTCTTTTTGAATAATTGCTACTTGTTGCTCTTTTTTGTGCAGTGTTTCGTCATGATGTAACAGCTCTTCTAGTTCACTCGCTATGCGCGTTTCATAAGCTAAAATTTCCTCAATAGTAGCCCCGTATTTACGCTTTAATGTTTGAATAACAGCTAAGCGCTCTTCTACTTCATTTAAACGTTTCGGGTCAAACTCTAATGCATCTACAGCACTTTGCGTTTGATAAGCTGCGTCTTCTAGCATATAAAAAGCAGAATTCACCGCTTCAGATGCCTCTTTAAATTGCTCATCTAAATGTGCGGCATCTTCTAATGCTTGCATCGCCTGTCTAATCCAATCAAGCCCTTTTTGTTCGCCAGCGATTGTTTCATACGCAATATGCGAAGCTTCATAAATTTTATTAAAATTCATTAAGCGTTTGCGCTCATCATTTAAACTTTCTTCTTCGCCCACTTGAAGGCCTGCCATTTCTAGCTCATTTAATTGAAATTGATAAAGATCAATACGCTGTGCAATGCGCTGTTCATCAATCGACACGGCTTCTAGTTCCTTGCGAAGTTGTTTATACGTCATAAAGCGCTCGCGATATAATGCTAGTGCGGTATGCATCGTCTCTTTTGCGAAATGATCTAATAAATAAATATGACGTTTTTCATCCATTAATTCTTGGTTTTCATGTTGGCCATGAATATCAATAAGGTGCGAACCGATGTCACGTAGCACAGATAACGGTACTAACTTGCCATTCACACGACAAACACTTTTGCCACTATCATTTAAATCACGACGTAAAATAATCGTACCTTCTTCACATTCAATCCCCGCTTCTTCTAAACGGGCAAATACAGGATGTGTGGATGCGTTAATCTGAAATAGTCCACCAAGTTCAGCTTTACGTGCACCGTGGCGAATAAATTCTTGCGACCCACGCCCGCCTGCTAATAAGTGCACAGCATCAATAATAATTGACTTCCCTGCACCTGTCTCACCCGTTAATACGGTTAATCCATCTGAAAAGCTAACCGTTAAGTCTTCAATAATCGCGAAGTTGCGAATACTTAATTCCCTTAACAACAGCTACCACCTCGATTATAACATTTCTAATAAGCGCTTCTTAATTTCTTCGCGCTCTTCTTCATTGTGACAAATAATTAGAATTGTGTCATCCCCTGAAATCGTACCCATGATTTCTTCCCAGTCTAAATGATCGAGTAAAGACGCGATAGCATTCGCATTACCTGGCAATGTTTTCATCACTAAAAAATGTGTAGCACCGTCAATACTTACAAAAGCATCTGCTAATGCACGATGTAATTTTTGGATAGGGTTAAAACGTTGGTCCGCTGGTAAGCTATATTTATAACGTCCGTCTTGCAAAGGCACTTTAACTAAATGAAGCTCCTTAATATCACGTGATACTGTAGCTTGTGTAATGTTATAACCGGCTGCTTTTAATTGTTCAACTAAGTCATCTTGTGTTTCGATATCATGATTTGCGATAATATCGCGTATACGAATATGGCGTTGTCCCTTATTCATTGCTTTCACCTCTTATAAATAATTAAATAATTGTATAATTACACTAACATTAAACTTTTAAAAAAACAAGAAAAAACGTGTTCACGCTTGTGAACACGTACTATTTCAATTGTTGATGTGCCTCTTGAACGAGTGTATCAAATGCTGTATATGGTACAATCATTTCATTTTCTTTAGGATTCACTAAATGGAATAAAAATTCAATGTTCCCTTCCCCTCCTGTAATCGGAGAATAGGAAGCGTCTTTTACGACAAAGCCGACATTCGTTGCCATAGCGGCGGTATTCTCAAGTACCATTTGATGTACTTTAGGATCTCGTACAATGCCTTTTTTGCCGACGAACTCCTTACCCGCTTCAAACTGCGGCTTAACGAGCGCCATTACATCACCGCCCGGTATGAGCACTTGCTTTAACACAGGTAAAATTAACGATAATGAAATAAAGGATACATCAATCGTCGCAAACTCTGGTAAACCTTCTGTTAAATCAGCAGCTGTTGTATAACGGAAATTGGTTTTTTCCATTACTGTGACACGCTCATCCGAACGAATTTTCCATGCGAGTTGGTTAGAGCCAACATCAAGTGCGTAACAATGACGTGCGCCGTTTTGCAGGGCACAGTCCGTAAAGCCACCAGTGGAGGAACCGATATCTAGCATTAATTTACCATCCACCGACATATCAAATATTTCAAGCGCTTTTTCAAGCTTCAATCCCCCGCGACTTACATACTTCAAGGTGGAACCCTTTACTTGTAGCGGTGCATCTATTGCGATTTTTTCGCCTGCTTTGTCAATGCGAATTTCATTGGAGAAAACGAGCCCCGCCATAATATTGCGTTTTGCTTTTTCTCTTGTCTCACAAAGACCGCGTTCGACGAGTAATACGTCGACGCGCTCTTTCGGTTGTTTTGTAGCCATCTCTTACCTACTTCTGTTGCACGAGCTTTTGAATCCGTGCAATCGTTTCTTCTGTTGTTACATGAATTTCAGCTAATAATTCATTTACACTACCGTGTTCAATAAACGCGTCAGGTATACCGATACGTTCAATGTCATTATGGTAGTTATGGTCACTTGCGAACTCTAATACGCCGCTACCAAAGCCTCCCGCAAGTACGGCTTCCTCTATTGTAAGGACAGGTTTACCACTTTGCATAATGCGGTGTAGCATAGCTTCGTCCATCGGTTTAATAAAGCGTGCGTTCACTACTTCTACCTCAATGCCTTGGGTAGCTAATGCTTCGGCTGCTTCCATAGCCATTGGGATCGTTGTGCCGAATGTCAAAATACTTGCATCCTCACCTTCACGCAACACTTCCCAACTACCAATAGGTAATGCTTGAAGTGTTTTGTCCATCGGTACGCCTAAACCATTACCACGTGGGTAACGCAAGGCAATTGGACCATCATTATAATCAAGTGCTGTTTTTACCATGTGCTGGCCTTCATTTTCGTCTTTAGGCATCATAATGACCATATTTGGTAAATGACGTAAGAAGGCAATGTCGAACACACCTTGGTGTGTTTCACCGTCCGCGCCTACTAAACCTGCGCGGTCAATGCCAATAAAAACATTTAAGTTAGGACGTGCAATATCATGTAGTACTTGATCATACGCACGCTGTAAGAAAGTTGAGTAAATTGCTAAAAAAGGCTTCATCTGTTGTGTTGCCATACCTGCTGCCATTGTTGCAGCATGCTGTTCAGCAATACCTACATCAAAGAAGCGGTTTGGATACGCTTTCGCAAAACCTTCTAGCTTAGAGCCAACAGGCATTGCAGGTGTAATTGTCGCAATACGCTTATCCGTTTCGGCAAGCTTGGTTACGGTGTCAGCAATTAAGCTACTCCAAGCTGGACCTTTAACTGCGGATTTAACAAATGCGCCTGTTTCCATTTTATAAGGACCGGTGCCATGCCATGTGCCAACGGTATCTTCTTCAGCTGGCTTATAGCCTTTACCCTTTTTCGTAATAACGTGTACTAATACAGGACCTTTCGCTTCTTTGGCATAGCGAAGGTTAGTTTCGAGCGCTTCAAAATCGTGCCCATCGATAGGACCTAAATATTTAAAGCCCATCTCCTCAAAAAATACGCCTGACACGACTAAATATTTCAAGCTATCTTTCACACGCTCTGCTGTAGCAGCTAGCTTACCGCCTACTACAGGAATTTTATTAATTAACGATTCCATATCTTCCTTTGCTCTTGCATACTCTTTCGCTGTACGCAAGCGCCCTAAAATACTGTGTAGCGCACCGACATTCGGCGCTATGGACATCTCATTATCATTTAAAATAACTGTCATATTCGTTTGTGCGTGGCCAATATGATTTAGCGCTTCAAGCGCCATACCACCCGTTAGCGCTCCGTCACCAATAATTGGCACGACATAGTTATTTTCATTTTTCATATCACGTGCGGCTGCCATACCCATAGCAGCAGACAGAGACGTTGAGCTGTGACCTGTTTCCCATTCGTCATGTTCACTCTCTACAAGCTTTGGAAAACCACAAAGCCCTTTGAACTGACGAAGTGTGTCAAATTGACTCGCACGACCTGTTAAAATTTTATGCACGTAAGCTTGGTGGCCAACATCCCATAAAAATTTATCTTTCGGGCTATCAAACATTTTGTGCAACATTAACGTTAGCTCTACTACACCTAAGTTAGGTCCAATATGCCCTCCTGTTTGTGCACATTTCTCAATTAAAAACGTACGAATATCCTGAGCTAATGCTTCTAGTTCCTTATTCGATAAATCTTTCAAAAAGGATGGACTAGTAATCGTAGTTAAATCCACCTTCCTCACACACCTTTTCATAAATGTATTCACCGTTGTTTTCAACATTATAACAGTGTAAGTGTCATGCACAAAACAAAACACATTCGTTTTTTTACGCATTGATATACTCACATATTTTAGCATAGTCTCACACTAAAGCACGTGTTTTATAACAATTATTTATTTCGGTGTACAATATAATGCGCGATTTCTTTTAATAATGTCGCTTCTTTGCTAACAGTTTCTAAAGCGGCTACTGCTAAATTATAGTGTTCCTGTAACTTTTCATGCGCTCCTTCAAGCGTTAATAAAGCGGGATATGTACTTTTATCGCTCGCTTCGTCTTTACCTGCTGTTTTGCCAAGCTCTTCTGACGTACCTTCCACATCTAAAATATCATCTTTAATTTGGAATGCTAAGCCGATATGGTAAGCATACTCATTCAGTGCCGCACGCTCTTCAGCTGTTGCATCAGCAAGTACTGCACCTGCTTCAATGCCAAAACGTAAAAGCGCGCCGGTCTTATTAACATGCACTTCTTCTAACTCAGCTAATGTCAGTTGTTTCTCTTCACCTTCGATATCTAATACTTGTCCACCAACCATACCTTCAGCACCTGAAGCTTGATGGAAAAGCTGAATAAGCTCCACCTTTTTTTCCGCTGTTACTTCCGTATTCACTAGTACGCCAAAGCTTAGTGTATTAAGTGCGTCACCTGCCAAAACTGCCAATGCCTCACCAAAAACGATATGATTCGTCGGTTTACCACGGCGCAAATCATCATCATCCATACTCGGTAAATCGTCATGTATTAATGAATACGTATGTGTCATTTCAAGCGCTGCCCCTACGTCATAACCAGGCGCCAGTGGTTTTTTAAATAAGTCCAATACCGCCAATACAAATAGTGGGCGAATGCGCTTGCCCCCTGCTTTTAGCGAATAGAGCATCGACGCTTTTAAGTTTTTAGGAATCGTTAGTTTTTCTACTTGCTCATACATTTTTTGTTCAAAAATAGGTAATTGCTGTGCCATAAATTCACGCAGTGCCATTCTTACTCCTCCTTAAATGCTTGTACCTGTCCGTTATCATCAATAATTTTTGCTACTTGATTTTCTGCTACTTGCAATTTTTCTTGGCAAACTTGCGCTAATTGCATACCTTTACTATATAAGGCTACGGCTTCTTCTAATGAGGCCTCTCCACTCTCTAACTGTCGAACAACTTCCTCCAATGAGGCGAGTGCATTCGAAAAAGTTACTGATTCACTCATCGTCTTTCCCCCTTACGATTTCCGTAATAGTCGCTTTAATATGACCATCTTTAAATTGTACACGAATTTCATCTTTTAGTGCTAGTTGAGCGACCGAAGTTATAGGCGTCTCTTCTTTATAAGTTAACTGAAAGCCGCGTCCTATCGTCTGTAGCGGGTTAAGTACGCCCAATGTACGGGCGTTATACGTCAAACGCTCTTTTGCCTGTTGAAGCGTTACATCTACCGCACGCGTTAGCCGCTCCTGTAAACGTAACAGATGAAGCTGTTCTGCTTGCAACTTTTGACGCGGCTCATACGGTTGTAAGCGATTAAGCAACTGTTGTAACGTTTGTTTATGTTGCCAAATTGTTAGTTGCATCACTTGTGGCAAACGTTGCTCAGCATAACTTAAACGTTCCACAAAGGGGCGTATTACTCGCGTAAAATCTTGTAAAATATACGACTGCTGTAGCGCTTGAAGCTGTCTCCCTTTTTCAGTGAGTCGCTGTCGCATCATCACACTTAAGCGGGCCTCTATTTGTCGTAACATCGCTTGTAAATCTTTATAATCTGGCGTTGCAAGTTCGGCTGCTGCAGTTGGTGTCGGAGCTCGTAAATCTGCCACAAAGTCTGCAATCGTCGTGTCTGTTTCGTGACCGACAGCGCTAATAATAGGTATTTTACTTTCAAAAATAGCACGCGCTACATTTTCTTCGTTAAAGGCCCATAAATCTTCAATAGAACCGCCACCTCGCCCGACAATCAATACATCGACGCGCTTTTCATCATTAGCTTGCTTAATTTTTTCAACAATGTTTGGCGCAGCTTGTTTGCCTTGTACTACCGCGGGATAAATAAAAACCGCTGCTTGCGGATAACGTCGTTGCAATGTTGTACAAATGTCTCGTACTGCGGCTCCTGTAGGCGCAGTTACAACACCGATAGCTTTTGGGTATTTTGGTATCGCTTGTTTAAATGAAATATTAAATAGCCCTTCCTGTTGTAGGCGCTGTTGCAATTGCTGAAACGCAATAAATAAAGCACCTGCGCCATCAGGTAGCATTTCGTTTGCATACAATTGGTAACTACCATAATTTTCATAAACCGTCACATCACCGCAAATAAATACTTTCATCCCTGATTCAGGACGAAATACTAATTGGCTCGCTTGTTTTTTGAACATTACTGCCGAAATTTGGCTTTTGCCGTCTTTCAGCACAAAATAAATGTGACCTGATGGATGGTGTTTAACATTTGATAACTCTCCCTGAACATACACTTTTCTCAAGTGTGGATCCACATCAAATTTACGCTTAATATACTGTGTTAATGCTTGTACCGTTAAATATGATGGCATATCAACCCTCCTAAAAAAAAGCTGACTGAAACGAGTTCAGACAGCTTTTCCCTTATTACTTTAACGTATTTTCTGCCGATTTCACTGTATTTTCTAGTAGCATCGTAATCGTCATCGGGCCTACGCCACCTGGAACTGGCGTAATTTTACTTACGATTGGCTCTACTGATGCGAAGTCTACGTCACCGCATAGTTTATTTTCTTCGTTACGGTTAATACCAACGTCAATTACTACAGCACCTTCTTTAACATGCTCTTTTGTAATAAAGTTTGGACGGCCTACTGCAGCAATAATAATATCTGCCTGTTTTGTCATCGCTGGTAAATCAGGCGTTTTAGAGTGTGTATACGTAACTGTAGCATCTTTTTGTAGGAGTAATTGTCCCATAGGTTTACCTACAATATGGCTACGTCCAACTACAACTGCATGCTTACCTGCAATTTCTACACCGCTATATTCAAGCAATTTCATTACGCCATATGGTGTACATGGTAAAAATGTGTCTTGACCAAGCATCATTTTACCTACACTTACTGGCGAAAAGCCGTCAACATCTTTCGCTGGCGCTATTGCTGCGATAATTGTATCCTCATCAATATGTTTTGGTAGCGGTAACTGTACGAGTATACCGTGGATATGTGGTGCATCATTTAATTTAGCAATTTCTTCAACAAGTTGTTGCTCTGTCGTTGTTGAAGGAAGTTTAATTAACTCAGAGTGTACACCTATTGCTGCACATGATTTTTGCTTGTTAGCAACATACGTTTTAGACGCAGGGTTGTCCCCTACTAAAATAACCGCTAAGCCTGGTGTAACACCTTTAGCTTTAACCGCTTCTACACGCTTCGCAACATCCTCACGAATTTGTTGACCAATCTCTTTACCATTAATGATCTTTGACATTTGTATGAAATCCCCTTCCGTAACGTTTACGATTGAACCATATTCGATAATACACCATTCACGAATTTTGCTGCTTTATCATCCGAGAATGTTTTACATAACTCAATTGCTTCATTTACGACTACATTTTTTGGTGTCTCTTCCATATAAAGAAGTTCAAACACCGCTAGACGTAGTACGGTCTTTTCTACTTTCGGTAAGCGCTCAAAAGACCAGTTCTCTAAGTGCGCTGCGATTTTTTCATCAATTTCTTGTTGGTGCTCTGTTGTTTCATATACTAAACGCTCAAAAAATTCATTGCGTTTATCAGACTCAATAATATGCGTAACAGCTTCATCTACTGTTACTTCGGTATTTTCGAGTTGAAACAGTGCTTGTAGCGCTTTCTCACGCGCTTCACGTCGTTTCATAATAGGCGTACTCCTTCTACTTATAGCATTAAAATTTATCATAGCATATTTTAGCGTAATACACACCGTCGCTTACATATTTTCGTTGTTTTTTCACGTTTTGTAGGAAAAAATTTTAGTTATCGCTACACCCGTGCTATAATCAAAAGATGATTTTGCCCTAAACAATCGTTTTGGGTATTTTTTTACGCTAAGGGGCTAACAACTATGTCAAAAAACAAAAAAATTACACTGGCCATTTTACTGACAAATCTCTTTATTGCCTTTTTAGGTATCGGACTTGTCATCCCGGTATTACCAACAATTATGAATGAATTGCAAATTAGCGGTACGGTGGTCGGCTATATGGTCGCTACATTCGCTATTGTACAGTTAATTGTTTCCCCATTTTCTGGTCAATGGGTAGATAAAATCGGTCGTAAACCGATGATTGTTATAGGTTTATTTATCTTTGGTGTTTCCGAATTTTTATTCGGTTTAGGTAAATCTGTCGAAGTATTATTTATCTCTCGCGCAATGGGTGGCTTTAGTGCAGCTTTTATTATGCCTGCTGTCACAGCTTTCATAGCTGATATTACTACGATGGCTACACGTCCAAAAGCGCTCGGTTATATGTCAGCTTCTATTAATACAGGATTTATTATAGGGCCTGGTTTCGGTGGATTTTTAGCTGAGATTGGTACACGTGTACCTTTTTATACAGCTGGGGTATTAGGCGCTGTTGCAGCATTGCTCTCTCTTTGGTTGCTACAAGAGCCTGAACGCTCAACGGAAGAAATTCCTGCGCGTAAAGATGATAAAGAACGCAAAGGCTTACAACGCGTGTTCCATCCGCTTTATTTTATTGCTTTTGTCGTAATTTTTGTATCTACATTTGGCTTATCTGCTTTTGAATCTTTATTTAGTTTATTTGTAGATCATAAGTTTGGTTTTACACCAAAAGATATCGCGATTGTTATTACGGGGGGCGCTATCGTAGGTGCTATCGCTCAAGTCGTTTTACTCGATCCACTCGTTAAGCGACTCGGTGAAATTAACGTTATTCGCATCGCCTTACTATTGTCTGCTATTTTAGCCTTCGCCATGACAGTAGTATCATCTTACTTTATGATTTTATTCGTTACTTTTATTATTTTTATTGGCTTTGATTTAATTCGCCCTGCCGTCACCTCTTATTTATCAAACGTAGCAGGCAATGAACAAGGTTTTGTTGGCGGGATGAACTCCATGTTTACAAGCTTAGGTAATATTTTCGGACCGGTATTAGGTGGTTATTTATTTGATATTAACTATGATTACCCTTACTATTTCGCCACATTAACATTGCTTATAGGACTTGGTATCGCAATGTTTTGGAAGAAACCGCAATATTAAAATAGACGATGTTAGACCAATGCAAACGGTCTAGCATCGTTTTTATTTGGCGCATCAACGTCTCCTTCTAACAACAAATACCAGCATTTGCTGTTGCCTTACTAATTCATTATAGTAGTGTACTACTAGGCTAGCTATTTTCACTATTTCCGCCTATCGCTCCTTAAAGCTTGTTATACTAATACAATTGAATACAGAGAGAGGAAATTTACATCATGCCCAATTTAAAACAGCCAAGCAACGTACTCAACTATGTCTTTATTATTATGGGAGCAATGTTAGTCGGCATTGCTTATAACGTCTTTTTACTCCCAGCCCAATTAGCGGCAGGTGGCGTGTCCGGTATTAGTACAATCCTTTATGAACTATACGGAACAAAACCAGCACTTGTTCAAACAATTATTAATTTACCGTTATTTGTCGTTGGTTTTTTAGCACTTGGTAAAGATTTTAGCTATAAAACTTTACTCGGTACAATGATGGTACCTTTCACCATATTTTTAACGGAAGCGTTAGTGCAAAAAGGTTCACACGATCCTTTCCTATCTTCTATTTATGGTGGTATTGTGTTGGGCGTCGGCCTCGGCCTCGTCTACCGTGGTGGTGGTTCTACGGGAGGCACAGCAGCACTCGCTCAAATTTTAAAAAAGTATGCTAATATTTCAAGTGGTTTCTCACAACTCATCGTTGATGGCTTCGTTGTAGTAGCGAGCGCCTTCGTTTTCAGCTTTGAACTAGCGCTCTATGCCCTTATTTCGATTTTTGTCACAAGCAAAGTTATTGATTTTGTGCAATTACAAACTGGTGATAATAAACTTGTGCTTATTATTACAGATAATGAAACACGCGTAACATCACTTATTTATGAACATGTCGAGCGTGGTGTGACACAAGTTCAGTCATTCGGGGCTTTTTCTAAAAAAGAACGCGCCTTGTTGCTCTGTGTAATGGAGCAAGCTGAAGCTATTTATTTCAAACAAATTATTACTAACGAAGAGCCCAACTCTTTTGTCATTTTCTTAAATGCTTCTGAAATTTTAGGCCGCGGCTTTTCTAAAGCAAAAATTTAAAAATAAAAGTGCCTGGGCTCTTCACACCCATGGCACTTTTTAAAACCTTGCTTATTCTGCTACTTCAAATTCGATATCTGTAATATGCACATTTACTTCTGCTGTTTCAATAGCAGCCATATTATGAATGGCTTGGCGAATTTGCGACTGCATTTCTTTCGCTACTTTAGGGATTGCATACCCATATTTTACAGAGCAATAGACATCTATAATAATATCGCCGTTTTCGGCAACGCCTGATTTAATTCCCTTATTGTGTACCTTTTTACCAAAGCGCTCTACTACGCCAGATGCAAAATTACCACGAGTTGCTGCAATGCCTTCCACTTCCGTAGCTGCAATACCCGCTACGACTTCTAGCACTTCTGCTGCCATTTCAATTTTACCTAGTTCTTCTTTGCCCGACGGTGTCGGTTGTACGAAAGATTGCCCTGCTTTTTCAGCCATTTCAATCATCCTTTCCTTATAACAAACACGTTACTTCTGCTTTTCATTATACTATACTTTCTTAACATAAGACAAAAAAACCTGCCGCAAGCTGCGACAGGTAAAAAACTTATTTTTTCACGTGTAAAATGTCGTTTTCTTCTAGGAATTTCGTATTGAATTTCGCTGATTGGAAAACTTCATTATTCATTAACGCTTCATGGAATGGAATTGTTGTATGCACGCCGTCTACTTGGAACTCGCTAAGTGCACGGTTCATACGTGCAATAGCTTCTTCACGTGTGTCAGCATGTACAATTAATTTCGCTACCATTGAATCATAGTAAGGAGGGATTGAATAACCTGGGTATACCGCAGAGTCTACACGTACACCATAGCCACCAGGCGCTAGGTAATCTGTTACTTTACCCGCTGAAGGCATGAAGTTTTTATAAGCATTCTCAGCATTAATACGACATTCAATTGCCCAACCATTAATTTTAATATCTTCTTGCGTATACGGTAATTTCTCACCTGAAGCAATTTTTAATTGTTGTTGTACTAGGTCAACGCCCGTAATCATTTCTGTTACTGGGTGTTCAACTTGGATACGTGTGTTCATTTCCATGAAGTAGAACTTATCTGCTTGGTAATCATAGATGAACTCAATCGTACCAGCACCCTCATAGTTACAAGCTTTAGCTGCTGTAACTGCTGCCTCACCCATTTCGCGACGACGCTCTTCAGATAATGCAGGAGATGGTGCCTCCTCAACTAATTTTTGCATACGGCGTTGTACCGTACAGTCACGCTCACCTAAGTGAATTGTGTTACCAAAGCTATCAGCTAGCACTTGGATTTCACAGTGACGGAAGTATTCGATAAATTTCTCTAAGTAAACGCCTGGGTTACCAAATGCTGCAGCCGCTTCTTTTTGTGTAATATCGATACCTTTACGTAAATCTTCTTCAGTACGCGCTACGCGGATACCTTTACCGCCACCACCAGCTGTTGCTTTGATGATAACTGGGAAGCCGATTTCATGCGCCCATTTAACGCCTGTTTCGATATCAGGAACGATACCAGTACCAGGTACTAATGGTACACCCGCTTTTTCCATTGTGTCACGTGCAACGTCTTTAATACCCATTACTTTAATCGAATCTGATGATGGTCCGATAAATTTAATGTTTGCGTCTTCACATGCTTCAGCGAAATCTGCGTTTTCAGCTACGAAACCGTAACCTGGGTGAATGCCGTCAGCGCCAGTTTTTTCAGCGACGCTTAGTAATGCATTCATATTTAAATATGAATCTTTAGATAATTTAGGACCGATGCAGTATGCTTCGTCTGCTAACTTTACGTGCAAAGCTTCAGCGTCTGCTTCTGAGTATACAGCAACAGATTTAATGCCTAGCTCTTTACAAGCACGAACGATACGAACAGCGATTTCACCGCGGTTGGCAATTAAAACCTTTTTCATTATATATGCACTCCTTACTCAGCTTTTACAAGGAATAATGGTTGACCATATTCCACTAAGTCGCCATCTTTTACAAGAATCTCTACGATTTCACCTGTAACTTCAGCTTCAATTTCGTTGAATAATTTCATTGCTTCAACGATACAAACGATTTTTTCGTCGTCTACTTTGTCGCCTACTGCTACATAAGGGTCTGATTCAGGGTTTGGCGCTGCATAGAAAGTACCTACCATTGGCGAAGTGATTTTATGTAATGATGGATCATCATTAACTGGCGCCGCCGCTGGTGCTTCTTCTTTTGCTGGAGCTGGTGTTGCCGCTGGCGCTGCTGGAGCCGCAGGTGCTTGTTGTACAACAGGAGCTGCTATTTCTTTTTTAACCGGTGTTACATCAGTTACTACTACACCAGCATTTTTCTTTAATTTAACTTTTGCATCTTTTACTTCATAAACGAACTCGTCGATTGTTGATGCGTCAACTAACTTGATAATTTCACGGATTTCTTGGATTTTGAACATTGCTAACTCTCCTTATTGAATAAAATCTATTACTTACAATGTCTATTCTATAGTTTTTTCATACAATTTGAAATAGTTAAATGAAAAATAAGTATATCTAATCAAAAAAGACCACATCTGCTACAAATAACTAGCACACCTTGCTTTTCTGCTATATAACACGTTCGTAAAAGCGTTAACCTTTTTCGTTTTAACCTTTACTCAAAACACCCCAGTTACGTGTGATTACTCACTTTTCTATTCCCTTGTACCTTTGCTATAAGATTCAGACATTAACATTCATTTTACGCTGTATTAACAATTTTATCAATGTATTCAGACAACTTATTTGTAAAATATTTCGAATTGAAGGCAAACTATGCTCTATCAAGGTGAAAAACTGTTATCTTTCTATAATAAACATACAAAAGGCTCTGCAATTTTATGCAGAGCCTTTTGGTTTTTATGCGCGTGAGCTATATGATGCGTCTGATGTGTTAATAATTAACTTATCTCCTGCGTTAACGAAAAATGGAACTTGTACCACTAAACCTGTTTCTAATTTAGCCGGCTTAGAACCACCTGAAGCAGTGTCGCCTTTAATACCTGGTTCTGTTTCAGCTACTTCTAGCTCAACAGTCGTCGGTAATTCCACTCCTAATACTTCAGCTTGGTATGATTGGATATGAACTTCCATGTTTTCTTTTAAGAATTGTAGTTCATATTCGATTTGTTTTTCTGGTAATTCGATTTGCTCATAAGACTCTAAGTCCATAAATACATGGTCTGTACCTTGTGCATATAGGTATTGCATTTTACGGTTGTCAATTTGTGCTTTTTCTACTTTTTCACCAGCGCGGAACGTTTTTTCGTTTACTGAACCGTTACGTAGGTTACGTAATTTAGAACGTACGAAAGCAGCGCCTTTACCTGGCTTTACGTGTTGGAAGTCCATTACACGGTAAAGTTGACCATCAATTAATACCGTTAAACCTGTACGAAAATCGTTTACTGAAATCATTTTTATTCCTCCAAATTATAAAATAATAAGTTCTTTTGTTGAATGCGTAAGTTTTTCATTACCTGTTGCAGTAATTAAAATATCATCTTCAATACGTACACCACCGATACCTGGTAGATAAACACCCGGCTCAAGCGTAACGGTCATGTTTGGCTCTAATACGGTTTCGCCACGCACCGAAAGACTAGGTGCCTCGTGCACTTCTAAACCAATACCGTGCCCTAACGAGTGACCAAACGCTTCGCCGTAACCTTGTGCTGTTAGGTAATCGCGCGCGATAGCATCGGCTTCTTTACCGGTCATATTTGGCCCTACTTTTTCAAGTGCTAGTAATTGTGATGCTAGGACGGCATTATACATGTCCACTAGCTTTTCAGATGGCTCACCTACCGCAATGGTACGTGTCATATCTGAAATATAACCATTATACAGTGCACCGTAATCTAATGTTACAAAATCGCCTTTTTCAATGACTTTATTCGTTGCTACGCCGTGCGGCAAAGCCGAACGTAAGCCCGATGCTACAATCGTATCGAATGAAGATGACGTAGCGCCCTGTTTACGCATAAAGAACTCTAGTTCATTCGCTACTTCAAGCTCTGTTTTACCAGGCTCGATAAAGTTAAGGATATGTGTGAATGCATCATCCGCAATCGCACATGCAGCCTTAATAATAGTAATCTCTTGTGGCGTCTTAATCAAGCGAATTTTTTCAATAATACCTGAAGTCGGTACGAATTGTGACGATACATTTTCCTTATACTGCTCATATTCTGCAAATGTCATCGCATCTTGTTCAAACCCGAGCGTCTTTACGCCTAATTTTTCCACTTGAGTAGCGACTTCTTTTATTAACGAGCCGCTATGTTGCACGACACGAAAACCTTCTACTTGATCGTTTGCTTGTGACGTATAACGGAAGTCCGTAATAAACACTGCGTCTTCTTTCGTTACTAATGCTACACCTGCCGTACCTGTAAAACCTGTAATATAACGACGATTAAATTCGCTCGTTACGAGTAGGGCGTCAAGTGATGACTGTTGCAATGCTTGTCGTAGTTTAGTTAATTTCATCGTGATGATTCTCCCTTTTGTATAAATGTCTGCAACGCTAGCTGATAGCCATACGTGCCAAGCCCAACGATTTGACCGATACATGCCGGTGCTAAATACGAATGGTGGCGAAAAGCCTCGCGCTTATGAACATTAGAAATATGCACTTCGATTACTGGGACATCAATCCCTGCAATTGCATCATGTAAAGCTACACTCGTATGTGTATAAGCTGCCGGGTTGATGACTACACCTTCGTAAGCGTTATCCGCAGCCTCGTGCAACCAATCTACGAGTTCACCTTCATGATTGGACTGTCTAAAATCGATTGTTACTTCATGTTTGTTAGCGAGCTGTAGAAGCTTATGCTCTACATCTTGCAATGTTTCATGACCATAAATTTCAGGCTCTCGCTTCCCTAATCGATTTAAATTAGGGCCATTCAAAATCATAATCTTCACCTTAGCATTCTCCTTTTCGTTGTCCTAGCTATAGTTTATCACAATTTTTCGACAAGCACTTATTAGTAGTGCTTTAGCTAAAAATTTAGTACACTTAGCATATTGTTTGTAAAATTTTTTAAAGAAGTGTGGTGTTTTCGTTTGAGCAATCAAACACCGATTTATGGCGGTCAAGCATTATTAGAAGGCGTAATGTTTGGCGGTAAAAAACATACCGTGACAGCCATTCGTCGCAATGACGATTCTGTCGATTACTATCATTATGAAAAACCTGTGCGACCAGCGCTACAAAAGCTAAAAAAAATCCCTTTCATTCGTGGTATTGTTGCGATAATTGAATCAACAGGCGTTGGTTCACGCCACATGCAATTCTCAGGTGATCGTTATGACGTAACACCAGGCGAGGAAGTTGTCGAGGAAGAGCAAAGTGGCTCTAAACTCCAAATGATTTTAGGCGTAGCAATCGTTGGCGTATTATCTTTTTTATTTGGTAAGTTTGTATTTACGCTTGTTCCTGTATTTTTAGCACAGGCGCTCGCGACATGGGTGCCTGGTAAGACGGGTCAAATTTTATTAGAAAGTGGCTTTAAACTACTTTTATTGCTTAGTTACCTCTATATTATTTCTTTGACACCGTTAATTAAACGCGTGTTTCAATATCATGGAGCTGAACATAAAGTAATTAATTGTTATGAAGCTAAGTTGCCACTAACCGTCGAAAATGTGCAAGCACAATCTCGCCTACATTATCGTTGTGGTAGTAGCTTTATTTTATTTACTGTCATCGTAGGCATGTTCGTTTACTTTTTCGTACCAACGGATCCATTTTGGTTCCGTATCGTTAACCGCATTTTACTCATCCCTGTAGTACTTGGTATTTCCTTCGAAGTTCTACAAGCGACAAATGCAGTGCGTACTATTCCTGTACTGCGTTTCCTTGGCTACCCTGGTTTATGGCTACAGCTGTTAACAACAAAAGAACCTCAAGATGATCAAGTTGAAGTAGCTATTGCTTCATTTAATAAACTTCTTGAAGTAGAGCAACATCCAGAAATTATACCGACATTGCATCATGATTAAACAAAAATAAACCCCGACTTGCTGTTTAGCGGTCGGGGTTTATTTTTATTCTACGAGTTGTTTCACTAATGTCATTTCAGGCGTTAATTGTGCCTTTTCGCCAATCGCAACTAACTCTTGTTTAATTAATCCTTTATCTTTTGCAAAGAAGTAATGGTAAATATTTTTCGTGTCATGATCATATTGCTCAACTAATACTAAATTATCGTAACTTTTACCTTTAACCGTAGTTTTAGCCATTGTAGAAATAATTGTCACTGTCATATTTGTTGTTTCTTCTATTGTAGGTTGTGTACCGATGCGTATCGGTTTTTGAATAACGAGTGATTTTTGATCTCCGGTAGTCGGGTGCATCACATAACGGTCCTCAGTTTCTTCTTCTTTATACATGTCATATAAATAACCATCCGTTAAATTAGAAACCGACCACGTTACATCACCTGCTGCCTCATAAACTAAATTACGTGTCGTGCCAGCCGGGATAAATACTTCGTACGTATGTTGCGCTTGATGTGGTAAGGCAAATGTATAAGGTTGTAACGTCATAGCACGCGCTAAAAATGCAGTAAAGTGCATACGCGTTAACTCTTTATTAGGCATAAATGAACGGTAGCCTGGATTTGCCTTATCAGGTGTACCGATTGTAATACCTGCTTCGGCAATTGCTAAAATCGCCTCGTAACTTTTGGTATCTGCATTAATATCTGTAAATATGTTTTCATAGTTTTCTGGTGCACGTAATTGATAAGCACGCGCTAGTACTTCTGCCATTTCAGCACGTGTTATTGTAGACTTTGGTTCAAAGTTTGTTGCCTTATCAAAGAGCCCTGCATTTTGTGCAGCCGCAATTTCCTTGTAGTACAAGAAATCTGTCGGAATATCTTCATACCCCGGATTTGTTACGTTTGTAGTCGGTAACTGTAATGCTTGAACGAGCATTTTCGCAATGTGTTGCTTTTGAATTAGCGCTGTCGGACGGAATGTACCATCACTATAACCACTAATTACTTCTTTATTAATTAAGTAATTCACTTCATAAAATGAATCACTATCGTTCGGAATATCTTTAAACATTTGGGCGTGGCCCGTAATTGCGAAAGTACTCATTAAAAATAAAGCAGCGATAGTAGCTACTAGTTTCTTCATGAGTGTTTCTCTCCTTTTACTAAATTATTTACTCACTGAACTAGCGTAACATACAAAATTCTACCGACTAACGCATCTTCCTTACAATTACATTACAATGCCGTAACAAAACATATACTATATTACGAAAAAAAGAAGTGTCTGAAAAATTACGACACTTCCTTACTTCTTACTTAGCCAAAGACACTAATTCCATTTTAAATGGACTAGCAAAACTTTCGATTTTAACGGCTTTCCGAAAGAAGTCTCCCATCCTCAAGGAATGTGAAGGTGCGAATAGCACCAATGAGTGGGTGGGAGATGAATTTCGGTTGGCTTTAGCCAACGTTATTTTTCTAAGCCTTTTCGCAATAATTCGAGAATAGTTGCTGTTCTTGTAGACAGTCCGTTTTCTTCTTGGTATTTATCTAATTTCTCGATAATTGATTTAGGCATACGAATTTCTACACGTTCTTTATTATCTTTCAAAATTATCACCTCTCACTTGATTGTACGGTATTTCTACGATACAATCAATATATACGATATTATTCCGTACAAAGCGAGGTGAATTGATATGACTAAACAAAACAAAGCTTTCAAATTCCGTTTACTACCAAACAGAGAACAGGCAGTATTATTAGCCAAAACATTTGGTTGTGTTCGTCTTGTCTACAATAAGATGCTTGCG
>NZ_QAFW01000204.1 GCF_003057615.1 Metalysinibacillus jejuensis
ATGTTGCTTGATTTTTACTAATTTCAGTTTAGGTAATTTGATATGACCATCTTGCAATTCGATATTTCCGTTCACTCGATTGGTTGTATAAGACTGTTTTGACTTACGGTTTTTGAACTTTGGAAATTCCGCATTGCCTTCAAAAAAATTCTTATAAGCCTTTTGTAAGTTCATTTGTGCATTTGCTAAAGCTAAAGAATCCACTTCTTTTAGGAATGGAAATTCGTCTTTATATTTAGCTGGTGTAGGGAACTTTTGCTTTTTAAGCATTTCCTTGTCGTCTTTGTATTTTGCATAAGTCGCTTGTCTTTCCGCAAGCATCTTATTGTAGACAAGACGAA
>NZ_QAFW01000205.1 GCF_003057615.1 Metalysinibacillus jejuensis
GATACATACTTTGCACCGGTACATTTTCTTTTGCGCACCAAGCAGCAACGCTTGCTTCGCCGCTTGTGTGAAATGCTTGAATACGAGATTGCCACATCAACTGGCGTTCAGATTGTTTCATAAAAAAACCTCCAACTTCATTCATTTTCACGATTGTCTCATGTCCATTGAATTCGTTGAAGGTGTGCTATATTTGGCGCTTACTTTGATACAGCTCGCGATGAAATTCGAGTATTTCTCCCAGACCAATCCGCCATTCGATTGGCAGAGTAGCACAAAGAAGCTGGCGCGTAAAACCAGCGAAAGAGAGGCGTTTACAGTTGTTTTTCTT
>NZ_QAFW01000206.1 GCF_003057615.1 Metalysinibacillus jejuensis
AGATGTGTATAAGAGACAGCTTATTGACCTTGCGGTCTAATTGAAGTGGGGGCTTCTCGACTTATCGTTGCTTTTACTAGCCAACGAAAACTGACCGAGCTAACCCTCTTGTTCCAAGAGTTTTTGTTTCTATGTTAATGCCAATAGGCGAATGCCTTCATTTTTGATATTGATGGCTGAATTATAGTCACGATATGCCACATACCCACATGAACAACGGTAAGTACGTTCAGATAGCTTCATAGGTTTTTCTGCACCACA
>NZ_QAFW01000207.1 GCF_003057615.1 Metalysinibacillus jejuensis
TTACAGATTTTCCGAGCGAGAAAGCCCATTGCTTTAGCTATGGGATGAAAGCGAGGTCAGTCAAGGGGTAGCTTTTGCTATCTCAATTGACTGAAAATATGGTACACTTGCTCTATAGACAAGTAAAAGTTTCTAAAACATTCTCGTTCGTTGATAACTAGAGATTGTATGAGGTTCGATAGCCAAATCCATGCTATCGGTAAAACAATATGTGTCGTCAAGCAAAAGACGCTAAAACATATGACGAACCAAAAGCTGTACACTATGGTAACAGTAGTGTAGCCCTATCTGCTATAGGCACTGGATAGGGAGGGGCA
>NZ_QAFW01000208.1 GCF_003057615.1 Metalysinibacillus jejuensis
AACGCATCCTATCTCGTAGAAAGAAAGGTTCTGCACGTTGGGAAAAACAACGTTTGAAAGTGGCTGCACTACAAGAAAAAACAGCCAATCAACGTAAGAACTTTCTACACCATCAATCAAAAGAATTAGCAACAACCTATGACGCTGTTATCATCGAGGACTTGGACATGAAAGGAATGTCTCAAGCCCTTCACTTTGGTAAAAGCGTTCACGACAATGGTTGGGGCATGTTCACTACATTCTTATCGTACAAGCTAAAAGAACAAGGGAAACAGCTTGTGAAAATTGATAAATGGTTCCCTTCGACTAAAAAAT
>NZ_QAFW01000209.1 GCF_003057615.1 Metalysinibacillus jejuensis
TGATAATTCTTTCCGTTCGCTAGGCATGCTTTTGCGATATCAATGCGTTCTTCTACAGTCGTTTTTCTTCCTTTAGTCATAGTTTGGCTCATTCCTTTACCCGAATCTTTTAATTCACTATGACTAGGTTCTGTCTAAAAACTATTTCCACCCCATGATACAATGGTGTAAATCAGAAAATGGGGTGGATGAAATGGCGCCAAGTCGTTACGAATTAACAGATGAACAGTGGAAACAAATTGAAGGGTTCTTCCCACCGTACACAACCGGTCGTCCTTCGAAACGAAGTAACCGTGAGATGTTCAATGCGATG
>NZ_QAFW01000210.1 GCF_003057615.1 Metalysinibacillus jejuensis
GTTATTTTTCTAAGCCTTTTCGCAATAATTCGAGAATAGTTGCTGTTCTTGTAGACAGTCCGTTTTCTTCTTGGTATTTATCTAATTTCTCGATAATTGATTTAGGCATACGAATTTCTACACGTTCTTTATTATCTTTCAAAATTATCACCTCTCACTTGATTGTACGGTATTTCTACGATACAATCAATATACACGATATTATTCAGTACAAAGCGAGGTGAATTGATATGACTAAACAAAACAAAGCTTTCAAATTCCGTTTACTACCAAACAGAGAACAGGCAGTATTATTAGCCAAAACATTTGG
>NZ_QAFW01000211.1 GCF_003057615.1 Metalysinibacillus jejuensis
TTAAAATCTTGTACGATTTCTAAAACAAAATCAGGTAAATACTATATTTCGATTTTGACAGAATACGAGAAAGAAATTAAACCAGTGTCCATTCAGAAAGTTGTTGGGCTAGATTTCGCTATGGACGGTCTGTATGTCGAAAGTGAACAGGGTGAGAAAGCCAATTACCCACGTTTTTATCGACAATCATTAGACAAATTAGCAAAAGAACAACGCATCCTATCTCGTAGAAAGAAAGGTTCTGCACGTTGGGAAAAACAACGTTTGAAAGTGGCTG
>NZ_QAFW01000212.1 GCF_003057615.1 Metalysinibacillus jejuensis
CAAAAGAACAACGCATCCTATCTCGTAGAAAGAAAGGTTCTGCACGTTGGGAAAAACAACGTTTGAAAGTGGCTGAACTACAAGAAAAAACAGCCAATCAACGTAAGAACTTTCTACACCATCAATCAAAAGAATTGGCATCAACCTATGACGCTGTTATCATCGAGGACTTGGACATGAAAGGAATGTCTCAAGCCCTTCACTTTGGTAAAAGCGTTCACGACAATGGTTGGGGCATGTTCACTACATTCTTATCGTACAAGCTAAA
>NZ_QAFW01000213.1 GCF_003057615.1 Metalysinibacillus jejuensis
GTAAACGGAATTTGAATGCTTTGTTTTGTTTAGTCATATCAATTCACCTCGCTTTGTACGGAATAATATCTTATGTATTGATTATATCGTAGAAATACCGTACAATCAAGTGAGAGGTGATAATTTTGAAAAATAACACGCGTGTTGATTAGCCAAAATCACGTAACACTTTTTTGATAAATCATCCGAGCTGATGATAAGATTTCTTCGACGTACGTTCGCCATTTCACCGGAAGCGCATGCCAAAGAAACAGGCGTGTAA
>NZ_QAFW01000021.1 GCF_003057615.1 Metalysinibacillus jejuensis
CAAGTAGGTTATCAAAGGCTCTTTTCACTTTGACAATCTACTTGGGATGTGGAACACTCCATGAATGGTTGTTGTGCAGCAAAAAAACTTAATCTTTTTGTGTCCAAAATCTTGACTTAGATCCAATATTTTATATTTTTAAAAGACGCTCCTACATATATTAAGTTATGTATATTGGTACGATAATAGTGTTTATTATTTTTTCCGTTTAATTTACGAGGGAAATTAGCCAATGAAAAAGGAACATGAATTCCCTTTTTCATTTTCTTTATCCTTTCATTGCTTTGATTTCTTTTTCTTTTCGATTTACCTCTACTCATTTTAAACCTCCTACCCAATTAAATTGTATATATACTTAAAATAATAGAAATATTTTTATTATATTAATGGTAAATAGTAAAAACCAATCGATATTTATCAAGATTATTTAATTTTTTAATCAAAGAGCTTTCTATCTAAACACTTTTAGATATGTTACTTTCTTTTTCAAAGCCAATTAGACTTTTTAATAACATTAAAACATGAAGTAAGCTTAAAGCCATCCATTCATTAATATTCGAATCGCTTAATAACCCATGAGTAAGATTATTTCTAATATTCAAAGCAGCTTTTTCATTTAATATAAATTTTAAGTGGAATATTACATCCTCAGTTAAATATTCTTCTAGTGTAGTTAAAACTCTAGTGAGAGTTATATTTTCAAAGCCTTCATGCTTATTTTGTTCGTATATCGTATGCTCACATTTAGATAAAAAGTTGCGTAATCCATTTTCAATAAGAGGTACTGCTATATAACACATTGAAAAGAAATCTTTATCAAAATATGCCTGAATGACTATAGAAAATGTTTTTTCTTGTCCTTTATACAATGTATTATCAAACAATAATTTTGTTAAGGTTTCAGCATTTAGTTGATGACGATCTTTTAAATTTTCAATCGCAATACTGAAATATGGTAAAAGGACTTGCCAGTAAGATTTCGCCTCATGAAAAAGAGCATCTTCTTTTGTTGATATAGTTTTAGTAATAACTCCATCGCCATTAACAATAGACGTTCCAAAGAACATTCTAGAGAGAAAGTTTCCCTCCCTTTCTTCCATTATCTTTTTAATAATTTCTTTACTTAAAATAAATTGGTTAACTATATTTGAAAGATGAGTGCTAGGAACTTCAGAGGTTACATTTTCGATTAACTGTTGCTTCTTTTCTGTCGTAATCACAAATTCCTCTTCAATTGTAAATATATATTTTTGAAAATCCTCCCCATAATACTGATAGTTCTTTATTGCTCTTTCCTTACGTTCTTTAAAATTATACTTATGGCATAATTGTATCAGACAATCACAATAACGTTGGTTTTCAAATGGATTGCTACTTTGTATATGAGTACTTGCTTCAAGTATGTCTAAGTATCTTTCTTGTTCTTCTGGTTTGTTTTTATAGTATTCTAAAAGAATTTTGATACCGTACTCTAAAGCGTAAAAATCTTTAGTATCCATTCTATTAACTCTCATAATTATTTTATCGATTATCTGTTCTTCTTGTTCGAGACACAGACAAATAGAATGTTTATTAATTAAATTTTTATATGAGAATCCCCATAAACCTATTTTTTTGTCTTCATCTATAGAATCTTCAATATCAATCATTAGTTGAATTAATTTTGGAAATGACGTACTTTTAATTTGCTTTGCTAAGTTCCAAGAGCGATACAAGTAATATCTTAAATAATATGAAAGATTATCATTTGAACTTCTTTTTAATATATATTCTTCTGCTAATTCCAGATAATCAATAATTGCTAATTCACATTTATCTTTAACATTACCATTTGATAACAGACTACGTTTATACTTATCTCTATATGTCCATAAAAGATCATTATAACGCGCACGCATAACTTTATTTTTGGTACTCCTAGAACGTTGTTCAAGATAAATAATCCAATCGTCCAGATTATCAATTATATAATTAGGCTTTCTTAAATTCCCATGAATATCTATATTATGATTTAACACGAAAATTTCAAAAGTATAGTACTTATCATTTTTAAATTCATCATATCTTTCATTAGATTTTATTCTTTCGATACCCTCTAAGTATGCTGTTAATGACACCATTACCTCGTACCTCCCTTCATTATTTTTACTACAATACAATTCTCATAAAAAATATAAATATATCTTCTAATTTAACATATCACATACCAATCAAATTTTGTGTGTTGGATAAATCCAATCATTTTAGGGAAGATTCCATTAGGAAAATACTGGTTTACAAAGCTAAGTATGTAATAATACCAAACGACGTTTTGGTAATGTTTTATTTTATCGAAATAGCTCAGTTTGATTAAATGATATCATAAAATTGAATAAAAATCTTTATATGGTATATATATACAGAAATATATTACTTACGGTATTTTATCTCACTAGCTCCCTACTAATATAAAGGCTTTTGTGCTTGTTATTCATGTTCGTTACTTTACATAAAGTCGTGCATATTTTTAACGTCATAAATCTACATCCCCTTAACCATACCCCTGTATAAAAAAATATATAACTATCCAACACCTTTTAAACTTAAGTGTAAATGTGATAAGAACTATTTTGCAATGTGGTTAATTGTAAGGTATACTTTTAAAAAGTATCGTAAGAGGAGTGGAAGTATGGCGACAACAATTGTAGTAGGAAACTTTAAAGGCGGCGTTGGTAAGACGAAGGTATCGGTTATGTTAAGTTGGGAGCTTTCGAAGTATTACAATAAGAAAGTGTTACTTGTTGATATGGACCCTCAGGGGAATGCGAGCACGCTAATTGCACGCTCTGCAGGCGTTTCTGAACTGAATACGAGTATTTTTGATGGCTTTCAAAAAGGCGATTTAAAGGACTGTATCGTTAACGTGGCAGATAATCTTCATGTGATTCCTGCGCAAGTATCTTTTAAAAACCTGCCGAAGTTCTTATATAGTAAATTTGAAAATGAAATTGACCAAGTCAGCTATTTAAATCAATTATTGGATCCCATTCGTTCGGATTATGACTACATCTTTATTGATGTGCCACCGACGATTAGTGATTTCTCCGACAATGCGATGATGGCTGCCGACTATGTATTAATCATTTTACAGGCACAAGAACTATCGCTTGAAGGCGCAGAGACATATATCAAATACCTGCAGTTCATGGTAGACAACTACGATGCGGATATTCAAGTAGCTGGCGTATTACCCGTACTGTTACGCCCTGGTGGTCGTGTTGATATGTCAACTATTGAACGTGCGAAGGAAATGTTTGGTGAAGATAACGTAATGAAGACTGTCGTTAAGCATTTAGAGCGCTTAAAAGCTTGGGACGTTACGGGTATTACGGATAATGACCAACATGACCGCAAAGCGCATAAAGTATTTACCGATGTGTTGGATGAGTTATTAGAAAAACTTGAAGCATTTGAAGAGGGTGGTAAGTATGAATAAGGAAAAAGGCGGTTTAATTAAAAAGAAAGCACCTATCATGCGCCCTGCTGTAACAGTAACCAAGAAGCAAGATGCTGACTTTGGCTTTGACGTGCCTGTCAAAAAAGAAACAAAGAAATCAGCAACAACACCTGCAGTCGCACCTGTTAAAAAATCAGCACAACCTCTTGTTTCTGTTGACCAATTAAACGTTGGTACGAAGGTAAAAACGAAAAGCGTCAAGGTGCCTGAAATTATCCATACCGAGCTTGGTTTACTAGGGTCATTTACGGATGAATCTAAGACGTATGTCATTTTACAAAAGCTCATTGATAGCTATGTAGAACATGAGTTAACAGATCGCCAGCAGCGCCAATTTAAATTTATGGTTGATGCGTTTCATGAGGAAAAATAACAAATAAAAAAAGAGAACGCATGTACCAAGCAACATGAGTTAAGCGTTTCTATATTGAAATTGAAGAAGCAGCTCATACAGATAAGCAATAATTCAGTTTCCCTTAGTAAATCCTCCACCTAGCATACTTTTGTTAGAGAGGATTTTTATATGATAATAACTAACCTTCGATTTAATACAACAAATGTTGTATTAATAAATAAAGGAGCATTCCTGTTAGAAGAATTTTCGGGGACTTGAAAACAAAAAAGCCCTCTCGTATGATGTTTGAGTGTCAACTAGACAATTGACTCGCACACCTACAGAGAGGACTTACAATCATGAATTTTAATACGAATGAAAAAATTAATCAAGTTTCTGAAAATACGTTAGTCATCGGCATCGACATCGCGAAGCACAAACATTTTGCTTGTGCGGTAGATGATCGTGGTCGTGTGCTCCAAAAATCCTTTCCGATTTTCCAATCGCGCATTGGATTTGAAGCGTTTTACGAACGTCTACTTGCGCTCAAACAGGCGCATGAAAAACAAGAAATCCTTGTTGGTTTTGAGCCAACAGGTCACTACTGGATGAACTTAGCTGCGTTTCTTACACAGTACGGGATTCCGTTCGTGATGGTCAATCCGATGCACGTCAATCGCTCGAAAGAACTCGACGACAACCTGCAGACGAAAAACGACCAAAAAGACGCACTTGTCATCGCCCGTTTAATGCGCGATGGACGCTTCAGCTATCCTCGTATTTTAGAGGGTGTCGAGGCAGAACTGCGTAACGGAGCGACGCTCCGTGCGAAAATACAAGAAGATTTAAATGCGCTTCATAATCGAATGATTCGTTGGTTAGATCGCTTCTTTCCAGAGTTCACACATGTGTTCAAAAACTTTGGAAAGATGGCCTTTGCGGTACTTGAAAAAACGCCGTTACCCATCGATATTCAAGGAAAAACCCCAGAAGAATTACTTTTCCTTTATCGCCAAGTAGAGGGGATGAAAAATCCTCATCTCACGAAAGCTAAACAATTAATCGAGCTTGCGCCACAATCGATTGGACTGCAAGAAGGACTTGTGATGGCCCGATTTGAAATTGCCACACTTCTCACGCAGTATCATATGATGCAAGCACAGCTCGATGATTTATCAAACAAGCTCTCAGAGCTTGCCCATCAAATGACAGATTATGATTATCTCGCATCGGTGCCAGGTATTGGTGACGTGACAATCGTTGAATTACTGTCTGAAGTCGGTTCACTCACGCAATATGAACATCCACGCCAACTCATTAAACTAGCGGGACTTACATTACGTGAAAATTCATCTGGTCAGCAGAAAGGGCAAAAACGGATCTCCAAACGAGGGAGACGCAAATTAAGGGCTCTCCTGTTCCGTGTTATGATGCCATTGATTCGACATAATCCAGCGTTTAAGCAATACCATGAATATTACACTTCACGCACGGTCAATCCACTTCGCAAGAAGCAATCGATTGTCGTGTTATGTGGAAAGCTACTCAAGATTTTACATGCCTTGTGCAAAAAGAAACAGCGATTTAACGAACAACAAATGATGAACGATTTCACCACGCTTCAAGCAGCTGCCTAAGCGTCATTTACGTCCGTCAAAACAAGAGGATGACACGGAGAAGCCGGCACTATTCATCACTTACGACCGTTCAGTGTATTTGAATGAGTCCCTAAAGGAGCATAGCCAGCCTCTGCCTTATGAATAGACCGAACGAAGGAATGTACGCGCAAACAGACGCCTAGAGACATGGGAGGGTCCGTCATCATAAGCAACGCAGAGATCTACATGTGCATCTATATACAGCACAGGATCAGAGGATTCATTACCAATTAATGGTTCATCCTTTAGCGGAGCGTTTGGACTAATTGTAAGAAAAAACAAGAATTACAAAATAACGATAGATGTACGTGTCGAAAAAAATTTTTAAGACACTTAAATATGGCGTCAGCCATTGATACATCAACATTTATAGAGGGAGTTGATAGTATGGTAACAGAGCGTTTTTATACGGTGCAAGAAGTGTTTGACATATTAACAACGAATAAAGTGACAAGCAATATAGAATCTGTACGTCGTTGGCTACGGCAAGGTAAGCTTGTAGGCATCGCACCAAAATCTCGTAAAGAAGGATGGCAGATTCCGCATACTGAATTAATGAAGTTTCTAGACCAGCGCACGCCTAATACAACAAATGTTGCATTAGATGAAGAAGCTGTTCGGGCTGCAATGTGGTTTGAAATCACACGTAAAAATATTTGGGAAGGCTATATTCCTATTACAAAAAGTTTACTGAAAGAAGCAGCATTACACCGTCAATATTCCACGCATTTACGAGAAGAAGTATGGGAGCGATGTGTAAATAATAGTATTGCGTATAAGCAGCCTAGAGTTAACTACTTACTTGATGCCTTTAGTTTCGAAGGGCAACGATTAAAGTTTGACTTGAGCTTTGCGAGCAAAGAAGAACAAGCCATTTATGTAATCTTTGAGTATGTGAAAAAGAATTAATTAATGACAATATTATTAAAAGAAAGAGGAGTAAGTAGCAAGAAGAAAACTTTCAGCACCCTATGATAGAAAATTCAAAGAAGAAGGGAAATTAGAAGTAGACATTGAATATAAGCTGTGTATAAACATTCAAGATATTCCTTCACTAGGTAGAGCTACTCCCTTAACAAGTTTATAAATACCTAGACAATTTGAATTTCTTTCAAATTCAGAACGAAACCACTCTTATTAATCGGAATATTATGTTTAATTAGGCGTAAAACATTTAGCTGACCCTATAACAGAAAGTCCTGTTGAGATGACGACTGATTTTCTAGTATCAACTAATCATCCAACTCAAGTTAAGTATATATTAAAGATTTATTTTAAAATGAAGGAGATTAATATAAATATGCAATATGAACATAGGCTAGTAGCATTCATTGATATTTTAGGATTTAGTTCAATGGTGGAGAAAAGCGTGAAAGATGAGAAATATAGAAATAAAATTTTTGATGCTCTAAAGCAAATTCAAGAAGAAGTAGATTATAACAAGGTAAAAAAGGAAGAAGAGAATAGAGATTTTGAAATGGTTCAATTTTCCGATAGTTTAGTTGTTAGCCAAAGATTTATTAATACTATAAGTTTCTCCGTTTTTATTATGCGAATTAATTTTATTCAAAAAATCCTAGCGGATAAAGGTATTTTAATTAGGGGGGGGATTTCAGCTGGGGATTTATATCATGAAGGTACAATAGCCTATGGTCCAGCATTTATAAATGCTTATAAACTTGAAAGTTCACTTGCAGATTACCCCAGGATAATAATTGATCCTAAAATTATTAATTTTGAGATACTGCCGGAAAATGAGCCTTTGGGCGATGTAAAATTTAATATGAAATACTATATTTGGGAAGGTAATAAAATACCCATAATCTTGAAAGATGAAGATGAGTTATATTTTGTGAATTATTTGTATGGAATGTATGAAGAACCACAAATCGCTAATAATTTACGACAACTTTTAATAAAAGAGCTACAATCACTAAAATGTCATGATTTGAGTGAATTTAAAATTATTAAAAAATTGAAGTGGAATCTTCGATATATCGATTCTTGCCCCTGGAATAAATAATTAGGAGGTAGGGAAATCTCACCTTTCTTCATAAACCTGTATACAGACGTTGTTCTTTATTCTGAATAAAACTAGACTGTAAAAAAGATAGAGAATATAGATAAGTCATATAGCTTTTTAATTTCATACAACAATAAAAATTATGTGCTGCTACCATATTGAAGTTGTTCTTAGCATTTACAAGTAAATATGAATTTAAGTACATAAGAAACCAATTACTATCATTGTATTAGTAAAACCGACATCTTATAGCGTTATCATTCATAACATTAATTGTGTAAAGAACAAACGAATCGTCAGTATGCTGTGACGACAATAAACTTACTTAATAATGAGTAGTATCGGGTAGTCGAAGTAGAAAAAGAATGTCGTTCATTATCCATGTTAATTCTATTTCATCTGATTTATCGATGAACTGAGATAATGCCTTGCAGACTTGCTACTAAATTTAGTAAATGATAGTGGCGCATAATTAAAATTACTATTAGATCATATCGAGAGAAAAACGTAAGAATTCAAAAAGTAAAGCATAGTAAAAAGAACTTGAACATAGAGAAAAATTATTAGTTAAGAAGATATTGGAGGTATAAATGATTCAAATTAAAATGTATCCAGCTAAAAATGGAGATTGTTTTCTCATTTCTGCGGGAAATGAAGTAAAAAAGCACATATTAATAGATTGTGGTTATGTAGAAACTTATAAGAAATTTTTAAAAAAAGATTTATTGGAAATAGCTGAACGTAAAGAAAAGATAAATTTGATGGTTATTACACATATAGATGCAGACCATATTTCAGGCGCTATAAAATTTATAGAAGAGAATAATAGACAAGGGTTTATTGATATTAATGAAGTTTGGTTTAATGCGTATCGGCACTTACAAATTCCTAAAAAAAATAATACTGAACTAGAAGATTCAGAGACAGAGATATTAGAAAGAGAAATAGCTTTAGGAAAATCATTTTTGAAAAAAGCTAATGAAGTAGGGATAGTTAAAAATGAAATAAGCGCAGAACAAGGTTCAACTTTGGGAGGGTTATTATTACAAGGTAACTATAAGTGGAATAGTCTGTTTGGCGGAAAAGCAGTAATGGCAAAGGACACCAAAACTATAAATATAGATGATTTTAAGATTACGATATTATCGCCTAATGAAGATAAGTTAAACAAGCTTAAAGAGGAATGGATTAAAAAGTTAAAAATAAAGAAATGGAATTTCAATATAAATGATAATGAGTTATTTGATGATGCATATGAGTTTATGCAACTAATGTCAGAAGAATTAACAGTAGAAAGTAAGGAAATATCTAAACTCATTCAGGAAAATTCACTGAATAGGTTAGAAGAATATATACATGAGGTTTATCCTAATGATGACAGTGCTAGTAATGGATCTTCGATTGCTTTATTAATAGAGCTTCATGAAAAAAAACTTCTGTTTTTAGGAGATGCACACCCTGATATCATTTATAATAATTTAATGCAAATTAGTGACTGTAAATTTGATGTAGTAAAATTAGCGCATCATGGGAGTTTGAAAAATACAACTAGTGAGTTAGCAAAAATTTTAACTTCTACTAAATATCTTTTTTCAACTAATGGCAATGGTGATAAAAACCAACATCCAGATGTCCAAACTATAGTAAAGTTATTAGCTGCAAATTCAGACTCTAAGAAGCAATTATACTTCAATTATAAAACAGAAAATTCGAATTTTTTCAAAAATACTGAACTGAAAGAAAAATACAATTACGAAATCTTTGAAGGAAATGGTGAAGAAACGCTAGTAATTAAACTATTGGAGGACTAATATTGAAATTTAAACATAGATTTTCTATACCAAAAGTAAAATGTAAAGAAGATATTTCAACAGGTTTTTTAGTTTCAGAGGACAAAGTTATTACAACTGTACATTCTCTAAAAGAATATCTTTGGGATAAAGAAAATTTAATAGAGATTATTTTTAAAGATAAGGACGGTAACAAAATTAGTAGAACTGCAACCCCCATTTTACCTAAAAACGAAAGTATAGAAAATTTTGAAATAATCGCATTAAAACTGAATGAAACTATTGAAGATATAAATTACTTAGAATGTATTAAGTATACATTTGAAAGTATAGAAGATGCTTCTACGTATGGCTATCCAGCAGTTCGACAAAATGATGGTACGTTAATTGAAGTTAAGGTTCATGGATATCTTAACAACAGAGATTTGGACATTGTTGTTAAAGATTCAATTCGAGATTATCAAGGCTGTTCTGGTGGACCACTTATTTATAAAAATTTTGTTGTCGGAGTAGCATTAGCAGAAATATCTGAAAGTGGTACTCCTAGCCGTATGAATTTTGTGAATTTAATTAAATATGAACAATATTTCAAAGAAATTGGTTTAGAATTATTTGAACAAGCTTCTGATATTTATAAATTTGATGAAAATTTAATAAACTGCACTAACCCTAAAATTTCTTTGAGCTTTTTTGATTACGGAGAAAAAGAATTCGAGCAGAATTTTTTGAAAATGCTAAGCACTCAAAAAACTATATATTTACAAGGTAAAACTAAAGAAGAAGTAATAGGCTATGCTCTATACATCATTAAAAATAAGGCTCGACATTTTATTCCAAAAGTAATGATAGTGGATGGATTAGAAAAGTGGAATGAATTACATGGTTATTGTGAAGATAAAATTTTAATTCCAAACTTTAATGCTAATGAAATAACAATAATTCCCAATAATATCAATATTATTTTTTATGGAGAACAAGACTTCGTGGGTAATAAAACCCCTTTAAAACTAAAGAAACGGACTTTACGTAATATGAGTGGTAAGTTAAATAGAGAAATTGATGACTTAACAAAAGCTAATCAATTAGTGAGTGAATGTAATGGATTATACTCTATTTTTAAAAGGAAAATATTTGAGGGGAAAAGCGGAAAACCAAGGTGGGAAAAACATAGTGAATTAGACTTATTGCCTGCTCTATTAGGGGGTTCGTGGAAAAATAACACTAAGGACAACTCATTTATAGAACAGTTAACTAACATGAAATATGAACAGTATATAGAGTCTATTCAAAATGTTACTAATGGTGAAGATCCATTTATTTTACACTATAACACGGGCTATGAAGATATATTCAAATTAGCAAATGTTGAAGAGTGCTGGGAGATTTTATTCCCTAAAATTACTCAAGAAAACCTACAAGCTTTTAAAACGTTAGCTTTAGAAGTGTTAAGTGAAACTCCAGCTAAGTATGATTTACCAGTAGATGATCATTATCGCTCTAGTGTACTAACTCAAGAAAATATAGAGTACTCTAGCACTTTGAAGAAAGGAATAATTAAATCACTAATATTTATTGCTTTAAAAGAAAACGGTTTTACATCTGACAACCAACTATTTGTAGATAACATTATAAAAGAAATATTTAGTCAAACTAAAGAATCAAAACAATGGTTTGCAATAGCAGAGCTTTTACCGTTACTTGCAGAAGCATCACCACTAACTTTTATTAATTGCTTAGAAAAAGAAGTTGATAATTCTAAATCTAAAATATGGGATTTATTCGAGAATACAGGCGATATTTTTTGGGGGAGAAATTATTATACACATGTATTATGGGCCCTTGAAAAGCTACTTTGTTTAGAAAATACAGCGCTTGAATCTATAAAAATCCTAACTAAACTAGCTGAAAAAAAAATAGATTATAAAATTTCAAACAGTCCTATCTCTACATTATATCAAGCATTATTAGGATGGAAACATCAGATTAATGTAAGTATTCAAGAAAAAAGTGAATTAGTTGAGTATATTGTTGAGAATAGTTCTATTGGTTGGGAACTTTTAAGACAAATTTTACCTGGTAGATATAATAATGGCTCAGTTTTAAGTATGACTTATTTCAAATATAGACCTTATGAATTTCAATATAAATTAGAATATAATAATCAATTATTTCAAACTTATAAGACATACACTTTTATAGCAATAAACGCTGCTAAGAATAATTTGGATAATTGGGAGGTTATATTTGATAAATGTTTATTTATTGAACTGGAGCTTTATGATTTAGTAAAAGAAAAGTTATCTCAAGCGCTTATTAATAATAAATCAGATGAAGAAAAATATAGTCTAAAAGAAAAATTAAGAGGTATTATATATCGACATAGATTCTATAAAGATTCGGAGTGGGCTTTAAGCGAGGATAATGTCGAGAAAGTTGAGGAACTATTTAATTTAATTACTTTTGAATGCGACATATTTAATTATTTGTACATATTTACAAATGAAAAATTAGTTGATTTAAACCCTACTCCATATAATATAAATTTAAAAACGGACTGGAGCGGAGAAAGAAAAAAGTTAAGGGAAGAACGTTTAAGACGTTTAAAATTAATTATTAAGAATCAAAATGGCTCTATTTGGAATTTGGTTAAACTTCTAAAAATTTATGATAAAACACAATTTTCTCAACGTGCTATTGGAGAAATTTTAGCTAGTGATATAGATGGATATAATTTGAATTTTAAAATCTTAAAAGAAGCTTCGGAGAATTCATTTGAAATACTCCTTATCTCTTATATAGAAACAAACTATAGTCGAAATGGATTCAAAGCAATAGAAAGTGCGTTAGATGTTTTTAAAGACAACGATGAATTAGTTATTTCTATATTGAAAGTTGCACGTATTGATAGAAAATTTTTAGGAATATTAGATTCTTTATCTGGTAATATAAAGGTTAAATACTGGAGAGACTTTACTATTAATTGGGACATAATTGATGATTCAGTCAAAGAGGTAGTATGGGCAAAACTTGTAGAATATAAAAACTTTAATGCCCTGTTAAAAATACTAGATTTATATTTCAAAAAAGATTTAGAAAAGAATCTTCTATTATTAGAAGAAATATTATCAAATCAAAATACTTTTGCAATAAACAGTCATAATAGTTATTTAATTATCGAGGTGTTTCAAAATATTTATACAGAGTCCAATTCAAATATTGAAAGCAGTCTCTATTTGAGGATTTGTCATTTAGAATGGGCATATTTTAGTTTATTAATTGATCAATTACCTCCGAAATATTTAATGGAGGAACTTAAGACTGATCCTACATTATTAGCATCATTAATTCAAGCAGCCTATAAATCTTCTATAGATGACAGTGATATTGATGAATTGAAAAAAGAGTTAGGAAAACAGGCATGGAATATCTTATTTAAGTTAAAGTTTTGCCCATGTGTAGATAAAAATAACGATATTTCAGAAGAGAAATTAGAAGCATGGATTAAAATATTTTTAGAAGAAATTGATAAAAATAGTCAGGGTAAAATAGGAAGACAGATTCTAGGTGAATGCTTTGCATATTCTCCTAGAAATAGCGAAGAAATATTCCCACATAGAGCCGT
Organism: Metalysinibacillus jejuensis; assembly: GCF_003057615.1. GTDB lineage: Bacteria > Bacillota > Bacilli > Bacillales_A > Planococcaceae > Metalysinibacillus > Metalysinibacillus jejuensis. Next base: position 12,924 of record NZ_QAFW01000021.1, read on the forward strand.
ATGCACAATGTTTGAAAAATATTACACGGAAGAAATAGGTAAAGGGTTTGTATTGGGGATTTTTAATAGTAGAGGTGTTTATTGGGGGACTAGTGGAAGAGAAGAATTACATCTAGCAACTAAATATGAAAATTATGCAAGAAAAATTAGAATTAAATTTCCTAAAGTATCATCCGAGTTATTAAAGATATCAGAGGATTACAAGAGACAAGCTTTCCAAGAAAGGGAGCGTACTTCTTATGACTTATAAGGGGGCGTTCTAACATTTAAATGAAATAGGGCATGGTGGCAAGTGTTTGGTAGTGACCCCTTAAAGTTAGATTTTTTATTATGCAGCTAATTGGTTGGCATGCGTTCGATATTGTATCGGACTCATGCCGGTCAGTTTTTGTTTAATACGCTCGTTGTTATAGTAGTGAATATATTTTTCAATTTTCTTTTTTAACACTTTATATGAAACGATTTCTTCTCCGTAATACATTTCTTGTTTGAGTAAGCCCAAGAAGTTCTCCATTGCCGCATTATCTGCACATGTTGCTTTACGAGACATGCTTTGGAAAATCTTGTTCTGCTTTAATGCTTTGACCCATTTTTTATGTTGATAGTGCCAACCTTAATCGGAATGGGGGCCGTTCGATAGTTTGCACGCTCTTGAATGACGAAAAGAGCTTGGTCCAATGATGCTAGTACAAAATCGAGTGTCGGGCGCTTGGCCATACTAAATCCAATAATTTCACCGTTGTATAAATCCATAATCGGACTTAAATATAAGTAAGCGCCAAATATAGCGCACCTTCAACGAATTCAATGGACTGTATTTCGCAAGTTAAATTTGAGCCAATTGTTAATTAAAATGTGAGCCACTAAAAGTTGCTTTGTTCCATCCATTCTTTCGTTTCTAAAATCCGATAAGATCCACCAATCATATTGATAATATGCGCGCGATGCGTGAGTCGATCGGTTAACGCTGATGTTAAAACGGGATCATGGAAGACCTCTTCCCAGCGTTCAAATGTTAGATTACTTGTAATAATCGTTGCTGCTCGACCGGCACGTAACGATAAGTGCGTAAACAGAAGCTCTGCTCCTTCTTTATCGAATGAAATGTAACCAAGTTCGTCAATGATGACTAAATCATACTTTTCAAATTTCAGTTCAAACGAGCGTAACGTTCTTGCAGAACGGCTTTCCTTTAATTGATTCACAAGTGAGGCTACACTCGTAAAATACACTTTATAGCCTGCCAAACAGGCCTCGATTCCTAACCCAATCGCAAGATGGGTTTTGCCAGTACCAGGTGAGCCAATTAATAACACATTCTGCTTATCCTGAATAAACTTTAGCTCTTTCAAATGAGGAAGGCGAACCGCCGCATTTTGCGGCAGTGCCTCTACATCTAATTCTTCTAACAGTTTTTTCTCTGGAAAGTTGGCTAATCGAATTCGATTAGCTTTTGCCCGTACGTAACGGTCCTCCATTTCCTGTTTTAAAGCGAAATAAAGAAAGTCAGCTGGCGATGTATGTTGTTCAAATAGGGCTTCCTGTTCAAGTAAAGAACGAATACTTGGTAAACGTAATGCTTTGCACATTTCAATCATTTCTTTTTGCTTGTCCATTAATGAATCACTCCTGTTCCTTTAGAATGAAATAACGCTGCTAACGAAGATAGATTATCTAAAGATTGACTGGTGACATCATCTTGGTCAGTTAGAACCGTACGTACTTCAGCTGACTGTTCTGCTAAGAAAATGATTTTTTCAGTTGTTAGTTGAACCAAAGGGTTCTTTTCTAGTTCAGTAATGACTTCTAATACTCTTGCTAGGCAATCTCGTTCTTTGGTATAAACAAGCAGCTCTAGAAAATCTTTTTCATTTCCTATATAATAACGGTGGTAGATATTTTTTATTTGTTTTGGTGCTTGGCTCAAACATTCACTTTGAGCTAAAGCACCTTTTTTCTTTTGCAGCGTGTTTAAATAGTGGTAAATATTCATCACCCAGGCATGCACTTGCCAGCTTCGTTTATGCTTTGCGATGCATTCTCCTTCGCTAAACAGAAGCACTTCCTCAGCACGAGCTTTTAACTTAATATATTCGCCTACATGCCCCTCGGGTACAGAATATCGGTTGTGACGATAAATAACAGTACTATATTTATCCACTCGTAGTTCTACTAATTCTGCAGGATCGAATGGTGCAGCTGTTAAGCTGCCAGCGCGTTCAGCTTTTTCTTCCAACATCAATTCATGATGTGTTTTCTCTTTCAAATAATGGGGACGATGATTTAATTTTTCGATGATCGAAACTAAATATTCCTGTGCCTCTTCTAAAGAAGTAAACGTATCACGGTGCGCAAATGCTTTCCGGCGTATATATTCTACACTCCGCTCTACATGGCCTTTTTCATTGCCTTTACGAGGCTGACAAAGTCGAATCTGAAAATGATAATGCAAGGATAAACTTTTCATACCGTCGGTAATAAAGCGGTCGTAACCAATAAAGTTTTTGACGACGGTACGCATATTGTCGTATGTAAAAACATTCGGTACGAAGCCCAAGGCTTCAATACATTTTACGTGTGCGTCCTGTAAACAAACCATTGTTTCCGATTCATAGATTCGGGCATAACGATCATTGCTATAAGCTAGCGTAAACACAGCCATTGAAAGGCTTCTTAGCTTGCCATCAATGAATAATTTTACTTCTCCCCAATCAAACTCAATTTCACGACCAGCTGTTGGCTCTTGACGAATGAAGACTTCTTTTTCCTTCTTTTCCTCACGATTAACGAAGTTGCGAACCGTAGTGTAGCCAATTTTGAAACCTTCGTCTAAAAGTTTTTCATGTATATCAATAATCTTTAATTGTTGCTTATGCATATTCACTTCACGCTTATTTTTGTTCTGTTTCATCATTTCGCGAATACGTTTCATCACTGTATTTGTTAAAGCTCTCTTTTTTCCATTACGCTTTTTATATGCCGGAGGCGTAACGTAATTATCTGTGATGGGTAAATTCCTTGTGTCTTGTTGTCTAGCTGCTAAATCTTGCTCAATGTATTTTTTTACGGTATTACGAGACATTTTGAGCTTTTCTGCAATTTGACGTTGACTCATATTGTGCTGATAGTACTCAATCAGTACTAACTGCTTTTTCTCCAAACTGATCACCTCTATATCCTCCTAACTTTTTTACAGTTAGGATTATTTTGATAGAAAGTGGCTCTCATTTCAATTGCGTTGATGGCTCATTTTTAGCTTAACAAAAACAATGGACATGAGACAATCGTGAAAATGAATGAAGTTGGAGGTTTTTTTATGAAACGTTCTGAACGCCAGTTGATGTGGCAATCTCGTATTCAAGCGTAAGCGTCAAATATAATTTTTCATATCATTGGTACATTTAAACTCCGTTACGTCCCTCACTGCTTTTTGAAGAGCGTATGGCGTATTGAAACGACGATTCAAACGATTCTTCGCCACTTTTCCAACCGTTCCTTTATACGATTTATAACGAGATTTGCGGACGAACTTCTCACACTTCAAATTCATTTCCTGCATGAGACGCTGTACTTTTTTATGATTAATTGTGTACCCTTTCCCTTTCAATTCTGCATGAATACGAGGATAGCCATCGTTCAATCACAGACTTAGATGGAATTGAATATTTTTTTGCTAACGACTGAAATCCTAATAGTCCTTTTACATACTCCTTCACAATCTGTAACTTGAATTCATCGCTATATTTTGACATAGAAAAACACCCCAAAAGTTAGTTTTAACTCTAACTTTTGGGGTCCAGCACCTTTGTAGAATAGTTACCTCCTGTTTCTTAAAGCTTTTTCAACCTTAAACAAGCATGTTTTTTTAAGTTTGAATATGATATACTATAAAACGTAAGTTCTCATATTTGTATAAAATATTGACGAACGAAGAATTTTTAAAATAAAAATATTACCATTTAAAAGTCTTCGGAAGTGAAAGGGTTATGTACAATGCAAGAAACACTATTTTCTTTGCAGCGATATAAAATGATAAAAGAGAAGGACGAAACGATTCGTCAAGTCCAACAACAAAAGCTAGCGCAATATGAGCCTGACTTTAAACAGTTTAAAAGTTTTAGTGAGGCGCATGGCTTACCTCTCACTTTTGAGACACTCGAATTGTACCTTCATCAGCTTATTACGCAGCAGCACGTGCGTTTATCCACTTTCAATCGACGTTTAGCGGGCGTAAAGTATTGGTTAGTGCATGAACATGGATTTCAATTCACCTCAGCGCATGAAGCTAGTGTGAAATTACTGCGTAGTTTATATGACCAGGAGGCGTATATGCGCTTAAAGCCGATGCGAGGGCAACGTGCAGAAAAACAAAGCGATGTGCTACGGCTCATTGATCGCTATGCTACGGATAAAAAAAGTGATATTCGTAAGCGAGCGATTTGTTTGGTCAATTTGATTACAGCCAACCGTCCGTCGGAAATGGTTCGGTTGAAGGTAAATGATTTTGATTTAGCTAATCGCACTGTCCAGGTAATGATGGTAAAACAGGGAGAAATGAAAGAAAAACGCCTGACACTAGAGTGTGTACAGGCGATTCAAAACTATGTGGTAGCATGTGAGCTGTTACCTAATGATTATTTTGTTGGTGCAGCCGATAAATGGGGAAATCATACGAGCCGTCAGATTAGTGAAGTGAGTTATAACCAAGCGATTCACAGTTGGTTAGGCTTTGCACCGTACACGTTCCGTAAAACGCAAATTACAGCCATGTACCAAAAAGGTGCGGATATCCCGACGATTGCCAAGCAGTCTGGCCATAAATCACACCAAACCATTATGGAACATTATATTAAGTTGAAATCGGATGATGTGGATCGTTATCTATAATTCAGAAAAATTTTCAACAGCACAAAAAATAAAAACAGAAATTTCTAGATGAATTTCTAAGTTTAAGGATGAAAAACATGTCTCTAGACATTGCTTTAAAATATAACTACAATAATAAAGTTTGGATTTATCACTCTAATTCTTTAGAGTTATTAAAAAGTTTTAATGATAATAGTATTGATTTAATAATTGCAGACCCTCCGTACTTTTTATCAAATGATGGAATTTCATGTAGTGGTGGAAAAATGGTCTCGGTTAATAAAGGCGAATGGGATAAAGTCAAAGATATTTCTTCAGAAGAATTCTATTATTTGTTTTTAATAGAAGCTAAAAGAATAATTAAAGATACAGGAAGCATATGGGTTTCAGGAACTTTTCATAATATATATCAAGTAGGTTATCTAATACAAAAATTAGATATGAGGATTCTCAACAATATTACTTGGCAAAAAAGAAACCCACCACCTAACTTAAGTTGTAAAATGTTTACACATAGCACAGAGACGATTATTTGGGCCTCTAAAAACAAAAAAAGTAAGTATATTTTTAATTATGATGATATGAAAAAAGAGAATGAAGGCAAGCAAATGAAAGATGTATGGGCTTTTAGCCTCACTAAGAAGTCAGAAAAGGCATTTGGAAAGCACCCCACTCAAAAACCTTTAGAACTCTTAAAACGAATGATTAAAGCATCTTCTAAACCTGACGATTTAATTTTAGATCCTTTTTTAGGAAGTGGAACTACTGGAGTTGCCGCTATTGAGCTAAACAGACGTTTTATCGGCGTTGAAATTGAAGAGGAATATGTAGACTTAGCAATTAACAGAGTTAAGGATACACTGCAAAAACAGGAGGAATAGCAAATGGCAACCCCATTTATTAAATGGGCAGGCGGAAAATCAAGATTAGCGCCTACCATCATAAATAGAATAGAAAAATCTATAGGTTTCAACAATATTGACCATTATGTAGAAGCTTTTACTGGAGGTGGGGCTTTATTTTTCAAGTTAATAGAGAGTTATGAATTTAAATCAGTGACTCTAATTGATATCAATATTGAACTTATAAATAGTTATAGTGCGATAAAAATAAATCCTTATCTACTTATAGACTTAATGGACGATTTGCAAAATCAATATAACACTCTAGAAAGTGATGAAGAAAAATCTTTATTATTTTATAAGATAAGAGAATTATTTAACGCTATAGAAGATAAAGAAATATTATTAACAGAGGTTGATTATCTACGTGCAGCTCAGTTTATTTTCTTAAATAAAACTTGTTTTAACGGTTTATACAGAGAAAACAGTAAAGGGAAATATAATGTTCCCTTTGGAAAACGAAAAGAAGCTAATATCTATAATAGAGATAATATCTTAGACATTCACTCCTTACTAAAGAACGTAAACTTAGTATGTGGTGATTATAAGTTAGCAAAAAATAATCTCCAACCTGGAACTTTAATATATTTCGACCCACCATACCGTCCGCTAACGGGCACCGCTGCATTTACAGCCTATTCGAAAGATGGTTTTAATGATAATAACCAAATAGAACTTGCACAGTTTTGCCAAGAAATTCATAAGGCAGGAGCTTACTTTGCTTTAAGTAATTCAGACCCCTCAAATGGGAAAAAGAATTTCGAAGAATTAGATGACTTTTTTGATGATTTATACAAAGGGTTTGAAATTCATCGGATTTATGCGTCTCGTACTATTGCAGCAAAAAGTACTAGCAGAAATGCCGTTACAGAAGTATTAATATTAAACAGTCCAAGTTATAATGAGAGAGAATACTATGATGGTTTTAATCAAGAAGATTTAGCATTTAATAATTATTTGGAGGATATGAATTTGAAAAACTTTGAAATGTATCAACAATTAAATAAAGATAAACAATTTAATCTTTTGATGGATACACTTAGTTTAACTAATAGAACCCCAGAGTACTATGTAAACTGGACCAAAGCAGAGGCTAATACGCGTTCTTTAGAAATATCATTAAACACTATGAATTACCTAATTGGAAAAGAAAATATTTATGAAGAAACACTAGGTTTGTTTATCCAACAACCACAACTCATAAGAGTCATTCCAACACTCTTAGCAATCCGTGATGAAAAGTTTGAAGTATTACGAATTAACGAGCAATCAGAACTACTATTCGAAAACTTAGATTTCAAAAATTTGGATACAGGAAATATTGCAAAATATGTTGACTTTGCAAACGAATCGGGATTATTATCATTTTTATCTCAAAAAGCTACTAAAAGTTTAGTTGATTACGTATTTGGTGTAGAAGTAGGTTTAGATAGTAATGGACGTAAAAACAGAAGTGGAACTTTTATGGAAAACATAGTGGAGGAAAAAATAGCAGCTATTTGTGAAGAAAAAAACTTGGAATACTTATCACAAGCAAATGCTATAAAAATTAAATTAAAGTGGGATATAGATGTACCATATAAAGAATCTATGAGAAATCATGACTTTGCTATTTTTAATCCAAATACAAGAAACTTAACAATCATAGAAGTCAATTACTACGGCGGTGGCGGATCTAAATTAAAGTCTGTTGCTGGAGAATTTGCCGAACTTAGTGCCTACTTAAATATTCAAGCACCTAATATCCAATTTGTTTGGATTACAGATGGACAAGGCTGGCACAGTGCTAATAGACCACTTAGGGATGCTTTTGAAGAAATAGACTATATAATAAACTTAAAAATGCTAAACGCTAAATATTTAGATTCAATTTTAACAATATAAGAAACTAGGGAGTGCTTAACACAGCTCTGTTGTAATCTTACCTATGGATTTTGTTATATTAATAGATATTAGTTTTTCCACAAAAAATTAGAGCCTTAGAAAATTTACGCATCATAAATTTTCTAAGGCTCTTCATCTATGAAACAGGTTTTATCTACATTCACCCTTCTGTTGTTTCTTATAGATTACTAGAGCCGTATACCAATCGTGATTATTCACCACTAGTTTAATATCAATCACTTCTTTGTTTAAAATAAATGAATTAATTTTTTGTTTTAATTCGCTTGAATTACCCTAGTGAAAAATTTCAACTTTAATATAGTCCCCTCATGAATAGCTAACCTAATCACAACATCTTTTCTTTGTTGACAATCTATCTCACTAATTTCTCTTAAAGCTTTCAGCCTTTTTTCCCAAGAATTTTTATTATTAGCTCATATTGTTCCTCATTGCACTAACCTCTTTACTTAATACCTTGCGCGACAAGTTAAACATTGACTTTGGTCTCTTTGCCATGTAGTAATGCGACCCTGTTCTCCATAGTCAAGGGGGGATTTATCTAGCCCACAAGCAGGACATCTTTTAAGTAGTTGAGAGCCATCACATCCAACTAAATTCGTTACACGATGATTATTTGCATCATATCCATTAGTTTTCGGAAATGTACAATAGATAAGACCTCTTTCCCCTGGAAAACAACCACTTTGTTCCGTAGTACCATCTTGATATGTAATTGTAATAATGCGATCAAATTGAACTGGTAAATTAGTGCGCATATCATTCACTCCTCCTTTATTGAATATAGTTTCTCAGAATAAAATACCTATTCTAATGAATAATATATAAATATTATGGCGTATATTCAAAGAAACTAAGTTTTATAATATAATCTTACTTATTTTTAAATATACATTCGTTTGTTACCCTTATGTTTTATCAATATCAAATATGTAAAAAATCACCTATTCAAATAGTATCATTAGACAGTACTATTTAGCAAACATTAAAACAACCGACTTACTTCTAACTAAGTTGGTTGTTTTAGTTCTATAAATTTTAGTTTCTTACATCATAAACCCTTTCTCACGTAGTGATAAATAGCGATGGTTAGAAACGATAAGATGGTCGAGTACTTCGATACCTAGTAACTGGCCCGATTCGACTAAGCGCTTAGTTACTTCGATATCTTCAGGGCTTGGCTCAACATTAGAACTCGGGTGATTATGAGCAATGATAATGCTTGCGGCATTTTGCATAATTGCCGTTTTGAACACTTCACGAGGCGACACCATGCTTGAATTTAATGTGCCGACATGGCAACGGTGTAAGGATAGCACTTCATTTTTAACCGATACACAAGCGACTAAAAAAACTTCTCGGTCCTCATCACCGATAAAGCGCATTGCGAGTGCACCAAAATCACCAGGGGTGCGGATGGTATAGCTTTCTAGCTTTTCAGCAAGGTACTTCTTCGGTAATTTGCGACGTTCAGCTTTAAGGCGGATAATTTCATACACAGGCGTAAGGGACATGGCTTGGTTGGTTGTGTTTTGTTTTGTCATAATGTTTTCCTCCTTTGTTTTTTGATGGCTTGAGCCACCAACTGAAGTCGGAAGGCTGAATTTTTTCCGATTTCTTAGGAGCCACCGAATGGCTGCATCAAGCGTAGGGCAAGGAATTGCCTGCAATAGCTCAAAATTTTTTGTAGCAAAGCGCACTCAACAAAAAAATTTGACGTTCCTTGCGCTAGGATTGCCCGCACTTAGCGAGCGGTAGGTTAGGCAGAATCTGACCTACAGCTCGCTTAGTGCGGTTGCTAGCTATTAAAGTGGCGAAAGAAATCGAAAAAAAGCAACAAAAAAGAGACTGCCCACGCAGTCTCTACCTCTTGCCCTTATGCTTTTCGCCTCGTTTGGTATGGCGCCCCAGCGCAAATTCAACAGGAATCTAGGCGCTGTAGCTACAAGCGTATAGCGCCTGATTATCGGGGAATTTAATGCCAAAGCGACACGTACCCCCTCAAACCAAGCGTCTTGTGCTGGCTATGAGGGGGTAGTGGATGGCGCTTAAATTTATTTTTAAAAAAATTTACTACTTTTAGTTAGAACCTCTCGATTTTAGACACGTATTGATTCCAGCCGACTATCTTTTTTTCTTATAAAAAAATCTATAATGAAGAACAGAATAGAAAATAAAGCACCAAAAAACGTTATAGGATGTGTCATCACGTTAACAACATTTAATTCGGAAAAAGGTTGATATTCGAAAAACAAACTGTAAAGAAGTATAAAGCCTACTCCAAAAAAAATATGAAATCCAAAAGAAATAGAGTTCCTGTGTTTTTTCACTTTTTTACTTATTCCATCAGCAATTAAAGAGGAAATAATACCGTAGACAAAGACAATTGGGACTACAAAAATCGTATAACCTAGTATTACTGAAAATAGTTCTCCTTCCAAAGCGTTTCCAGAAATGTATTCAAAGATTGTTAAACTTACGATTGCCAATAAAGAAGTATAAAACGCAGTCAAAACTTTTCTAAATAACATTCCCTCGCCTCCAACGTTAATAACCAAATACAGCAAAATTGACCCTTTTGTTGAACAACCACTCTTATTTTCAATGAATTATATGTATCCGACCATCTTCAAAAATTTCCACTGGCTGATAACTATTCATAAAATCCAACGCATCGACCATGAAACTATCTTTCAGCATTTGCTTTTGTCCATTTTCAAAAGCTTTTCTGTCAAATATCAAACTATAAAAGTAAACCTTTTAATCGCCAATGACCTCAGAACTCATCATCACAAAATGATTACCGTACTTATTTTTAAAATATTCACGGGCTAATTCGTGGCTAGTAAATTCGGGGATTTCGGATTCTGCTTGTCTGCTAATCTTCATTTTTCATGACCTCTTTATTAATCATTTTTTATATAATAATTTTGCCTATTCCAATTCCACATTGCTGTAACTGTATAGCCTTCATCTTCTTTTTCATCATTTACTTTTATCAAATCGCCATCTTCAACATCATCTAAATTTAATTTCTTATGCATTTCTTTCAGCAAACCACCATAAGAAATTAATTTTTTGTAGGAAAGAGCATTCTCTAAATCTTTCACCATTTGTATATTCTCAGGATTCGCTTAATTACATCGAATCATATCCGTATCTTTCACTGGATACTTCAAAAATAGCATTCTGTTCAGCAATCGTCTTTTTCATTTCGTCTTCCAGTTCCACAAAATCTAGTGTTTTTTCTTCGGTTCCACTTGTTGCACATACACATAATCTTTTTTCACAAGCCACTAATACGCAAAAGCGCATTAGTGAGCGCTCAACATCAATGTATTTATTGCTCAATACTTCTACTCTCTATATTAACCCCCATCTCTCTCCCTTTCAACACACCTTCCTGCGTCATCAATTGGTTTACTTTATGTTTTCCTTCGGCCAAATCTGCATACGTTGCAATGACAGTACCTGTGTCATTATGCGTTAGCTTAACACCATCGTTTCCGTCTTGTAGCGTAAACTGTTCATTGAAACGCTTAAAGTGTTTCTTAGCTTGGTTAGTAGTATCCAGCACATTGAGCAGTAGCACATTACGCTGCTCTAAACGGTCTGTTTTCACTAGCATACCTTGGTCATCAAAAAGCATTTTGGCTACAGGGTGATATTTTAATAAAGCAATACTATTCGTAGTACGGTCATACGCTTCGATTGCGGTTACGTTATGCAATTCTACAATGGCTGGCAAATACACACGTAGTTGCGCTTGTGAAAGCAATACACTGTATGACTGGCTCGTTTCGTTAACCTTTTGTGCGAGATTTTGCGAAAGACGAGGGTAAGTGAGCCGATCTACAATCGTAATGGTTTGTTGTAAGGTTTCACGGATTTCTTTCAGCGCTTGTTTCATCGTCTCAGGTGACTTTGCCCACGTAGCAATATAACCAAGCGAGTACGCACTCGTATCAAATCCAAGGTGCGTCATCATACTATAAGCTACGGCTTCAGCCTGCGCTTCTTTGTGACCACGCGGCAAGCTGGTATAAGCACTATTGGTATGATGCATTTGTGCATGGGCATACTCATGGAATAACGTTTTGAGCTTGGCGACACCACTTGGCTCCGCCTCATTAATGACAATGCGCTCGTCACCCCGCACATAATATCCTCGGCTTTCGGCTAGCGTGTATGCTTGGCTCGTAATGGTGAGTGGTGTCATCTCGTTTAAATAATCTTTTAGGCGGCCATATAACATGGCTGCCTGTTCGTTCGAAGTAAAATGTGAATTCACAAAATCGTTCGCTCGTTTTACTTCAGGTCCTGTTGTCTGTGCAATATCAAAAACGCTGACCCATTTATAGCCGACTAAAAACGGCACAACCTTCGCTTCCGCATTTGCTTGTTTAGTTGTATCTCGCACTTCACGTGGTTCAAAGATTGGCGCACGTATACGAATGGCACGTTCACCTCTCGTCACCGCACGTCCTTGTTGTTTCCACGCTTGAAAACCTGCTAAATGCCGAGCATTCGGATTTTGCGTATAAATGAGTAACTGATTCTCTAAAGAATACTGGCTCATATTCGGTAAAAAACGTAAATACTGCTTAAAGTCTTCCTCGTTCGCAAACTGTAGCAATTGCTCCTGTACTTTATCCGTCAACATCGCAACATAATCGTCTGGCATTAGCGCTCACCTCTTTTTGTATAAAGGGGAACGTAGTAATCTTGACCGTCCTCACCCTCTACTTCAAAATACGCAGCAATCACATAATCCAATAAATTAGGCACTTCATCTATTAATAAATAATCGTATTTGGTATTTACAATCGGCAATTCGCTATACATGATTTCTTCTTTTCGATACATCTCACTCACTCCTCTTCATAAGTAGAATTTTCTACTTCGCATAAGTGTAAATTTCTACTTTTGTTTTCTATTAAGCTGAATATCATTACCCTCGCCAACCTTGCCTTCTTCATCTAACTCTTGCAGGGTAATATTGTCTTTATTTTGCTGATCAATTTTATATTTGTACGCTACTTTGTCATTACGTTTTAAAAGTAAAATATCGTCTTCAACATCCCATTGATACGAGGTGTTAAGTAAGCCCATTTCAACTAGCACGCTGTGGTCTTCATTAAATGTCACTCTACCGCCACCACCATTTTTATCTGTGCCCAACCATTCACCTTCTAAGCTACTGCTAGCACTGCCACAGCCAACCAATAGTAAGAGTAGCCAAAGTACACTAAGCTTTTTCATAACTTCACTACCTTTCATAAGTAGAATTTTCTTCTTTTCATAAGTAGATAATTCTACTTATGAAAAGAAGTACTAACGCAATAACTTCATCATGGCTAAACGAGTTGTTGTTTTACCAACAGATAAGCCACCTCGTGCGGCTCCACTCGAATACCACATCGAGCGTAAAACGCTTGGCCCACGAATAATTAAAATGCCACTACCGATAATCAACATAAATTCATACCAACTGTTTAAATTCGCAAGTAAGTACACAATCGCTGCCATTAATAATACTTGCGTCGTGATACTCACAATTTGGCTTAAAAACTCACGCCACCATATTTCACTAAAATCATAATTCTCTGTCGCAATCGTTACTGCCGCAAAAACGCTAAAGATTTCTAAAATCACTAAATCTACGTGATATACACAAACTTTGATTGTGAAAAACAAAAACACAATCACTAGAAATAGCATTAATAAAATCGCTGCCATCGAACCTGCAGGAAATACACCTGTTACAAACGAAGTCGCTAGCATATTTGATACTAAGTCGGAGGAGCTGTCGGCAATGTCATGAAACATATAATCCATTAAGGGATAAAGCATTTCGCTTACTACAAAATACAAGATGACTGGCAATAAAAAGACCATAACACTCGCTTTTAAGGCGCTAATAATAATGTCTGCAACATTGCTTTCTTGCCCGCCCGCCTCACTCATTAAGGCAGTTACAATGCGAAATAATACAATCGCTACGAGTAGTACGCCACCGAGTACCGCAAAAATGCCGTAAACATCTAAAAACAAACCACTCAATGCTTCATGACTAAATAGCACCTCAACGAGAAACTTAAAAACAGCGGTCAAAATTTCTTCCAGCCATTCGTTCAGCATATTCATAATGCTTTCCTTAATATTAATCATGCCTAGTCTCCTCCTTCCTCAGCTACTTGTTGGTCAATAAATTCAAAGCCATGAAAGTCTTCAAAATCATCGTCAAAGGTTGGTGTTTGTTCTTCAAACAGGCGCTCTTTACGTGCCGTTTCTTTGGCTTGTGCTTCTTGTTCAAATAGCTGTTGTGCAGTCGCAAGGCGGTCAAGTTGGCTAGCTGAAGGTGTAGCTCGGTAATCTGCTTGATTAATTTGATACGTTGTAGTGACGTCAGGGAATAGCTTAAATTGAAATGCTTTTTTCGCTCGAATGGGTGGTTTATTAGCAAAAAGGATAATACTCTCATCACTTGCCATCTGCATAATCTCGCCTGCCGTCATCAAATCACGTGCCGTATAACTTTCACTTTCGCTTTGACTACTTGAGGTACTATCACGCCCATGTTGTTTAGAGGCGGATTCCGTTTCCACTTTAACCGTTGCCTTATCGAGTAAATCTTTAAAATAATTAGCGGTGCTTCGATTAGCAGCGTTCAAACAAATCTTCGTCGCACAATTCCCCAAAATCGACTCTGCCTTCTTTTCACCGTAACGGTCTTGTAATTGGGTTATCGTTTGTACAATCGTCGTAACGCCAATATCATAGCCTCGGCATGTAGCTAAAAATTCTTCGTAGTTTTCAAATTTACCGAGATTCGGAAACTCATCTAAAATCATCGTGACAGGGCGTGGTAGCTTTGCATGATGCAAACTCGCAAAGTCATAAAGCTCATTAAAGAGTTGGCTAAAAAATAAGTTGATTAAGCCTTGCCACGACTGATCCATAAGCGGAATAATGACATATAGCATAATCTTACGTTGTCCAATATCCGTTAAATGAAAATCACTAAAGCTTGTAAACTCGGCTACCTCGCTATCCACATAATCCGAAATCGTTGTCAGCATGGAAACAATAATACTGCCTTGCATTTCTTGCTTTGCTTTCTTATAACCTAGTTCATAGGCTCGTCTTGCAGGGTGTGTAAATTCAAGTAATAAAAACTGCTTATCTAATTCACTTTCACCTTTGGAATCATCGGTATCAAAGGTTTGAAGAAATTCAAGCAGCCCTCGCATATTACGTTTTTTCGGTTCTAATTCATAAATGGCATAGAGGATTAACGCTTTTAACAGTGCACGCTGTGAGTAATACCATACGTCTCTTTTGCCGTCTTTATTGGCGCTATCAACCATCTTAGTCGCAACAGTAGTCGCTTGTGTTTCCTTGCGTACGTAATCCAGTGGGTTATGGCGGTCACTGGTACTCATATTCATAAAGTTAATAACGTGCACTTCATAACCCTGCTTTTCCTTAATGGCTGCGGTCTTTTCGTACACTTCAGCTTTCGGGTCTGTAATGATAAGGCTATTGTTGGTTTCGTAAAGGACGTTGGTAATAACGAAGGACTGCGTTTTATAACTACCTGGCCCACCTACGACCATAATATTACGATTGGGTTTAGCGCTGTTCGCCTGAATCAATACCTTATTTTGATAAAGCCCGAGTATCATGCCCTCCATTGTCCTTCGCCTCCTTTAGCGATGCGAAAAATGCTTGCTGTACCTCACGCTCTGCTTGTAAAAAGTGATTGTCATCTACAATTTCTCGTGGCTTACCCCAACGTGCCGAGCCGTGATAAGCGTTCGCCTCATGTACTCGCCATCCTGTATTTTTTGCTTTTGCTGTGAACTGTAGCCAAATCATATATAGCGCATTAGCACCTGTTAGGAAAATAAATAACGGATTCATAAGCGCCTTTAGCTGTATAATGGGATGTTGAACAAACACAAGTAGCGCTTCTACAATTGCTTCACCTGTAGTCGCTTCTTTTAAGTCGGCAAACGTCATAAAAGCCGTAACAACAATAATGATGAGCACTTCTACAACAACAAAGCCGAGTAAGCCAAAAATCAGTCGTTTCATACTCCGTCCACCTCCGTCATATTGCCCTTCATAATAAAGCGCTCAATGCGGTACTGGTCGCTATCCTTACTAACCTCCACTTCATACAATTGATTGCCATGATTCACAAGCGAACCATCAATATAATAATTCGTTGTGGTATACACTAAAAAATGATGTGGCGTTGTCGGATCTAAATAAAGTTGTACTTTTTCAAGCTCGTTTTTCATTTTGACAACAGGAGGGGCGAGTGAAGATGCACCTTTTAATCGACTTATCACTTCAGCGCTCGCCATTGTAGAAAGTGCGTCAAAGCGACCTGTATACGATGCATTGTCATAGGTTAAATACGTATGAAAGAAATCTTGTACGAATGTAACCTCTGCCCCTTTTACTTGTAGCCCTGCCACTTGCTTTTCTTCTTCGAGAGTTGCTGATAGTGTCGTTAGCTGTTGTTCTGTTTTCGTTAACTTGTGCTCAAGCTTTGTTTTGTCTTGCTGCACAACATAAAGCGTTGCTCCTAATACAATGAGCGCAATACCCAATAAGCCGTAACTAATATAATGTTTCACTTTGCCTCACCCCCTGCAGAAAAATTCGCTACTCGTCCGTAGCCATATAAATGCGCTTGCCAATAGCTATCGGCTAAATCCGTAAACACCACCCCTTGACCATTAGCGTTGTACATTTTGCCTTGCCCTACATACATCCCGATATGACTTACAGGTTCACCTGCATCATATGTGCCAGTAAAAAAGACAAAGTCCCCTGGCTGTAACTGGTCTAAGCCAATTTTTTGCGACACATTGTATTGTTGTTGGGCTGTACGTGGTAACTGAATGCCTGCTTTGGCATACGCCCACTGCATTAAGCCCGAACAATCGAAGGACGTTTGTGGATGTGCCCCACCAAATACGTAAGGGTAGCCTTGGTATTTCATCATTTCATCGTAAATCACTTTGTAGCTGCCATTCATTTTGGCAACAGCGCCATTTTCAGCACCAACATAACGCATCACATGAGCGACATATAACGGATCACCATAACTTGCCCAACCGAGTTTACTCGCTTCCATTAACGAAAACTGTTTCGCCAGCGCATCGCTATGTTTGCCACCATTTGCCGCCACAAAATCTAAGTAGCCCGTACCGTAGTTATAACTTTGCACTGCGGCATTAATATCAACTTTCTTTTGCTCTGCTAAGGTAATAACGTTATGAAAATGCTTCACGCCAATTTCAATCGAACGAATGGGGTCTGTAATCGTATTAGGTGGCAGCCCAATACTCTCACTCGACTGCATCACATCAAGGCTCGTATTACCGCCACTTTCTTGCATCGTAATCGCAAGAACTAGCGCTAAATGTTCACCTAGCTGATACTTTTCAAGTTCGTGTTGGATTTGCGCTTGATAACGAAGGACTGCGGCTGAAACATTACTACCTGGCATAAAGCTAGGTGACTTTTGTTCGGTAAGTAGTAAAGACGCTATCATTAGAAAAAACAGCATTACTACCACAACCACAATGCTTAATAGCGTCCGCCCTCCTTTTGTCATCAGGAGCTTTGCGAGTAATAGCTGCATAAGCTACTCCCCCTCTTTAAGTTTCTCCTCCAGTTCTTTAATTTTGGTACGTTGAATTTGTAGTAACTCTTGTTTGTTAGTGGCATCGCTTTGCTCGGTCGCATGGTAATTTGCCTTCGCTTCTTTTAATGCAATGCGTGCTTCCTTCTGTTCAATTTCCTTTGCGAGTGCTTCACTTTGCGTTTTACGCTGCACTTCCTTCGCCCCCGAAATATCTTTTTGGGCTAAATACTGTTTGGCCATTCGTTCTAACGTTGGCTCATTCATCACAAAAGGTAAGTCTGCCATCATTTTGGTTGTATCAAAGGCTACGATGGCTTTTTCGGTTGTCAGTTGCTGGGCAAGTTCTTCATGCTTTTCGTCAATGGTTAGTGTTAAAAGTTGAGCGAGTTGCTCACGCTCGGTTAATGCTTCAATAACTTGCTCTAAGCTTTTAGGAAAGACATCTAATGCTTGTTGATACGCTTCTTTTGCTATTAAGCGCTCGGCAATTTGCGCCTCACTTTCACCCAACTGCAAATAAACCTTTGTTGCCTTATCATAGTCCCCACTTTCAAATGCCGTATCAGCTTGCTTTGCTAATTCTTTCTCCTTATAGTCTTGCTCGATCGTAGCTACAGCTTGCGCTTGTTGCTCATTAGCTTGCTGTTTAACGTAACTTACAGCAGCGAGCGCTACTACAATAAGCAAGGCACTAATGAGTAGCCAATTTCGTCTTGTACGTTTACGTTCCCGTTGTACTTGTTCGATTTGCCGAAAACTCATATAATCGTAAGCTTCTGCGGCTAAACGATGCATCTCACCTAAGCTATCCGCATCAATTAATGAAGCAAGAAAGGGCTGTTTACGCTCAGGTAACATCGTAAGTTTGGTTAAACATGTATCATAGCTTTGCGGTGTTAAAATAAAGAGCGCCAACGCCTTATAACGTGTTAGCATTTCCTCTGGCTCATAAGGCATACCTTCTGTTGCGAGGTAACTATAGTACACCGTAAACATCGGGCGATAGAGTAACGTGGCAGGATGCAAGCTCACATAATGAGTAATTTTTTGGGCTACAGCTTCTTCTAAAATTGCTTTTACCAACCCCATTTTCACCAGCTGATCCTCATCTTTTACTTTCATCATAGAACGTACAGAAGGCGGCTTTTCGTAATGAAAATGAATGCTCTGCTCATGCTCTTGCTGTTGTGTCATGGGTAAAATATGAGTCATCTCAACGTGCGGATAATGAAAATCTGTATGAGTAAATTCTTTCTTTGCAACAGTAACAACCACTTCTTGTTCATTAATCGTGACGCTACCAAATGGGAGGTTGTAAAGCTTGAGCGTCATAGCCATCACCTACTTTCAACGAAGTGGAAATTTCCACTTTTGTTTATAACATATTAAAAGCCTTTTAAATCAACACTTCACACCATTACATAAGTAGAAAATTCTTCTTAACACAAGTATAATTATCTACTTATCAAAAGAAGAAATATCTACTTTTGCGAGAAGTTGAAGTTAAGCGCCTCCTGACGCTCCATCTCTGTCATTACAATTCGTTCACTATACATTGGTACAGTTGTTGCAGATGCACCGTATACTTCCTCATAACGAACGGGATCTTTTAAACGTAATTCTTCCTCTGTCAGTTGCACATTCATAAAAGCTCGCTGGGTGCCATGAATAATAAGTGCCTCACCTTGCTTTCTGCGCTCTAACAATTTACGCTCCTTATCACTAAAATTCATACGCAACTTTTGCACAATATCATCGACGCCTTTATTATCTAAGCCAAAAAATACTTTCGTATAACTGTTACCTACAATCGCTTCGCCTACATTACGCCCACCTTGCATCGTACCTTCTAACACATCTTGGATTTGTTGTGTGCCTGCAATTGCACCTGCATTATATTTTCGAAAACGTTTATATGCCTGAAAGAAAAAGCTCGCAGCATCAGGGTTGGATGTTAAAAAGTGAAACTCATCGACAAATAGCTTAATATTCTCCGTTTTATTTTGCGTAATGTTGTCCCATAAATAGCTAAAGGTATTTAAATACGCAGCACTTTGCACTTCAATTTCATTTTGCAAAGCCTTTAAATCAAAAGACACTAAATCAGCTGTTAAATTAATATTAGTGTGCCCTGTAAAAATCGTTTTACTGCCCTTCACATAACTCTCTAAAATATAGTGAAAATCTTCAATACGTAAAAAGCGCTCTTTGTCGGTTGTCCGTAGCTGTTCGATTTCATCATAAACTTCCTTTAGTGTCGGATAACTTTCACTTTTTAATTCGCTAAAATGTCCATGTGCAAGGACACCATATTTCTCATAGACGTTGTACAATACGGTATCTAAAATCGCCTTCTCTACTTGTGTAATATCACTTTTCAATACTTGAAAGAAACCTAAAATACGTTGTATTTTGTCCTTAATGACCATCTCCATTACTACAGGTTGTCCATCATCAATAATTTGTTCGGAGTAAATTTCGAGCGGATTAATTTTAGTTGTGGCATTACTGCTAAGGTGAACTACCGTTCCGCCTAGATACTCTACAATCGCTGAATACTCATCCTCTGGGTCAATAATGTAAACTTTTACGCCACGTGCGAAATAGCGTAAGATTTTTTGCACTAAGTAGGTTGTTTTACCAACACCACTTGTACCAATTACTACCATGTTTTGGTTAAGTGTGTTTTTTCGGTCCAAGTAATCAATGGCTATTAAGCTGCCTGTATCCTTGTTTATGCCCTCAACATCACTACGTGGATTTAGCTGTAAAATCTCCGCATCATCAAAAGGAAACATACTGCTTGCTGCCTCGGTATTAGACTGCTTATACGTGTACTCCTCTAGTAAATTTTCTAAAATAGGCATTGCACTCCAAAAGGTTTGATACATCGCTTTAATAGGTGTCATACTTTTCAGTTGAAGCTTAATAAGCGTATTATGCATGGAGTCGCTTAAAATATTGAGTTCTTCTAATGATGCCGCCTGCAAGTAAATATAGGTGTACTGGTAAATGTAGCTCGATTCGTTTTCAAGGTACTTATTTAACTGAAGCTCTGCTGCTTCAATTTGTTTTTCAATTTGGCGCTTACGTAAAGGGTCAAACGTTTTTAATAATTCGGCTTGCTTATTTTTAATCGTTTTATTGTAGTGCTCCACCATTTTAGTAGCATTGGATGAAGCTAAAAACTGCACAATCGAAATATTACCCTTCTTACGCTTGAGTTCAGATAACCAGTTACCGTAACGGCTTTTAGGGTAATCTACAATCGCTAATACCCGAATATAATTGTCACCGGACTGGATATGATCAGGGTACTCTTCCCACACAAAGGGATAAATACTATCAAGCCCTGTCTTATCTAACACATCAAATAAATCTACTTCACTTGCGGTTGTAGGTGGTTGTTGTAACCATTTCATCCTCATCCCTCCTAGTGTTGAGAAAAATTAAGCAGATGCTGTAAAATTGCTCGGCTCTCTCTTGCGGTTAACTGGTTCGCTGTCATATCATACGTCACCAAAGCCGCCTCCAATTGCCGAATAAAAGAGCTAACCTTTTCTTCTAATTGATGAGCTGCTTGCTCTAATGCTGGGTACGTGCGCTTTGCAATTTTAGTATGCAGTACGACAATATGTTGCTTCGTCGTCATTTCGCTTGTACTCGCTAGCGTACTGTAGTAATCAATATAACTCGCAAGTAAACTTAGCTTCGCCTCATTAGGTGTAGGCTTTTCTTGTTCTTGCAAATAACGTTGTTGCCAAAACAAAATGTATTCTTGTAAATATACAGGCATCGTAATATCTAAATACTGATGCACCTCGCCATCAACATCACCGAGCATTGCCATTAAAAACGCATTGTACTCGTCAAAGGCATCGGCTTGTTCCGTAGCTGTGAGTAAATCAAGGTTAATACCACTCGTTTGAATGAGGGCGACTAAATAGCCTCGCTTTGTCACAAAATAATCTTGGTACTGCGCTTGAATAAGCGACATCTCTTGTAAGCTCGACTGCCCTTTCGCAAGAGGTGTAGGCGTAAAATCGAAGCTATAAAAATCCTCTTGCTGTTTTTTACTAAACCATTTCTTCAACTCACCTCACCTACCTTATTTCTTCTTCTCAGCTATAAAAAATCGCTTTTGGCGTTTAGCATAAGCTCCTTTTAATTTCAGTATCGTTTGGTACCGAATATTTTTGCGGCTCGCTACGGGACGTGATGCTAAAAAAGCAACGACAACTACAAGTACTAAAATAAGTAGCGTAAACTTCACTAACATCAACCACACATTACGTGGAGGTAAAGCGAGTAACATCACACCAATTGCACTAATAGGTAAAATAATCACTAACAATTCTTTTAACGTAATACCAAGAAAAACACCATAACTGGACTCTACATTCTCAGGATAAATAAACTTCTTACCCTTATAATCCGCCATACTATCACCTTCTATCAGAAGTAGAAAAATCTTCTTTGCAAAAGTGTAAAATTCTACTTTTGCATTTATGTGAATAAAGAGTACATCCAAGGCAGTAACCAAATCACAGCTGCCGCTAAACCAACGAGTGCACAAACACGCCCTACACTTTTAAATACTTCATTTTTTTCGTGAGGATCATCAGCTGAAGGCATCCGTTTAATGATGATAAATAGCGCCGCACAAATGCCAACTAATACAACAAGTGCAGTTAAAATTCCTTTGACGACATTGGCCGCATTTATTAACTTCGTTTGAACCTGACCTGCTGCTGCAAACACTTGCACAGGCTCACTCACAATAACAAGTAAAATAGCACTACACATAATAAGAAAAACGAAACGCTTTGCTTTCATACACACTCCCTCTTTCTCTAATAAAAAATGCTGATAAACGAATTAGTTTACGTCCACAATCGATGCACTCACTTCTACACCACCGACTGCTTGACCCAACTAACCATCTATCAGCATTTCCAACTTTATATTCTTATTCTATAAAGTTCAGTTTTTATTTTCCATATAAAAGATGTAATATTTAGAAAATTGATAATAATGTTACATGATACAACCACAAATTCGTCTAACGTTTACGAAATACTTCATGCAAAATAACCAAATTTTAGCTATCGTTTTTTTCGTTTAATTTGTTTTTGCAGCTGTTGTTTTATTTTTTCTTGTTGCTCCAAATCCGATAAGATTTGCGTCAAATTTTGTCCACGTAATAACTGATTTAGAAGTTGCGTTGGCGGTGCCATAGGATATAATTTTCCTCCGTAGCTTTCATTAAAATAAACCGTTTCGCCTTGTTCGTTATGAGCTCGCAGTGCACTGGCTAGTGTCATTACTTCATCTGTTGTTAAAATGCCGTGAGCAAGACACTCGCTTAAAACAAAACTTTGGTAGCGAGGATGTTGCACATCTTTCACTAAACGCTCTGGCATCTTTTGTGTAAAAGCAAACACTTCTTCAGCACCGTCACTACTACCTCGTTGTTGGGCTAAAAAATACGTTCGTTCGCTTTGTAAATAGCCTTTTACGAGTTGCAATTCGGCTGGGCTATACTTTGTAAGGGGCACCGCACTTTTCGTTGTTAGAAGCTCGCTAAGCATCGGCTTACCGTAATAATGAATAGCTGCCACAAGCCACTCTTTTTCTTGTAAAGGCGTACGCTTTTTATTAAACGAAGGTAGCACCTTCTCCAATTGTTCATCATAATAGTCATCGAATAATTTTAACGCTAAAGCCAATAGCTTTTTCTCTTCAGCATTCGCTAGGGGATCTCGTTGTAACTCCGTTAAACGCTCTCGTGCTGTCGTAGCTGTAATAAGTGGTTGCTGCGTGATTTTTTCAAGTTCCTCAATCAATTCTTCCTCACGATGCGCCTCGCAAAATGTACGCAGTTCTTGTTCGTTTAAAGGACGCCCTAAACGAGACATTTCTGAAACTACCATACGATTTAAATAGTCACTATTTAAACTATTACCATAGTGTGTTGTCATAATCCGTTTTGCTTCATTTGTAAGTAGTGCTGTTGCCTGCTTATGCGCTTGTTCTTGCTGTTGTAAACTTGCCCATACTTTAGGTTCGACTGTTTCAAATTCTTCTTGTACATCAAGCTTACTACGCCAACGAGCTAAGATTTTTTTCTTATCCTCTAATGTATCAACGACAATATACATCCGTAACACTTTGGCCAGTTGTTTTAACTCCGTACGTTCTGCTGGTGTGAGCGCAGTAAATCGCCGTTCATGCTTAGTAATACGCTCAAGACGTTGGTTCACTTCATCAAGCTTTACATGCGCTTTATTACGCGCTTTAATTTCTTCATTGATGGCTACCCGATCTGAAAATTCACCTTGCTTAGCTAGTTTTCGTGCGGTAAAACCTTCATGTATAGAAGGCTCCTCTATCTTGCCTAGCGCTTCATTTGATTTTTCACTAATGGTCACACTATGACCTGCTAGCCGCAAATGTTGATTGGCATAAAACGCCCAAGCACTCCGCCAACGTGCAAGCGTCTCTTTATCATCCCAGTTAGTCGTTGTAATTTTACGAGAACGCTTTGCGCCACTTTTGGTATAAGTGAAATTGCCTTCATCATCAAGTAAGTACTCCTTCTTAGCTTTCGCACCCCAACTGCCATCTTCATTAAACGGACGAATCGTTAATAATACATGCGCATGTGGGTTTTGCGGATCATCTCTATGAATAGCTATGTCTGCTACCATACCTTCTGCCACAAACGTCTTGTCGACAAAATTAACAAGTAATGCACGTTGCTCTTCGTTCGTTAACTCAATGGGTAAAGCAACATTAAACTCCCGAGCAAGCTGGGCATTTTTCGCTTTCTCAATATGCTCTACTTCATTCCAAAGGCGTACACGCTCTAAACACCACGCTGGCGCATGCGACGGTTTTAAAATAAACGTTTCAGGTTTAACCTCACGATTTTGATAGTGACTTACCTTATCATAGCGCTCATTAAATAACTTCTCACCACTACGATAAGCAGCACTCGCTACCACAGACTGACCTTTCCCTCTTGAAATGACTTGCATCGAGAAATGATAAATTGCCACAGGCACCCTTCCCTTTAATTTTTGGCTTTAGTATAAAGGCAAAACCCCTCTATGGCTACTTCTAAGAACTCGTCTTGAAGCACGACACCATTGCGTAGCACATGGTGTATAAGTGCGCCCTTAAGGGATGTCCATTTCTCAAGTTATCTCGCTTTACATCTGTCTGTCTCCTTGCTCTAATGAAGGTACTCACTTCATAAATTTCATGAAAAGGAGTTTATGTCTATGAACGATATTAAAAAGAAACTCGCCCGCATGGAACAACTGAAGCAACAGATTCGTGATAGCCAAGAAGCCCTCGACCACTATTTCGGCAAACAACTCATTAGCAAACTTAATCTCAAATACGAAGACCTCAACAAAGAAGCGCTCGATCAAATTGTACTGACATTAACTACGCTCTATGAGGATTATCATGACCATTAAAACCATGCAACAGCTGCTTGCCGAAAAACACCAATTAGAACTTGATATTAATCGCCTAAAAGATAATGCTAAAAGACGAGCACGTACGCGACGCCTCATTCAAAAAGGAGCTCTGTTAGAAAAGTACTTCAACGCTTACGACCTCTCTGTTGAAGAAACTGAAAAGCTCCTTGCTACTTATGCTAACTTCGTTAAAAACAGAACAAAATAACAATGACGTAAGACACAAAACTAAATGGGTGTCTTACGTTTTGTCTTCTACAATAATAATGTTAAAAAAAATCCAACTAAAAATACAAAGATTTTAATAAGAAAAGTAGGAAATTTAATTATTTTAGTGTTCTTTTTAGAATAAGTAAAATCACCATAAGTAATAACAACCTCTTTGTAGAACTTAAAAAATATCTTTTTCATAAAATATAATGCCTCCATTCATATAATCGTCTACCAATGGATAGAACATCATTACGAATAGAAATAGGCATAGAAAAGAAATATGTATGGCAGATTGGAGTATTAATTAACTAGTATCTTTTAATAACACGTTCTCTTGATAATTGTACACTGCTGTTACGCATTTTTCGTACCCCGCAATAGGCGCTAAGATGGCTACCCAGTCTTCTATTAATAACGTAATATACTTGCGATACGCTTTTTTCGTTTGTTGTTGCACAGTCATAATCGTTTCAAGAAATAATTGAACAGTTGTCCAACCTGTTTTAGCTGCACGCCCCTTACCTGTTACGGTCTTCATAAGTTTGGTTGATGTTTGTAATAAGGCATTTAAAGAACTCTGCGAAATGCCTACTGCTTCGCATAACTCCTTTTGAGTACGCCAAATAAACGGCTCTGATGGCTGTTTTTGCGTTGTGATATAGGCGATGATGTCAGCTTCCCATTCGTCATAATGACTACGCTTACGTTCTTCACGAGGCTTTTTAAATTTGTACCAATAACGATTGCCAAGCTCAATCGGAATCGTTTGGCCGTTTGGTACGTGCTCAACTAACAAAGCTCGGATATATTCTTGCTTCGGACCACGGTATTTTCCTGAGTAAGCTGAAGTTAAAATGGTATCAATTTCTGCTGTGCTAAGTGGTTGAGATTGATCGTAATTTAACTGATCGAGTAAATCTTCTGCACGTGCTTTTTCTAGACCATCGCTAAAGCATGCTAAAGCGAGCGTAAACATCGTATTGTTTCGCCCTAAAATGCCTTTTTGCCCTTTAAGTTTTGTTGTATGTAAAAGTGCTTTAAACCAAGCTGTTTTTGTAAGTGCTACGTCTTGTTGCTTTGTTGGCACTACAAATAACGGTCGCTGTACGTCATCATCTTGACGCATAGACCAATCAATTAAATCTGCAATGCGGTAGCGCTGCTCTAACTGACAAAACACAATATTATGTTCATTAGGAATGCGGAAAAAGCCAAAATCATTACAGTAAGTATCGGCAGCTACCTGTTGTAAACTGCGCTTTAAATTATCGGCAATACGTTTAGCGACCGTTAAACTGCGGAAGTCATTTTTATTAGAAATAAATAGCGGTTGTTCTAGCGCATAATACACCTGGTAACCTCGTGTTGATGCCACAATTAAAGTCGGCACGCCAATGCCTTCTTCTAGGCTGGTCATTATGATATCTTGCGGCGTATATTGCTGTGTATCAATATCAACAACGAAGGTATTAATTTGCTGAAGATGCTTTTCTTCAAAGCCACAAATATAAGAGCGCTTTGCGTCCGTGTAATGGTAATTACGATAGACATTCGGTGTCCAGTGCGTTAAGTGGTTAGCCTGTTGCAGTAACCCTTCTTTGGAGGTAACAATAAAGCCCTTGACACCAGTTGGCGTAAAATCTTCCTTTTGGCGCACCACAAAAATACCGCCCTGACGTGTCGTTTTTTCTACACGTTCTGCAGCAATGCGTTGTGGCAAGCTCGCTTTTGAATTTTTCTTTTTATAAGTAGCAATGCCTTGATGCAATAGCACATCATACACTGCTGGCAAAGACGACAAAAAAACAGTCATTGCGGTCCTCTCCCTTCATAAGAGAATACGTCAATGACTGTCAAATTAAGACATAGGTATAGTAAATAAGCACAAAACGATTGAAATTTAAAAATCGTCTTGCTATACTAAAGTCAATAGTTTTATATGCGGTAGTATTGTGTTGGCGCACAATGCTTTTTATATGCATATAGAACGGACGTATTCAATTTTAATTCAGTTTTAATTCATTTTTAGTTTAGTTTGTTATTTGAATTGAAAGTTGTTCAATTATTGATGTCAGAGTTAATAATTGTACCGAAAAAGTTGTGAAGAAGCTGTTCCCAGTAATGGGAATGGCTTTTTCTTTTTTATGCGTCTAACTATAGCATCCTCAAGAAACAATGTAAAGCTAGATTCGGCGCGCCATTAGTGGCTTTCAGGTGGAAATTTCTACTTTTCCACTTATGCGAGAAAGTGAACTTGATTTCTACCTTTGATAAGTAGAAATTTCTACTTATGCGTAAAATATGGATTTTTTTCTGTTTTTTTTGGACGCTTCAAAGCCTATTAATATGCGATTCTCAGCTATTTATATCTAAAAGTAGAAATAACACAAGTAGAAAATTCTACTTGTGTTACAAAATGAACTTATTCGCAAAAGTGGAAATTTCCACTTTTCTACTTACGTTATAATCTTTGGTTCTTAAAAAAAATTTAGAAAGAAGATATTCATCTAGGTAATAATGTCATAATTAAGAAAAATATAAAAGCCTATCTAGATGATAAAACTCTAGACAGGCTCTACTTACTATATTTTATAAAATTAATTGTCATAATCAACTTTGCAACTTGAAGGAATTCTATTTAATTACCTTTAACGTTTTACCCCGAGTAATCGAGGAAGGTCCAGTTTTGGAAAAATCAAAACCACTAGTGAAAGAAAACTTACTACGAAACCTAAGATTGTCAAAAACTCACCAATATTAGTTGACATAGACACCACTCCTTCCTGAATACCAGCCAATTGTGACGGTCCCCATTTCTTCCTTGGCATTTCATCGCTTTCGCAAATCCAGGGCGGGACAAAACCATTATATCATCTTTTTCAAGTATTTAGAAAGAAATTCTAGGTAACTATAGAATGTGTACATATTTCTGTTGGATCCTTTATTATTATTTGAATAAAGCCGATTAAAACCTTTAATTAGTTCATCTTGATTAAAAGATTGTAAGAGCAAATAAATAATCCATAAATTTAGCTTCTTTCCATTTGAATTTTTTGTAGTTAATACAAAGTGTTTTGAAAACTTAGACTTAGTCATTAGTTGCATTATTGATGTAACCAACTTAGTACTTGTTTCTACAGAGGGATGCCCTTTAAGTATATGTATATTTGGATTTGATATATCAATATTTTTTGTCTCTGAAAGGTTAGTATTTATAAAATAGACATTTTTAAAAGTAGCATTTAAGAAATCTGTACCTTTTAGATTAGTAGCATAAAAAATCACATTTTCAAAATATGCATTTTTAAACTTACTTTTTTTAAGATTAGTATTTATAAAGTCTACTCCAATAAATTTAGCATTTCTATAATTACATAAAGTTATATTGGAGGCTGTATATAGATGTAGTATAGATTTATGGACACAACTTGGTTAAGTCAATACAATTGAATTAACGAAAGGTCGTGTCCGAAAAATGAATCAAAAACGTTATAACCAAGAATTTAAACAAACAGTCGTGGAACTA
>NZ_QAFW01000214.1 GCF_003057615.1 Metalysinibacillus jejuensis
CTTAAAAAGCAAAAGTTCCCTACACCAGCTAAATATAAAGACGAATTTCCATTTCTAAAAGAAGTAGATTCTTTAGCTTTGGCAAATGCACAAATGAACTTACAAAAGGCTTATAAGAATTTTTTTGAAGGCAATGCGGAATTTCCAAAGTTCAAAAACCGTAAGTCAAAACAGTCTTATACCTGTCTCTTATACACATCT
>NZ_QAFW01000215.1 GCF_003057615.1 Metalysinibacillus jejuensis
AAAATTCAAGCAACATGCGCCAAGATCAAAGCAGCATACAAGCCAGCTTTCTGAAAAAATCGTCAGAAAGCTGGCCATTTGTCGTGCGTGCCGTCAGGTGCGCTTATTTTTTTGAATTCGGGCTTACGACGCACAGGCTGGGACAAAACCCTGCTTATAAATGAAAAGCCCTTGAACTTTTACATGGCGTAAAAGTTCAAGGGCTTTGATTTTTGTGGTTAAAAAAGAACACCTTCTGTTAAAATAAAGTCACCAAAAC
>NZ_QAFW01000216.1 GCF_003057615.1 Metalysinibacillus jejuensis
CAAAAGTTCCCGACACCAGCTAAATATAAAGACGAATTTCCATTCCTAAAAGAAGTGGATTCTTTAGCTTTAGCAAATGCACAAATGAACTTACAAAAGGCTTATAAGAATTTTTTTGAAGGCAATGGGGCATTTCCAAAGTTCAAAAACCGTAAGTCAAAACAGTCTTATACAACCAATCGAGTGAACGGAAATATCGAATTGCAAGATGGTCATATCAAATTACCTAAACTGAAATTAGTAAAAATCAAGCAACAT
>NZ_QAFW01000217.1 GCF_003057615.1 Metalysinibacillus jejuensis
AACGCTTTTACCAAAGTGAAGAGCTTGAGACATTCCTTTCATGTCCAAGTCCTCGATGATAACAGCGTCATAGGTTGTCGCTAATTCTTTTGATTGATGGTGTAGAAAGTTCTTACGTTGATTGGCTATCTTTTCTTGTAGTGCAGCCACTTTCAAACGTTGTTTTTCCCAACGTGCAGAACCTTTCTTTCTACGAGATAGGATGCGTTGTTCTTTTGCTAATTTGTCTAATGATTGTCGATAAAAACGTGGATAAT
>NZ_QAFW01000218.1 GCF_003057615.1 Metalysinibacillus jejuensis
ATGTTGCTTGATTTTTACTAATTTCAGTTTAGGTAATTTGATATGACCATCTTGCAATTCGATATTTCCGTTCACTCGATTGGTTGTATAAGACTGTTTTGACTTACGGTTTTTGAACTTTGGAAATTTCGCATTGCCTTCAAAAAAATTCTTATAAGCCTTTTGTAAGTTCATTTGTGCATTTGCTAAAGCTAAAGAATCTACTTCTTTTAGAAATGGAAATTCGTCTTTATATTTAGCTGGTGTCGGGAACTTT
>NZ_QAFW01000219.1 GCF_003057615.1 Metalysinibacillus jejuensis
TAAAGCATATAAATTTCGTATCTATCCAAGCAAAGAACAAGAAATACGGATTGCTAAAACAATCGGTTGTTCTCGTTTTGTATTCAATCATTTCCTCGCAAAATGGAACGATACTTATAAGGCAACAAGAAAAGGTTTGACTTACAATTCGTGTTCTTCTCAATTAACCCAATTAAAGAAAGAATTAGTTTGGTTAAAAGAGGTGGACAGCATTGCGATTCAATCTTCACTCAAAAACCTCGCTGATGCTTATTC
>NZ_QAFW01000220.1 GCF_003057615.1 Metalysinibacillus jejuensis
TGAAAGTAGATTATGCCTTTAAGCAACTATTTGGTAGTGAAAAAAATAAAGATATTACGGTGGTATTCCTAAATGCCATCTTACAAAAAACAGGGCGCAATACCATCAAAGAAGTAGTATTTATTAACACACGTGTTGATTAACCAAAATCATCCAGTATTTATTTGATACAGCTCGCGATGAAATTCGAGTATTTCTCCCAGACCAATCCGCCATTCGATTGGCAGAGTAGCACAAAGAAGCTGGCGCGTAAA
>NZ_QAFW01000221.1 GCF_003057615.1 Metalysinibacillus jejuensis
TTACACGCCTGTTTCTTTGGCATGCGCTCGATCAACAATGGCAAACGTATGTGGAAGAAACTCTGACCTCAGCTCGATTCATTTATCAAGAAAATGATACGTGAATTTCGCTAATCAACACGTGTGTTAAAATCTTGTACGATTTCTAAAACAAAATCAGGTAAATACTATATTTCGATTTTGACAGAATACGAGAAAGAAATTAAACCAGTGTCCATTCAGAAAGTTGTTGGGCTAGATTTCGCTATGGACG
>NZ_QAFW01000222.1 GCF_003057615.1 Metalysinibacillus jejuensis
GGTGAGAAAGCCAATTACCCACGTTTTTATCGACAATCATTAGACAAATTAGCAAAAGAACAACGCATCCTATCTCGTAGAAAGAAAGGTTCTGCACGTTGGGAAAAACAACGTTTGAAAGTGGCTGAACTACAAGAAAAGACAGCCAATCAACGTAAGAACTTTCTACACCATCAATCAAAAGAATTAGCAACAACCTATGACGCTGTTATCATCGAGGACTTGGACATGAAAGGAATGTCTCAAGC
>NZ_QAFW01000223.1 GCF_003057615.1 Metalysinibacillus jejuensis
CGCATTGCCTTCAAAAAAATTCTTATAAGCCTTTTGTAAGTTCATTTGTGCATTTGCTAAAGCTAAAGAATCTACTTCTTTTAGAAATGGAAATTCGTCTTTATATTTAGCTGGTGTCGGGAACTTTTGCTTTTTAAGCATTTCCTTGTCGTCTTTGTATTTTGCATAAGTCGCTTGTCTTTCCGCAAGCATCTTATTGTAGACAAGACGAACACAACCAAATGTTTTGGCTAATAATACTGCCT
>NZ_QAFW01000022.1 GCF_003057615.1 Metalysinibacillus jejuensis
GCGTATCAGTAGGGTTGGAATGCCCCGAATTCACGCTCGTGGAGAACACATAAGACTTGCTTGCAAGCGATGTTCGTGGAAGCGAGAAGCCCCCACTTCAAACGAAGTTAAGTGGTGGGTAGTTCACTTTTCTTTAGATCGTTTACAGCAAAACTTGCTTGGTTAACAGATTTTTTTATAATTTTACTTAATGATTTTTTGAACTTATTCGTTTGAAATAAATAAACAGCAAACTTAGGTAAAATCATTTCCTTCTTTACTCTTAAACCTAATAAATTCATACCATGAATAATAATTTCATTGTCTTTCTTATGATAAATTGCACATTTACCTAAATGCTTTTCACTATTAATATGTGACATTAAAAGATCTTGGTCTTCTAAAATATAGTTTTCATATTTTTTTAAGTCAGTAAGCCCTGCATAACCCATTTTATTTCGATTGATTTCACCTGATGAGATCGTTTCAATACGTGTTATCGGATAGCCGCCCGGTTCTCCCTGCTTAATATTTGCTCCATTCCTAATGAACTCAAATAAATCTTGAATTTTATGTTCCATTTAAATCACCCTTTCAATAAAGCTTTTAAAGACTGTAACCCATTAATGATTTCTTCCTCTAAACATTCAATATCATTAACGATTTCTACAGGTGATTTATATTCAACTTCCTCATACTCAATTTCTTTATACTTATTAATCGACAAGT
Source organism: Metalysinibacillus jejuensis (assembly GCF_003057615.1). Lineage (GTDB taxonomy): Bacteria > Bacillota > Bacilli > Bacillales_A > Planococcaceae > Metalysinibacillus > Metalysinibacillus jejuensis. Next base: position 709 of record NZ_QAFW01000022.1, read on the forward strand.
CATACCCCTGCTCACGAATTTCATCTACTGGCACAAAGAACGATTGCTCCGTACGTTTACGTTCAGTTTCATCAGCTAAATTGCCAAAACGTTTAATAATATCACCAATATCATTCGCTTCAATTTCTGCGCGTTTATCATCTAATGAGTAGCCGTCTGCTTTCATATCATAGAACCATATAGTATCCGTGCCGCCTGTACCTGTTTTCGTAAAAATCATAATTCCTGTTGAAACCCCTGCATACGGTTTAAATACACCGGACGGCATTGAAATAATAGCTTCTAATTTATTGTTATCTATAATTTCTTTTCGAATAGCTTTATGGGCATTTGAGCTACCAAATAACACGCCATCTGGCACGATGACCGCTGCACGTCCACCCGCTTTTAATATACGTAAAATAAGAGATAAGAATAATAACTCCGTTTTCTTCGTTTTCGCTACTTTTAATAAGTCATTTGAAACCGCTTCATAATCTAAAGAGCCTTTAAACGGAGGATTTGCTAATACTAATGTGTATTTTTCCTTCTGATCATTTTCTTCTGATAACGAATCTAAATAGTCGATGTTCGGTGCATCTACACCATGTAACATCATGTTCATTGCACCGATTCGTAACATTGTACGATCCATATCATTTCCGTAAAACATTGTGTTATGGAAGTGTTTATTTAAATCCGGCATTAAAAACAAGTCATGTTTGTTTTTACGTAAATATTCGCTCGCTGCAACTAAGAAACCTCCTGACCCCATCGCCGGATCGATGATTGTATCCTCTGGTGTTGGCTTCATTAATTCAACAATCATTTTAATAATATGACGCGGTGTTCGGAATTGACCGTTCGTGCCAGAAGTCGCTAACTTGGATAATAAGTACTCGTACACATCACCTTTTGTATCTTGATCAACCATTTTTAAATTATCGATAGCTGTTACTACCTTTTGTAATGTAGCTGCTTTATTAATTTGGAATGAAGCATCTTTCATATATTTTGAGAATGCTGAATTATCTTCTGCACCTAATGTTTTAATGAATGGGAAAATTGTTACTGTCATCACATCGAACATTTCTTGTGCTGGTAAGTTTTTAAACTGTGTCCAACGCATTTTTGTCCAATGCTCTTTTTGTGTTTCATTGAAGCTCTCTGGCATTTTTGAAAAAACACCTTCGTACGGTAAGCCTAAAAACTCCGCTTCAGTTTCTTTCGTTAATTCCATTTCATCTAAATCTTTTATAAATAACAAATACGTAACTTGTTCAATATTTGTTAAAGGGTTTGCGTTCCCCTCCGTCCATAACGTTTCCCAAATTTTATCGATTTGGTTTTTTAATTCGCCTGTGATCATTTCATTTTCCTTCTTTCTTTTAGGGTACTAGCCTTTACAAAATCGTAAAGGCTTTATCGATTCCCATAGTTTCGTATGCTTGTAATTTTAATTGTGTTTGGCGCGCTTGTAATTGTGCAAGCTGTTCTTTAATCGCCTGTTGCTCTACTTTATATGTTTCAACAAGATTTCGCTGCTCATTTAATGGTAAAAGTGGCACTGGCAATTGGCCTAAGTCTTTAATAGCTAATGTTGCAATAGTTGTTCCAACTGTATGTTTTTCAAAATAATATTGTGCTACTGGTGACTCGAAGTAAATCATTAAAAACTCAGGATCTACAAGTTCACCACAACGAATACCGGCAAAGTTTTGAGATAATAATACATCATCACGATTGCTTGTAAATAACGCTGTCTTTCGATTCACACCGCGCACCGATAATAAAATATCTCCTTGTTGAATACGGTTTGCTTCAATTTTAGCATTATTTGTAATCGAATAGCGTGTTAATTCGTCAACATTTAGTTCACCATCTTGAACATTGGAAATTTTAACAACTGCGTATTCGCCATTCTCTGATTCGTCTTTTGGCGATGCATTGTATCCACGATAAATTTTCACTAACTCTGCTAATGGCTTTGTGACGATTTTATTTAATCCATCCATTTCCACCATTACTTCTCCTACTTCATGTAGCTGTGTTTGTTGCTTGAAAACGTAGTTGCTTGGTGTCAGTTGTGCTAATTGAATATCGTTTCTTTCTACGAATTTACTAATTCCGTCTGTTTCCAGTCCCTTACTAACGATTTCATTAATTAAATGCATATCTTCTTCACTTAATAAAACTTCACGCTTATTAGAAGTACCTAAATCCTCAGCATTCACCATTAAAATCTTGCCTTTACGTTCCTCGGATTTATTTTTATTGCAAAGCAATAACACTGGTTTAATTGCTGTATATGGTTGTAATAATGATGGCAAACCAATAACTGCTTCAATTAAATCCAAATCAATTAACCTTTGACGAATTTCTTTTTCTGGACCGCCTCGGAAAAATGCACCCGGTGATAATAAGAACGCCGCTTTTCCATCTTCCTTAGTTGCACTTAACCCACAGCTTAAAAATGCTAATTCACCTTTTGATCTCGGTGGAATACCATATGAAAATCGATTATATGGATCATTAGCAATCAGATTTTGAACATGTTCGTTAAAGACTCCCCCTAATGGCGGTGACATAAATACTCGATCAAATTTAATCAATTGCTCATTTTGAATGAAAGCCGGATTTGAAATTACATCTCCTAACACCACGTCTCCATTCATGTCATTTAAATAAAGTCGTAAACGTAATACAGTTGCCGCTAATGGATTAATTTCCTGCAATGCTAAATTCGAATTAGTGTTAGCTTGCGCAAACCTTATAGCCGTTTGTCCATATCCAGCTGTTCCATCATAAAATGTAACCGGTAATTCGCTCTTTAAATAATTGATTGCAATTGCGTTAATTGCATCTGGTGTCATATGTTGACCACTCATTGTATTCATACCGATGTTTTCAATTATGTTATCGAAAATAGTACCGATTTGATTTTCTTTAATCATGTTTTCAAAGTTCAATAAAATACTAACTAGTGCATTTGTATAATTCACTGTAAAGGTTGTGTTGTACTGCTGCACCATTACCTCTTTGAATTGGTCTTCAACTGATAAATTACTGATTAACCCTTTTATTTGCTCTGTTGCATCATTCGTTTTAAGAAGTTGTGAAATTTTTTCACCTTGTTCTTTATATAACGCTAACAATGTACCCCATATTACTAATTCTACCTCTACGTTTCCTCTCGAATGAATAGCTCTCATTTCATCTCGAATTTTAAAAAAATTATTTTCCATATGAAAAACCTCCTGTTTGATTTATTGAATTAAATATAATACATAAATTTAGTATTGTAAATACTAAATTTTAATATTTTTATTAAAAATTAAAATTAAGAGATATACAAATAATTAATAGTTTGTTATCAATTAAATAATTCTAACCATTCATATTATGGATTTCTAATCCTAATATTGGATAAAAAAGCTTAATTCTGCGGCTTTTCAGAACATTTTTTGTAGTGAAATTCACAAACAAAAATGTCTTACACTACTTAATTCAATAAAAAAAGCTGTACCAAAAGTTAAGTATTTTAACTTTTGGTACAGCTAATTGTGTTTTGCAACAGAAAAGTGCAGAGAATTGCAACGAAAAATACAGAGTGTTGCCACCCAATATTTTCTCGACAATGCGTTTGTTAAACGGAAGCTTTGGCCCGTGTATGAAATAATGTGGGCGTGGTGAATCAAACGATCCACCAGAGCTGCCGTTAAACGTGAATCCGAGAAAATGCGGTTCCACTGGCTAAATTCTAGATTTGACGTGATAATCAGGCTCTTTTGTTCATAGAACTCTGAAATAATTTGAAACAGTAATTTTGCTCCTTCTTTGCCGAAAGGGAGATAGCCCATTTCATCCAAAATCATTAAATCGACTTTTTCTAATTTACTTCTAAATGGCTTTAATTTCCCCGCATACAGCGCTTGCTCTAACTCTTCAACCAAATGCGAAACGCGATAAAAACGTACTTCATATCCTTGCTCACAAGCCTTTCGGCCAAGTGCAGAAGCTAAATGGGTTTTGCCTGTGCCAGGTGCGCCCACTAAAATGACGTTCTCTTTTCTACGAATAAAATTCAATTGCTCTAATTCATCTTTCGTTAAATGGCTAGGTAAACAAATATCTTTATGCCACTGATAGCTTTCAAGCGTCTTCGTATCGATAAAGCGAGCTTGCTTCAAGTTACGGGCTATTTTTGCCTGTTCTCTGCCTTGCTGCTCTTTCAATAAAATTTGATACATATATTCCTCTGGATCGGTAAATGGCACTTCTTTAATTGCCTCAGCCACATGGGCTAATCTTAATTGCTTACAGAGTGTTAAAATCGCTTCATTCATGATGCAACGCCTCCGTTCCTTTTGGCGATAAAGCGTCATATTCCGTCCAATTTACACCGTAAGGGTGTTCTGTTTCTTCTGTCTCACGGCCAATATAGCTATAAAAGTTTTGCCCAATATCATTCATATCATGGGTAAGTAGAAGCGTTGGTAATTCGTTAATTCGTTGCTTTCTTAATGCCAGCGAAGGTACGGTTAAATACTCTTTCACACGTACTGGTAGATACGTTGCGTAACGCGAATGACCTACGACACGTGGTTTTTTCAACCAATCCTTTAAAATATCTTGCCACGGAATAAAACGACGTTTTTTCATATAAGGACGGGCATCCGATAATACTATCTCACCGTCATTCGTGATGACTTTATATGAATCCCAGTACGTCACACAAGAAAGCTGTACGTAATTCTTCGCTTTCGGTACATGAATCAAATGCCCATCCAGCTTGAACTCGTTATATTTATTAAACTTGATTGAAAACTGCTTAAATACAGGATACGGCGCCTCAGGTAATTTAATTAATTGCTTTTGCTCCTGCTGCCATAGCTCATCAATCAGCACCTCTTTTTTATAATGAATACGTTGGCGATCAGCTATTAATTGTTGTTCTAATTGATTGGTTAAGTCTTCAAAATCCTTTATGACAGGCGGTAAGCTAAAGAAGTTATAACGGACATATCCCACTTTGCCTTCTACATGACCTTTTTCGTTCCCTTTGCGTGGATTACACACTTGAACCTTAAATCCATAATATTGTTGGAAATGTCGAAAGGCATCCGTTAATTGCGCTTCTGAATCGCCTTTTCTCACTTTCCTCACCGCAGGTGTTAGATTATCAATTCGAATACTTAACGGAACGCCTCCAGCCTGTTTAAATAACACTTGTAATCCACCTAAAAAGCATTCTAAATTTTCACTTGGCATTGGTACGGCAAAGGCTGTGTTACTTGCTGGAAAGGACATGATTAATGCATGTACTCACCATCATGAACGGCCTCCATGATACCGAAGTCTACCTGTGCTTCTCCTTCTGGATGATCTAAACGTTCATAGCCTTTATCTGCCTCATCTTCTTGTGATGCTTTCCATTCTTGAATAAAATTACACACCGTTCTGTAAGAACCTTGGAATCCATCTTTTACTAGGTCCTCATATATTTTTTTATTTTTACGGCGCAATTTTTTCTTCAGCTTTACATCTTCTTCTAACCAGTCCATTACAATTTCGCCCCATTTTTCATCGTACATCATGCCTTTTTTCAAATGGGTTTTCTCTTGAGGGAGCTGATCCCCATCGCCGTATTTCTTAGCGGTGCGCCAATTAACTTGCATTGTTTTTGCGATTTCTGTAATTGATAATCCTTTTTCATTTCGTAATGTTTTGATACAATTAACTTCAGACATTGCTAGCATCCTTTCTTTCCTCCCTGTTTCGGCTTCGACACCTAAAACAGTAGAGGGACTTGGGGTGGCTGGCAAGTCTTTTTTTATGCACAAAAATCGTGCAGGACTCTGTACAAATTCTTTGCACTAGTCTGCACTTTTATTTTGCAATAAACAATAGTTTTAGGAATGGATTGAAGAAAAGTAATGGACATAAGAGATGAAGAACAAAGAGGAATTATTGGATAAGTATTGATTTGTTATTGAATTAGTATTGAATCGGATATTGGACAAAGCTAGTAATATCAATGGGTTAGGAACATAACTGTATTGAAAAGTTATTGGAAAAAGACATGAAAAGCTCGGGCTCCTGGTGAGGAAAACCCGAATTTTTGATGAATTTTAAATTGAAAAAGCAAATGTTTATTCTTACAGAATTGGTGGTGAAGTTAGCAAGAGTTTATTATGACTGCCAATTGTTTTTTTAATTAGACACTTACCTAGACATCAATGCTACGCACTCCACGTGCGTAGTATGCGGGAACATATCTACTGGTTGCACTTCTTGCGTTTTATAGCCGCCGTCTTCAAGTAGGCGAAGATCACGCGCAAGTGTTGCGGGATTGCATGACACATAAACTACACGCTTAGGGCGCTCGCTTAAAATAGTAGCGATCAATTTTTCATCGCAGCCCTTACGCGGTGGATCTACAACAAGTACGTCTGCTTCTTTGCCTTCTTTAAACCAACGTGGAATAACATCTTCTGCTGCACCCGCTTCGAATAACGTATTTGTTAAACCGTTAAGTGCGGCATTCTTTTTAGCATCTTCAATGGCTTGCGGTACGATTTCTACACCCATTACAAATTTAGCTTGTTGTGCTAAAAATAATGAGATCGAACCAATGCCACAATACGCATCAATTACTGCTTCGTTACCTGTAAGTTGTGCATAATCAAGCGCTTGCTTGTAAAGCACCTCTGTTTGTACAGGGTTAACTTGGTAAAATGAACGTGCTGAAATCGCAAAACGCACATCACCAATAGTATCTTCAATCGTATCTTTGCCCCACAACGTTTGTGTGTCATTACCAAAAATAACATTGGTTTTGGCACTATTAATATTTTGCACAATTGAAGTAGCTGTTGGGATTGCCTTGCGCACCGCTTCAATTACAGCGTCACGCTGTGGTAATTTTTTTTGTGCTGTTACTAATACAACCATAGCTTCACCCGTCGCGCGTGCCGTACGCACTACGACATGACGCAGTACACCGCGGTGTTGTTGTTCATTGTAGGCTGTAACATCTAGGCGAGCCAAGTCATACTTGAGCTTTGCTAATACGGCATCTGCTTCCTTACTTTGAATTAAGCAACGCTCCATATCTACCACATCATGTGATTGCGGGCGATAAAATCCTGCAGCTAATCCTGTTGCACTTTGCACAAAAGGAATTTGTGATTTATTGCGGTAGTGCCACGGCTCATTCATACCTTTTACTTCATGTACAGGGACATCAATTTTACCAATGCGTTTCATAACATTTTCAACCATCGAGCGTTTCCATTTTAGTTGACCTTCGTAAGACAAATGTTGTAGCTGACAGCCACCACATTGTGCGAAATACTCACAAGGCGCCTCAACGCGGTCAGGTGATGGTGTAATGACCTCAATTGTTTTAGCAAAGCCGTATTTTTTTAATGTTTTTACTACATGAATTTTAACTTCTTCTTGCGGTAGTGCATCGCGTACAAATAGTGGGTAGCCATCTACCTTAGCTACGCCATTGCCATCATGCGTAAGATCCTCTATATAAACCGTTAATTGCTCATTCTTTTTTACAGGTGTAGACATGCTTCGTTCCTCCATTTCAATCCCTACATTGTACCATAATGATAGGTAAAAAAGGCATAGCAGATAAGCTACAACCCCTCTCATACACGTACTGTTTTTTCTCCTATAATGCTAACAAAAAGGCTACTTAGAAAGTTGTGTACTTCCTAAATAGCCTGCTATGTTATGACAAAACTTTATAGTTTCTTTCTTCTTCTAACATTTGATCTAAAGGTACGAAAAACTCAATATGTTGCTTTAGGTTCACCAATTTAGCTGGGGCATCGCCGCCATACTCGCCGTCCAAATTAAGATGAACTTCCTCTAGTGAAGTTACATTAATACGGCTAGCCTTTGTATAAATCACACGCTCGTCTTGTAAATGCACACCACGCAAAGCCATTGTTGCTAATTTCATAAAGTCCGCAATGCCACATTTTTTTAGGATGATTAACGTAAACTTACCATCATTTAAAATCGCATCTGGGGCTAGCTTTTCAAAACCACCGACAGAGTTAGTGAGCCCACATAAAAACATCATGGTCTCACCTTCAAATACCTCATCATCATACTCAATACGCATATGTGATGCTTTAACTGATGGCATCATTTCAATGCCTTTTAAATAGTACGCAAGTGGACCAAACACAGTTTTCATTTTACTCGGCACTTCATACGTTAGCTCGGTAATGCGACCACCTGCAGCAATGTTAATGAAATAACGCTCGTCATTTACTAAACCGACGTCGATAGGCATTGTTTCTCCTTTAATAATAATATCGAGTGCCTCATCAATCGTGCGAGGAATATGAGTAGCGCGCGCAAAATCATTTGTAGTACCCATTGGGATTAAACCAACTTTTGGTCGTTCTTCAAAAGCACTTACCCCTGTTACTACTTCATTTAATGTACCATCGCCACCAACAGCGATAATAATATCAAATTTGCGGCGTACTGCCTCTTTCGCAGCTTGCGTTGCATCACCCTCACATGTCGTAGCATGGCAAGATGTCTCATAGCCTGCGACTTCAAGGCGCTCTAATACTTCAGGCAAATGACGCTTAAAAATTTCGCGGCCTGAAGTGGGATTATAAATAATTCGTGCTCGTTTCATGTTCGTCTCTCCTCGCACTCACTTAACGAATGCTTTTTCTACTACGCGTTTAAAATCTTGATATACATATTGCCATTTCATTGGCGTCGTTACATTTTCATTGCGAATGGCTGTATACATAGCCAGCTGTGCTTCTTTAAATGTTGGGTCGTCTTGTGCTGGCAGCTCGGCACGTTTGTCCATGACCTCTTGCTGAAGTTCAGGTGCACGGGGGCCCCATGTAGCAACAACCTCTCCTGCTGCATTTAAAATAATATAAATAGGAATGGCGCGACCACCATTTGTTAAATAACGATCAATTAAATCAGTATCCGCATCACGTAGTACAGCACGCATCGGCACATTAGCTGCCTCTGTCACTTTACGAATAATTGGATTATTCAACATGGCGTCACCGCACCAATCCTCAGTAATTGCGAGAATATGCCAGTCTTGCTCAGCTAAGCGCTCAATAAAACCATCATGCGGCACATCAAATTTTTCGTAGATGGCATGGCTATCATCTTTAAGCTCTGTCATCTCTTGCATATACGTTGCGATTGGTTTTGCTTCTTCAAAATACTGTTGTTCTGTTTTCAAAGTCAACGCCTCCTCAATCATTATCCTTTTATTGTGCATCAAAAAGCGGTTTCTGACAATTAAAAAAGCCGACAACAGATGTAGTTGTCGGCTTTGATTATTATCGTTTAGCGATTTCTTCTTGTAAAATTTTATTTACTAGAGGTGGGTTCGCTTGACCTTTTGTTGCCTTCATAATTTGTCCAACTAAGAAGCCAATCGCACGGTCTTTACCATTTTTAAAGTCTTCGATTGATTGTGGGTTGTTGTCTAGCACTTCTGTTACTGCTTGTAATAATACCGCTGGGTCAGAAATTTGGACTAAGCCTTTTGCTTTTACGATGTCTTCTGCTTTGCCACCATTTTTCACAAGCTCTGTGAAAACTTTTTTAGCAATCTTAGAAGAGATGGTGCCATCAGCAATTAATTTCACCATACCCGCAAGATTTTGCGGCGTTAATGCTGTATCTTTTAATTCTTTTTGCTCTGCATTTAAATAAGCCGAAACATCGCCCATTAGCCAGTTAGCCGCTAATTTAGCATCTGCTTTCTCAGCAATCATCGCTTCAAAGAAGTCTGAAATATCTTTAGACACAACAAGTACACCTGCATCATAGTCTGTTAAACCTAGTTCACTCACATAACGCGCTTTACGAGCGTCTGGTAATTCAGGTATAGAAGCGCGTACTTCTTCAAGCCACTCATCACTAATTGATAAGTGTACTAAGTCTGGCTCTGGGAAGTAGCGGTAATCATCCGCACCTTCTTTAACACGCATTAATAATGTTTTACCTGTTTTCTCATCATAGCGACGTGTTTCTTGCTCAATAACGCCACCTGAAGTTAATACTTCCGCTTGGCGTTTTTCTTCAAACTCAATACCACGACGTACAAAGTTAAATGAGTTTAAGTTTTTAAGCTCTGTTTTTGTACCAAACTCTTCTTGACCATAAGGACGAATTGAGATGTTGGCATCACAACGTAATGAACCTTCCTCCATGCGCACATCAGAAACGCCTGTGTACTGGATGATGGACTTTACTTTCTCTAAGTATGCGTAAGCTTCGTCAGCTGTACGAATATCTGGCTCAGAAACGATTTCAACAAGCGGTGTACCTTGACGGTTAAAGTCAACTAATGAATGGTCGCCTGCGTGTGTTAATTTACCCGCATCTTCTTCCATGTGTAGACGTGTAATACCGATGCGCTTTGTTTCGCCGTTTACTTCAATGTCTACCCAGCCATTTTTACCGATTGGCTTATCAAATTGTGAAATTTGGTAAGCTTTCGGATTGTCTGGATAAAAGTAGTTTTTACGGTCGAATTTTGTTTCTTGTTCGATTTCCATATTTAATGCAAGCGCTGCACGCATTGCATAGTTAACTACTTCTTCGTTTAGTACAGGTAATACGCCAGGGTAACCAAGGTCGATTACTGTAGTATTTGTATTCGGTTCAGCACCAAAGTGCGCTGGTGCTGGTGAGAAGATTTTTGAATTGGTTTTTAACTCAACGTGTACTTCTAAACCGACAACTGTTTCAAAGTTCATGTTAGTTTCCCTCCCACATTTGAGGCTTTTGCTTATGGAATGCTGTCGCTTGCTCAAACGCGTGAGCTGTGCGGTAGATAGTTGCCTCGTCAAAATGTTTACCAATAATTTGTAAGCCTAATGGTAGACCTGCTTCAAAACCACATGGAATTGAAATAGCAGGTACGCCAGCTAAGTTCATTGGGATTGTTAAAATATCGTTAGCATACATCGTTAGTGGATCATCTACATTTTCACCAATTTTAAATGCTGGTGTTGGTGTTGTTGGTCCAATAATTACATCAAAGTTTTCAAATACTTTGTCGTAATCCTCTTTAATTAATGTACGTACTTGTTGTGCTTTTTTATAATAAGCATCATAAGAACCTGCTGATAATGAGTACGTACCTAACATAATACGTAATTTTACTTCGTCACCAAAGCCTTCAGCACGTGATTTTGTATAAAGCTCTAATAAGTTTTTCGCGTTTTCTGTACGGTAACCGTAACGGATGCCATCAAAACGAGAAAGGTTAGAAGAAGCTTCAGAAGAAGATAAAATGTAGTAAGCTGCTAATGCATATTTAGAGTGTGGTAATGACACTTCTTCTACGGTAGCGCCTAAAGATTTAAGTACTTCAATTGCTTCCTCTACTGACTTTTTAGCTGCTTCGCCAACACCTTCACCTAAAAACTCTTTAGGTACAGCTACGCGTAAGCCTTTAATATCATTTGTAAGTGCTTCTGTGTATTTTGCTACTTCAACATTTGCTGATGTAGAATCTTTAGCGTCAAGCCCTGCAATAACTTCAAGTAATGCAGCATTATCTGCAACATTATTTGTAATAGGACCAATTTGATCAAGTGATGATGCAAACGCTACTAAACCTGAGCGCGATACGCGACCGTAAGTTGGTTTCATACCGACTACGCCACAATATGCTGCTGGTTGGCGGATAGAGCCACCTGTATCTGAACCAAGTGCAAATGGTACTTCGCCTGCTGCTACTGCCGCTGCCGAGCCACCTGAAGAACCGCCTGGTACATGTGCGCTATTCCATGGGTTGGTAGTTGTTTTGAATGCCGAGTTTTCGTTTGAAGAACCCATCGCAAACTCGTCCATATTAATTTTACCGATAATAATCATGCCGGCTGCTTTAATTTTTTCCATAACAGTTGCGTCATAGATTGGCATAAAGCCTTCTAGCATTTTAGAAGCACATGTTGTTTCGATGCCTTCTGTTACGATATTATCTTTAATTCCGATTGGTAAACCGAATAATGGACCACGTTCTGCCATTGGCACTTTATCCATTTCTTCAGCTTGTGTTAATGCTGCTTCTTTATTAAGTGTTAAAAACGCTTTTACGCTATCGTCTAATTTTTCAATGCGCGCAAACGCTTCTTTCGTTAATTCAACAATTGTTAGCTCGCCATTATGTATAGCAGCTTGCAACTCTTGAGCTGAACGTTTAAATAACGTCATGAACGTATAGCCTCCTTTTAATTAGTCCATAATTGCTGGAACTTTTACTTGTCCATCTTCGTGTTCTTTTACGTTTAGTAACATTTTGTCACGATCTAGACCTTTTTCCGCTACGTCTTTACGCATTACGTTTACAAGTGGTAATACGTGCGTCGTTGGTTCTACATTTGTTGTATCTAGTTCGCTAAGTTGCTCAACATAACCTGTAATTTTACCAAGTTGCTCCGCAAACTTTTCCGCTTCTTCTTCAGTAATTGCAAGACGTGCTAATGTCGCTACGTGCTTAACTTCTTCCGTTGTTAGTTTTGTCATTTTTCACACCTCCGAATTCAGTAACCATGCCTTTTATGATACCATTTTTTAATGTAAAAAACAGCGCGTTGCGTAAAAATACAAAAATCTTTCAACAACGTGAAAAGGTGTTGCCCACCCTTATTAGATGGGCAACACGGCTTATTCATTATACATGTGTACAAACGGCATTTTCTCATCAGGCTTGCGTACGATCAATGCCTCTGGACCATCCATCGATTTAATGGAGATTTCTAATAAAATATTATTAGGGAAATGCTTAGGAATTTCACTTACAACAAATTGGGTGAAGCCCACTGTTTCTGTTGCACCAAAAAACTGAATAGGAATTTCTAAGCTGAGCTTTTTAATATCTTTATTTTGATAAAAACCTCGTCCAATTACGCTCGTCGTATTGGAAAAATACTTATTAACTTCCAACTTAAAATTTTGGAAACTTGTATTCATTGCACGATGCTCATCTTTATTATCATTCGACGGGAATAAGACGTATTCTTCGTCAATGTCTGTCCAGTCACCTAAACTTTTGGCATCTGCTTTGCCAATGCTGTAACTCATATAGCTACCTGGGACAATATCATTGCTTGCCTTTTGCTTATATAGACCAATCATAATTGGTACATTTTTCAGTTCGTCTCTTCCACGCAAACGCTTATAAATTTCTTCAGCAATTTTTTTGCCTTCTTGTTGTAACTTGCTATCTTCAATCGGTTGTTCATAGTATTCCCCGTACTGCTCTTTTTGATAATAATAAATGCTATTTAACGCTAAGCCAATTGAGACACCACCAAGCGTGACTTTATTATCTTTGGTTTTTGTTAAATAATCTTGTTCTACAATATGCGCTAAATAAATCGGTGCTTGTATGGCACGTTGCTCAGGACTCAGTCCCTCATCAGAAGGGTTAAGCCCTTCCTCTGTTTTATTGCTACGTCCTAACCAGTTTTGCACAGTACCTTTAGCTAAATACTGGCCTTCTTGAATGAAGTAGTCACTCGTTGGGTACTCACGTTGTGATAATCGCATAAGCCCCGTTTCTACTTCACGCGTATCATACTTTGTATATAGGTTAGTTACGACTAAGCCACGACTCGCGCTTTCTTTGACAGGAAGCAATGTTTTATAATAATCATCACTCAACTGCACACTCGGAATTTTTGTCGTTTCTACTTTTTTCTCGGCCTCTTGTACGACTTCTTCATCCCCAACTTGCTGGGGTGAGGCACATGCGGTCATTACCATCGCAGCTGTTATAATCGGTACAAACCGGTTCCACTTCACGCTACGTTCTCCTCCTTATAGTTGTTCAAGAAGTTGTTGCTCCGTCCAAATTTCGATACCAAGTTGCTCGGCTTTCGTTAATTTTGATCCCGCATCTTCCCCCGCCACAACAATATCGGTTTTTTTGCTGACACTGCCTGTCACAGTACCACCTAATTCTTCTATTTTCGCCTTTGCTTCGCTTCGTGTCAATTGCGTAAGTTTACCTGTTAAAACAATCGTTTTATTAGTAAACACGCCTCCTTGTTCAACTGTCGCTTGGCGCTTACCGGTATATGTCATATTGACGCCTTTACTGCGCAAATGTTCGATAACATCTCGCGCTCCCTCATTCGAAAAATAAGCAACGAGAGATTCTGCCATTTTGTCACCAATTTCAAAAATAGTCGTCAGCTCTTCTGCCGTCGCTGCCATTAACGCATCCATCGTCTCGTAATGCATCGCAAGAATTTGGGCTGCTTTTTCGCCAATATGTCGAATGCCTAAACCTACTAATAAGCGCTCTAAAGAGTTTTGTTTAGAAGCTTCTATCGCTTCTAGTAGCTTCGTAGCTGACTTCTCCCCAAAACGCTCTAAGGCGATGACATCTGCTTTGTTTAGCTCGTATAAATCAGCAACATCATGTATAAGCCCGGCTGTTAGCAACTGTTCCACAGCACGTTCACCTAATATGGATAGGTAAGGTTTTGAAGTTATCTCCACCTTTTCCCCCCATTCACACTGTACGCGAATATTTCTATTCATACAGCGTTCCATCTAACTATTGATAAAATAAGACGCTTTAGAACAATTATGATTGTTAGTATATATCTTCAATTGATTAAAAATTATCGTTGCGTTCTTCGACTTATGAGTTCTTTATACTATATTGTTCACTTTTATCAAGCTAGACTAATGGCTATCCCTCCACCATTTATTATCATGGTTTCGTCGGTACTATGCCATCACTTTCCCCGTTATTAAGATAAGTTATATGCTTTAGCACTTTCCTTATCAACGCTTCATAGAGTGCAAGCTCTCCACGTTAACGGCTTACCACGTTCCATTATTCCTATCACATTTGAATAAACTTAGGTGCTTTCTTTAAGCCTGTTAGCTTGAACATGCCTGTAACATGTTATGGACTTTCATAACGGGTATTCTTACTTATCCACACTAACCACGCAGTGAGCGTGCATATACCTTTCGATATATTTATTGTTTAGACTCGTACATTCGAAAGTTCGTCAGCTTAGGTTAAAAAATTAACCTTTTTAAGCATTCTCACCATATTTATTCGGACACTCGCAGTATGACCTACAACATATACCTCTACTGTCTTTCGTCAGCTTTATCTGTTACGGTAGGTGCTCCCACTTTTACACCGAGCTTATGACATTTCTGTACTTGCCTACTTCCATGCCATTCGGTATCGCGTTAGCTCTTCAGGACGTTACGCCTTCATTTGACTAATCGGAATAATAGTTATACTAATTCACCTTTTTAATTTCGTGAATTAGCTCCTGTGTTTTACCAAGGAGTGTTGACCACTACTTGCTGACACAAGAACGTGTCGCACACCCGTCAATATTCATTGCATTACGTGATACATAGTGTTTAATGCTTTCAGCAATTTGCGCGAAACATTTTGGGTTCACACAACGCAAGGCAACTTCGCCTTCAATGCGTACGAGTTCGCTAGCACAGACAGGGCAACACGCCGGCATTTCGTACGGTACGCTATCTGCTGGTCGCTCTGCTAGAATAACATCTACTACTTGCGGAATAATGTCGCCAGCTTTTCGGATAATGACGCGGTCCCCTATACGAATATCTTTTTCCTTAATTAAATCTTCGTTATGCAATGAAGCACGTTGTACTGTCGTACCTGCTACTTGTACCGGTGCTAAAATAGCCGTAGGAGTCACAACGCCTGTACGTCCTACCGTTAAATCAATAGCGAGTAATGTTGTTGCTACTTCTTGAGCTGGGAATTTATAAGCGATAGCAAAGCGTGGGCTCTTCGCAGTATAGCCAAGCTCTTCCTGTTGATCATAGCGGTCAACCTTAATTACAATACCATCAATTTCGTACGCTAAGTCATCGCGTTTTTCCGTCCATTCTGTAATAAAAGCAAGCACGTCTTCGATATGTGCACAACGACGTGACGTATCATTAATCGGTAAACCTTGCTCCGCTAAATACGCTAGCATTTCACTATGAGAAGCGATACCGTAACTTTCAGTATCGCCTCCCACACCGTAAATGAATGTCGACAAGTGACGTTTGGCTGCCACTTTAGGATCTAGCTGACGTAGTGAGCCCGCAGCTGCATTACGTGGATTGGCGAACGGCTCTTCTTCATTAGCTAACCGTTGCTCGTTCAAACGTAGAAAAGAAGATTTTGGCATGTATGCTTCGCCACGAACTTCTATTGTAATTGGCTCTTTTAAGCGTAGTGGAATCGCGTAAATCGTTTTAAGGTTTTCGGTGATTAATTCTCCTGTAGTGCCATCACCGCGCGTAGCACCTTGCACGAGTAAACCGTCAACATATTTCAGTGAAATAGCTAAACCATCAATTTTTAATTCACACACATAATTAACTGTTCCTAGTTGCTCACGAATTTTGCGGTCAAACTCACGTAAGTCTTGTTCATTAAAAGCATTGCCTAAACTTAACATCCGTGTATCATGCGTCACTTTTGTAAAGCCAGGAAGCACCTGACCCCCGACACGTTGCGTTGGGGAATCAGGAAAAATTAATGAAGGGTTAGCGGTTTCAAGTGCAATTAATTCTTGCATTAATTGATCGTACACGCCGTCCGCAACAAGCGGTTGATCCAATACGTAATAGGCATGGCCGTATTCTTTTAATCGCTGATTTAATTGTACAATGCGTGCTTCTATGTCATTCATTTGCACTCACTCCTTAATCTTTCGTAATTGGGGCAAATTTAGCGAGTAATCGCTTAATACCATCATTAGGGAAAGCGATATCTAACTCTGTACTTTCGCCTTCTCCTTTAACGCTTACCACCATTCCTGTACCCCATTTTTTGTGCGTTGCTTTATCACCGACACGCCAAACTTCGCCGGCAGCTCCTGTTGCTTCTAAGCTCGACTTACGCTCAGTAACGCTTGGTCCTGTGTAATTGACGCGGCGTTTTTTGGTCGAGTTAAACGGTGGTGGTGTTGCCTGTGCTTTTGAAATACTTTCTACAATGTCATTAGGTAGTTCTTGTAAAAAGCGTGATGGTGGATTATAGCTCGTGCGCCCAAAAATCGCACGTGTTTGTGCATGTGTTAAATAAAGTCGTTGTTCTGCTCTTGTAAGTCCTAATGGTGATAGGTAAGCTTTTGAAGTAATCGCTAGCTTTTCCCCCACCCCACACCGTGCATGCAAGTTTCCTCGCACACGGCGTTCCATCTATATGTGATAGACTAAGGGCCTTCCCTCCACTTTCATTACAAAGTTTCATCAGTACTATACCCTCGCTGACTCCCCTATTCACTCGCTTTCATGAATGTTCAATCCCGCTTCGTTACTGTTACGTTAGGGGTCTCAAACGTTCCCATGTTGCTAGGTAGATTACTGTACGTAGGTTTCACCTTTATCCCGACTATCTTTTTAGAACAACCGTTTCGTTCTATCCATCACAACCCATACGCTAGTCGCTTTGGAAGATAGTAATCAACATTACTATTGTGCGCTTTACGAGATGTCAAACAGTGATTCGTTGCCTAACCTTATACAGCTTCCCGGCCCGCACTATATTCGCAGTATGTTTAACCTTTCCTCTGATGAGGGCTACTGAGTGCGCCTTTACCCAACTTCAAACAAATCGTTACCTTTTTGCTTGTGGGAGTATTAGCCTCCAATCGCGTCACGGAAATTTTCGGTTTTCCGCCGTGGTATCGCAACATGAGTTAGATGAGATAACCTCACCCTGTTAATCCTTCGCCTTTAGCGATTTCTAACAAACGTTTCATACCGTATGCTAAGCGTCGTTCTTCTTCTAGTTCTTCATCATCACTTAAAGTGCGTGCATGCGGAAAAATATTTTCCTCTAAACCAATAATAAATACAACAGGGAACTCTAACCCTTTAGCTGCATGCATCGTCATTAAAATGATTTCACCTTGACTGTCTTCTTCCTCTAACTTATCAATATCAGCAATAAGTGCGAGGTCTGTTAAAAAGGCAATGAGCGTTTGCTCTTCCCCTCGTTGTTCAAAAGCTTGCGTAACCGTTAAAAACTCTTCGATATTTTCTAAACGGCTCTGCGCTTCTATTGTTTTTTCGCGCTCAAGCATCTCTTTATAGCCCGTACGCTTAATCACTTCTTTCACAAAAGCCGTCAGTGGCATCGTATGTTGCAACGCCATTAACTCTGTCATCAGCTGATAAAACTGTTCTACAGCTGTAGCGGCACGTGCACTTAATCCCATAAATAAAGATTGACCGAGCGCATCAAAAATAGGCTGTTCGCGCTCGAAAGCGTAAGTCGCAATTTTTTCGAAAGTCGTTGCGCCGATAGCACGCTTCGGTTCATTGATAATACGAGCTAATGATAAATCATCCGCTGGGTTAGCAATTAATCGTAAGTATGCTAATAAATCTTTAATTTCTTTACGTTCATAAAATCGTGTGCCACCTACAATTTGATAGGCGAGATTTGCCTTAACGAGCACTTCTTCCATCGCACGTGACTGCGCATTCGTACGATATAAAATCGCAAAATCCCCCATTTTATAATGCTCTTTTTTCATTAAACTTTGAATGGTTTGTACGACAAAGCGTGCTTCTTCTTGCTCATTGTAAGCACGGTATACGACAATACGCTCACCTTGGGCATTATCTGTGCGCAATGCTTTAGGGTAGCGTGATGTATTATTACTAATTACTTCATTAGCCGCATGTAAAATCGTTTTAGTCGAACGATAATTTTGCTCTAACATAATTACTTTGGCATCTGGGTAATCTTTTTCAAATGATAAAATATTTTTAATATCGGCTCCACGCCAACGATAGTAGAGTAGGCAAGCGCTGCCTCTCCCCGAACCGTACGTACACCTCTCAGCGTATACGGCTCTCCACTTATCAACTATCCATTGTTGAAAACAGACTTTCTCGCATAACCTTCATTGTAAAAATACACACGTGCTGTACCTGTGCCATTTGGTACGCCCCATGTTTTACCTTCGCGATACATCGTTTTTATTTTACTTACCGTCGTTTTATATTTATTTGCCAGTGTTTTTAAGCAACTGTACTCCATCATATAGTGCAACTGTTGCATTTTAGGTGTGACATTGTCCGCATACTGATAAATGCGATACCATTTTCTTAATTGCTCATTATACGTCTTTACAATCACATCTGCTGGTGCTGTAACGAGTGTTGTACGATGAAGCGGTACCCAGGATTTAGCATTTATATCTTTTACAATACGCTGCTGAACGATAATTTTTTCAATCGTACCTTTAGGTATTAATAGTTGCACACGTGGTGTGTCACATGTTGCTCGCTTACGCACCCGAATATGGTGCTGTAAAAATGGCACACCTTGTTTACTATGCTTGATTATACAAATGGACGCACCTTCTTTTACCAAGCATTGGTGCACCGCTTGCGCATTTTTTTTATGTCCTGTAACCGCTAGTAAATAATCACCTTTATGCCTTACATAAGCTGTGATTCCAGCGTTCGACTTTACGCGAGCGTCAAACGAGTAAAAGTTCAATTGCTGAAGAAGCGATTGAAAGCTTCCTTTTTTACTTTCGTATGATTTACGTAACTTCCACAATAATCGAATCATCTTTTGGTCCTTTATACGTAACGTAAGCCAATCGATTAAGGTATGATGCAGTGCGTCATCTAATGGCCGAATAGCACCGCTGAGTAGCCAAGTCGCTTGAGTAAAATTTTGTTTAACATAACGAAATTTTGTCTGGCGGCTCGTCGCACCCGTGTGTGATACCTTACTAGCAGCAGGCTGATAAATGGCTTGCAATAGCTGAGTAAGCGCCTCATTTAGCGCGTCATCTAGCACTTCATCACATAACGGCTGATAAGATTCATCGCGTAACATCGCAATTAAATTGTCCATTTGCTTAACTGTTAATGTAGCTTGATAAAAATCTACATTATATAAATGACGGTAAATTTTATGAAATGTATGGTCTTGCTTTACAGCTTGTTTGGATAGGTTGTGTAGAACAACTTCTGAACTTTGCATAAGGCATTGCGCCCCTTTCATCTTCGTTCTCTACAAGATAAGCTACTCTCCTTCGCCTTGTAGTAGGCTTTCCCTACCGCTGACTACTACGAGAGCTCCGTAACCTTATAGCACTATGCTACGTAGGTTATCCCCATTTAGTACAAAATAAACTGGTAATGATAAGGTAGCGGAAGGAACGGTCGACCTTTCTTTTTATTAAAGTGTGGTAAGGCGCGTTAATGAAACAAACACAAGCACTTTCTATTTATAAGTGTTGCGGCTCCTTACAACTAGGTGACATTCGGCTTTCCTAGTTAGCGATCATCTTCTCACTCGGTCTATTCTTCAAGCAGTTTAGCTTTCTTCCTTATCCTTTTCTTTTCTATCTTGCTTTTTAGTCGTGGCTTTTCCGAATAAGCCAACTTAAAGCTTTTCCACCATGCTACACTCCCTCATTCGTTTCCTGCTGAGATAAGGTGGCTGATAGCTGAGTTGTTTCTGCTCAGGTGCAACCAAATTGCACAATTTATTTTTACCTTATGGGCGCACAATAGACTGATCTGAATCACCTACTACACATAAATTTTTAAATTTTGCTGCGAGTAGGGTTACGAGTTGATATTGTGAATGATTGGATATGGATAGGTAAGCTTTTGTCTATGCGCTAGCTTTTCCCCCCATTCACACCGTACGTGAGAGTTTCCCCTCATACGGCGTTCCATCTGCATAATTGCAGACTAGTGGCTATCCCTCCACCGCGTATTATGACGGCTTCTTTGGTACTGTGCCACCACTTTCACCAACTTAAAATAAGGTTATCCTAAAGGTTTCCCTTATACCTTGTCCTAGCAGGCAATCGCTCAAAGTAGTTGGTTTACCACGTTCCAAGAAATCTTATCTGTACATATAATACATGTAGGTCATTCCTCTAGCCCTGTTAGCGTGATAGCGCCTGTAACGCTATAAGGTATTTCATAAAGATAAGTTTTACTTTACCTCACTAACCCCGTATTCGGTCGCACCCTTTCGAATGCGTATATCTCTAGAGCCGTACATTCAGAATTTCGTCAGTCCTTACGACATACTAACCATGTGTATTTTTATAGAGCCCCAGTCTATCTATCACGTAAAGCTATGCTTTAGTTTCCTATAATGAGGGTGATATTCGACTGTCTTCACCGAGCTTATTACACCACCTCGACTGCCCGTGGCGATGCAATTCGGAGTATTAGACCGAGCCTTTCTGCACGTTACTGCATCATTCGACTCGTCAGGTTTCTTAGTTCTCCTAGTTTTACTAGTGGCTAAACTTTTCATTTAGCAACGTGTCGCACTATCTTGATATTCATCCACATGAATATAATGAAAACGATTTTGATAATAAGTTAAAACATCAGGATATTGCTTAAATAATTCTAGTGTTTTCATAATTAAATCATCAAAATCTAAAGACGCATTCATGCGCAACAACTTCATATACGCGTCATAAACATCTGCCGCGACATTTTCGAACGGATTGCTATCATTTTTATTCGCTCGGAACTGTTTAGCGGTGATCCCTTCATTTTTAGCTGAGCTAATCGTCATTAACAAACTGCGTGGGTCGTAACGCTTAGCGTCTAAATTTAATTGCTTTAATACATTTTTAATTGCAGTTAATTGATCGCTTGCATCTAAAATTGTAAAACTTTTTGGGAAGCCCAATTTATCGATGTCTCGACGTAAAATTCGTACACACATCGCATGGAAGGTAGCTACCCACATACTTTGACTAGTACCTTCCCCTAAAATAGCATCAATACGTTCTCGCATTTCTCGCGATAGTGATAGGTAAGAGACAGCCTCATCAACTTTACCGTTATGGTAGGCGCTCTTTTCCCCCACTTCACACCGTACGTGAAGGTTTCCCATCATACGGCGTTCCATCATAGCAAACTATGACTATGCCCCTTCGCTCCACAAACATTACTTTGCTTCATCACTACTACAGGCTGCTGCCCCATAAATACAACAGTCATTTCCTCCTGTTTAGAAACATCTGAGCTTACCCTCTTTACCATTTTCTTTTATGGTTCCGCTGTTCCCTATACCTTAGCTTTACATAAGTACCTTAGCCTCCTATTATGACCCGTCAGCCATTTTATGCTCCGCGGTTGGAGGAACATAAAACATTACTTGTGTAATATGATTATCATAAAGCCGCCTATCATAATCACGACTGAACCTTGTTATATAAAGCATATGCCTTGTCATTCGGCATATGTTACGGGCCTTTCCTCCACAGGTTCGTTCCAATGGTTAACCATTCTCTAGGCATAGCACTCTTATAGCACCCCGACAACTTCCCACCATTTCAGGCGGAGTTTGCCGACTTCAGCGAGCTCTCATACATTAACTATGTAAGTAATTAACGCATGTCGCAGGGCTTAGGCAAGATTTCCAACCTTAAATCTAGGAAAGGATTTTCACCTTTCTATTCAGGTATAGAGTTAGGTAGTTAACTACCTCTCATTTTTATTGTTCATTGCTGAATCAGTTTGTATGAGAACAGCGCGCACCGGCTTTATTCGTAAACGTAATCGCTAAAATTTTAGAAGGGTATACTTGTTTCTCAACCATTAAATAGGCAATACGATGCGTTAAAACACGCGTTTTACCTGAGCCAGCTCCTGCCATTACTAGTAATGGCCCTTCCGTTGTCATAACGGCTTCTTTTTGCTGAGGGTTCATTCCTGCTACCAGGCTTGATGTAATATGCTCCATATTTATCACTCTCCTACGAATGTTTGTTCTTATTATAACGTATTTTTAACTTTAACGGTTGACAGCGCTGCTTTTAAATCTTCGTAAATTACATTGCCAACTACAATAGTATCGGCTACTGCCTTCATTTCTTCTGCCTGTGCCAATGTTGCAATCCCTCCGCCGTAAAACAGCCGAGTTTTAGTTAATACATCTTTAGCTGCACGTACTTTAGCGACATCTCCATACTGGCCACTATATTCCATGTAGAAAATAGGTAAAGCAAAAAACTGCTCTGCCATCCGTGCATACGCACGTACGTCTTCTACATCTAGTGCAGTTTTTGCCTTAGTAAGAGCAGCTACTTTACAATCAGGGTTTAGCACACAGTAACCTTCTGCAATTAATTCTTCCCATACTAAAATATCCCCGTACTCTTTTAAAGCTTTTTGGTGCATGCCTGTAATCCACTTGGCTTCTGTGCTATTTAATACAACAGGAATGCCGTAGGAGTCAAAACCTGGTGTAACGGCATCAAGTGCAGAAGCTTCTAACATAACAGGAATAGCATAGCGCCTTACGCGTACTAATAAATCTAGCACATTATCTAACGTAATATTGTCCGTACCTCCTACGATAATAGCGTCTGTTCCGGACTCACACACAGCTGCTAAATCCTCATCCGAAATCGTTTTTGCTGGGTCTAATTTAAAAACATGTTGCCACGCTTTGTAATCAAATTCCATTACACTAACCACCTTTTTCGTTATTCATAAAAAAAGAAACGTTGAACTTATCAACGTTTCTTATTATATCATTTTGCTTGGAATGGCTTCTCGTCTGGATAAAGACGGCCTAACATTTTATCATACGTATCATTACCATAATCGAAGCAACGACGCACGCGCGAAATTGTAGCAGTAGAAGCACCTGTTTCTTTTTTTATCGTTTCATACGTCTTTTTTAAACGTAATAAATGAGCTACTTCAAAGCGTTGTGCTAATGACTGAATTTCACTTATCGTACATAAATCATCAAAAAACTCGTAGCATTCTTCAATATTTTTCAGCTCTAAAACAGCTTTAAATAATTGATCTGTTTGATGCCCTCTAATTTTTTCGATTTGCATAGTTTTGTTCCTCCAATAAATTAGTAGTTCGTTACAGCTGTCGCAAGTCCTGGCGTCGTCGAAATAAAGTTAATCCACGTTTTCCCCGGCACTAATTTCACATAAGAGCCATCTTGCTCGATCGCTACCGGCACGCCTTGACGCATTTCCCAGCGCACATCACGCACCATGCCTTTTTGATAAATACGAGCATTGCCACTCGTATATAAATCAATCGCTTGTCGTCCAACTTCATCAATTGTAGTGTGATTCATTTCATAAAATACTACATTATCAAGCGCAACTTGCTCACCATCAAGTAAATCTGTAGTAGGGTAGCCGTTAGACGTACGCGTATATTTTTCCGTGCTCGGATTATACGTAAACGCACTCATAAATGCTGCGCCTCCTCCAAAATTAACCGCTATATTCGTTGCCTCTGTACCTTCAATCACTTTTTCTTGAGGATGATAAAACTCATGGTAAGTGCGACCGTTATACGTTAAATCTGCACCCGCTAATACTGCCGCTTCTTTTATATTATCTTTACTAATATAAGAGTTATGGGGTGCTACACGGTCTGTAGCACGCTTAAACAGTGTACCATCATAGTCCATACCATTTATGTTGTCTACTACATTATCACGCAACATTTGCTTAGCTTCTGGACTAAAACCATGTGCAATATAAAAAGCATCATAGCCTTTAGCAATGTCTACAAAATATGAACGCGCGCTACGTACAGGCCCCGCTTGTTCAGGTAATTCACTTTCATATAACGCTAAAAAGCGTGTGGTGTTGCCCTCTGCTACCATCTCGTAAATAATATCTGCGGCATTTAAGCCTGATTGTGGTCTAGCATCAGGGTGATTATTAATCGTTACGATAACAGGGCGTAACGTAGCTTCTTGCTCTACCGCTTCCCCTGTAAATGGCGTATAAAATACTTGCTTTTTGGCAGGAGCTTCTATTTTTTTAGTAGGTGTTGGTATTTCTTCTTTACTACTGCATCCTCCTAGTAGCGCTAAACTTATTAAAGCTACTGCCATCGTCCTTTTCCTCACAACAAACGCTCCCTCATTAACGCATTACTGCTGGTAGTAACACTTTATCTTTCATAACATCATAAATGCCTTTTGGTGTAATACGAATATAAGGTAGATGGATAGACATTAAAAATAACAACGTATAAATCGCATCACCTTTTTCATATCCACGCTCCGTCAAGGCTTGGCGAAGCTCTCTCTCCTGTTCAATTACTACGTCTAATTGCTCATTCGAAAAGGCCCCTGCTACTTGGAGCGGTAACTTAGCAATGACTTTATTATCTTCAACTAACGCTATGCCCCCATTCATACGTTTCACTTCTGCAAAAGCATGCATCATATCGCGTATTGTTTTTCCGATAATAATAATGTCACCTGTATTTGAATACGTTGAAGCAAAACCTTTAACTGCTGTAGCAAAGCCTTTTAATAAGGTATTAACACGCCACGTTCCGTTCTTATCAATGAGTACTAAATAGCTCTCATCATGAGTCGTAGCTAAGTCGCCATCTGTAGGTAGCGTTACTGTATAAGGTTTAGTAATTACATCATTAATCATCGTAATACCAACAGGTGTAGAAAATTGAAAATCATCTAATGTTAAATCAAAGTCTATACTGTAGTCACTAAACTCTGGGTACTCAATTAAAGTGTCATAACAACTCTCACTGTTACGCTTTACCCATGTCCCTTTAGCTAGGACACTTTCAGGCGTCGGCGAAAATTCATCTCGTAAAATATTGAGTGTAGCAAAGCGCCCTGTAGCAATTACACCGTGTAAATTAGTCATATCATAGTAACGTGCAATATTGTAAGAAGCCATTTGATAAGCATCAATTGGTGCAACCCCTTCTTGTAATGCTAGACGAATACACTTATCCATAATGCCGTCTTCATAAAAAAGTGGTGTACAGCCATCGGTCGTCATCATGAGATGATCAAAAACATTGAGTTCTTTTTCTAGCACGCCACGTAGTAATAGTGGTAAATCAGGACGAATTGAAGAGTAACGTAACGTTACACCATAACCTTGGTGCAAACGATTCTCTACTTCTTCAGCTGTCATCGCCTCATGATCACCGTCGGCTCCCATTAATTTCAAACGTGCTAGCGTACGCGGTGAACTACCGGGTAGGTGCGCCTCTACTTTTTTATGTAGACGTTTTGCGAGTTGTAAGCGAGACAACATGTGATCATCACCTCGGATTAACCTCGTCCACCCCGTTAATTCGCCACCTAATAACACATCATCTCTAGAGAGCCATTCGATAATTCGGGTGCTCGTAAAAAGTTCCTCTTCATTAGGCAATTCTGTTTGAGAGTCGAATCTTGCCCACCAATAAAAGCTATAAGGTAATGTATTTAATCGGTCAATGACAGCAAATGCTTGCTCATTTTTAAGCGCTAAAAAAAAGTTTAAGTTATCTGAAATAAATGTAGTCGTACCACTTTGAGCTGCAAAGTTCGCAAAATTATCAGGCCCATATAATTGAAAGGGATGCACGTGCGGCTCAATATAACCAGGTACAATCGTTTTGCCTGTACAGTCCATAACTTCTATTGACGCATCAGCACTCGGCATCTTCTCGCCCACATAAATGATACGATCTTTATAAATCCAAATATTAGCAGTCATCCACGTTTTAAATATACTATGCAAATAGCGCGCATTGGCTAACACTAATGTAGGTGCTACTTTACCGTCGACTACTGCTACATGCTCTCTCAACTCATCTATTTTCCATAAAGGTGCTACCATTTACCTCATCCTCCTCACAACTTTGCTATGCTACTACAATAAAAATGTTCTAGTTAATCGTATCATAGCGCTTTCATAATGCAAAGTGTTAAAGTTTTTAAAATTATCAGTATTGTACTACTATATTTTATACATAAGCGAGCTTTTTTGCACACGAAATAAAAAGGTCGCCTTATTATTTTTATCTTCTTACTTATATAACAAAAAAACTGAGATGGCAAAAGCCCACCTCAGTTATCACTCGTTTTATTTAAATGTACGCCAGCCAATATCTTTACGATAAAAGAATTTGTCCCACGTATGCTTTTCAAGCGCATCATATACTTTCTGTTGTGCTTGTTGTAAGGTAGCAGCCTTAGCACCGACTAAAATTACACGACCACCATTGCCTACAAACGTTTCACCTTCAAGCTTTGTACCCGCATGATAAACGGCGACATCTGTTGAGAGTTGTGTAAGGTCTGGTAAAGGGTTACCTTTCTCTAAATCACCAGGATAGCCTTCTGCAGCTACTACTACACCTAACATTGCTTCGTCAGACCACGTTAATTCAAATGGTTGCTCTTTCATTAACGCCATCATAAATGCACCAAAATCTGATGTCATGCGTGGTAGTACTACTTGAGTTTCTGGGTCACCAAAGCGCGCATTAAACTCGATAACTTTTGGACCATTTTTCGTTAGAATAAGTCCTGCATATAAAATACCTGTGAATGATGCCCCTTCAGCTTCCATTGCTTTTACCGTTGGCTCTACTACAGTACGATATGCTTCATCCACAATGTCTTGTGAAATTTGCGGTACCGGTGAGTAAGCACCCATACCACCTGTATTCGGTCCTTTATCTCCATCATACGCGCGCTTATGATCTTGTGCGATAACCATCGGATAAATTTGTCCTTTATGCACAAATGACATAAATGAAAACTCTTCGCCATCTAAAAACTCTTCAATGACAACACGAGAAGATGACTCACCGAAACGTTGATTACCGATCATGTCTTCTACTGCCTCAATTGCTTCTTGCTCTGTCATCGCGACAATTACACCTTTGCCGGCAGCTAAACCATCCGCCTTAATTACAATCGGTGCACCTTGCTCTTTAATATAGGTCACCGCTGCCGTTGCTTCAGTGAATGTTGCATGCGCAGCTGTAGGAATATTGTATTTATTCATTATATCTTTCGCATAAGATTTACTACCTTCAATTTGTGCCGCTACTTTTGTCGGGCCAAAAATAAGCAAATTACGCGCAGTAAAATAATCAACAATGCCTTCAGCTAATGGTTGTTCTGGGCCAACGAATGTTAAATCGATGGCGTTGTCTTGCGCGAATGTAGCAAGTGCTGCAAAATCCGTTGCAGAAATTGCCACAATTTCTGCATCTTGCTTCATTCCATCATTACCTGGTGCTACAAACACTTTTTCCACAGAAGCGGATTGTGCAAATTGCTTAGCAATCGCATGCTCGCGACCTCCGCTACCAATTACAAGAACTTTCATTGATAAAACCCTCCTATGTTAAAAAACGCGCGATGCCTCACACATCGCGCTGTTATCGTATTTGTTTAAACGTAATCCCCTATTAATGTTTAAAGTGACGAACGCCTGTAAATACCATTGCGATATTATATTTGTTTGCCATATCAATTGACTCTTGATCTTTAATAGAACCGCCTGGTTGAATAATTGCTGTGATGCCTGCTTTTGCTGCGGCTTCTACTGTGTCTCCCATTGGGAAGAATGCATCCGATGCTAATGCCGCACCTTGTGCTTTTTCGCCTGCTTGTTCAAAAGCAATTTTAGCCGCTCCAACACGGTTCATTTGACCAGCACCAACGCCTAGTGTCATTTGTGCATCAGTCACGACAATCGCATTTGATTTAACATGCTTTACTACAGCCCAACCTAATTTTAGCGCTTCCCACTCAGCCTCTGTTGGCTCACGGTCTGTCGCTACTTTAATTTCTGCATCCGCAAAGCCAAAACGATCTGGCTCTTGCACTAATAAACCGCCTTCTACTGACACGACATTAAATGCATCTTTTTTCGCTTGTTCAAACGGAATTGTAAGTAAGCGAATGTTTTTCTTTTTCGTTAAAATGTCGAGTGCCTCTTGTGAGAACGCTGGGGCAATAATAATTTCTAAGAAAATTTCACTTAACTTCGTTGCAGTTGCACTATCGACTTCTTGATTAAGCGCAATAATACCGCCAAAAATAGAAGTTGGGTCAGCTGCATACGCCTTATCAAATGCTTCTTCAATTGTTGTACCTGTACCAACACCACAAGGATTCATATGCTTTACAGCTACGGCTGCTGGCATTTCAAACTCTTTAACAATTTGTAGCGCCGCGTTGCCATCTTGAATATTATTATATGATAATTCTTTACCGTGCAGTTGCGTTGCAGACGCCAACGAGAAATCTGAACCTAAATGTTTTTGATAAAATGCTGCTTGTTGGTGTGGGTTTTCACCGTAGCGTAAATTTTGCTTTAATTCATACGTAACAGTTAAGTTTTCTGGATACATTTCGCCTGTTGCTTGTGTTAAATAATTTGAAATGTATGAGTCATATGCTGCAGTATGACGGAATACTTTAGCTGCGAGCTTACGGCGTGTTTCTAGTGTTGTTGTACCTTCAGTTTTTAATTCATTTAACACTGTAGCATAATCGTTATGGTCTACTACTACAGTTACATACTGATGATTTTTTGCAGAAGCGCGTAACATTGCTGGGCCGCCAATATCAATGTTTTCAATAGCATCTTCCATTGTTACATCAGGCTTTGAAATTGTTTCAACGAATGGGTATAAATTCACACAAACGACTTGAATCGGCTCAATACCGTGCTCGTTCATTTGCGCTACGTGTTCAGCATCATCATGTTTCGCTAAAAGTCCACCGTGAATCATTGGGTTTAATGTTTTCACACGACCACCTAAAATTTCCGGGAAATTTGTCACTTGATCTACCGCTGTTACCGCTACACCGCTATCACTTAGTAACTTATGTGTGCCACCTGTTGATAATACTTCAAATCCTAATTCGACTAAGGCTTGCGCAAATTCTACAACGCCCTCTTTATTTGATACACTAATTAACGCACGTTTCGTCACGTCGCTTTTCCTCCTCATACTCACTTTAAAATTTGGTTTAACGCTTCTGTATATAATTCATGTTCTACACGGTGAATAGCAGCTTCTGTCGCCTCTACGTCACCTTCGATAATATTAACTGCTCGCTGTGCAATGATAGGTCCCGTATCCATGCCTTCATCAACATAATGCACAGTAACACCTGTCACTTTTACACCATGTGCTATAGCTTGGCCAATGGCATCTTTGCCTGGGAATGATGGCAGTAGTGACGGATGAATGTTGACGATGCGATTTGGATACGCTTGTAATAATACTTCACTGACTAAGCGCATATAACCCGCAAGAACAATCCATTCTACTCCACGCTGTTGCAATGCTGCTATAACGGCTTGTTCATACGCCGCTTTTGTGTCATATGTTTTAGGTGAAAAAGCAAGTGCCTCAACACCCACTTTATTCGCGCGCTCCACTACAAATGCCTCCGGTTTATCTGTCACCATTACGACGAGTTCCGCATTTAACTTTTGCGCTTCAATAGCATTATGTAGCGCTTGAAAATTGCTACCACTACCTGAAGCGAACACTGCAATCTTTGGTGCCATTACACTAAACTCCCGTCATGCTCGCCATTGAAGATTACGCCTTCGCCTTTCACAACACGCCCGATAGTATATGCTTTTTCTCCGTGCTTCTTTGCAATCTCAATAACTTTGTCAGCTTCTTCTGATTTAACAGCAATGACAAAGCCAATCCCCATATTAAAGACATTGTATAAATCTTTGTCTTCTAACTGACCTTTATCTTTTAAAAATTCAAAAATAGGTAGCACAGGCCATGTACCAAGGTCAACTTCTGTAGCTAAACCTCCTGGCATCATACGTGGTAAGTTTTCATAAAAACCACCGCCCGTTACGTGTGCCATACCATGAATGTCAGCTTCTTTTAACATTTCCATTACAGGTTTTGCATAAAGTTTTGTTGGTGTTAATAAAGCTTCACCAATTTTACCTAGTGTTTCATAACCTTCTACTACAGCATCAATAGCGTAGCCGTTATCTTCAAACACAATCTTACGTACGAGTGAATAGCCATTTGAATGCACACCGCTTGATGCAATACCTACTAATACATCGCCCTCAGCAATTTTTTCGCCTGTTACGATAGCCGCTTTCTCACAAGCACCTACCGCAAAGCCAGCAAGGTCATACTCATCTTCATCATAAAGACCTGGCATCTCAGCTGTTTCGCCACCGATTAAAGCAGCTCCTGATTGTACGCAACCATCCGCTACACCTTTAACAATTTGCTCGATTTTTGCAGGCTCAGCTTTACCAAGCGCTACATAATCTAAAAAGTATAATGGCTCTGCACCTTGAGCTACGATATCGTTTACACACATCGCTACACAGTCAACACCAATTGTGTCATGCTTATCTACCATAAATGCTAACTTTAATTTTGTACCTACACCGTCAGTACCTGAAATTAGTACTGGCTCTTTTAAGTTAAGTTCAGATAAATCGAACATACCTCCAAAGCCACCAAACGTACCCATAATACCTTTTCGTGCTGTGCGCTCCACGTGTGACTTCATACGCTTCACCGCTTCATAACCCGCTTCAATATTAACGCCTGCTTGCTCATATGCTTTTGACATGCAGATTTCCTCCTTAACGTAACAGTTCTTTTTCGTGTGGTAAAATCGTATCTGGGAAAATTTCCGTTGGATAGTTTTTAGTGAAACACGCCATGCATAAGCCGCCGTTTTCGTCTTCATACTCTCGTCCAATCGAGTCTACTGTCCCATCTACGGATAAAAAGGTTAATGAATCCGCACCAATTTTTTCACGGATTTGTTCTACTGTATTATTAGACGCAATCAATTCTTCATGCGTTGATGTATCAATGCCATAATAGCAAGGATCTGTCATTGGTGGTGAGCTAATTACGACATGCACCTCTGCAGCACCTGCTTCTTTTAACATCGTAACAATGCGTCGTGAAGTTGTACCACGAACGATTGAGTCATCTACCATAATTACTCGTTTACCCTTTACTACTTGAATAACTGGCGACAACTTCATTTTTACACCACGTTCACGTAGCTCCTGCGTTGGCTGAATGAACGTACGGCCAACGTAACGATTTTTAATTAAACCAAGCTCGTACGGAATACCGCTCTCCTCAGCAAAACCAATCGCTGCTGAAATACTCGAATCTGGTACACCAGTTACAACATCTGCTTCAATATGAGCGCATTCACGTGCAAGTTGCTTACCCATACGTTTACGGGCCATATGCACGTTAATACCATCAATATTTGAGTCTGGTCGCGCTAAATAGACGTACTCCATCGTGCACATCGCACGTTTTGTAACGTCTGCAAACTGCTCAGATTTCAATCCTTCACTTGTGATGACTAAAAGTTCACCTGGTTCAATATCTCTCACAAAAGTAGCGCCAATTAAGTCAAAGGCACATGTTTCTGAAGCTACTACATAAGCATCACCTAACTGACCTAGAGATAACGGACGTAAACCATGTGGATCACGTGCTACTAACATTTCATCCTTTGTCATTACTAATAAAGAATATGCACCTTTTAATAATCCTAAAGCATTTTTCACTTTAGCGCGAAATGGTGAGTGTGTACTCTTTTTAATTAAATGCGCTAATACTTCGGCATCTGACGATGTATGAAAAATACTACCTTGTCTTTCTAAGTACTGTTTTAAATGCGAGGCATTTACAATATTGCCGTTATGTGCAATTGATAAGCTACCTGTAGATGAGTGGAATAATAAAGGTTGCACCCCTTCAATTCCTGATGCGCCGCCATCTGTTGAATAACGCGCATGTGCAATAGCACGGTCTCCTTCTACTGAACGTAATTTCTCTTCATTAAACACATCGTTGACGAGTCCTTCACCTTTTACCGCGCGTAGGTGCTGACCATCAGAAACGACGATGCCCGCACCTTCTTGACCGCGATGTTGAAGCGCATGTAAGCCATAATAGCTTAAGTGAGCGGCATTTGGGTTTCCCCAAATACCGAACACACCACACTCTTCATTTAGGCCTCTTATTTCAGCAAGCATGCAATAGCCCCTTTCCAAGCGTCACGGAACTCAGCTGTCGTACCTGTTACAAGCACACCATCTTCACCGTTAATTGTAATCGTGTTGTTGTTCGTTACAACGCCGACTTGTTTAGCATCTGTTACGATTGCTTCAAATGCTTGTACATCTTCTTGTGCTACTGTTAATACAAAACGTGATTGTGTTTCACTAAATAGCGCTGTTACTGCTTCACCTGTAAGTGTTACATCTAGGCCTAATTCATTGCCAAACACAGCTTCACATAAAGCTACAGCTAAGCCACCTTCTGATACGTCAGAAGCGGATTGTACTAAGCCTTTACGAATTGCAGCTAATACGTCTTGTTGACGTTTTGCTTCTACAGCTAAATCTAACGCTGGTGCTTTACCCGAAATTTTTCCTTCAAGCATTTGTTGAAGCTCACTACCGCCAAATTCAGGCTTAGCTTCACCTACTACATACACTGCGTCACCTGCTTGTTTTGCATCAGATGTTACAACATAATTTAAGTCTTGGATTAAACCAACCATACCTAATGTTGGTGTTGGGTAAATAGGTTTACCGTTCACTTCGTTGGATAGCGATACGTTACCACTAATAATTGGTGCATTTAGTGCTACACATGCTTCAGAAATACCGTCTGCTGATTTTTCTAATTGCCAAAATACTTCAGGCTTATCAGGGCTACCAAAGTTTAAGCAGTCTGTAACAGCAATTGGCTCTGCGCCAGAACAAATTAAATTACGAGCCGCTTCTGCCACTGCAATTTTACCGCCTGTTTCTGGATCAAGGTATACATAACGAGAGTTACAATCTGATGTCATAGCTAAGCCTTTGTTTGTACCTGCTACACGAATGACACCTGCTGATGAACCTGGTGCGACTACTGTATTAGCACGCGCCTGCGTATCAAATTGGTTGTAAACCCATTCCTTAGAAGCAATCGTAGGGCGTTTCAGTAACGCAACTAATGTTTCTTTATAATCTGTTACTTGTGGTGCTTTATTTTCCATCGCTTGGAACTCAGCAAAGTAGGCTGGCTCTTGTGAAGGCTTGTTGTACACAGGGTTATCTTCTGCTAACGCATCTACAGATACTTCTGCTACTACTTCACCTTTGTGTAGTAAGCGTAATAATTTATCGTCTGTTACATGTCCTACTGCACATGCTTCAATACCATATTTATCAAAAATCGCAATGATTTCAGCTTCACTACCTTTTTTCACAACGATTAACATACGTTCTTGTGATTCAGATAACATCATTTCGTAAGGTGTCATACCTTCTTCACGTTGTGGAATTAAATCTAAGTTCATTTCAACACCAAAGCCTGCTTTAGCAGCCATTTCAGCTGATGATGATGTTAAACCTGCTGCACCCATATCTTGAATACCAATCAAAGCATCGTGATGTACTAACTCTAAACAAGCTTCCATTAGGAGTTTCTCTAGGTAAGGGTCTCCTGCCTGCATTACTGGTAATTCATCATTTTCTTCTACTGCAACTTCTGAAGAAGACATCGTAGCACCATTAATACCATCACGGCCTGTTTTAGCACCTGCGTATAATACTGTATTACCTACGCCTGAAGCTAACCCTTTTTGCATATCTTCATGGTTAAGTAATCCCACTGCCATCGCATTAACGAGAGGTCGTTTTGAGTAACATTGGTCAAACTGAACTTCCCCAGCAATCGTTGGTACACCAATAATGTTACCGTAGCTTGCCATACCTGCTACTGCTTCTTTTAATAGGAAGCGGTCACGCGGCTCCGTTAAATCACCAAGACGTAATGAGTTAACTAAGGCAACAGGACGTGCACCCATCGAAAACACATCACGTAATACACCACCTGCACCTGTTGCTGCACCAATAAATGGCTCAATAGCAGAAGGTGAGTTATGTGATTCCATTTTAAATACAGCCGCTTGGTTATCGCCAATGTCTACGATACCCGCGCCCTCACCAGGACCTTGTAATACACGCTCGCCCTTTGTAGGGAAACGTCGTAATACAGGCGTAGAGCTTTTATATGAACAGTGTTCAGACCACATAGCCGAAAATAAACCAATTTCTGTGTAATTAGGAAGACGACCATGCATTTGTACAGCTAAGTCATACTCTTCTTCAGTCATACCTAATTGTAAGTATAATTTTTCGTCTTTTACTTGTTGCGCTGTAGGTTCAAGCATTATTGTTCACTCCAATTTTTCAAAGTAGATGCAAAGAATGGTAGACCTTGTGTACCACCGATAATTTCTTCCACTGCACGCTCAGGTAATGGCATCATGCCTAAAACATTACCTTGTTGATTAATGACACCAGCAATTGCTGCTGTACTATTAAATGACTCATCTGTATATGTGAAGGCAACTTGATTATTGTCTTGTAATTGTTTTGCTGTATCCGCATCAACATAATACGTACCAAATTGTTGAGCGTACGGTAATGCAATGACTGTATCTTGCTCATAAGCTGACGTGAATTTTGTATTATTATTAACACGTACATTCACTTTGCCCGTTTCGAACTTCAATGAAGGATTCATTAAAAATGCGCCTGGTAATAAACCGAGCTCTACTAAAATATGAAAACCACTTCCTACACCAATTACAGGCTTACCCGTAGCTGCAAAAGCTACTACTTGCTTTGCTAACTCTGTGCTTTTTGCTAATGCGCCTGGGCGTAAGTAATCGCCAAAGCTTGCACCTGTTGGTACGATAATGCCGTCATACTTACTAATATCAGCATCTTTATGCCAAATAATTTCTGAATCGCCACCTACTACTGTTGAGATCGCGTGTTGCATATCAACTTCACAACTTGTCCCCGGAAATGTTAAAATTGCGAATTTCATTGTATTACTCCCCCTCGATTTCAAAGCGGTAGTCTTCAATAACTTTGTTGATTAGTAGCTCATCACACATTTTAGTAACGTCTGCTTCAACTGTATTGCTTTCTACTTCTAGCTCGATTAACTTACCGATACGAACATTTTTCACCGTGTTATGGCCCATCGCTTGAAGTGCCTCTTTCGCTGCTGTTCCTTGTGGGTCTACAACACTTTCACGAAGTTTTACATATACATTTACTTTCGTCATTTTCATTTCCTCCTAAGAAATTGGATATATTGTAACTGCTAATTTAGCAGGTGTTACTCAGACCAAATACTTGATGCGTTAATTTCTTCTAATGTCGCGTCAATGTTTTCTGTCATGATTGTGACATGTCCCATTTTACGATTTTCTTTCGCCTCTTTTTTACCATAAAAATGGATAGACCAGTGCGGATATTTAGCAATAGCATTGGTTAACGGCATAACGTGTTGACCTAGTACATTCACCATAATAGAAGGTGCCCATAATTCAGGTTTTCGTAATGGCCAGCCGCAGACAGCACGAATATGTTGGTGAAACTGTGAAACGTTACAAGCTTCGATAGAATAATGCCCTGAATTATGTGGGCGTGGTGCCAATTCATTAATTAAAATGCCACCGTCTTTAAGCACGAACATTTCCACTGCTAACGTGCCTACGAGTTGTAAGGCATTAGCAATTTGAATGGCTGCTTGTTCTGCTTTTTGTGCCGTCGTCTCTTCAATGCGTGCAGGCACAATCGTCTCATGTAAAATATGATTCACATGAATGTTCTCTCCGATCGGTTGACAGTACGTATCGCCATTGCTACTGCGCTGTACGATTACTGAAATTTCTTTCGTAAAAGATACGAATGCCTCTGCTACACATGCCGCATGATCAAAGAGTGGTTTTGCCTTTATTAAATCTTTCTCATTGTATAGTGTTTGTTGGCCTTTACCGTCGTAACCCCCACGTGCAGTCTTCACCACACAAGGATAGCCAATAGTAGCTACTCGCTCTACTAACTCCTCATAAGTTTGCGCTACGACATACGGTGAAACTTCAACACCTGCTTCTACTAATGAAGCTTTTTCGATAATACGATCTTGCGTAATGCGTACTAATTCTGCTCCTTGAGGAACATTGGCAATTTGGCCTAAACGTTTTAGACCTTCATAATCTATATTTTCAAACTCGAATGTTATAACATCACTTACTTCAGCTAATTCTTCTAAAGCTGACTCATCATCATAATTTGCTACGATACGAATATCCGCAACTTGACCACAAGGAGAATCCATTGTAGGTTCAAGTACAGCAATCTTAAAGCCACTTTCCTTAGCCGCTAAGGCCATCATTCGCCCTAATTGACCACCGCCAATAATGCCGATTGTCTGCCCTGGATAAATCACTTTTGTCACAATAAGTCACCTGAGCTTTCAATTACTTGTGCTTTCGTACGTTCACGTCGTTGTTCTAAATTTGCTGTGATTGTTTCGTCTGTTGTAGATAAGATTTGTGCGGCTAAAAGCCCTGCATTCGTTGCACCAGCTTTACCAATGGCTACTGTAGCTACTGGTACACCACCAGGCATTTGAACGATTGATAATAAAGAATCTAAACCATTTAACGCACGGGATTGTACAGGAACACCGATTACTGGTAATGTCGTTTTAGCTGCTACCATCCCCGGCAAATGAGCAGCACCGCCTGCGCCAGCAATGATTACTCGAATCCCACGACCTCTTGCTGCCTCTGCATATTCAAACATTAAATCAGGTGTACGGTGTGCCGAAACCACCTGTTTTTCATAAGCAACACCTAACTCATCTAACACATCACATGCATGCTTCATTGTTTCCCAATCACTTGTACTACCCATAATGATACCGATTTTCGGATTCATGAATAATTCGCTCCTTTGAACAATTCCTTTTCGTTACATAAAAAAATTCCCCAAACTACTATTTTCATCTCCATGAGAAAACAGTAGTTTGAGGATTAAACACGAGGTGCTCTTTAACTCAAAGACTGATTTTCCTCATAGTCTAGCATTAAGGTGCTAGGTAGATACTCCAAAGCCAATTCTTCGGATTATATGGGGCGTAACCTTTACCCTCATATTTTATCAACTACAATAAATCTCGTCAATGAATTAAACGAACATTTTATTTTAAAGTCATATAATCGTTCGTATTTTTAACACAAAATCTTTATTCTTCGGTTGCAAGCGCTTTAAATTCGATTTTTTGGCGCAGAAGTTGCGGCTCTCCATCCACAAGCTGGAAAATCGGTTCTTCTCTTCTAGCCACTGCGATATAACCATCTTGCTTCATTCTTGTTAAACATTGTTCTATGCTTTCATCTTGTTGTACTTCATACCAAATAGCCACGCTATCACCTACCTTTTGTTTGTTTTAATGCGCTCTCTAGTGGTGCTTTTAGTGCTGGTGCTAAAGTTTTTGCATACGTTGCCGTAATGTGATTATTATCTCGATAAATCACAACATTTCCTATTACAGGCGGACATATTTCTTCATCGCAAAAATAGTCTGTTAAATCTGCAAAAATCACATTATTCGGTATGTTAGGTGTAGTTTCCCAAGGAATTGTAGGTGATACACCTTCATCTCTAGGGATAGCACAATCTAAAGGGTTGGTAGTTTTAGCTAAGCATTGAGCGATATTTTCTTTCATTCTCGGATTATCTCTAATTGCAAAAATCGTCGTTACGTCTTGTAATTTAGTCCATTGGTTAATATAACCTTGAGGAATATCAGCTCTTTTATTTAATGTAGCTGTTGTAAATACCAAATCAGGTGGATTCTCTTGCAAGGCTGCAATAACATTTTCATTCCACTCTAAACAAGTTTCAGTCAATTGCTTTTCCTTATCTTGATCTGTAAATCGGCAACCATCATGATTGTAAGAGTCTATACGAAACTCAAGTTGTTCAGCTAAAATTTCTAAAGCAGGGAACCAGTGTACTGAGTGAGACCCTCCAACCATTGCTACTACATATTTTGGATTCTCTTTTTGACCAAAAGAGCACTTCTTAACATCAACACCATCTTTACCTAAACACTCTTTATATTGATAAAAGCTAGGAAAATCTTGCACAATATCTATTTCTGAAGGTAGATAAGATTCGACTTCTGATGGTGTTATGCCATAAAGTTTAGCCATAGCACCAGGGTAATCTTCAGTGTTGCCCATGGCTATTAAACTTTGAGCCTGCACAGCATCTATTTTATTATATGCAATGAACCCAATAAAAGCGGTTAAAACCAAAGAGGCTGCTAATACGCTAATTACTTTAATACGTTGGTTTTGTATTGATAGCGGCCTAATGCGAGCTTCGATAACCTTCGTAGAAAATAAGGATAATATTAATGTAACTACTAATAAAATAACACCTTCTGTTAATGTTAAAACCGTGGTGTTTTTATAATGCTGGTAAAATAGTAGTAACGGCCAGTGCCATAAATAAATGCCATAAGTTAATCCACCTAAATACATAAGTGGCTTGTAAGTTAGTAAGTGTTGTACACCGTATGTAGGGTTGTGATTTGTAGTAATAATAATTAACAAGACACCTGTTATCGGTACTAATGCTAAATAACCTGGAAAGACTGTTGATACAGGCAATAAAACACCTGTTAAACAAATAATCGCTAGACCTAACCATCCTAAAATTACATTTAAAATATTTGACCATTTTAAATAAGGTAATAATAAAGCAAGAATGCCCCCAATACTAAATTCCCAAGCCCTAGCAAATGTATCAAAGTAAGCCCTTGGCTGATTAACAGTCGTTTTATAAACAGAATAAGATAATGATGTAACAAAGATAATTAATAAAACGCT
Organism: Metalysinibacillus jejuensis; assembly: GCF_003057615.1. GTDB lineage: Bacteria > Bacillota > Bacilli > Bacillales_A > Planococcaceae > Metalysinibacillus > Metalysinibacillus jejuensis. Next base: position 40,313 of record NZ_QAFW01000022.1, read on the forward strand.
AAGAAAAGTCTTTCTGACAGGCTTCTTAAAAACTTTACGAGCTATAAAATAACTAAATAAAATAACTACTGGCCATATTAAATAAAATTGACCTTGAATACCTAACGACCAATAATGTTGAAATGGACTTGTATCACTATCTGTTGATAAATAATCTACCGCATCAAAGGCTAGTCGCCAATTTTCATAATAAAAGACAGAAGCTAGCATATGAGGCGTTAAATTTTGCCACATATGAGGTGGTAGGAAAAATAACCCCGCTATCATAATAAAAGAAATCACGAGTAATGCTTGAGGAAACAAACGTTTAGCTAAGCCCAAAAGGAAATCAAATACGTTAATTGTTCCTTCTTTTTCCACTCGCGCTAATAGCGATGTAGTAATGAGAAATCCGGATAGCACGAAAAATACATCAATTCCTCCTGATACTCTGCCAAACCAAATATGATAAATTGCTACGAGCAATGTAGCTATTGTGCGTAACCCTTCTATCTCTGGTCGATATCGCTTAACAGGGATACGCAAATCTTTTGTATTAATAATTTTCACTCCTTTAACCAAACCATTACAATTATAACATTTTTCCCACAACAAAAAACGAGTAACTCTTAGGAGCTACTCGTTTTTTCTATTGCCTAGCGATGTTCTACTCTCGCAGGGGCTAACCCCAACTACCATCGACGCTAAAGAGCTTAACTTCCGTGTTCGGTATGGGAACGGGTGTGACCTCTTTGCCATTATCACTAGACCTTTTGAGTGTGTTCACTCAAAACTGGATAAACTTCATTGTTTTTTGTAAAGTAGTTGGTTAAGTCCTCGACCGATTAGTATTCGTCAGCTCCGTATGTCGCCACACTTCCACGCCGAACCTATCTACCTTGTCGTCTTCAAG
>NZ_QAFW01000224.1 GCF_003057615.1 Metalysinibacillus jejuensis
GTCTTATACAACCAATCGAGTGAACGGAAATATCGAATTGCAAGATGGTCATATCAAATTACCTAAACTGAAATTAGTAAAAATCAAGCAACATCGGGAAATCCCTACGGATTATAAATTAAAATCTTGTACGATTTCTAAAACAAAATCAGGTAAATACTATATTTCGATTTTGACAGAATACGAGAAAGAAATTAAACCAGTGTCCATTCAGAAAGTTGTTGGGCTAGATTTCGCTATGGACG
>NZ_QAFW01000225.1 GCF_003057615.1 Metalysinibacillus jejuensis
ACTCAAAAGGTCTAGTGATAATGGCAAAGAGGTCACACCCGTTCCCATACCGAACACGGAAGTTAAGCTCTTTAGCGTCGATGGTAGTTGGGGTTAGCCCCTGCGAGAGTAGAACATCGCTAGGCAACGTGGAGAATTAGCTCAGCTGGGAGAGCATCTGCCTTACAAGCAGAGGGTCGGCGGTTCGAGCCCGTCATTCTCCATATTATGCCGGTGTAGCTCAGTTGGTAGAGCAACTGACTT
>NZ_QAFW01000226.1 GCF_003057615.1 Metalysinibacillus jejuensis
CAGAAGTTCTTTTTTTAACTTGAGAGAACGCCTTGCAGCTCGGTTTAATCGGCCGACAATTAATTCGAAAATACGCTTCACGATGAGGTAATTCAGTTCACCTAAACGTTTTGAAAGTGTCGAATAGTCCACTGATTTTAAGCCGTGTGCGGGTGCAACATCCGCAGCGTGGCGCATACTTTTCCATTCAAATGTAGCAGCACCAACCAAGTAGTCTAAAAGTGTCG
>NZ_QAFW01000227.1 GCF_003057615.1 Metalysinibacillus jejuensis
CGCAAGCATCTTATTGTAGACAAGACGAACACAACCAAATGTTTTGGCTAATAATACTGCCTGTTCTCTGTTTGGTAGTAAACGGAATTTGAAAGCTTTGTTTTGTTTAGTCATATCAATTCACCTCACTTTTTACCTTGATTTTCAATATATTTTTTGATGGTATCTATTGGCGCACCGCCTGCTGTAAGTAGGCAGAAGCTTCTTGACCAGAACATTTCTTTCCA
>NZ_QAFW01000228.1 GCF_003057615.1 Metalysinibacillus jejuensis
AATTATAGTCACGATATGCCACATACCCACATGAACAACGGTAAGTACGTTCAGATAGCTTCATAGGTTTTTCTGCACCACAACAAGAACATTTTTTAGTCGAAGGGAACCATTTATCAATTTTCACGAGCTGTTTCCCTTGTTCTTTTAGCTTGTACGATAAGAATGTAGTGAACATGCCCCAACCATTGTCGTGAACGCTTTTACCAAAGTGAAG
>NZ_QAFW01000229.1 GCF_003057615.1 Metalysinibacillus jejuensis
AGAAATACTGATTGCTAAAACAATCGGTTGTTCTCGTTTTGTATTCAATCATTTCCTCGCAAAATGGAACGATACTTATAAGGCAACAGGAAAAGGTTTGACTTACAATTCGTGTTCTTCTCAATTAACCCAATTAAAGAAAGAATTAGTTTGGTTAAAAGAGGTGGACAGCATTGCGATTCAATCTTCACTCAAAAACCTCGCTGATGCTTATTC
>NZ_QAFW01000230.1 GCF_003057615.1 Metalysinibacillus jejuensis
GATTCTTTAGCTTTAGCAAATGCACAAATGAACTTACAAAAGGCTTATAAGAATTTTTTTGAAGGCAATGCGAAATTTCCAAAGTTCAAAAACCGTAAGTCAAAACAGTCTTATACAACCAATCGAGTGAACGGAAATATCGAATTGCAAGATGGTCATATCAAATTACCTAAACTGAAATTAGTAAAAATCAAGCAACAT
>NZ_QAFW01000023.1 GCF_003057615.1 Metalysinibacillus jejuensis
GATGGCTGTGAACTTGCGAAAGTTCACAGCCAATCAATAAAAATACCTATAAAAAATTGAAAAAGAGAAATTGAGCGCACTCAATTTCTCTTTTTCTTTGGCTGAACACTAGTTATGTCCCAGCCTCACTTTGTTTATTTACGTTCTTCGTCAAAACCTTTTGGTCGGTTATCTGTAGTATCAAGCTCTTGCTGTAAATCAGCTGTTGTTGGATCAGCTTGTTCACCTGTAACTTTTTGTTCAATCGAAGGTGTGCCTTCTTTTTCAAGATGAACAGTCGTTGCTTCAGGTGTCGCTGTTTCTGCAGTTACCGAAGGCTCTTCAATACGTACTGGAAGTTTACCTGTATCGCGCAAGCTTTCGATTTGTTGCGCATCTAACGTCTCAACTTCTAATAACGTCTTAGCGATTAGCTCTAGTAAATCACGTTTTTCCGTTAAAATTTGTTTTGTACGCTCATATTGCTCAACAATCATTGACTGCATTTCTTTATCAATCTCATAAGCAATTGAGTCGGAGTAATTTTGCTCAGAGTTAATGTCGCGTCCTAAGAACACGTTACCACCCTGTGCCGAACCAAATTGCATTGGTCCAAGCTTATCACTCATACCGTACTCTGTAACCATTGAGCGTGCGATGCCTGTTGCACGTTGGAAGTCATTATGTGCGCCTGTCGATACTTCTCCGAAGATAATATCCTCTGCAACACGACCACCAAGTAAACCAGCAATTTTATCTAATAGCTCTGGTTTTGTCATGAAGTAACGGTCTTCCTTAGGAAGCATCACCGCATAACCACCAGCTTGACCACGTGGTACAATCGTTACTTTGTGTACTTTTTCGGCTTGATCAAGTGTTAAACCAACAACAACGTGACCCGCTTCATGGTAAGCTACAATGTTTCGTTCTTTTTCCGAAATTACTCGACTTGTTTTAGCAGGACCTGCAATGACACGGTCTGTTGCTTCATCAATATCGAACATATCGATTTTCTTCTTATTACGACGCGCTGCTACAAGTGCTGCTTCGTTTAATAAGTTTTCTAAGTCGGCTCCCGAGAACCCTGGCGTACGCTGCGCGATAGCGCCTAAGTCTACTGAGTCTGATAAAGGTTTGTTGCGTGCGTGTACTTTAAGTACCGCTTCACGACCTTTAACATCTGGGCGACCTACTGTAATTTGACGGTCAAAACGACCTGGACGAAGTAAGGCTGGATCTAAAATGTCTGGGCGGTTAGTTGCAGCGATGATAATAATACCTTCGTTTGCTCCGAAACCATCCATCTCAACTAGTAATTGGTTAAGTGTTTGCTCACGCTCATCGTGACCACCACCAAGACCCGCACCACGTTGACGACCTACTGCATCAATTTCATCAATGAAGATGATGCATGGCGCATTTTTCTTCGCATTTTCGAATAAATCACGTACACGTGATGCACCAACACCCACGAACATCTCAACGAAATCAGAACCTGAAATCGAGAAGAATGGTACGCCTGCTTCACCAGCCACTGCACGCGCTAGTAATGTTTTACCTGTACCTGGAGGACCTACTAATAGGATACCTTTAGGAATACGCGCACCGATTTCAGTGAATTTACGGTGATCTTTTAAGAAGTCTACAACTTCTACTAATTCTTGCTTTTCTTCATCTGCGCCCGCTACATCTGTAAAGCGAACTTTCTTTTTCTCATTATCGTATAATTTTGCTTTGCTCTTACCAAAGTTCATTACACGATTACCGCCGCCTTGTGACTGGCTTAATAAGAAGAAGAATAAGAAAATAATTACGATAAACGGAATAATCCCAAGTAGGAATTGTAACCAACCGCTCGTTTCCGGCGCTTGTAAATACGCAATTTTCGTATTTTCTTCAACCGCTTTATCAATGCGGTCCATTAAAGATTGGTTCGTAATTGGTAAGTTTACAACGAATGTTTCGTCTTCTTTGTAACCTTCCATTTTACCTTTTACAACATATACAGACTTATCTGGCTGTATTGTCGCTTCCTCTACGTTACCTTTATCTAACTCTGTGATAAATTCTTTGTAGTCCAACTCATTTGTTGCGAGTTTATCACCTTTAAAGGTACCGAAAATAGCCATAAGCACTAAAAATATTAGTAAATAAATAATGGTATATCGAAATATTCGATTCATCCCGAGCCTCCTCATAAACATACAGAAAAACTATAAGTAAAATCTTAACATATCCTTAATTCATCATACAATGAAAAGCATTGACTCGTGCAACTTATGTGCTATTTTTAGCTAAGTTATTCTAAATATTCTTAAAAAGAATATACTTCACGTTTTAAAATGCCAATATACGGTAAGTTTCGGTATTTTTCTGCGTAATCTAAACCATAGCCTACTACAAAACCATCTGGAACTTCAAAGCCTACGATGTCTGCTTTTAAATCTACCTTACGACCGGATGGCTTGTCTAATAATGTTACGATTTTAATTGATTTTGCTTTACGGTATTTAAATAAATCAACTAAATAACTTAATGTTAAACCACTATCAATGATATCTTCAATAATTAAAATATCGCGACCTTCGACACTCGTGTTTAAATCTTTAACAATTTTTACTTCTCCTGATGATACCGTAGCATTACCATAGCTTGTTACGTCCATAAAATCTAGCTCTACGTACGTATCAAAACGTTTCATTAAGTCAGTCATAAATGGCATTGCACCTTTTAGTACGCCAATAGCTAGTGGATAAGTACCGCGATACTCCTCTGTTAGCGCTGCTCCTAATTCACGAATGCGCGCATCTAATTGCTCCTCGGAAATAATTACTTTTTCAATATCATTTTGAATCATTAGTGATTCCTCCTCAAATTTTTCGCTTGCTCCAGTTTCTTTACTTATTATACTCAACATCATATCATCCGTGTTGCGTTGTTTTTCGGAAAAGTAATTACTCATCCGTACACCGCAAACGCCAACTACTTCATTGCCTGCAATTAATATAGGGAGTTGCTCACGTTCATGTGTGGGTATTTTACAATCAATAAAAAGGCGTGAAAGCTTTTTAGGTTGCGCCATGCCTTTTAGCTGTATACGATCTCCTGGTAAACGCTTACGTATCTTAAAAGGTAATTGGAGCTGTTGCGAATTAAAATAATACCTTTTAGCGTCTAGAACGATCGACTTTGGTGTTGTTAAACATAAGCGTACACCATTTTCGCAATAAAACCATTCATTCATTGGCAAGATTTGTTCAGCTTGTACACGTTGCGCGCTATTTTTTGTAATATATAGCGTTGTGTAGGAACGATAAGCTATAAAACCTTGGGGCAAATCATACTGCTTGTTTCCCGCATCTGTGTCCATTGCATTACGCAATAAAGCAACGAGTGCTTGGCTATTACGAATAGGCTTTTGTTCATAAAGATAGCTTAATAGTAGTAAAACAACTCTTCTTTGTAAAGCAACGGGCTTATTTTTAAAAGCATGGATATCAATACTGTAGCTTTCTTGACATTGCTCTTTCACAATTTCGTTAAAAACTTGCTCCGTTTGTGCTCGAAGATAGCATTCATCCTCATACAATTGCGTGGTTAGGCGAAGAATATTTTCAGTAAGCTTAGGATTTTCCTGTTGAAGTAAAGGCACAACATGATGGCGTATGCGATTACGTAAATAGGCATTCCCCTCATTGCTACTATCTTCTCTAAACGGCACATTGTACATACTCGCATACGTATAAAGCTGGTTTTTAGAGAAGGTAAGTAATGGTCGAATAACTGTCATATCTCCTAATTGGCGTCTAGGCAAAATCCCTTGCATAGCGTAAGGAGTAGCATCTTGTGTTAAAGCCATTAAAACACTTTCGAGCTGATCATTAGCATGATGAGCCGTCACCAATTTTGTCGCTTGAAACCTTACACTTACTTCATGCAAAAACTGGTAGCGTTGTTCCCGACAAACGACTTGCGTATTACCGCCTTTAGTAGCTAATAGTCGAGGAATGTCAATGGCAGCCATTGTAAATGTTAAGTCATAAAGCGCGCAGTAGTCTCGCACTAATTGCGCATCTCGTGCAGAATCTTCTCCTCGTAGCATATGATCCACATGAGCAACGATGAGTTTCTCACAAGGTAAGTGCCGTAAAACATCTAACATTACCATAGAATCTACGCCACCTGATACGGCAAGCACGAGTCGATCTCGCGGTGTAAATAATGCCTGCGCCTCAACTTGTTGTAGAAATTGTTGTTTCATAATAGGCGACTCCTTATTCATAAATCTTACTTATAACTTCATCTGCTATTATACGCTAAATTCATACGCGACATCCCCTTATTACACCTTCAAAGATAAGCATTCTTACATATACAACACTTTCAATAGGGCAACTACACCCTATTTTTAAAATAAGCTTGACTTAATTAGCATTCGATTGTAATATTTAGTTTGTTGTTTAACGGCGGCGTAGCTCAGCTGGCTAGAGCGTACGGTTCATACCCGTAAGGTCGGGGGTTCGATCCCCTCTGCCGCCACCATAAACGGCCCCTTGGTCAAGCGGTTAAGACACCGCCCTTTCACGGCGGTAACACGGGTTCGAATCCCGTAGGGGTCATACTAAGTAGTGATGAAATAATATTTCATCACTACTTTTTTATATCGTAAAGGAGCGATTTTTAACATGCACAATTGCCGAGATTATAGTGTAAGAAACGATGATTATGATGCTGAAGTTTGTCTTTATTGCAATACATTTTTAGAAGTAGCTTGCACAGATCCGACTTGCTATTTTTGTGTGGGTCGCCCGCTACGTCCTTATCCACAAGACATTCATAAAATTATTTTACAACAATTAGCAGCAAACACACATCTTGGTGTAGGTACAAATGCATGGCTAAAATTTTTAACAACGTTTGAAGACTAATGAGGAGGATGATAGAACTTGAACCCTTTAACTCGCTTATTTTTATTTACAGCATTAGGTTGGTTACTGATTATCATCTCTTTAAATATCCCTGTGCCAGCCGTTATTCAATTACTAGTACTCTTTATCGGTATTAGTATTAGTTGTTACGCTCTATTCTTAATAGTAAAGCGCATGTTAAAAAACTAGGGCATCTTGCTCTAGTTTTTTTGTACAAAAAAAGAGCCTCACCATAGTGAAACTCTTTCATATTTTAACACTCTTTCTACGCTTAAAGAGCCAGCAAATTAACCTCGTCTTGCTCCACGGCCACCGCGTTTTGATTCTGTCGCACGCTTTAACGTTGTTAAACGCTCATCACTATCTTTTAAGAAACGTGCCATTTTTGATTCAAAGTCTTCTTTTTGTGGACGATTGTTGCGATCATTTGAACGGTTGTTGTTGTGGCGCGGGCGCTGAGGACGCTCTGGGCGTTCCGCTTGAGGCTTCGCTTTACGAATAGATAAGCCGATTTTACCATCTGCTTCAACATTCATCACTTTAACTTCAACTTCGTCACCTACTTTAAGGTGGTCATTGATATCTTTAACATAATTATCGGCAACTTCACTAATGTGAACTAGCCCTGTCGAACCACCTGGTAACTCTACAAACGCACCAAAATTTGTGATTCCTGTTACTTTACCTTGTACTTTGCTGCCTACTTCGATTGACATAAAAAAAATGCTCCTCCTTAAATTTTCAAAGATTCGAAAAATCGAATCATATATTCAATTTATTTCTAACTATTACCTTCTATCATTATAGCCGACAATAAGGGTCTGTCAACAATAGCTATAATCACTTATCATTCTCATTTTCTTCTTCTAGTGCATCTTCAGGCATCACAAATATAATTTCACCATCTTCTGACAACAAATATTCTTTACGTAAAATTTTTGCGATATACTCATCATCTTCATACTGTGTAATTTGCATCTCTAATAGCTCTTGTTGTTTTTCTACATTTTTTAAATTAGCTTTCGCTTCATCCAACATAGCTTGTTTTTCTTCTATCATCGTAGATTGATTGAAAACGGTAGAAATAAACCAAACAATGACGATAAACGGTAAACAGAAAAAGAAGAAGACACGACGCAACACGAGTTTTTTTTGCTTTTTTTGCTTTGCCTTTTGCAACTCTTTCGCGCGAATATACTCATTATCCATTTTGGCATATTTGTCGTTACGTGAAGCCATCCGTGTTTCCTCCTTTATATTTACACAACTAGTTATGTTAGTTTACCCGCTAGATAAGCAAACTAAACTTCTCTATACTTTTATATCGACGCTTCTCGTAAATTATCTAGTTCATTTCATCTTCATCATCAATAAATTCAGGCTCTACTTGAGTAAGACGCTCTTCACTTAAAATTGTAAACATTTGTGACGCTTCATCACGTTTAGCACTCGCTTGCAAACGCTCTACACGTGCAGTGACAATTTTTTGCCCGAAACGAATTTGTAATTCGTCACCTTCTTTTACGACAGTACCAGGCTTAGCTACCTTACCGTTAATCGTAATACGACCTTGAGTAGCTACTTCTTTCGCAAGTGTACGTCTTTTAATTAAACGAGACACCTTTAAATATTTATCTAAACGCATTATATTTGCTCCTTTCGTTTTGCATCTTGCCAATAGCTTTCAAGTTCTTCTATTGTGCTATTTGCTATCGTTTTACCCGCTGCTTGTGCACAAGCTTCTACATGCTTAAAGCGTTTGGCGAATTTTGTATTAGCATAAACCATCGCTTCTTCTGGATCTACTTTATAAAATCGTGCAATGTTAACGAGAGTAAATAATACATCACCAAATTCATCGGTACGTTTCATAAGCTCCGGCTGTGCTGCTTCTACCTTGAACTCTGCTAACTCTTCTTCAAATTTATCCCACGCACCTGCAACATCATCCCATGTAAAACCGTGCTTGGCTACTTCTTTTTGGTAATTATACGAAGTTTGTAACGAAGACGTTGCACGGTACTTACCTTCTAATAAACTTGTTGATTGTCGTTCTTCTAATTTAGCTTGTTGCCAAATCGCCATCACGTCATCTACATTTTGTGCCTCTTTATCCCCAAAAACATGAGGGTGGCGTGTAATCATTTTTGTCGTCACTTCATGTAGTACATCCTCTAGCGTAAAGTAGCCCATGTCTTCTCCGATTTGGGCGTTGAGAAATACTTGTAGAAGCACGTCGCCTAACTCTTCTGTCATTCCAAAATCATCTTGTTCATCAACAGCTTGCAAATATTCATGGACTTCCTCTAATAAATATTTTTTTAGTGACTCATGTGTTTGTTCGCGGTCCCAAGGGCAACCATCTGGCCCACGTAGCGTAGCAATTACTTCTCTAAATGTACGCCAATCTTTCGTACGCTTAAGGAGTGATGTTACGGGTGGAACGTAGAGCGTTGTTAAATTATTAAGCGTCGCCACATGATCTACTTCACATAGTGGCATAGTTTGTAACAGCTCTTCATCAGAACCTGCCGCTGTGACAAGTGTGACAACGTGATCGGCATCATATTTCTCTAATAATTTTAACTTTACCTCTGAAGCACTAAAAGCATCATACACTTGAGCAATGAGTACATGTTGTTGCATATGTGCATCATGAATCGTCATATTTGTGCCGTCTAGTAACTGAAAGCCTTCAATTGGATCAATACGTAATGCAGTAAAGATAGGGTCTAAAAAGCTTTGTCCCCCTTCAATTATTAATGTAATTGCTCCCCGCTTTTCAGCTTCAATTAGCAACTGAACCGTCATTTCCGCTACAAGTGGATGCCCTGGCACAGCATAAATAATATCTTCTTGTTGTGCAGCTTCTACTAAGCGCGTTGCAATTGTTTCGTATACATCGGAAAACCCATCATTGTTTATATAAACCTCATCAAACGGAGTAAAGGTAATACCTTCTTCAATTAACGTAGCAATAACAGGATGTTCTATCGTCCTTACATAGCACGTTTTGACGGCTTGTAATTTCCGATAAACCCCTATAGGTAATTGCTCAAAATCTCCGGCTCCTAATCCGATTACTGTAATTGTGTTCATTGTGCACCTACTTCTTTTGATTTAACCATAATTGGTATGTCGCTATTCGACGACCAAATGGCAATAAAAACCACTCTTTTTCTGATAATAACCTTTTGCGTCCAATCCAAGTAATAAATACCACTGCTCCTACAATAATAGCAGCAAATGCACTGATCATTGCATGGAAGCGTACAGAGGCAATAGGTAGCGCTAATAAGCTAATACGTACTGCATATACACTTACTGTCATCGCTAGTAATGCTCGTATTAATTGAACATGAAAATAGCGATTTGCTAGATGAGGAATAAATTTTTTACTATAGCTAATTAATAGTATAGCGGTAATCGCTAGGCCGATATTGCTAGCTAGCGCAGCCCCCGCAATACCGAATGGGACAATTGTAAAGTAATTCATACTCAGTTTTACGATAAAGCCTATCCCTAAAATAAACGAGGGTACCTTCAATTTTTCCATACCTTGTAAAATCCCTGTAAACGTTAATACGACAGATAAAGGGATAATTTGTAACATATAAAAGGCTAGCACACCTGAAGCGCTGTTTGTTTTAAATAACATGACATTAATATCTGGCATTACCGTCATTAACCCAATAGCAGCAGCTGAACCAAACAACAACGCAGTACGATACGTTAATTGAATAAACGGTAAAGCTGAGCGGCCACCTTCTGCTTGTATTTTCATTTGGTGTGCAATGAGAGGGACAATGGCAAGCGTCAATGAAGATGCGACAATTACCCCTAGTTGCACGAGAGGTTGTCCCCTATCAAATGCCCCTTTTATCTCCTTAGCTGCGAGTTGTTCTAAACCGCTATCAACTAATAACGTGTAAATCGTGAAGGAGTCAATAAATTGATAACTTAACAACAATAAGCTACTCATGCTAACACTTAAACTAAACCATGTTACTTCTTTAATAATCGGGGCAATAGGCATAGCTATAGTAGCGTGCGGCGCGCGGGCAAATTGTTTTACATACCAATAGCCAAGCAACACAAAGCCTGCAACTTCACCGATTACGGTACCGAGCACCGCAATGCGCCCAGCATCATATAACGAAGCGGTCGTCCTCATAATGATAGCTGTTCCTATTAATATAATACTCACTCTTACGACTTGTTCAATAATTTGCGCATAGGCAATCGGTGCCATATACCCCCTTGATTGAAAAGCTCCTTTGACTACTGCAAATGCAGGCATCACCCATACAATAAAAGCACCTGTACGCAAAAGTGGCGCTAACTCTTCATCACCCATCCACTTGGCCAATGTAGGGGCCCCAAAATACAACACACTAAAAAACAGTACAGCTAATGCTACTAAATACCAAAAAACGACACGCAAAATAAAGCCGCGCCTTGTTTCTCTTTGTGATATTTGAGACGACGCATCGTTATCCGCTAACAGTTTGGAAATAGCTACAGCCACACCACCCGTTGTCCAAACGACAAATACAGCGATAAATGGATAAACTTGTTGGTAAATATAAAAACCTTCATCCCCCACAAGATTTTGAAAAGGAACGCGATAAATTGCGCTTAAAACTTTTACAATTAATGCGGCTACCGTTAATAAAGCCGCGCCTCGCATATAAGTTTTCATTCCGAATGATTGCGACATAAAAAGCTCCTTAATTGGCATAATTCAGTATTCATAGTATAGCATACCCCCATGGCCCACTTTGCCGCTAATACTGTACGACTTTTAGCATACCTCACGCGGTAATTTCGTTGCGTTTTTGTACAAAACGGTACAAAAACGTTTATTATCATCTACTTATGTGTAAAAATTAATAAAGGAGGCGTTATTATGAAACTTACTACAATACAAGCCATCCCCCACTCATTCCCTGAGCATCAACGTCCATATGCTACACACCTTGCTTATTATCCTATGCCTTCACGTAAAGTAAGTGAAGTAAAAGAGGGTGTTTTCACCAGCTACGTAGAAAAGGAAAATGGGCAACGTTTAATTACGCATAAGTTAAATTCGAAAGATAAAATCGCACGTACTAAATCACAAGACTTTGCGCTCCGTGAGGAACTTTGGCAACGTCTAAATTATAAAAATGGTGTTCATTATTTAGCTCAAGTGGAGGAAGCATAATGATAATCAAATAACAAGGCAGATGACACTACATTGTAGCGCATCTGCCTATTATTATGCCTTTAATGAATTAGCTGCAATTTCGGTCATTTGTTCTAACATTGTAAAGACATCCGCACCTTTTGCACGGTTTTCATCCAATGTCATGACAAGCTGCGCCCCTTCCATACCGAAGCCCACCACCTTACCAAACTTCATTGATTCCTGTACAACTTTAGAGCCGTCTACGCGATTAGTCCCTTGTTCAGAGAATAAAATCGTAATTTTTTTACTGCGCTCCTTTATAGAAATAATACCCGCTTCATGGCACCAAATTTTCATGCGAGCAATACGTAAAAGCTGAACGGTCTCCGTAGGTAAATCACCAAAGCGATCGACCAATTCCTCCGTGATGGCATGATAGTCTTCAATTTCATCCATTGCTTTTATACGCTTATACATTTGAATTTTTTGATAGCTATCACCGATATAATTATCTGGAATATAAGCATCTACATGAAGCACGATTTCTACGTCAATTTTCGGTTTTTTCACTTCACCTGTTTGACGCTCTTCAATGGCCTCTTCTAACATTTGTGAATATAAATCAAAGCCGACAGCGTCGATAAAGCCGTGCTGTTGCGCTCCTAGTATATTACCTGCACCGCGAATAGATAAATCGCGCATGGCAATTTTAAAGCCCGAGCCTAAATCTGTAAACTCTTTAATTGCTTGTAGGCGACTTTCAGCTACTTCTGTTAATACTTTATCCTGTTGATACATAAAATAAGCATACGCTACTACAGAAGAGCGCCCTACGCGTCCACGAAGTTGATACAGTTGTGATAGTCCCATCTTATCCGCATCGTGCACAATCAGCGTATTGACATTCGGTATGTCGACACCTGTTTCAATGATTGTTGTCGTTACTAAAACGTCATACTCAGCATCTAAAAATGCTAACATTACCGCTTCTAACTCCGTCTCCGTCATTTGCCCATGTGCATAAGCTACACGTGCTTCAGGCACAAGTTGACGAATAATATCCACTTGTCGCGTCATATCTTCTACGCGATTATATAAATAAAACACTTGCCCTCCACGTGCCATTTCACGCTCAATCGCTTCTCGAATTAAGCCACCATTATGTTCCATTACATACGTTTGGATAGGGAAACGATTAATCGGCGGTGTTTCAATTACAGATAAATCTCGCACACCTACCATCGACATATGAAGCGTACGTGGAATTGGTGTAGCTGTTAATGTAAGTACATCTACATTATTTTTCAACTGCTTAATGCGCTCCTTATGCGTAACACCAAAACGTTGCTCCTCATCAACAATAAGAAGCCCGAGGTCTTGATATACCACATCTTTCGAAAGTACGCGATGTGTGCCTACAACAATATCTAAACGCCCATCTTTTAGTTCCTTTAACGTCTCTTTTTGCTGAGTACGCGTACGGAAACGCGATAATAACCCTACCCGTACTGGAAAATCTTCAAAACGCGACAGCATCGTTTCATAATGTTGCTGCGCTAAGATAGTCGTTGGCACTAAAAAGGCTACTTGCTTGCCATCTAATACTGCTTTAAACGCTGCACGAATCGCAACTTCTGTTTTACCGTAACCGACGTCTCCACATACAAGACGATCCATGGGGCGCTCTCGTTCCATATCTTTTTTCACTTCGACAATCGTTCGAAGTTGATCTTCTGTTTCGTCATATGGAAAAGCAGTCTCGAATGCGCGCATTTCATCTCCATCAGGCGAAAAGGCATAGCCTTTTTCTGCTTCGCGCGCCGCATATAACTTAATTAATTCATCCGCAATATCTTGCACAGCTGACGTTACACGAGCTTTGGCCTTTTTCCACTCGACACCGCCAAGCTTATGAATTTTAGGCTCTTTATCTTCTGAAGCAACATACTTTTGAATTAAATCAATTTGGTCTACCGGTACAAATAACTTATCCTCACCACGGTAACGGATATGCAAATAATCTTTATGCTGACCATTTACTTCTAGCGTTTCCATGCCAACATAACGTCCAATACCATGATGAATATGCACCACATAATCCCCTGGTCGCATATCAGCATAACTTTTAATTCGCTCAGCATTCGTCATTTTTTGTGCACGTACTTTGCGCTTTGCTGGTTGTTTAAATAATTCATCATCCGTTACTACTGCGATATGTTCTAGCGGTAATTCGAAACCTGTCGCAATATTGCTGTTCACTAAATAAATACCTGGTGCATCGGGCGTGCCAAGCGTCGTCTGAATGGCATAGTCACCTAATAAGGCATGCATTTTTTTCAGGCGTTCTTCTCCTTGAGCAATAAAAAGCACCGTGTAATTCGCTTTTTGCCAACGCGCCACTTCATTTTGCAACATTGCCATCTGCCCTCTAAATTCTTGACCTGGCTTGCAAGAAAAGCCGATTGTTTGTTTAATCGGTATACCACCAAAGGTACGCGCAAATACAGAAAAATACACTTTTTGCTGTGGAATATTTTTCATTAACATACGCAATGTCCGTGAATTTTTCACAGCATGCACAATTTTACCTTCTTCAATCATTTCCATATACCAAGCTTCTTCTTCTGTACGCCACACGTTCATCGTCTCTTGAATACGAATCATCTCATCGCCTAATACAATACCATCTGTAGCAAAATACGATTCTAAATATACTTCTTCATCATAAAGTAACGACCCATACTTCATCACATATTGAGGCAAATCCCCTGCTTGTAATAAGCTAATATCCGTGCCAATATGCAACGCCAAGCGTTCTTTTGTTGCTTCATCATTAACTAACGTTAAGCTCTCATCAAGCGCTTGTTGTAATCGCTGTGCTACTTGCTGACGCGCTGCAATTGGCAACACTACTTCTGTAGCAGGCAAAATTTCGATAGCCATTAAACGATCAATGGAACGTTGATCATCAGCTGAAAACGTACGAATCGAGTCAACCTCTGTATCAAATAGCTCGATACGCACAGGTTGTTGCATATAAGGAGGATAAATATCTAAAATGCCTCCGCGCACAGAAAATTCACCTGGTGTTGTGACCATTTCACTTCGTCGATACCCCATTATGACTAATTTTAATAACCACTCTTCAATTGCAATTTCTTGTCCAACGGAAGCGGCTAAAAAGTATGTCGCCCATTGCTCTTTAGGCGCTACTACACGACGAAATGCATCAATAGGTAATACATAGATGCCTTTTACCTCTCGTCGCATTGCATCCAACGTAGCAATTCGTTCGGCACGTAGCTCATGAGAAGTTGTTGAAACATCAGCTGCAATAAAATCATCTGCTGGGTAATAAAAAATCTCTTCTTCGCTAACAATACTCGTTAGTTCGTTTACCATACGTTGTGCATAGAGTAGTGTAGGTACAATAATATAAACAGGGCGATTAGCTTGTCGGTACATGGTCTCGATAAATATCGACTTTGCACTACCTGTAAGTCCTGTCACTAACTCATCTTGCGCTTCTCCCGTACTAATGTGATCAATAGCTTGCTTTATTTTAGGTTGTTGCATAAATAGTTGTTGTAAAATATCCATATATTCTCCCTCCCTCTTGAAAACATGCAAAAAGCCTTGAACATCATTAGATGCCAAAGCTCACACGCTATTCTTTGCTACGTTATCCGTTGTACTTATTCATCACTTCGATAAAAGGTTGACTCAGTGCATCTTGTAACGCTTTTACACTTTTTTCTACCGCTTCATCTACAATAGGTTGCTCTTCTTTTGAAAATTTCGATAAAACATAGTCAGCTACTTTCATACCAGCCGGTGGACGATTAACCCCCACACGTATACGATTAAATTGTTGCGTGCCTAAGTGCTGGATAAGTGATTTTATACCATTATGCCCACCAGCACTACCTTTTTGACGCAAACGAAGCTTTCCTGTTTCTAAATCCAAATCGTCATATACAACAATGATATCCTCAATATCAATAGCAAAATAATCCATTAATGGTCCTATGCACTCGCCAGATAAATTCATATACGTTAGTGGTTTTACTAACATTACTTTACCTTTAGGACGATGAACAGTAACATACTGCCCTTTAAACTTACTTAAATTTAGCGTAACGCCCCATTCTTTCGCTAGTTCATCTATAACATTAAAGCCGATATTATGTTTAGTGTTTTCATACGGCTTGCCAGGGTTGCCTAAACCTACAATTAACTTCATTACCCATGCATCCTTCCTCATCGATATTCTTAGTTAGTTTAACATAACTCAAGCCACTCTCACCTATGTATCGCCTACAATTGCATTGTGCCGTGTACAACAGCCTCATTATTTTTCCTATGTCTCATTTTAATAATTCAAGCTACTTTCGTCAAAAGCAAATGACTATGCTAAAATTTCAAAAAAAAATAGTGTGTACGACTAATTCGCACACACTATAGACCTTTATTTATTCAGCCGCTGGTTCTTCAGCTGCTCCTTCTTCGCCTTCTTCATCTTCAACTGCTAAAGTTGGCGCTGTAACTGTTGCTAATGTTTCTTCATCTTCTGACAAGATTTCGAAGTTGAATTTGTCACGAATTGACGCTACGTCTAACGCATCACCAATTTCAAGTGCTGATACATCAACTTCTAATACTTCTGGAATATCAGAAGGTTTTACTTTAATCGTTACTTCGCGAATTGGTTGCATTACTACGCCACCCTCACGTGTACCCGCTGCTGTTCCTACTAAAGCAATTGGTACTTCTACTTCTAATTCTTCTGTCATATCAACAGCTAAGAAGTCTAAGTGAATTACTTTGCCTTTTAACGCGTCCATTTGAACTTCGTTAACGACAGCATTTACTTTTTGGCCATCTACGTCTAATTCAAAAACACCATTACGGCCGTTTTTTTGAATGTAGCGTGTTAGCTCTGCAGCATTGACTTGTACTGGTGTAGTTTCATCTTGTTTGAAACCATATAGTACACCCGGTACTGCTCCTCCGTTTCTAAGTTGGGTTAGTGTTGAACGATGCCCAGCTTCGCGTTTTTCAACTTTTAGTACTGTATTCATATTCATAGTCCCCTTCCAAGAAATAAAAAAATTCTTCGCCTTGTCTTACTACCCGTAATTACGAGTTGGCAAACATAAAAACATCCAAAATCTTTGTACTTACACATTGTTATGTAACCATTAATTCTTCTGTCTTTTTTCAGGCTAACTCTATTATATATAATATTTGGTATTATTAACAGCAATCTACTCAAATAAAAAAGGGTAGCACAGAAAGTCAATAACTTTCTGAACTACCCCGCTACAAACAAGCCATCCTAAAATGCGTTTTTAAGACAACCTCTTTACTTACTATTAATCGAATAATGTACTAACTGATTTATTTTCATAAACACGAACGATTGCATCAGCCATTAACTTAGCTACAGAAAGCTCTTTAATTTTCGGTGATTTTTTGTCTTCCGAAAGTTGAATTGTGTTTGTCACAACTAGCTCTTTGATTGCTGAATTGTTAATGCGTTCGATTGCTGGGCCAGATAATACTGGGTGAGAACAGCATGCATAAACCTCTTTAGCACCTGCTGCACGTAATGCGTCAGCGCCAATTGTGATTGTACCTGCAGTGTCGATAATATCATCGATTAAAATGGCTACTTTACCATCAACATTACCTACGATATTCATTACCTCAGCCACGTTTGGTTTTGGACGACGCTTATCAATAATAGCGATCGGTGCTTTTAAGCGCTCCGCCATTTTACGCGCACGTGTTACACCACCATGGTCTGGTGAAACGATAACGATTTCCTCTGAAGGAATGTCTTTTGATTTGAAGTAGTCCGATAATAAAGGCACTGCCATCAGATGATCAATTAAAATATCAAAGAAACCTTGAATTTGTGGTGCATGTAAATCTAATACGATTGCACGAGTTGCACCCGCAGTTTCAAGTAAGTTAGCTACTAATTTAGCCGTGATTGGCTCACGAGCTTTTGCTTTACGGTCTTGACGCGCATAGCCGTAGTAAGGCATTACAACGTTTACTGTACGAGCAGATGCACGCTTACAAGCATCTACCATAATTAAAAGCTCCATTAAATGTTCGTTAACTGGCGCACTTGTTGATTGCACGATAAATACGTCGCAACCACGAATACTTTCTTCGATACTAATTTGAATTTCTCCATCGCTAAAGTGTTTCACAGAAGATTTTCCTAGCTCAATACCCATCTCCTCGGCAATTTCTTGCGCTAGGGGATTATTAGAGTTTAAAGAAAATAATTTTAATTGTGAGTTAGCATATTGATATGGCATGATGGCCTCCTAATTTGGGTTTGTATATTGTGAACTGCCTTATGGCTTCTTGGTAAACCAAGCAAACTCCCTTGTTCCAAAGGTTATTTTAAGTTTAACTTACTTACATAGTTTAGCTTATTTTCTTGACGAGCACGTGCGATTGCAAGTGCATCATCCGGTACCTCATTTGTAATGGTTGAGCCGGCTGCTATAAACGCACCTTCACCAATTTCAACTGGTGCTACTAGGTTAGAGTTACAACCAATAAATGAATTTTTCCCTACGACTGTTTTATGCTTATTTTTACCGTCGTAGTTTACAGTAATTGTACCACATCCAATATTAGCATTTTCGCCAATTTCTGCGTCACCAATATAGCTTAAATGAGATACTTTTACATCATCTTCTAACTTACTTTTCTTAACTTCTACAAAGTTACCGATTTTCACGTGACTGCCAATTGTAGAATCTGGACGAATATGCGCAAAAGGTCCGATTGCTGTGTGCTCTGCTACAGCGCTGTCTAACACTACTGAGGAATGTACTTTTGTACCGTCACCAATTGTGCTATTAACAATTTGTGAATTTGGTCCAATAATGCAATCTTCTCCGATGGCAGACTGCCCTTCAATCATCGTACCAGGTTGTAAAATTGTGTCACTACCAATCGTAGCATCTGCGCTTATATACGTAGAAGCTGGATCAATAATTGTTACACCGTTACGCATATGACGCTCATTAATACGTGCACGCATTAACAGTTCTGCTTGTGACAGAGCAAAGCGGTCATTGACGCCGAGTGTTTCTGTAAAATCAGGCGTAACATACGCCGTAACAATCTCATTTTGTTTTTGCAAGATTTCAATAACGTCCGGTAAATAGTATTCACCTTGAGCGTTGTTGTTATCCACTTTACTTAGCGCTTCAAACAGCGCAGCGTTATCAAAGCAATACGTACCTGTATTTATTTCCGTTACAAGTTTTTGCTCTTCTGTAGCGTCTTTTTGCTCAACGATTTGCGAAACTTGCCCACTCGCATCACGTAAAACGCGACCATAGCCAGTAGGATCTTCTGCAACCGCTGTCAAAATTGTTGCTTTAGCCTTGTTATCTTGATGATATATGAGTAACGCTGCCATTGTTTCTGGACGAATCAATGGTGTGTCTCCACATACTACAATTGTTGTACCTTGTAAATCACCTAAAATTGATTTTGCTTGCTCTACGGCATGTGCTGTTCCAAGTTGCTCTTCTTGTAAAGCGTACTCGCTGTTATCACCTAAATGCTCACGAACCATTTCAGCTCCGTGGCCAACGATTGTTACAATACGATTAACTCCTACAGATTGCACATGATTAACAACGTGTTCGACCATAGGTTTACCACATACAGGGTGAAGCACTTTATAAAGCTTCGACTTCATACGGGTACCTTGGCCAGCAGCTAAAATAACTGCGTAAGTATTGCTCATCAGTGAGCCCTCCATTAACCTCAATTTCTCTTATGACTATATAGGAAATGGTAGCCATTTTCAAGATGTGTAAGCTTGACAAAATATCAACATTACTACAATTACTTATATCGTCTAGAGATCGTTATTTATTTACTTTTTTTATTTTCCACACAAAAAAGAAGCTGTGCTATTGTAATTTTAGCACAACTCCCAAGGTTCAAAACAAATTTTACATATTTACTTCAACTAATTCTGTCTGTTCTGCACTGTCGTCCTCTACCTCATATGCCGCTAAAATCGCATCTTGAATTTTATTGCGCATATCTGAATTAATCGGATGTGCAATATCTCTAAACTCTCCATCAGGCGTACGTTTACTTGGCATTGCGACGAATAATCCTGCATTTCCCTCAATAACACGAATATCGTGTACCACAAATGCTTCGTTCAACGTAATGGAAGCGATCGCACGCATGCGGCCGTCGGTTTGAACTTTTCGTAATCTTACATCTGTTACTTCCATCTGACTCACCACCTCTCAACTATGCTGTCTATTCAACTATTATATTCGATATAGCAAAATATTTCCTTAATTATTTTTAAAATTTTCAAAATATTTATTTTAACTTATAATTATGCCACTTTTCCGCCAAATTTACGAATAAAAACGCTAGTATATGCATATACTAGCGTTATCTACTCATATTAACTATGTTAACTTATTATTTTACAAGCGCAATAACTTCAATTTCAACTTTAGCATCTTTAGGTAAACGAGCTACTTCTACTGCAGAACGCGCTGGTGTATGTTCACCAAATTGTGCAGCATATACAGCATTCATCGCTGCGAAATCTTCCATATCACTTAAAAATACCATTGTTTTTACAACTTGATCCAAAGATGATCCAGCTGCAGCTAATACAGCTTTTAAATTTTCAAACACTTGTGTCGTTTGTTCCTCGATACCACCATCAACCATTTCGCCTGCTGCTGTTAACGGGATTTGTCCAGAGCTGTAAAACATATTATTCACAATCATACCTTGTGCATACGGTCCGATAGCCGCTGGCGCATTTTTTGTCGCTACTTTTTTCATGTTATTCCGACTCCTTTTTTGAAAAATAATTGCCTTCGCGCACTTGAATTGTGCGATCACGCTCATTTACCTCTTGTAACTTAATTAAAGAATAATAATCATCAACTAGCGTCTCATCTGCATGTTCTGCTTCTACAAGCACTGCAATACCTGCTAATTCACAATCAAATTCTTCAAGCAAGCTCTTCATACCATTCATCGTGCCGCCGACTTTCATAAAGTCGTCTGTAATAAGTACACGTTGGCCACTTTTCATACTACGTTTTGAGAGTACCATCGTTTGAATACGACGCGATGAGCCCGAGACATAATTAATGCTAACCGTAGAACCTTCTGTCACTTTGCTGTCGCGACGCACAACTACTACTGGCACATTTAAATGTCTAGCAATAGCATGAGCAATGGAAATTCCCTTTGTCGCTACCGTCATAATAACATCAATATTTTGATCTGCGAATGCAGAAGCAAATACTTTTCCTACACGGTTCATATAATTCGGGTTACCTAATAAATCTGTCATAAATAAATAGCCACCTGGCAATAAACGATCTGAGTGCGTTAACTCAGCTAATAGCTCATTAATAACTTCACGTACCGCCTGCTCAGACATTTTTGGAATGTATTTCACTCCGCCTGCCGCTCCCGGTACTGTTACAAGCAGCCCTATCCCTTTTTCTTCAAATGTTTCTTTAACAATTGTCAAATCTTCACTAATTGAGGACTTGGCAGACTGGTATAGTTCTGAAAAATAAGTTAGCGGAATAAGGTGATGTGGATGCTCTAATAAATAATGCGTCATGTCAACTAAACGTTCACTGCGCTTCCATTTCATACGACCCTCTCCTAAACACGAATATTTAATACATAAATTAACATAATTGTACGCTTTTAAGCAAGCTTATGTCGCTCTCCTAGCATGCGCACAGCATAAACATCTTCACAGAAGCCTCTTAAAGCGTTTACAATGCGACTTACACGAATCTCACTGTCAACAAGTCCAAAAACAGTAGGACCACTACCACTCATTAAAACAGCATCCGCACCTGAGCGCTCCATTAAAGATTTAATCTTCACGACCTCAGGATGTAATTTTAAAGTAACGTCTTCTAAAACATTACCTAGCTCGCGACACATTGCTTTATAATCACATTGTTCAATGGCTTGCAACATCTCTTGTGTGTTAGGATGTTTCACTTGCGTTAAATTTAAGCCACCATAAATATCTGCTGTAGAGACACCTACTTTTGGCTTCGCTAACACTACCCAACACGTTGGTGGCGCGCTAATCTCTCGAATTTGTTCACCGCGCCCTGTAGCATGAGCCGTTCCACCATACACACAAAATGGCACGTCCGAACCAATTTCCGCACCGATGTCTGCAAGCTCGTCAAGCGTTAAGTTAAGTTGCCACAATACATTTAAACCACGTAGCGTGGCAGCAGCATCTGTAGAACCGCCAGCTAAACCTGCCGCTATAGGAATTTCTTTTTCGATTTTAATCGTTACCCCAGCACTTATTTTAAAACGCTGTTGTAGCAATCTAGCTGCTTGATAAGCAAAGTTGCGTTGATCTGTCGGTACAAATTGATCGGTTGAAGATAAAACAATTTTGCCATCTTGACGCAAAGACAATCCGATACGATCTGCTAAATCGATTGTTGTCATTACCATCTCAACTTCATGATAATTATCTTCCCTCTTATATAATACATCTAGTGTTAAATTAATTTTAGCGGGTGCTTTTACATAAAGCATCACGAAACCTCCTCGCTGCAAAAAACATTCAATCATTACTTTTTCGCGCTAATAGTATGCTTTTTATTTTACCATAGCAAGCAGGTTATTTTATATAAAGAAAAAGAAGATGACACCTCTGTTAAGAGAATGACATCTTCTGCAAAAAGTATTTAATAGACGTGTTATTATTTTACGCCTACTACTTGTGTATCTTCTAAAAATGTAACTTCAACGGATTCCGTTAAAATATCTGTGTAGCTGTATGAAACACGTTTAAACTCATCTTCTTTGCGATCTAACTCAACAACGAAAATAGCTTTATATGTTTCACGTAGTATACCTGCGAACTCAACGGTTTTTTTACGACCGCCGTTTGCTTTTACATGCAAACGTTTCCCTAAATGTGCATCTAACGACTGTTTAATGTCTGCTAATGATTTTGGCATGCTCGTTTACACCTCACTACAAATAAGTTTACCATAATAAGCAGTGAAAGTCAATAAAATATTATATTTTAACAGTGTTAGTCCTACAATGCAACTTTTTTTTTTACGCACTTCACATAATTTTTTCAGATTCTTGACAATGCCTTGAATTTAGCCAACCGTCTCTTGTTGAATTTTCAAACAAAATAAGGATGTAAATAATCTGCCAATTGACCAAATTCCTGAATACTAAGTGTTTCACCGCGACGTTTAGGATCAATGCCCGCTGCTTCTAGCGCTGTTAAAATTTGATCTTTTTTAGCTTTCCCATTCGGTAAACCTGACTGTAAATTATTAAGTATTGTTTTTCTACGTTGGGCGAACGACATGCGTGCAACAGCAAAAAAGAAGGATTCATCGATTACTTTTACAGGCGGCACATCATGCTTAATTAACCGAATAACTGCTGATTCCACATTTGGTTGAGGCATAAATACCGTCTTAGGTACTATCATAGCGACTTCTGCTGTCACATAATATTGAATAGCAATCGAGAGAGAACCGTATGCTTTTGTTCCAGGTTGGGCAGTAATACGGTCTGCTACTTCTTTTTGCATCATGACTACATAGCCTCTAATCGGTAAATCAGCATGCAATAATTTTAATAAAATAGGGGTCGTAACATAGTAAGGTAGATTTGCCACAACCATAATATCTTCGATGCCTGGCATCTCGCGCTTTATTACTGTAGCTACATCTGCTTCTAATACATCACCGTGTTCAATGGTCACATTATCATAAGCGCTTAATGTATCCGCTAGAACAGGTAGTAAACGTTGGTCAATTTCGAACGCTACTACTTTTTTAGCGGCGCGTGCTAAATGCTCTGTCAGTGCGCCAATACCAGGGCCTACTTCTATCGCACCACTTTCTGATGTTAATTGTGCCTGTGCAACGATATTACGCAAAATATTCGGGTCAATAATAAAATTTTGCCCTAAGCTCTTTTTAAATGAGAAGCCATATTTTTTTAAAATTTCTTGGGTGCGTACCGGGGTAGCAATATCTTTATTCATTATTTTCCTCCTGATTGAGTTGTGCTAACGCTTTACCAAACTGCTCAGCACTAATTTCAAACATAATTAAACGCTTGTACAACTGCTTACCGTTCGTATCTCCTATTGCTAAAATTTCACCTAGGCGTTGTCTACGGTGTTTCGCAGAAGGATGAGCGATAAGGTGCGCAACTAATAAGTCCTCACGTGTAACTTCTTCAACTACCGGACGCTCATTAGGTGTGTAAACTTGTTGTAAGGCTTGGCGAATTGCTTCATCGCTTGCATGTTCAATCCCTACACCCTTTCCGTTTTTCGCAATTGCTTGTTTTTTAGGTAAAAAAGCGTGTTTCGCTTGAGGAACTGTTTGCTCAATAAGTGCACGAATTCTGCGTCCAGGGTAATCCGGGTCTGTAAATATAATAACGCCACGCTTCTCTTGTGCATGCTTTATTTTACGCAGTGTAGCAGGTGATAATGCGGAGCCGTTCGTTTCGATTGTATCCGCTTCTACCGCGCGTTGAACTGCCACAGTGTCATCCTTCCCCTCAACAATGATAAACTCCTTTATTTTCACGTCGATTTCCTCTTCTCTTCAAACCTATCTCTTTATTTTACAACAAAAGAGAGGCGGTTTGTTAGTGACTAACAAACTGCCTCTCATATTTATTAATTCAAGACTTTAATACGTACTTGACGTCGTCCCCAATTAACTGCTTCTTGCTTAGATGATACTAAAAGGTCAATAATATTACCTTTAATCGCACCGCCTGTATCGCCTGCGATAGCATAGCCATAGCCTTCTACCCATACGCGTGATCCAAGTGGGATAACATTTGGATCCACAGCAATTAGTTTAATACCTGGATTCGAACGAATATCGATACCCGTTGCGGTAATACCAGAACAGCCTTCACAATAAGCTGTATATGCTGTAGCTTCTACGTAAAACTCACGGCCACCTGATGGCGCTGCACTGTCGTTACCACGAGAAACAACTACTGGCTTTTCTTTAGTTCCTACTGCCACTACTTTTTTCGTAGGCTCTTTTGTTACGTTTTCTTTTTGTAAGTTTTTCGCAACAATTTTACCATTCTCTGTTACAACTTCGTACGTGCGCTCTACTTTACCTTTAACGCCTTCTGTTACAACTTTCTCTTCACCTTTTAATAAAGAGTTGTCATTTTTTTGTTCTACTGCAAAATCTACTTCTTCTTCTACAGTATCTACTTTCTTCTCAACACGTGTAATTGCCACTTTAGTGCCAGGTGCTACAAGCGCTGTCTCTTTTGTATTTAGACGGTCAAACTCGTTTAACTTAATGTTATTTTGTTTTAGCATTTCTGCTACAGTTTGTTTAACTGACCAAATTTTTTGTTCTTTATTGGCACCATCTACTACAACGACGTTAAATGCTTTATCGACAGCAATCGTTTGACCTTCAGTTAATTGTTTATCTAGGTCGACTGATAGTTTGTCGTGTTCTGTAACTGCTACATTTGCTTCAGCTAAAATGTCAGCTACTTTTTCTTCGGTTGTCCAAATTTCTTTCGGTTCGCCATCTACTTCGATAACGAATTTTTTAGCCTGTTCCCATTTGATTTCTAAACCGTTGGAAATCTCGGTGTCCAGTGAGGGTGAAACTTTATCGTAATCTGCAACTTCAATGTTAGCATCTGCTAATACATCTGCTACAGTTTTTGCGTGTGTCGAAATCTCAAGCTGCTCTCCGTCCGCATCTACTGCTACGGATTTCTTTGTTCCTTCGTAAAGTACGAAAGAAATTACTGAAGCAAATACTACAAGTGCAATAATTCTTGTAAACATCTGCTTGTTCCTCATTGACCCAAAGAACAAGTTTTTCATGGGTTGATTTGTCATGAAAAAAACGCCTCCTCAATACTCGCTGAATTATACGGACTACTTTTTTAGCTGTCAACTACAAAGTTTCACTTTTTTGCTCGTTTTTTCGCAAAATATTCCGAGAAGCTAGTATTGATAAAGGTTTTGAGGCTACTAATTTATTTTAAAAATCTTTTTTGCATTCGCTGTCGTCTCACGAGCTACCTCGTCAACTGAGATACCTTTTAAACGGGCTATCTCCTCAGCCACAAGGGGGACTAAAGCAGGTTCATTTCGCTTGCCACGGTGAGGGTGAGGTGCCAAATATGGCGCATCTGTTTCGATTAACAAATGGGCTAAATCAATCTCTGTCGCTACTTCTTTTGGTGTCTTCGCATTTTTAAACGTTACAGGGCCACCTAAACTAATCATGAAATTCATGGCAATACATTGTCGTGCTGTTTCTACACTTCCACCAAAACAATGCATAATGCCACCTACTTCAGCTGCATCTTCCTCTTGTAAAATACGCACAACATCGCCTGTCGCATCTCTATTATGAATAATAATAGGCAATGTTAGCTTTTTCGCTAGTTGAATTTGTTTACGGAACCATTTAGCTTGAACGTCTTTTGGAGACTTATCCCAATAATAATCTAAGCCTGTTTCGCCAATACCTACTACTTTCTCATGCTTAGCTAAAGACTCAATCCACGCTAAATCTTCATCTGTACAATCGATAGCATCAACGGGATGCCAACCAATTACCGCATATAAGAAATCATAGCGTTCAATCAAATCCATAGCTCTTTCAATCGTGACACGGTCAAACCCTACAACTACCATACGCTCTACTTTTTCTTTAAGCGCTCTTTCAATCACTGCCTCGAGATCCTCTTCGTATTGATCTGCATTTAAATGCACATGTGTATCTATAAACATACTTTTCTTCTCCTTTACATTTTATTGCATTTTATTATTTCATTTATGTCATAAGTATTACAATAATATTACAGTGGGTATAAAGATTATATTTATCATTATTTATAAAATGAGAATAGGACTACTAAAAACCCTTTTTAATCCTTTTATAGTATTTCAATATAATTTCCTGGAAAATAAATAGAGCTTGTAAATTCCATACACATTTACAAGCTCCATTTGAGTTTATTTCACTTTAGCACCATTTGCTAACGATTGATCTACAGTTGCTAATTTTAACACACCATTTTCGCTACCTGCTAAAATCATACCTTCCGATAGTTCCCCGCGCAGCTTAACTGGCTTTAAATTAGCTACTACAATTACTTTCATACCTACTAATTGCTCTGGCTCGTAGTATTCAGCAATACCTGAGACAACTTGTCTTTGTTCATAGCCTAAATCAACTTGAAGTTTCAGTAACTTTTTCGCTTTCGCTACAGGCTCACATGCTGTTACCGTAGCTACACGCAAATCCACTTTCATGAAATCATCAATCGTAATTTCATCTGATTTTTCTTCTACTATTTCTTCTTCTTGATTAGTTTTGATTGAGCCGCGCATTTGCTCACGAATATATTCAATCTCTTCTTCTACTTCTAAACGTGGGAAAATAGGAGTTCCTTTTTCCGCCACTTTACATCCACCAACAATAGTATTAGAGAATGTTTCAATCGAATCCCATGAAAGCGCTTTTTCATCTAAACCAAGTTGTTCAATAATACGTTTTGGTGTAGAAGTCATAACAGGCTGTAACATAACTGCAATATGGCGTAAGCTTTCCGCTAAATTAGCCATAACCGCTGCTAATTTTAAACGATGAGCCTCATCTTTTGCTAAAACCCATGGTTGTGTTTCATCGATATACTTATTTGTACGTGATACTAACTTCCATAACTCACTTAATACAATGCTAAATTGCATATTTTCCATACCGTCTACATATTTCTCTTTCGTTTCTTCCGCAAAAGCTTGTAAGGTTTCATCAAATTCCGTAGCCTCTACTTCCCCTGCTGGAATAACACCTGCAAAATATTTATTAATCATAGACACTGTACGATTTAATAAGTTTCCTAAATCATTTGCTAAATCGTAATTTGTACGATCAACGAATGCTTCCGGCGAGAATACACCATCTGAACCGAACGGTAATTCACGTAATAAAAAATAACGTGTGGCGTCTAAGCCGTAGCGTTCAGTTAACATATCTGGATAAATGACATTCCCTTTAGATTTAGACATTTTACCATCTTTCATCATAATAAAGCCGTGAGCAAATACCTTTTTAGGTAACGGTAAATCTAACGCCATCAAGAAGATTGGCCAATAAATTGTATGGAAGCGTACAATATCCTTACCTACTACATGGACATCTGCTGGCCAGTATTTTTTAAATTTAGCATCTTCATCCGTCGTATAGCCTAATGACGTAATATAGTTAGTTAACGCATCTACCCATACATAAATAACATGCTTTGGATCCCCTGGTACTTTAATTCCCCAGTCAAAAGACATACGAGAAACAGATAAATCTTCTAAACCTGGTTTAATAAAGTTATTAATCATTTCATTTTTACGTGATACAGGCTCAATAAATGTTGGGTTTTCTTCATAATAAGCAAGCAAACGATCTGCATACTTTTTCATATTAAAGAAGTAAGACTCTTCTTTTACTTTACGTACATCGCGATTACAGTCTGGACACTTGCCATCTACTAACTGACTATCTGTAAAGTATGACTCACAAGGTACACAGTACCATCCTTCATACTCACCCTTATAAATATCACCATTATCTAAAAAGCGTTTAAAGATTTTCTCTACTGCTGCTACGTGGCGTTTGTCTGTTGTACGATAAAACTCATCATAAGTAATATCCATCAGCTTCCATAAGTCTTTAGCATTTTGCGCAATTTCATCTACATACGCTTGTGGTTCTTTGCCTTCTTCTTGTGCCTTTTCTTGAATTTTTTGACCATGCTCGTCTAAACCTGTTTGGAATAATACATCATAGCCACGCAGTCTTTTATATCTAGCCATAGCATCTGCTGCTATCGTTGTATAAGCCGTACCAATATGGAACTTTCCACTTGGATAATAAATCGGTGTTGTAATATAAAATGTGTTGTTTGTTTCGCTCAAATTTTTTTCCTCCATTATAAGTTACGCAGTCTCTTCTTATTTTATAGTAGTATGAAATGCCTTTCAATCATATTCCATTAGTTAATGTAATGGTAGTAAAAGGTTTACTTACATTTTTATAGAATGTCCATGTCCTTTTTATTGTATTAAGAGAATTATAAACAAATAATTCTTGCAATTTTACTAAATAATTATTTGTTTTTCCTTTATTTCAGTATCTATTTAATTGACGTTTATGGCATTAGTTGGTATGATAGCATCTAGACAAAGGATTTTGTCGAATTTTGACGAATAAAAATAACATAGGAGGAATTTGTCATGAAATCTACAGGTATTGTTCGTAAAGTCGATGAGTTAGGACGTGTGGTTATTCCTATCGAGCTTCGACGCACATTAGGTATCGCTGAAAAAGACGCTTTAGAAATTTATGTTGACGACGACAAAATCATTCTAAAGAAATATATGCCAAACATGACGTGTGCTGTGACTGGCGAAGTTTCTGACGATAATTTCCGTTTAGTTGGTGGCAAATTAATTTTAAGCCCAGAAGGTGCCGAACAATTAGTTAAAGAAATTCAATCTAACTTAAACAAATAATCAATTTGTGGCCTTTATTATTGAAGCACAAATATTTTGTATATATGGCTTTAGAATGAGGTAATAAAAAAGCGATGCATTTGTGCATCGCTTTTTTTAATTCACATGATAGGCCTGATAAACATCGCGCTTCGATAAGCCTCGTAATTTCGCCACTTCTTTAATTGCTTCTTTAGAAGGAATTTGTGTTTCTTCTATTAGACTATCAACATGTTGCGTAATCGTTAATGCCGCCCAAGGTGCTGGCGCTTCTACCTCTTCAATTTGAGTTCCTTCTATTATAATGCAAAACTCTCCACGCAACTCTGTCTGTTCAGTCCAAGCAACTGCTTCAGTCAAAGTGCCTCGTAAAAACTCCTCAAACTTCTTCGTAAGTTCTCTTGCCAATACTATTTGGCGATTACCAAACACTGTTTCACAATGTTTTAACATATCTTTTAACCGATGCGGTGCCTCGTAAAAGATCATCGTTTCCTTACGTTTTTTTAACTGGTCTAATTCAATAGCACGTTCTTTTTTATGGCGCGATAAAAAACCGTAAAAATAAAAAGGCTGTGGGGCAATACCTGAAGCAATTAAAGCTGTCAATGCTGCATTAGCACCTGGTAATGGTACGACTGCATAACCTGCTGCCAAAGCTTTTGTCACAATATCGACGCCAGGATCAGATATACAAGGCATACCTGCATCGCTGACTAACGCTATTGTTTTGCCGTCTTCTAATAGCTGTAAAATTTTATGTCCGCCTGCTTCTGTATTGTGCTCATGATAACTCATTAATGGCGTTGTAATCTCAAAATAGTTGCATAACCTCTTTGTATTACGTGTGTCTTCTGCTGCGATGACATCTGCCTCTTTTAAAATACGTAGCGCACGAAAAGTCATATCTTCTAAATTACCGATAGGTGTTGGTACTAAGTATAAACAGCTTGTCTGTTCATAAAGTGAACTTTGTTGGGATTTCATTTTACTCACCTCTCATATATTGTAACTTGTTTTTACGCGTTAATTGTTTAAATGCGTACTCCTTTTTCATAGCATCTTGCTTTGTGGCATAGACTTCAAAATACATAAGCGCAACAGGACGTCTTGCTCTTGTATATTTAGCGCCTTGCCCATTGTTATGCTGACGTACACGTCGACATAAATCAGTTGTATATCCTGCGTATAAGCTATTATCTTTACATCGTACTACATAAAAATAATGATACTTACTCACCATATAAAATTTCACTTACTTCTTTAGTATATTCCCCTTCTTTTGTATAAACATAAAGCGGAGGTAATATTTTTAAATCTGGCTTACCATATTTTATTCCTTCTATTAATAAAATATTTGCCTCTTTACCTTCTTTAGGATAGATAAACTGTACACGTTTTGGCTCAATATTATATTTACGCATAGCCGCTATAATATCGACAAAGCGCCCTGGTCGATGAACAAAGGCGGCTTTTCCTCCTTGCTTCAATAAACGGCTAGCAGCATATACCGCTTCTTCTAATGTTAAATGTATTTCATGACGTGCGATTGTATAATGTTCATTAGTATTTTTCTCACTTTGTTCGTGCGCTAAAAAGTACGGTGGATTACATGTTACGACGTCACATTGTTCAATGCCTATTTTTGGCGTTACTTGTTTAACATCATCATGAAGCATCGTAATTTGATGTTGCAAATTATTGTAAGTAATACTCCGTTCAGCCATATCAAAAAGCCGCTCTTGTAACTCTACGCCTATAATTTTAGCGTTAGTGCGTGCACTTAAAAATAATGGTATCACACCATTGCCAGAGCACAAATCTACAATTGTTCCTTTATGATGCGGCACATTTACAAATTTAGCGAGTAACACCGCATCTAAAGAGAATGAAAATACGCTAGGACTTTGAATAATGCGTAGCGACTCTGCTAACAAGTAATCTAGACGTTCGTCATCCTTTAATAAATTTTGCATAAAAACCTCCAATAAAAAGCTGATTACACTTATTATAAGTGCAATCAGCTTGTTTTACCCATTTTGTTTATTTAAAAATGCTAAACAAAATAAACAGTCTTCATCTTTGCGTGTACTACCAAAATGCACATGACAAACATGGTAGCCTTCATAATATAAACGTGCTAAATTATCATAACCTTCTCCGACATCAGGCGCAGCACTGTTTTTTTCGACAGTAGGTTGTTGCGCGATTACTTCTTCTAATCTCGTACGTAAATGCAGATTTTCAGTTTGTAATGCCTGTTGTTCTTCCATCATTAACGCGATAAATTGTTTAAATGCACCAAATTGCTGCTGCATCGCTTCTATTTGCTTTTCAAATTCAATGACAGTATCAAGAATATTACGGTCCTTCACTCCAGCCACCTCATCAATTTTTTACCTCAGTTTTTTCATACTGCAATAACTCATCTAATGTATACTCTACTGTGCGCTCAAGGTTTTGTAAATATACTTGGATTAAGCGTTCTAATACATTAATATTTACCACTTTCCCTTTACCTTCTGGTGTGACAATAAAGTTACCGATATCTGGCATGCCTTTTTTAGCTGCCTCATACTCATCATTTTCATACTTTAAGCAACACATTAAACGCCCACAAAGACCAGAGATTTTAGTTGGGTTTAAAGATAAGTTTTGATCTTTAGCCATTTTTATTGAGACAGGCTCAAAATCGCCTAAATAAGTAGAACAACAAAGCATTCGACCACATGGGCCAATACCACCTAATAATTTCGCTTCATCACGCACACCAATTTGTCGCAACTCAATACGTGTTCTAAAAATAGAAGCTAAGTCTTTCACTAGCTCTCTAAAGTCTACCCGACCTTCTGCTGTAAAATAAAAAATAATTTTATTACGGTCAAATGTATATTCTACATCAACGAGTTTCATTTCTAATTTATGCTCTTTGATTTTTTCTGTGGCTGCATCAAATGCACGCAATGACTCTTTTTTATTTTCTTCTACTTGTAAAGAGTCCTTATTGCTAGCTGGGCGCACGACTTGTTTTAAGGGTAAAACAATAGCATCCTCTTGCACTTCTCTTACAGGCACAACTACTTTACCGTATTCAATTCCTCGAGCTGTCTCAACAATAATATATTGTCCTTCTGTTAGCTCATATTTTGCTGGGTCAAAATAATAAATTTTACCCGCTTTCTTAAATCTTACCCCTACTACTTTATACAAATGCATACCCCTCCTGCAGATTAAGCATGAGTTGCTCCATTAATAACGAGCGATTCATATTACGGTGCAATTGCTCTCTTGCTTTTAAAATAGCCTGCATTTGCTTTGATAACCGCTCATATGTCGAACGCAAAGCAATATTTTTAAATTCTTCTTCTTTATCTGGAAACGCCACAACCGTACCTTCAATATCTGCCTTCAACGCAACAATATCACGGTAAGCAAATAGCAGTAAGTCCAGTGCGCGTTCAAAGTCTTGTTTTTCTTTATAGACGGGAATCCAAGCCTCTTGAATATAGAGTAAGGATTCTTGTACATTTTGTTGAATTGTACCTATTAAGTGTAACACTGTTTTTCTCATCTGTACAAATTGCTCATCATTGCTTAATGCTAGCGCCTCTTCTAAATCATTTGTAAGTAAACTTACAGTAGCAGCCATTGATTTGGTTACTTGCTCTGATGTTAGTTGCGCTATGATGACTTCTCTCGGTAACGCCGCAAATTTAAAATGCTGACAGCGTGATAAAATCGTCGGTAATATCGCTTGATAATGCTCCGTTAATAATATTGCAGTTACTTTACCGACAGGTTCTTCTAAAAATTTTAATAACATATTCGCCGCTGCAATATTCATTTTATCTGCATTATGAATGACGTAAAACTTACGCCCTTCTTCGCGTCCTACCATTTTCATTTCTTTCATTAAATTACGAACTTGCTCTATTTTAATGGAAGCACCATCTGGATAAATATGATGAACGTTAGTATGATTGCCCGACATAACTAATTTACATTGCCGACATTGTAAACATGGCTCATTATGTTCAACTTGTTCACAAAGAAGAAGCTGAATGAAAAATTGAGCTACTTGTGATTTGCCTGTTCCCTTATCTCCTTCAAAGAGATAAGCATGAACGATACGTTCGCGCTCATATAAGCTTTGCACTTGTTTTACTACGGTCGGCTGAACCATTTTTAATGTATCTATCGTTAACATAATGCCACCTTGTCATTTTATTTTTTAAAAAAACCTATGCCATAATAGCACAGGTTTCACATATAAAGATTAATTAGCAACCCTTTAATCTCTCCAATTTTATCAAGAAGATCAATTGAATCTTTTTCTTCATCTAGAATATCTTGTGCTAGCTCTATTAATCGCTCATCAATCGTATTAATAATTTTCAAACGACGTCCTTCACCAAAACGATTCCATGTATGAGACTGTTTTAACTCCATCCCATACTCTACCGTCTCTTGTAAGAAGCGTTTTACTAACATCTTAAAACGCGTAAGCTCTCGCAAATTACGTGAGCGTGCTACTCGATCGCCCGCAGTAGAAATATCACCTAATAAACGCGTGATTTGCTCTGTCGGCATCTTAGCACCTTGTTTTACAAGTACATCGCTAAATCGATTTTGAGGATTTTGATTAATTAATGGTTTCGGACGATTGTCCATCCCCATCCGAACATCTTGATTAATTTTCAAGCAACTTTCACCCCTTTAAAAATGATGAAATTGTTCGATTGGCATAACAAATACAATAGCACCGCCAACTTCAACTTCTACAGGATAAGGGATATATGAATCTGCGTTGCCCCCCATTGGAGAAATAGGTGCTACCATTTGTTCGCGAGCTCTACAATTTTCACGGATAATATCTAATAAATGTGGTACACGATCATCAGCTACACCGATTAAAAATGTTGTATTACCTGAACGTAAAAATCCACCTGTACTTGCTAATTTTGTTGCTCTAAATTCATTTTTTGTTAAACCGTTCGATAAACGATTGCTATCCTGATCTTGTACGACTGCAATAACTAACTTCATAATGCTTCAGTCCCTTCGTTAGATGAGGTGTTACCATTATATCACAATGTCTTGTTTAACTTCATTCACTTTTATTCATTCTTGCCTCTAAAGCTTGCCAAACTCGTTGCTCTACTTCGTCTACCGTAGCATCAGCGTTAATGACAATAATACGTGAAGTATACATTTGTGCAACTTTATGATACCCTTCTCGCACTTTTGTATGAAATGCTAAAGTTTCTTGATCTAACCGATTGATTTCTCTTTGTTCATTCGCTGCTATACGTGCCAATCCTTTAGCTGGTTCAATATCAAATAGTATAGTAATATCTGGCATCGCATCGCCAATAGCAAATTTATTAATCGCTGCCACTTGTTCAATGCCGAGATTGCGCGCATACCCTTGATAAGCTAGAGATGAATCAATAAAACGATCACAAATTACAATTTTTTCATTAGCTAGCGCTGGGATAATACGTTCGAAATAATGTTGACTGCGTGCAGCCGCATAAAGCAATGCTTCAGTATGCTCATTCATAGCGGTATGCATAGGATTTAGTATAACTTCTCTAATTTTTTCAGCTATTTCTATTCCACCAGGTTCTCTTGTCACAAGAACCTCACCATAAGCTTGTAACCGCTGCGCAATTTTATGCAGTATTGTTGTTTTACCTGCACCTTCTGGACCTTCAAATGTAATAAACATAGTTAACCTTCTCTCATCACACATAATATATTTTCATCAATTCGCTTGCCACTTTGAAAGTAAGCACCTTGTTGACATAGCTGTTTAAGACTAGCAATAACTTCTTCTGTAATTAGTTCACCTGCTAATAGTAAAGGGATGCCTGGAGGATAAGGTGTTACTGTTTCAGCTGCTATCCGCCCTATAGCTTCATTAAATGACACATAACTAGACGGTGCAGCTAAGGCTTCAGTTACACTATACTTAGGTTCACTACTTGCAGGTTTTACTATAACAGGAGCATCATGTTGATAATAAGATTTCCCTGTTATTTCGGCTGCTTGTTGAATTGCCTCAGCAATACGAGTAAAAGGATAATTAACACCTTCTTTTAATAAAGGAAGTACTAATAAAACTTGGTAATTATCTGCAAGCTCACTATATATATGGTAGCGTACCATCGCTGTTTGTAGTGCAAAACCTGACATTCTTTGATGACGAATCATAATTTTAAGTGGATCATCTGTAGTAATTACAGTAAGCCTATTATTTTTTTCTAATGATCGAATAAAGGCGTCTCTTTGTTCCATAAAATAAGTAAAGTCATGTTTATGATAAGTAGCTTTGTAATAACGTGCATCATCTAAGGATGCCATAATTAAGTAAGAAGGGCTACTGGATTGTAGCATCGTTAGAAATAATTTAATTTTTTCAATATTGATACGCTTACTATTCACATGTAAAAATGCTCCCATCGTCATGGCTGGCAATGTTTTATGAGCGGATTGGACAACAACATCAGCCCCATAAGTTAATGCTGATGGAGGAATGCCTTCTATTGTACCAAAATGTGCTCCGTGGGCTTCATCTATTAAAACAATAATATTTTTAGTATGGCAATAAGCAATTAATTCTTGTAAATGTTTCACTTCCACACCGTAATAGTTTGGCGAGGTAAGTACGACTACTTTTATATTGTTATATTTCTCTACCGTCTGCTTAAGTAATTTTGGGCATACTCCTACTGTCGTTTTTGTATGACTATCCCATTCAGAAGTAAGATATATCGGCTTTGCACCACGTAAGGTAATAGCATTAAAAATAGATTTATGGCAATTCCGTTGAATGATGACATAATCATTAGGTTCACATGTCGCATATATCATCGCTAAATTCCCAACAGTTGAGCCATTTACTAAAAAATAACTTTTGTACGTATTGTGTAAAGATGTTAATAAATCTTCAGCTAATTTGATACTATCAGTAGGAGCATGTAAGTCGTCTAAGCCTTCTAATTCTGTATAATCAAAAGACAAAGCTGCTTTGATTTCATTAGGCAAATGAGATAAATGACCATTTTTATGTCCCGGTACATGTAATGAGTATGGTTGTTTACCATGAAATTGAATGAGTTTACTAACTAACGGTCTACTATTTTGCATAATAATTGCCCTTTCTTTTCATAATAAAAAAACGAGTAGCTCCTAAGAGTTACTCGTTTTTTCTATTGCCTAGCGATGTTCTACTCTCGCAGGGGCTAACCCCAACTACCATCGACGCTAAAGAGCTTAACTTCCGTGTTCGGTATGGGAACGGGTGTGACCTCTTTGCCATTATCA
>NZ_QAFW01000024.1 GCF_003057615.1 Metalysinibacillus jejuensis
TGATAATGGCAAAGAGGTCACACCCGTTCCCATACCGAACACGGAAGTTAAGCTCTTTAGCGTCGATGGTAGTTGGGGTTAGCCCCTGCGAGAGTAGAACATCGCTAGGCAATAGAAAAAACGAGTAACTCTTAGGAGTTGCTCGTTTTTTTGTATTTAAAAATTTAATACTGCACGAACGTCATTGATATAAGATTGACTAATAGGTAGTGTCATTTCGTTAATTAAAGTTACTTGAAAGTTTGAAGCTAAATCGCGAGTAATCGTTTTAATATAGCGAATATTAATAATATAGGAGCGATGAATACGCAAAAATTGTTTTGGCAAAGATAATTGGAGTTCTTTTAAAGTAATCGTTGTTTTATGCTGTGTACCTTTTTCATAAAACCAAGTTTTTTTATTTAAACTTTCAATATACATTACATCATTGATTAATACAGGACTCCACCCATTCTCATCTTTACCTGTTAAGAATGAAATAGGCTCCTTTTCAGGGAAAGAAAAATGAGAAGGTAAAATCACTATAAGTGCAGCCTTTGTTTGATTGAGTAAAATAGGATAACCAATACCGTAGTACGGCTGATCAAACAACGTTTCGTCCATCATAGCATCAATTTTTTTATGGCTTTGGAGCACGGCATGAGCAATGCTTTCTTTTTGAACGGGAGAACCGACGCTTAGTTGAAATTGTTCATTAGTGGAAGAAAAATAAATATACTCATCATGCATAGCGATAGCAATAGAACTTTGTTTTGGTAACCAGTCAGCTAAAATAGTTTGATAGTGTGTTGCTATTTCGTGTGCCGTTGTAGAAATGGATTGTGTCATTATAAAACCCCCTAATATGTAATTTAATTCTTATTTCTGTCTAAGCAATTTCCCATTCATCATGATTATATCGTATTTTGTCGGAAAAGAGTGACAATTTTGTGTACCTGTTATATATTAATTTACAACAAGTTCAACTGTTATGTAACAGTTATTTTATAAAAGTTGAGCTGTACACAAACAAATGGGAAGGTGTGGAGTAATATGTCAACACGTCAAGAGAAGATTCAAGCATTAGAGAAGGATTGGGCAGAAAGCAAGCGTTGGGAAGGTATCGAACGCGGTTATTCAGCTGAGGAAGTAGTTAAGTTACAAGGTTCAGTAATTATTGAGCAAACGTTAGCGAAGCGAGGCGCAGCTCGTCTATGGAATTCTTTACATGAAGAACCGTTTATCAATGCATTAGGCGCATTAACTGGTAACCAAGCTGTACAACAAGTTAAAGCAGGTCTAAAGGCAATCTACTTATCAGGTTGGCAAGTAGCTGCGGATGCGAACCTTTCAGGTCAAATGTATCCTGACCAATCGTTATACCCAGCAAACTCTGTACCAGCAGTTGTAAAGCGTATTAACCAAGCGTTACAACGTGCAGACCAAATTGATCATACAGAAGGTCGCGAAGATGGTTTTGACTGGTTCGCTCCAATCGTAGCAGATGCTGAGGCAGGTTTCGGTGGTCCACTTAACGTATTTGAATTAGTAAAAGGTATGATTGAAGCAGGCGCGGCAGGTGTTCACTTAGAAGACCAATTAGCATCTGAAAAGAAATGTGGTCACTTAGGTGGTAAAGTATTACTTCCTACACAAAATGCAGTACGTAACTTAATTGCAGCTCGACTTGCAATGGACGTTATGGGCACAGAAACTATTTTAATCGCACGTACTGATGCAGACGCAGCAGATATGGTTACATCTGATATCGACCCACGTGA
Source organism: Metalysinibacillus jejuensis (assembly GCF_003057615.1). GTDB lineage: Bacteria > Bacillota > Bacilli > Bacillales_A > Planococcaceae > Metalysinibacillus > Metalysinibacillus jejuensis. The sequence goes on from NZ_QAFW01000024.1 coordinate 1,761, forward strand.
TGCAGACTTCATTACAGGCGAACGTACACCAGAAGGCTTCTTCCGTACGAAAGCAGGCATTGAGCAAGCGATCGCTCGTGGCTTAGCTTATGCACCATATGCAGATTTAATCTGGTGTGAAACATCACATCCATCATTGGAAGAAGCACGCCAATTTGCTGATGCAATTCATGCTAAATTCCCAGGGAAAATGTTAGCGTATAACTGCTCGCCATCATTTAACTGGAAAGCTAATCTTTCAGAGCAAGAAATTGCTGAATACCAACGTGAATTAGGTAAGATGGGTTATAAATTCCAGTTCGTAACATTAGCTGGTTTCCACTCACTTAACCACTCTATGTTTGAGCTTGCTCATGCATATAAAGATGAAGGCATGGCTGCATACTCTCGTTTACAACAAGCAGAGTTTGATTCAGAGGTTAAAGGCTATACAGCAACTAAGCACCAACGTGAAGTTGGTACAGGTTACTTTGATGATGTATCACAAGTTATTTCTGGCGGTACTTCTTCAACAACGGCTATGGCAGGTTCAACTGAAACAGCACAGTTCTAATTTTTAAAGGGATGGGGGTTTTGACATGGAACAAGCTACAGGCACAATTAAAATTATTGGAGAGCAAAACGAACAAACAAAAGAAGTATTAACGCCAGAAGCGTTAGCTTTTGTACAGTCGCTTCATGAGAAGTTCGATGCTCGTCGTAAAGAGTTGCTAGCGCTACGCCAGGAACGTCAAAAACGCCTCGATCAAGGTGAAAAACTCGACTTTTTACCTGAAACAAAAGAAATCCGAGAGGGAGATTGGACAATTGCGCCACTCCCTGCGGATTTACAAGATCGACGCGTAGAAATTACTGGTCCGGTAGATCGTAAAATGGTCATTAATGCCCTAAATTCTGGAGCGAAAATGTTCATGGCTTGCTTTGAAGACGCTTCAGCACCAACTTGGGAAAATATGATTAATGGTCAAATTAATATGCGTGATGCGATTAACAAAACGATTGAGTTTCACCAAGAGTCAAACGGTAAGACATATAAATTAAATGAAGAAACAGCAACTTTACTTGTACGCCCACGTGGCCTTCATTTAATGGAGAAACATGTACTTGTAAATGGTGAGGAAATCTCAGGTGGCTTCTTTGACTTTGGGTTATACTTCTTCCACAATGCTAAAAATGCATTAGCTAAAGGTACAGGACCATACTTCTACTTACCTAAATTAGAAAGTCATTTAGAAGCACGTCTATGGAATGATGTATTCGTTTACGCACAAGACTACATCGGTATTCCACAAGGCACGATTAAGGCGACTGTTTTAATCGAAACAATTATGGCTGCTTTTGAGATGGATGAAATTTTGTATGAACTACGCGAACATTCAGCAGGTCTGAACTGTGGTCGTTGGGATTATATTTTCAGCTATATCAAACGCTTACGCAATCAGCCAGACGTTATTTTACCAGATCGTGGTCAAGTAACGATGACCGTACCGTTTATGCGTGCATATACACAACTATGTATTAAAACATGCCATAAACGTAATGCCCCAGCAATCGGAGGCATGGCGGCACAAATCCCTGTAAAAGGGGACGATGCAGCAAATGAAGTAGCATTTGCAAAAGTAGCGGAGGACAAACGTCGTGAAGCAACAGATGGTCATGATGGTACATGGGTTGCTCACCCAGGTATGGTAGCTACCGCTATGGAACAATTTGATGATGTGATGAAAACACCGAATCAAATTGATAAAAAACGTGAAGACGTTAACGTAACAGCTGATGATTTATTAGCAGTACCAGAGGGTACGATTACAATCGAAGGCTTACGTACAAACTGTAGTGTAGGTGTGCAATACATTGCATCATGGTTACGTGGTCAAGGTGCTGCACCGATTAACAACTTGATGGAGGATGCAGCAACAGCTGAAATTTCTCGTACGCAAGTTTGGCAATGGATTCGTCATGATAAGGGTATTTTGGAAGATGGACGCGGTATTACAGAACGCTTCGTACTCGAAGTTTTAGACGAAGAACTTGTAAAAATTAAAGAAGCTGTTGGGGAACAAGCTTATGAAAGTGGTCGTTATGATGAGGCGGCTGAACTATTCAAATCTTTAATTACACAAGATGAATTCGTTGAGTTCTTAACGCTTCCAGGTTACGACAAGTTAAAGTAATTCCATTAAGTCACAGAACAAACTCTCCTAATTTTAATTATAACATTCAATCATTGTAAGCTGTTGTCGAATGCTGCTTGCAAACTTGGCAAACTTACCCCTCGACAGTAGGAATGCCAGAGAAACGTGTAAAAGGTTTAGACAAAGGGGTCTATATAAGGGAAAAAGTCTTATAGCTACGCGCTATAAGACTTTTTTGTATATTATAGTAATAAAAGGATAAGAGGTGAACGCAATGAAAAGGTTAGTTATAGTTGGCATGGTGAGCACAATTTTAGTAGCTTGCAGTAAAGAGGAAAAAGAAGCTACATCGCCTAAAATGGCGACTTCAACAGAAGTAACAGCAAATTATAACAGCGAAACAACGAGCGCACTAACATTTGGTGTAAAAGCAGATTCACTCCACTATACAGAGCGCTTAGATGCTTTAAAAGTAGCGCATGAGCAACAATGGGATGATTTGACGCATCAAATCCCCACGCAAGTTGAACAACGAATGTTATTAGAGCAACAATATCAAGAAGTAGAAGCCATACTTACTGAAATGTATAATTTACTACATACTACAATGCCTAAAGTAGAAGCTGAGCAATTTGCTAAGCAGCATGAAGATTGGCTCGTGTATAGTGATGGTCGCTTACCAGGGGAGGACTCAGCTTTGGGAGATGGTGGGCGAGCTATTGCAATTCCTAGTTTTTTAGCGACTTTGACATTTGAACGTTGCTATGAGTTAATTGCACAATATATGTAGCGGATATTTGTTATAGTGAATGTAGAAATAGTGAGGGGGCAATGAAATGAACACGATTTTAGTAGTAGACGATGATGCGCACATCTTAAAGCTTGTTAATATTCATTTAGTGCAGGCGGGATATTCTGTCATTCAAGCAAGTTGTGCGGAGGATGCTTTTCACAAGCTAGAGACTACGCTACCTGATTTAGCTATTGTCGATGTGATGATGCCTGGGATGAATGGTTTTGAATTAACAAAAATTTTAAATGAAGATTATAATATACCCGTTTTATTGTTAACAGCTAAAGGTGAAATTGAAGATAAGGAAAAAGGCTTCTCAGCAGGGTCAGATGATTACGTTGTAAAACCTTTCGAACCACGTGAATTACTATTTCGCGTAGCTGCTATTTTGCGACGTTTTGATAAAAAAAATCAAGAGACATTTGAAGTAGGAGATATGTTTATCGATCGCCGTAGCTTTGAGGTGACGATTGGTAAACAAACATTAATGTTACCATTAAAAGAGTTTGAGCTACTAGCGCTGCTAGCTTCTCGTCCTAATCAAGTATTTCCTCGGGCGACTATAATGGAACAAATTTGGGGCTTTGATTATGAGGGAGATGAACAAACCCTAAATACGCATATTAAACGTATTCGTGAACGTCTAACTAAACATACGACTTGTGTCACCATTACTACGGTGCGTGGTGTTGGCTATAAATTAGAGGTAAACGGCGCATGTTAAAGACATTATCTAGCAAATTTGCGCTAACCACCTTATTATTAATGCTTGGCAGCTTACTGCTAGGCTTTTTTTTCACTAATACGTATTATCATCAAGTTATTAAAGCACCTAATGATCAAAAAAATGTAGAGATTGCTGAGGCAATGGTCGCTTATATTGCTGATGCACAAGTAGATAACTTAGACGACTATTTCACGATGTTAGGGGAAACGGGTTATCAATTATATATTGTGAAAGAAGGGGGGGCGCCAGTCTTTTATGGCGGGGCTTTTCGTGATACAACGTTAGAAGCAACGACAGTTGCTGACGTATTAGCAGGCAATATTTATCACGGTATGCGTGATTTTCCACGTGAAACATTTGTGATGGGTTTTTTTGCTAATGAACTAGTTAATACTATCGGGATACCATTTACGTATGAGGATGAGCAATACGCTCTTTTTATGCGACCTAATATTAAATTATTATTTTCTGAGGTACATCGTATTTTAGGTGCACTCATGTTAGCCATGTTTATTTTAAGCTTAATTGGTGTCATCGTTTTAGCGCAGACGATTATTTCACCAATTAAAAAGTTAACAAGGGCGACGCGCGCGATTGCGCATGAAAATTATGAAGCACCTTTAGAAATAGAGCGCGTAGATGAAATTGGTCAGTTAGCGAATAGCTTCCAGCGTATGACGGACCAATTACAAGAAAATGATGCGATGCGTAAAACATTTGTTAGTAATGTATCGCATGATTTTCAATCACCATTATTAAACATTCAAGGTTATGCTACACTGCTTGCACAACCTAATTTAACAGATGAAGAACGCGCGGAGTACGGTGAAATTATCGAAATAGAGACGAAGCGACTTTCTAATTTAACAAAGCAATTATTAGTGTTAACGACACTTGATAGTTCAACACGCAAGCCTAAGCGCGAGTTGTTTGACTTAACTGCTCAATTAAAAGAAACGGTACGGAAATATCGTTGGCAAATGGAAGAACATCATATTGAATTTTCTTATACTATGCCAGAGGTTCACTATAAAGGTGAAGCGGGTTTACTGCAAAATATTTGGGATAATATTATTGCGAACGCTATTAAATATAGTGAAGATGGAGCTCAAATTACATTAACTGTTGAAGAGACAGCAACCGCTATTATCGTAACGGTAGAAGATACAGGTATAGGTATGGATAAAGAAGCACTTGCACATGTTTTTGATCGTTTTTACCGTGCAGATGCATCACGTACGAAGCATGGTACTGGTCTAGGTTTACCTATTGTCAAACAAGTCGTAGAAAAGCATGATGGTACTGTCGTAATTTCTAGTGAACAAGGCGTTGGCACAACCGTTAAAGTGACTTTACCTAAGCTGTAATTTTGAGTTCATATAAAGTTCATATTGGGAATTTATACTATGAGTACACAAACAAAATAATGGAGGAATTAACCATGGAAAAACAATGGGCAATTCGTTTAATTCGCTTTGCAGCGGTATTTGGTTTATTTGGTACTTATTTAGGTTCTCATATGGCTGGGGCAGGAAGTTATGCATTAAAAGCTGTTCACGTTCATATTTTATTAGTCGGTTGGCTTAGCATGTTCGCTTGGGGTATTTTTTATAAAAACTACGAAGTTCGCATTAAAAAATTAGTAACAGCACAAGCGATTACAGGTATGATTGGCGCATTTGGTTTAGGTGTAGGTATGTGGTTATACTATGTAAAACCATTTGCGATTAGCGAAGTTGTTAACCTTGTATTCTTTATTGCAGGGGGTACTATTTTATTAGTAAGTTTTGCATTATTCTTAGCAGTAACATTCTTTATCGATAAAGCAAAAGCATAAAAAAGCAAGACTTGTCACATTCAATGCGTGACAAGTCTTGTTTTTTTAATGATGGAAATGTTGACCGTCTGTAACAGCTTCAACATAACCTTGGCGGATGACGAAATCACCGAAATGTTCGTCTTTTTGGCGCTCTTTAGCGTAGTGGGCAAGCAGAGGTTGTAGCGTAGCTAAAATTTCTGCTTCGTCAATATTCTCTTTATACAATTTATTAAGTCGTTGCCCTGTAAAGTCGCCACCTAAATATAAATTATATTTGCCTGGCCCTTTACCGATAAAGCCAATCTCGCCCATTGCAGCACGTGAGCAGCCATTTGGGCAACCTGACATACGAATGCCAATTTCAGTTTGACTTAAGTTATGTTCGGCTAAAATTTCATCGATTTTTGTAATTAATGAAGGTAAGTAGCGCTCAGCCTCAGCCATAGCAAGCCCGCATGTAGGTAAAGAAACACAAGCAATCGCATTGCGGCGTAAAGCAGAATACTGCGCACCATCTGTAATGGCATAATGTTTTAGCAATTGATCAATTTGCTCTTTTTTAGCAGGGGTAACATCTGCAATTAAAAGGTTTTGGTTAGGAGTTAAGCGAAACAGCCCTGTATGCACTTTGGCAATTTCACGTAAACCCGTTTTTAACAAGTAGTCGTCTTCGTCTTTAATGCGTCCATTTTGAATGAATAAAGTATGATGCCAATTACCATCTTCACCTTGAATCCAGCCATATTCATCGCCCGTGCGAGTAAAAAGGTAAGGGCGGGATTTTTCTAATGTAAAGCTGAGACGTTTTGCGAGCTCATCTTTAAACCACTCTAAGCCGCGCGCATCAATAGTATATTTAAAACGCGCATTTTTACGGACTGAGCGATTACCATAGTCACGCTGAATCGTTAAGATTTTTTCAGCTGTCTCTAGTAATTGCTCTTTATAAATAAAACCAATAAGACGTCCGAGCTGTGGGTAGGTGGCTGTGTCACCATGTGTCATACCCATGCCACCGCCTACAGCTACGTTAAAGCCGATGAGTTCATTATTTTCGATAACTGCGATTAAGCCAATATCTTGTGAAAATACATCAACATCATTGCTAGGTGGGATAGCGATGCCAATTTTAAATTTACGAGGTAAATAAAGCGCACCATAAATTGGTTCCACTTCTTCTGTCTGTTGACCATCAAATACTTTTTCACCATCTAACCATAACTCATGATAAGCACGTGTTTTAGGTAAGAGATGTTCACTTAATTTAGCTGACCACTCGTACACTTCTTGATGGAAGTCGGATTGATTAGGGTTCACATTACACATTACATTACGGTTTACATCACCGCATGCTGCAATACAATCCAGTAGTACTTCATGGATTTCTTGCATGTATTTTTTGACGTTCCATTTTAAAATGCCATGCACTTGAAACGCTTGGCGTGTCGTTAATTTTAACGAGCCATTACCGTATTTATCGCCCATCTCATCCATCACTAACCATTGTTCAGGTGTCGCCGTACCACCAGGTGTGCGTACACGAACCATAAACTGATAAGCAGGTTCTAGCTTTTGGCGTTGACGTTCATTGCGTAAGTCTCGGTCATCTTGTAAATAGCTTCCGTGGAACTTCATTAAGCGGTTATCAGCTTCTGGAATACCAGAAGATAAAGGGTTTTGCATCGTTTTTTCGAGTGTGCCACGTAAGTAATTACTCTCTTGTTTAATATCTTCTACATCACTTGGTGTGCCAGGCTGAGTAGGTAAAATAATTTTTTCCATCGTTTCGCTCCTTAGTACACATCGCGTTGATAGCGGTTATTTTGTCGTAGTTCAGTAAGGTAAGCATTCGCTTCTTCATCTGTGCATGCACCTTGTTCTTTAATAATCGTGAGTAATGTTTGCTCAACGTCTTTGGCCATGGCATCTTTATCACCACAAACATAAATAATTGCACCACGCTGTAGCCATTCGTAAACTTTTTCTGCTTGCTCAGCTAGACGATGTTGTACGTAAATTTTTGTTGATTGATCTCTTGAGAAAGCGAGTGAAATATCCGTTAACGCACCGTCTTCAAGCCATTGTTGCCAATCCGTTTGGTATAAAAAGTCGGTAACAAAATGTTGGTCACCAAAAAATAGCCAAGCATCGCTCGTTTGCTGTCGCTCTGCACGCTCTTCTATGAAGCTACGGAACGGTGCAACCCCTGTACCAGCACCAATCATAATGATAGGTGTTTCATCCTTAGGTAGGCTAAAGTTGGGGTTATGATGAATATAAATAGGGAGTTGATCGCCTACTTCGATTTGCTCAGCGATTTGACCTGAACATACGCCGAGGCGCTCACGTCCGTCTGTTTCATATGCCACTTTGCTAATCGTTAAATGCACACTTTCCTCATTAGCTAATTGACTCGAAGCAATGGAATATAGACGCGGTGGTAAATCTCGTAGCAAGGCTAAAAATTGTTCACTCGTCCATTCAAAAGGTCCGTATGTGGTTAAGACGTCTAATAAATCACGCCCATAATGGTAATCTTGCCAAGCTAATGCTAAAAACGCCTCATTTTTACTATAATTTTTTAATTTTTCAAATAACGGTTTCGTTAGTTGAGTAATTTCTTTGGTGACTAATTGTTGTTGTAAATTTTCAGGCTTCTCATCTGTAAAAGTTAAAGCTGCCGCGACTTGCTCAACGAGTGCCGCATTATTTTTACTTAAAATACCGACACTATCGCCTGGCTCGTATGTGAGGTTGGCCCCTTCGAGAGATAATTCGATATGCATCGTATGTTTAGATGAACCACGTCCATTTAAGACGAATTTATCTACTACTTCAGCATAAAATGGTTGAGATTTTGTATAGACGGACGCTTCATTTACCGTTGCGTTTGACTGAATGGTAGGGACATTTACTTGAGCAACTTGTTCGATAATGTCATCGATAAAGCGCGCTGCGTCTTCTTCGTAAGCTACGTCACAATCCACACGTGAAATTAAACGTTTTGCCCCTAATTTTTCAAGCTGTTGATCAAAGTCAGCGCCTGTTTTACAGAAAAATTCATAAGAGCTATCACCTAGCGCAAGTACGGCATAATTTAAATGACTAAGCTTTGGTGCGCGTGAGCTATGTAAAAACTCATAAAACGGAATAGCGTTGTCAGGTGGTTCGCCTTCACCGTGCGTGCTAGCAATAACGATTAAATTCGTTAGCTTTTTAAGTTGATTCGTTTTAAATTTCGCGGTAGAAACGACTGTAGTTTCTACATTGGCTTGGCGTAAACGTTCGCCTAATGTTTCTGCAAGTTGTTGACTGTTACCTGTTTGTGAGGCGTAGAGCACCGTCACTTTCTTTGTTTCAACATTGCTAGTAATATCTGCTTGTGGTGTTGCACTTATATAACCGGCCAACCAAGCTTTTTGATAAATGTCTAAAGACGGTAAAAGTTGGTTGAGTAATTGAATTTGCGCCTCATTAAAGGGGCTATTAGTAGTTGCGATTGACACGATTTCACCTCAATTATTTTAAACGAATTTTTTCATGTTTTTCGATTTGTACAATGTGACCATCTTGAATAATCAAAGTAACATTGCCATATTGAATCGTCTTTAAAATTTCTTGTAAATTAGCGATTGCTTCTGAAATGTTTTTCTCTTCAGCCATAATGACTAACCTCCTTTAATGGTTGCAAAGCTTCATCAATGCGTTGATGTAATACAAGGTGTATGTTTTCGCTCTGACCTAGCGCATCGCAGCGTATAAATGTAGCGGCGGATGGTGGTAAGTTAGCGACGGTTTGTGTGATATGTTTACTTAATAAACCAGCAAACAATAAGTAAGGCACGATGACGATTTTTTGACTTGTTGCATGCAAGCTAGCAATAGCTTGTTCGAAGCGCAACCCATTGCCATACAAAAAACAAGGGATGATATGCAAGCTGTAGCGCTGTGTTAATTGCCTAGCGACTTGTTGCATATGAACAACCGCTGCATCGTCACTACTGCCGCGTCCTACTAATAAAATTGTTGCATGTTGTGGTAGCGCTGTTTGCTTAGTAATAGTAGTGTGCAATGTTTCGATTAGCAAAGGGTGATGACCGAGGGGTTCGCTTTGGGTAAATGTTATAAATGGATAACGTTGTTTAGCCTCGGCAATCAGCGCAGGAATGTCAGCTTTAGCATGCGATGCTTTAATTAATAGTAAAGGGACAATGGCAATCGCTGTTGCTCCTTTTTTTACACATGTGTCAATCCCCTCAGGAATGCTCGGTGTAGCAAGCTCTAAAAAGGCAATTTCTTGGATAGCCTCTTGGCGATAGCGCATCGTGTGTTCAAAAAAACGAATGGCTTGTGCGACACCTTTAGCGCGTCTCGTACCATGTCCGATATATAATATAGCTTGCATATCATCCCTCCTATACTGTGGCTAGTGCTGGTAGCCACTGAATTTTTTCGTGTAACTTAACGACTTCACCGACAACAATCATGCTAGGGTTTGGAATATCCTTTGCTTGCAGCGGCATCGTTGCGAGTGTGCCAACTAGCGTTTGTTGCTCCGCATACGTACCTTTATAAATTAAAGCGACCGGTGTAGAGCCGAGGCGACCATGCTTAATTAGTTGTTGGCAAATATACTGAAGGTTGCTAACCCCCATATAAATTGCTAATGTATCGACACCTTTTGCTAAGTGATGCCACTTAATAGCATCATCCTTTCCTTCTCTCATATGACCTGTTACTACTGCAAAGCTAGAGGCATAATCGCGATGAGTTACGGGAATGCCTGCATAGGCAGGTGCAGCAATTCCAGCTGTAATACCTGGTACGATTTCAAAAGGAATATTAGCAGCTACGACGACTTCAGCTTCTTCGGCCCCGCGTCCAAAAACGAAGGGATCCCCGCCTTTTAAACGCGTCACTACTTTCCCTTGTGCAGCGTAGTAAACGAGCAAATGATTAATATGTGCTTGAATCATGGCATGTTGGCGAGGCTGTTTGCCACAAAAGATAAGTTTGGCATGCGGTTTAGCATGGGCTAATAGTTTTTCATTGACGAGTCGATCGTATAAAATAACGTCGGCTTCTTGGATGCAACGTAGCCCTTTTAAAGTAATTAGCTCCTCATCTCCTGGCCCAGCGCCTACGATATAAACTTTACTCATACACATTCTCCTTCATAAGTAATAAAACATATAAATTAACTAGGTTTTAATTTTGCTATGTGTTATACTCTACTAAAAATTACGTGATTAAGGAAATAAAGATTAGTAATAGCATTAATTACAAAAGCTAATCATTGAGGAGGGCTCGTATGAATGTCGAAGAATTAGTGACCTTTACAAAATTATGTGAGTTGAAAAATTTTACGAAAACAGCAGAAGCATTAACTATGTCGCAACCTACAGTCAGTCTTCATTTGAAAAATTTAGAGCAAGAATTTCAGTCACAACTCATTCAGCGTTCGTCTAAGCAAGTGAGTGTAACGCCAACGGGTGAGCTATTGTTAGAGCGAGCCAAACAAATCCAGCAACTTATTGCACAAACAAAAAGTGATATTTTAGCTTGTCATGATGCCGTTCAAGGTGAATTGAAAATTGGGGCTAGCTTTACGATTGGGGAATATATTTTGCCGATGATTTTAGGGGATATTTGCATGGAGTACCCCCAACTAAATTTAGATGTTACGATTGGTAATACAGAAGAAATCGTAAAGCAAGTTAAACATTTACAAGTAGATATTGGGTTAATTGAAGGCACGACTAATGAGAAAGAGCTTTTATTAATGCCTTTTATGGAAGATGAACTCGTTATTATTGTGAGCCCTACACATGCATTAGCTCATAAAAAAGATGTGCAGATGAGTGATTTACAAAATGAAGTATGGCTGTCGCGAGAGCTAGGTTCAGGCACGCGCGAAAATTTACAACATTTTTTGCGCACACATGCTATTAAAACAAGAGCTATCGTAACAATTAGTAGTAATCAAGGCGTGAAAGAAGCCGTGATGAATAATGTTGGCATTTCACTTATTTCGCGCTATACGGTAATGCGAGATGTAAAATTTGGGGATGTCGTCATTGTGCCAGTAGCAGAGCGATTTACCCGCGTATTATCATACGTTTATTCACCAGTAATGAAAAATATTCGAAGTGTATCAAGCTTTATAGAATTAGTGGAGGAAAAATTATGATTGAACAAGTAATCGCGATTGCTAAACAAGCAGGAGCGGCGATTATTAAAATTTATCAAGCGCCCGTTGAGATTACCTATAAAAACGACTTGTCTCCTGTTACGCTTGCTGATCAAGTAGCGCATAAGGTAATTACCGATGCATTAACAAAACTTACGCCGACGATTCCTATTATTAGTGAAGAGGGAGCCATTGCCCCTTATGAGGAACGCAAACAATGGCAGCAGTTTTGGCTTGTAGATCCGTTAGATGGCACGAAAGAATTTATCGCTAAAAATGGAGAATTTACAGTAAATATTGCATTAATCGAACACAATATGCCCGTGTTAGGTGTCGTTTATGCGCCAGCTAATGACGTATTATATTATGCATCTGAGCAAGGTGCTTATAAAGTAACAAACGGGCAAGCAAAGCCATTAGCTCATGTTACAGCCTCTAATCATACGGCTGTAATTAGTCGGTCGCACGCGTCAAAAGAAACGCTTGCTTATTTACAACAGCAAGGTATTACTGTGATTCAACGGTTAGGAAGTTCATTAAAGATGTGTGCTGTCGCGGAAGGCTCAGCTTATTGTTATCCGCGTCTTGGAGATTGCATGGAATGGGATACAGCTGCTGCACATGCCATTGTGCGCTATAGTGGGCATCAGGTTATGGATTATACGACAGGTGAAGAATTACGTTATAATAAGCCTTCTTTAAAAAATCCCTATCATATTGTAAAGTAACAAAGCAGCTGAGAGATTACTCGGTTGTAGTGGGGAATATTGGTTTTTTATTCTAAAACATCATATATATCTTTAATAATCAAAAAATGTTAGGCCAATTATCTTGGTCTAACATTTTTGCTTTTTGTTCTCACTTCTTGTAGTGAAATGATTATAAATAACTTGCTAACGCACGCATAATTTTATCGGTTGCTTGTTCGATAGATAAACTTGTCGTATCTACAATAATATGTGGTTTTTTAGGTGTTTCATAAGGGCTAGAAATGCCGGTGAATGCTTCGATTTCTTGCTGGCGTGCTTTAGCATATAAGCCTTTTGTGTCGCGTGATTCGCACGTAGTAAGAGGCGTGCTAATAAAGATTTCGATGTAAGCCTCGCCAATAATGTTTTGTGCTTGTTTACGGTCTTGCTCGAGCGGTGAGATGCAGGCTGCAAGTGTAATTAAGCCCGCTTCATTTAATAACTTGGCTACTTCTGCAATGCGACGGTTATTTTCGCTCCGACTTGCTTCATCAAAAGCTAAATTTTTATTTAAGCCTAAACGTAAATTATCACCGTCTAATAACATCGTATGGTGACCTAATAAAACAAGGCGTTTTTCTACTTCGTTCGCAAGTGTAGATTTACCAGCACCTGATAAGCCTGTAAACCATAACGTAAGTGCTCGCTGTTGCTTTTGAGCCTCGCGAATAGCGGCCGTCACCGTAGTTTGCTGAGCGAAAATAGAAGTGGTTTGTTCTAAGTTTTGAATGACACCACATGCGGCAGTCATATGAGTGAGACGGTCGATTAAAATAAAGCTACCAAGTGTATGATGCGTGTTAAACGTACTCATAATAACAGGTTCAGCTAATGCAATCGTACATTCGGCTAACTCATTTTTTTGTAAGCTTTCTGCAGCGACTAAGTCGCCATTTTCGATATTAATTTTATGAGTAATTGCTGTAATAACACCGGCGATAGTTTGCGTTCCAATTTTACATAAATAATTTTTGCCAATAACGAGTGGTTCCGTATCCAATACTAAAACGTGAGCAGTGAATTTTTGAGCAGTCGTTAATGTCGTATCTGTCGTTAGTACACAGCCACGCGAGACATCTACTTCTTTAGAAAGTTGTACAGTAACAGGTTGTCCTGCGACAGCTTCTTGCTCAGTGCGATCAGTGACTAAAATTTGTTTTACAATTGCCCGTTCGTTGCTCGGTAAGGCAATGATTTCATCGCCTACTGCAATACGACCTGATTCAATTTGCCCTTGGAATCCGCGAAAATCTTGATTAGGGCGACTAACGCGCTGAATAGGTAAGGTAAACGTTGCTAATGCGTCTTCTTCTACATTAATCGCTTCTAAATAGGGCAGGAGCGCTAGTTCTTCATACCAAGGTGTAGCGGCAGAAGCAGTAATAATATTGTCACCGTTTGTTGCGGATACAGGAATTACTTGAATGGTGCTAAAATCCAATGTTGTAGCGAGCGTTAAGAAGTCACGTTTAATCGCTTCAAAGCGCTGCTGTTCAAAATTGACTAAGTCCATCTTATTAACGGCAACTACGATATGACGAATGCCCATCAATGCACAAATGCGAGCGTGTCGTTTCGTTTGCACAGTAATCCCCTTTGTAGCGTCTACGAGTAAAATTGCTAATTCGGCGAAGGAAGCGCCGACGGCCATGTTGCGCGTATATTCTTCATGCCCTGGTGTATCTGCAACAATAAATGAACGCTCATCTGTCGTAAAATAGCGGTAGGCTACGTCAATTGTAATGCCCTGTTCACGTTCAGCTAATAACCCATCCAATAAAAGGGCATAATCAATTTCACCGCCGCGGCTACCAACTTTACTATCCAGCTCCAGTGCTTTTTCTTGGTCAGCAAATAACAGCTTAGATTCATATAATAAATGGCCGATTAAAGTAGACTTACCATCATCTACATTGCCGCATGTAATAAAGCGTAGTAATTTTTTCATTAGAAATACCCCTCTCGTTTACGACGTTCCATACTTCCCACAGCTTCTTGGTCAATTACGCGTGTCGTACGTTCAGAAGTGACGGCGCCTAGTGTTTCCTCAATGATTTCTTCTAACGTAGTAGCTTCTGATAATAATCCACCTGTTAATGGGTAACAGCCAAGCGTGCGGAAGCGTACCATTTTATGTTCGATTTGATCACTTGGTTCTAGGCGGAAGCGGTCATCATCGACAAGTACATAATTGCCATCACGGTAAACGACAGGACGTTCTTTGGCGAAATAGAGTGGCACAATATCAATTTTTTCACGGTGAATATATTGCCAAATGTCTTTTTCTGTCCAGTTTGATAGAGGAAAGACACGCATGCTCTCACCTTTATGCACCAAAGTATTATAAAGTTTCCACATTTCAGGGCGTTGATTTTTAGGGTCCCAAGCGTGCTGTTGATTGCGGAAAGAGAAGATGCGCTCCTTAGCACGCGACTTTTCTTCATCGCGTCGACCACCTCCAAAAGCTGCAGTAAAACCGTATTTATCAAGCCCTTGTTTTAGTGCTTCTGTTTTCATAATATCCGTGTAACTCGCACCGTGATCAAAAGGGTTAATCCCTTGAGTAACGCCATCTTCATTGCGATGAACAAGCATTTCAATACCTAATTCTTTCGCGCGTCGATCACGAAACTCAATCATTTCTTTAAATTTCCAAGTCGTATCAATATGCAAGAAAGGGAAGGGGGGGTTTTCAGGGTAAAAAGCTTTTAAAGCAAGATGAAGCATCACAGAGCTATCTTTACCGATAGAATATAACATTACAGGGTTTTCGCATAAAGCTGCGACTTCCCTAATAATATAAATGGCTTCTGCTTCTAGTTGATCAAGATGAGAAAGTTTCGTCATAGTTAATACTCCTTTATGTGTGTAGTCCACATTCTGTTTTACCGCTACCTTGCCAACGCCCAGCGCGCAAGTCTTCTGCTGTGAAAGCGGGTTTAGTACAATGTGCACAACCGATACTCGGATAGCCTTGGTCATGCAAAACATTGTACGTAAGTTCGTGCTTTGTAACGTAGCGCCAAATATCTTTCCACGTCCAGTGGATAAGAGGGCATATTTTAATCGCTTTAAAACGATGATCTTGATTAATAAAATTGGTGTTTTTACGCGTTTCAGATTGTTCACGGCGCAAGCCAGAAAGCCAAGCGGTCGTATTGTTTAACTCTTGTTGAAGCGGCTCGATTTTACGTAAATTACAGCACGTATTTGGCTCACGTTCCCAAAGTTTATCACCGTATTTTTCGGCTTGCTGTGCTAATGTCAGTGCAGGTTGCTTACGTTCAATACGCAGTAGCGGATATTTTTTCTGTACGCGGTCAATCGTTTCATAAGTCTCTTTAAAATGTACATTCGTATCTAAAAAAATAATGCGAGCATTGGGCTGTACTTTAGCGATTAAATCAATAAGTACGATACCTTCAATACCGAAACTACAAGCATATACAAGGTCTTCTTTATACTGTTCATAACTCCATCGTAAAACAGCTAATGCACCTTTATCTTCGTTGTCTATAGCGAAATTAGGCTGTTGGCCTGGCCAAGTGTCATACGTTAACATACAATTCCTCCTTTAAATGCTGAAGTCTTCTGGGATAAATACTTTCATTTCTTTAGGGCTCACATACACGTTTTCTCCTACTTGTAGATTGAGTAATAAAAACTCTTCTTTATTTAATTCAACTTCGATATACGTATCATCATCCCGCCGCATTTCGATATGCCAAATAGGGCCAATCGTATGAATAAACGTGATAGTAGCAGAAATGACCGCATCACTCGTTTTTTCACGTTCGATTTTTATGTGATGTGGCCGCACATAGCCAACTGCTTCATTGGTCGTTTCGGCTTGGTTACTAAAGCTAAATTGCCCATCGATAACCCTACCTCTAAAAAGGTTAACATTGCCTAAAAAGTCATATACAAAAGGGCTGACAGGGGATTCATACACTTCAGCAGGTGCTCCCACTTGTTCAACTTTTCCTTTATTCATAATGACAATACGATCTGCTACATCTAGCGCTTCTTCTTGGTCATGTGTAACGAATAATGTCGTAACGTGAATGTCGTTATGTAATTTGCGTAGCCAGCGTCTCAATTCTTTGCGTACTTTAGCATCTAGCGCCCCAAAAGGTTCATCCAATAACAAAATTTTAGGTTCGACTGCTAAGGCGCGAGCCAGCGCGACACGTTGACGTTGGCCACCTGATAATTGAGCAGGATAGCGTTTAGCAAACCCTTCAAGTTTAACGAGCGCTAATAATTCATCAACTTTAGCAGCGATTGTTTGAGCTGAAGGCCGTTTATGTTTAGGACGTACTTGCAAACCGAAAGCAATATTGTCAAAGACCGTTAAGTGTTTAAATAGTGCATAATGTTGAAAAACAAATCCGACGTCGCGCTGATTAATATGCAAGCTTGCTACATTTTCGTTATCCACTAAAATGATGCCGTCTTCTACGCTTTCTAAGCCTGCTATCATGCGTAAAAGTGTTGTTTTACCAGAGCCAGAAGGACCTAGTAAGGCTACGAGTTCACCACTCGGTATGTGCAGGTTAATATCGTGAAGCGCTTGAAAATTACCATATTTTTTCGAAATATTCTGAATTTCTATCGTCATATTAATCACCTCGTTGACGTATGGGTGCGATGTTCAATCCATACTTTTATGAATAATGTAATAACAGCAAGTAAAGACATTAAGGAAGCTACGGCAAAAGCGGCAGCAAACTGGTATTCATTGTATAAAATTTCGATATGCAGTGGCATCGTATTTGTCATGCCGCGAATGCGTCCAGAAACGATTGATACTGCACCAAACTCACCGACGGCACGTGCACTACATAAAATAACGCCGTATAATAATCCCCATTTAATAGCAGGTAGCGTTACTCTTTTAAACATTTGAAAGCCGTTAGCACCGAGTGAGATTGCTGCTTCTTCCTCAGCGCGCCCTTGGGCTTCCATTACTGGAATAAGCTCTCTTGCTACAAAAGGAAGCGTGACAAACATCGTTGCTAAAACAATGCCAGGAACAGAAAAAATAATACGTAGACCGAAGTCAGTAATAACAGTACCCAATACACCGCTAGGGCTGAAAAATAAAATAAACATCAAGCCTGCAATGACAGGAGATACAGCAAAAGGTAATTCAATGAGAGAGAGTAAAAGTTGCTTACCTTTAAAATCAAATTTCGTAATTGCCCACGCAGCTGATATACCAAAGAGTGTATTCAGCGGTACCGTAATAGCTGTGACGAGCAATGTTAGGCGAATGGCCGATCGTGCTTCCTCATCTAAAATTGCAGCAAGGTAAACGGCTACTCCTTGTTCGAGTGCTTTTGTGAAAATAAATAATAAAGGAACGAGCAAAAATAAGATGATATAGCCATACATAGTAAAAATGAGTGCTAATTTTATCCCTTTATGTTCACGCATAGTATGCCTCCTTTTAACGCAATTCGTGTTTACGATGCCATTTTTGTAAGATGTTAATAATGATTAAAAAAGTGAAGGATAGCAATAGCATTACAACGCCAATCGCTGTAGCACCGGCATAATCAAACTGTTCAAGTTTGGACATAATGAGCAGCGGTGCCACTTCCGTTTTCATAGGCATATTGCCAGCGATAAAAACGACAGAGCCGTATTCACCTAAGCCACGTGCTAAAGCGAGCGAAAATCCGGCAAGCAATGCAGGTACAATCTCAGGGAAAATGACTTTATGAAAGGTTTGAAAGCGGCTGGCGCCCAAGCTAGTTGCCGCCTCTTCGGTTTCTTTTGGTAGATTCTCTAATACGGGTTGGACCATACGAACGACAAACGGTAGCCCGATAAACATAAGTGCGATAACAATACCGCTAGAAGTATAAGCGATAGGGATACCAAGCTTTTGGAAAAATTGTCCGAACCACCCTTCAGGGCCATAGAGTGCAGCTAGTGTCATTCCTGCTACTGCTGTTGGGAGTGCGAAGGGTAAATCAATCAGTCCGTCAATAATACGCCTTCCCGGAAAGCGATAGCGTACGAGTACCCAAGCGAGAAGTAACCCAAAAATGGCGTTAAGGAAAGCGGCAATAAAAGCGGTCGTTAGCGAAACTTTATACGCATGCATCACACGCTCATTTGTCACAATCGTAATAAATTCATCTAAGCTAAGAGAAGCTGTTTTAATGAGCAGTAACGAAATAGGCACGAGCACAAATAAACTTACATAAAGTGTTGTAATGCCCATCGTTATACCGAATCCAGGAAGTATGTTTTTTTTCATTTTGTGCCTCCTGTATAAATTTGATCAAACTTTCCACCATCACTAAAGTGAATGCGCTGAAGACTTTGCCAGCCACCTAATTGTTCTACTGTAAATAATGTGAGCGGGGGGAATTGCTCACGGTAACGCTCAGCAATTTTTTCATCACGGGGGCGATAAAAATGTTTAGCAGCTAAATCTTGCCCCACTTCGCTATACAAATAGCTAATATACGCTTCTGCTAGCTCGCGCGTGTCGTGTTCGTCTACAGTACGGTCCACTACAGCGACGGAAGGTTCGGCTAAAATACTTTGAGATGGTGTGACAAGTGTAAAATCATTAGCCTGTAATTGCTTAATAGCTAAAAGCGCTTCGTTTTCCCATGTGATTAGGACATCACCAATCCCTTTTTCGGCAAATGTTGTCGTTGAAGCACGTGCACCTGTATCAAGAACGGCGACATTGCGATACAGCTTATGTACGAAGTCGGTAACTTGTTGTTCAGTAGCGTACGTATTTTGTGCGTAACCGAGCGCTGCTAAGTAGTTCCAACGAGCACCTCCTGAAGTTTTCGGGTTAGGTGTAATAACGCTCACATCCTCACGAATTAAATCATCCCAATCTGTAATCTGTTTAGGATTTCCCTTTCTCACCAGAAAAACAATAGTGGACGTATAAGGGGAGGAGTTATTTGGTCGTTGTGTTAACCAATCCGTTGCGATAATTTCTTTAGCTGCAATGGCATCGATATCATACGCTAAGGCCAGCGTTGCTACATCAGCTGGTAAGCCGTCGATAATAGCCCTAGCTTGACTACCTGAACTTCCGTGAGATTGCCGGATGATAACTTCTTCATTATGGGTTTGTAGCCAGTGTTGCTGAAACGCTACATTAAATTCTTGATAGAGTTCCCTTGTCGGATCATAAGAAACATTTAATAGTTCTCTTGGTTTTGTACCGCAACTGGCGAGCACCAGTAGGCTTAAACTTAAAATAATGAATACTTGCCACCTCATCCTTATTACCTCCAAATTCCTAGTTTTTAAGTATGGATTTAACTTATAAAAAAAGACCGCTTAATTTACAGGAATGGAAACTCCTCTAAATTAAGCGGCCTCTAGTTTTCTAGTGAGCTACTTTAAAACAAAGTATTTGTATACGGATTATGATATTTCATTTATAAAAGGTTGTCAACCCCTAGTTCAATGATACTTTTAGCCAACGGGTTGCCTCGGTATAATCTTGCGCTACGCCAATACCTTTTTTGTACAGCATACCGAGTTGGTATTGTGCTTTACTATGTCCATGGTTTGCAGCTAATCTATAATACTTAGCTGCTTGTTTGGCATCCTTCTTTACACCTTGCCCTAAATAATACATTTGACCAAGTTGAAATTGAGCTTTAATATGACCAGCGTTCGCGGCTTGGCTAATCCACTTAGCTGCTTCTTCGTAGTTTTGGTCTACTCCAATACCTTTATCATAAAGGTTGCCAAGCTCATACTGGGCTTGTACTTGGTTTTGTTCAGCGCTTTTCGTGAAGAAGTAAAGTGCTTGTTGGTAATCGTGTAATTCCCGATATAAGTAAGCGAGTTCTAATGCTGCTTCTGGTTGTTGTTGTGCTGCCGCTTTTTCAAGCCACTGTTTGGCTGTCGCTTGGTCTTTTTCGACACCTTGTCCGTGCAAGTACATTTTAGCTAACGTTACTTGGGCATTTGCATTATTTTGAGAAGCTGCTGCTGTTAAATGCACTAGTGCTTTTTCGATATTAGGATCGTTGTACAAATAAAGTAGCCCGAGTTCATACATTGCAGGAAGATGCCCTTTTTCAGCTGCCCACGTTAACCACTGTGCAGCTTGAATATAGTCTCCTTGTTGGCGATAAAGCATGCCGAGCGTAAATTGTGCATTCATATGATCTTCCGTTGCTGCCAGTTTTAGCCACTTCATACACTCATCCATATCTTTCTCGACACCTTGTCCTAATTGATACAATAAAGCTAGCTGAAATTGAGCGTTTGCATGGTCTTGTAGTGCAGCTTTTGTAAACCAATGAGCTGCTTTACTATTGTTTTGAGCAATGGCTTGCCCTTTACGATATAAAAAGCCGAGATTGTACTGCGCACTAGCGTCTCCTGCTAGTGCAGCACGTTCAAACCATTGGATGGCCTTACTATAGTCTTTTTCCACGCCATTACCATTGTAGTAAAGGAAACCTAAATTATTTTGTGCGCTCGTGTTGCCTCGCTCTGCCGCTTCTTTAAACCAATAGCGTGCTTCCGTAAAGTCGATATTACGGCCTAGACCTTGATTGTAAAGTACACCAATATGGTACATGGCGTCGCTATTACCCAGTGTAGCGGAATGTTCATAATATTTCATAGCTTTTTCATAGTCTTGAGGGACAAATTTACCAACATGTGCTAATAGCCCCAAACTAAAAAGTGCATGAGCATTTTCTTGTTTAGCGGCTAATTGGTAATAGTGAATGGCCTTATTAATATCTTGTTTAACACCGACACCCGCTTCATAAAGCACGCCTAGATTGTATTGTGCGCTAGCATAGCCTTGATTGGCAGCACGTTCAAACCACTGTGCTGCAGCTTTATAGTCTTCAGCGGGAGATAAGTCGAAGGGGTTAAGTGGTGTAATAACTTCATCAGGTGGCGCTGTCGTTTGAGACTGGTAGTTAGCGTCAAAACGCTGAATGTACCACTCAATAATATCGGCTAAGTAGTCAATGACGATACGTGCGGACTTAGCAGTAACGATATCATTAGCAGACTGATTCGTCATTTTCCAAACGAGATTCATTAATAGATGGATACGTCTCGGGTGGATTTTAGCAACAAAAGCTTTAGTCGTGAGTAGTACACGTGGTGATAAATGATGTGGTGAAGTTTGCATTTCTGCTTCATATACTTGACGTACGATTTCTTCTACAGCTAATAATGCATGTTGCAACGTTACTTTAGGCTTAGTGTTGGCATTTGTATAAGCTACTTCATAGTTATGCGCTAACGTATGGAATTGCAAAACATGAAGCTTATAGCATTGTTCTTTCATAATATGTGCATGAATCATAATGGAGGGAGCCCCCTTTCTCTATATGTATAAAAGTATTGTAAAAAAATGAAATACTTACACGTATTATCGTCAAAAAACGTCAACATTATAGGTTAATACAACTAAATATCGTATGATAGGTACGAATGAAAAAGCTTATTATAGGAAAATGAAAGAAGGGTAATCAGATGGTAGTAGAAAAAAAGCGCATGGCTGTTCGCCAACCTAAGTATCAGAAGATTGCGGCTGATATCGCCACAAAAATTGTGGAAGGACGTTACATTGTGGGCGAGAAAATTTACGCGCGTTCGTCATTAGCGAGTCAGTATGGTGTGTCTGCAGAAACCGCAAGAAGAGCAGTAGCTGTATTGCAGGATTTAGAAATTGTCCAAGCTACAAAAGGCAGTGGCGTTGTTATTACATCGACGGAAAAAGCTGCTGCTTTTATTCACCAATATAGCGACGTTCAATCCGTACAAGAATTGCAAAGTGATTTATTAGCAAGTGTAGTGCGTCAGCGTGAAGAATTGACTACCTTAGAAAATACACTAACACAACTCATTGAGCGGACGGATCGTTTTAAAGCAATTAATCCGTTCGTACCGTTTCAAATCATTATTACAGAAGAAGCGGCCCACTGTGGCGAAAGTTTACAAACGTTAAACTTTTGGCATAATACATCCGCTACCATTGTAGGTATTAAAAGTGAGCAAGAACTCTTATTATCACCAGGGCCTTATGCCACATTTCATGCAGGTGATACGATATATTTTATTGGCAATGAATCCTGTTTTGAACGTGTTAAAAACTTTTTATATAAAAACTAATGTAAACCCTTACGCCCTTATGCTGTCTAGCATGAGGGTTTTTTATTAGGTAAATAGAGGGAGTTTATAAATTGACATAAGTAACAACTCTTTGTTATTGTAAGGTTGTTACTTTGTGATTACCAAAACTTTGTTTGAATTTTGCTGTAATAACAAATAAATTGAATCGTTTAATGACTTATTTAATAAAAGTAGTAGTAGAGGGGAGTATCGTTTTTGGAGAAGATACGCGTAGAAAATGTTTCTAAAATCTTTGGCAAAAATGTAAAAGAAGCCTTAGCTTTAGTAAAACAAGAGAAAAGCAAAACAGAAATTTTAAAAGAAACCGGTGCAACTGTCGGTGTATATGATACAAGCTTCACAGTTAATGAAGGCGAAATTTTCGTCATTATGGGGCTATCAGGTAGTGGTAAGTCGACATTGGTGCGCTTATTAAACCGACTGATTGAACCGACGAGTGGCAATATATTTATCGATGGTGCTAATATTTCCACGATGAATAAAGAAGCCTTGCAAAAAGTACGCCGTGAGCAAATGAGCATGGTGTTTCAAAACTTCGGGTTATTTCCTCAAAGAACCTTATTACAAAATACAGAGTACGGCTTAGAAGTACGCGGCATGCCAAAAGCAGAACGTCGCGAAAAAGCTGAAAAGGCCTTAGAAAATGCCGGCTTACTCGCTTATAAAGATCAATATCCTAATCAATTGTCAGGCGGTATGCAACAACGTGTAGGTTTAGCGCGTGCATTAGCGAATGACCCACAAATTTTATTAATGGATGAAGCCTTTTCGGCATTAGATCCACTTATTCGTAAAGAAATGCAAGATGAATTGTTAGAACTTCAAGATAATGTTCAAAAAACGATTATTTTTATTACCCATGATTTAAATGAAGCGCTTCGTATTGGAGACCACATCGCCTTAATGAAAGATGGTCAAATCATTCAAATTGGTACAGGGGAAGATATTTTAACGAACCCAGCGAATGATTATGTGCGTAGCTTCGTAGAAGATGTTGACCGCTCACGCGTGTTAACAGCTGAAAATATTATGGTGCGCCCAATCTCTATTAATATTGAATTAGACGGACCAAAAGTTGCTTTACAGCGCATGCGTGAAGAAGAGGTAAGTTTACTCATTGCGGTGGATCGTCACCGTAACTTACAAGGCTATATTACAGCAGATGATGCGCGTGAAGCTGTGAAACAAGGACAAAAAGATTTGCGTACGTATTTGCATACCGATATTGAAACAGTTGCAAAAGATACGCTTATCCAAGACGTCTTTAATGTTATCTATGATGCCCGTACACCAGTTGCTGTAGTAGAAGGCAAGCGATTACTCGGTGTTATTATTCGCGGAGTAGTTATTGAAGCATTAGCTAAGACAGAGGAGGTGGAGTCATGAGTAGTATATTAGACACCTTACCTAAAATACCTTTAGCTGAATGGGTAGACGATGCTATGAAGTGGCTGACAACTACTTTCCGTACAGGCTTTGATTTCATTAAAATTAACGGAAAGTGGTTAATGGAATCGACGTCTGACTTACTGATGGCTATTCCACCTGTCGTCTTTATCTTACTAATGGTGTTGCTCGCTTTCTTTGCATCACGCAAAAAGCTTGGTTTACCAACCTTTACATTAGTCGGTCTGTTACTCGTTTATAACCAAGGCTTATGGCCTCAATTAATGGATACGTTTAATTTAATATTATATGCGAGTATTTTATCCATCATTATCGGGATTCCTACTGGTATTTTAATGGCTAAAAGTGAAACGGCAGAAAAAATTATTAAGCCAACACTTGATTTCATGCAGACGATGCCAGCGTTCGTTTATTTAATACCAGCTGTTGCATTTTTCGGTATCGGTTTAGTACCGGGTGTATTTGCATCGATTATATTTGCGTTGCCACCAACGGTACGTATGACAAACTTAGGTATTCGACAAGTGCCACATGAATTAGTAGAAGCTGCTGATTCGTATGGTAGTACAGGAACGCAAAAGCTCTTTAAAGTGGAGTTGCCATTAGCAAAATCGACGATTATGGCCGGTATTAACCAAACGGTAATGTTAGCACTATCGATGGTTGTTACAGCTTCGATGATTGGTGCTGACGGATTAGGTCGAAACGTATTATCAGCACTTCAACGTGCACAAGCAGGTACAGGCTTCGTTGCGGGTATTTCACTCGTAATTTTAGCAATTATTTTAGACCGCTTAACACAAAGTTTAGATCGTAAAAAGCAATAATTGAGGGGGAACTTTTTTGAATAACAAATTTAAAATAACAGGTTTAGCTATAGCTGCTAGCTTGGCATTAGCAGCATGTGGCGATAAAGAAGAAACATCGAAAGAGCAAGATGTACAAGGTAATAAGGAAGAGAAGAAAGATATTAATTTAGCTTACGTAGAATGGGATACCGAAATTGCATCGACAAATGTTGTAGGAACTATTTTAGAAGATTTAGGTTATAACGTAACATTGACACCACTTGATAATGCGATTATGTGGGAAGCTGTAGCAAATGGTGAAGCAGATGCAATGGTAGCGGCATGGTTACCACATACGCATGCAGCGCAATATGATAAATATAAAGAAGATATTGTAGAGTTAGGACCGAATCTTGAAGGTGCAAAAATTGGTTTCGTAGTACCAGCGTATATGCAAGTTGATTCGATTGAAGACTTAAAAGATCAAGCGGGCAAAACGATTACAGGTATTGAACCAGGCGCTGGTGTCGTTGCGGCATCTGAAGAAGCGTTAGAAGCTTACGATAACTTGAAAGATTGGTCAGTACAAACGTCATCATCAGGCGCAATGACAGTAGCGCTAGAGCAAGCGATTGCTGGTGAAGATGAGATTATCATTACAGGCTGGTCGCCACACTGGAAGTTTACGAAATATGACTTAAAGTATTTAGATGACCCTAAAGGTGTATTTGGTGGCGAAGAAACGATTAATACGTTTACACGCAAAGATTTGGATAAAGATATGCCAGATGCCTATGCAGTACTCGATGCATTTGAATGGACTTCAGATGATGTAGAGTCTGTAATGCTAGAGGTAACAGATGGTAAGGACCCAAAACAAGCAGCACGCGACTGGATTGAAGCAAATAAAGATAAGGTAGACGCGTGGACTAAGCAAGTGAAGTAAGACCGTCTTACAAAAACACAAAAGGCGGGAGAAAACATTGTTTTCTTCTGCTTTTTTTATAGGAGGAAAATGAATTGAAAAAATTAACAGTAGTAGGAGCCGCTTTAGCTACTAGTTTAGTGCTTGCAGCTTGCGGAGATAAAGAAGACAATCAAGCCACAGGGGACAATGAAAAAGATATTAACTTAGTGTATGTTGAGTGGGATACAGAAGTAGCTTCAACAAATGTTGTCGGTACGGTATTAGAAGATATGGGTTATAATGTAACATTAACGCCTCTTGATAATGGTGTTATGTGGGAATCAATTGCTAAAGGCGAAGCAGATGCAATGGTAGCGGCATGGTTACCTAAAATGCATGCGCCAAAAATGGAACAATATCAAGATGATGTCATGGAGCTAGGCCCTAACCTAGAAGGTGCGCGTGTAGGACTTGTTGTACCTCAGTATATGGATGTCGATTCAATTGCAGATTTAAAAGATGAAGCGAATAAAACGATTACGGGTATTGAGCCAGGTGCTAATACAATGGAGATTACAGAAAACTTAGCAGAAGACTATCCTAATTTAGCGGATTGGAATGTAGCAGCTTCATCATCAGGTGCGATGACTGTAGCTTTAGGTCAAGCGTACGAAAACAATGAAGACATTGTTGTTGTCGGTTGGTCACCACACTGGAAGTTTGCGAAATATGACTTAAAATATTTAGATGATCCTAAAAAAGCTTATGGAGAGACCGAGTCGATTCATACGGTTACCCGTTTAGGTTTAGATAAAGATAAACCGGAAGCTTTTGCATTACTCGATAACTTTTACTGGACATCTGAAGATAGTGAGGCTGTAATGCGTGCTATTTCAGAAGGTACTGACCCGAAAGATGCAGCGCGCGAATGGATAGATGCTAATAAAGATACGGTTGAGGGTTGGAAAAAATAATTTCTGAGTTATTAACTTGGTATTCGTAACATGCTATACTACTAGTAAAGAGTAGGGGGCGAGTCGTATGGCACACGAATATGATACACAAGTTAAAAATCGCGTAAAGCGTATGGAAGGCCAGTTGCGGGGTATTTTAAAAATGATGGAGGAAGGCAAAGATTGCAAATCTGTTATTACTCAGTTATCTGCGGTTCGTTCAGCAGTTGATCGAACTGTAGGAGTCATTGTGAGTGAAAACTTACTAGAATGTGTACGCAACGCAGAAGGCGACGATGATAAAGTGAATGAAATGATTCAAGAGGCGATGAACTTAGTCGTAAAGAGCCGTTAAATCATCATGCACTATTTACAGTAAGAGAGCTATGCTAAAAGCCCAAATGGCTTTTGCATAGCTCTTTTTTTACGTAAATCGCTCTACAAGTTCGTGCATGCGCTCTGCTTCTGTATGCAGTTGTAGAGAGGAATTCATAATGGAAGTAACCGCAATTTTTTGTTCATCGATAGAAGCATTGATTTCTTCTGTGGCTGCAGCAGATTCTGTCGCGACAGTTGAAATTTCATTAATTGCTTTGACGACAATAAGGCGATTTGTACTCATTTGTTGCATGCTAGTATCGAGAGCGTTTAAATGTAAGCTTATGCTCTCAATTGCTAGTGATAAATGGGTAAAAGCATTTTGTACTTCATCGATGGCTAGTACTTGTGACGAAGACAGCGATAAAGTATGTGTCATTTTAGCGTTAGCATTTATAGTATCTGCTTCAATTCTACTTAATACATTACGTACATGATTGGTTGCATCATTCGTTTGTTCAGCTAATTTTCGTACTTCCTCTGCGACTACGGCAAAACCTTTACCGTGTTCACCCGCACGTGCTGCTTC
Organism: Metalysinibacillus jejuensis; assembly: GCF_003057615.1. GTDB lineage: Bacteria > Bacillota > Bacilli > Bacillales_A > Planococcaceae > Metalysinibacillus > Metalysinibacillus jejuensis. The sequence goes on from NZ_QAFW01000024.1 coordinate 29,300, forward strand.
AATACTAGCGTTTAGAGCAAGTAGGTTGGTTTGTTCTGAAATCGAAGTGATGGTTTGGACAATCGTTTGGATTTCCTGCATTTGCTTAGTTAACCCTGAAAAATTAGTACGCAATTCATTAATGACTTGGCTAAATGATGCCGAACCTTGCTGTAACTCTTCTACTTTTTGTTCGCCATTAATTTTAGAAGCTGTAATGGCGCCCATTGTGTCCGTAATTTCATTATAGGCAGTAGTCGTTGTAGCAATTAATGATGATAGTGCTTCTACTTTAGTGATAGCTTCTTCTGCTTCTTCTGCTTGTGTAACAGCACCTTGTGAAATTGCAGAAATTGCTAAGTGAATTTCATCTGCAGAAGCTGTCGTTTGTTGAGTAATGGCACTCAAAGTTTCTGAAGATTCGCGCATTTTAAAGGAAGAATCACGTGTATGACCTACCATTTCATTAAGACTTGCTTTCATATTGTTAACATTTTCGGCTAATGTGCCTAGTTCGTCTTTAGCTAACAAAGGAATATCTTCACCTGTAAGTTTACCTTTAGCAATATCTGATGTCATAACCATAATTCGGCGAATATAACTTGTCATGCGTCCAGAGAAGAACCAAAATAATGAAATACCAATTGCCACAGCGATAAGTGTGACGATGAGTGCATAGCGTAGTACGGTATTAGCACCGGCATTAAAGTCCATTTCGTATGTACCGGCTGCAATAATCCAGCCCCAAGTAGGATCTTCCATGGCATAAGTAACTTTTGGTGCTTTTGTTGTTTCATCATTAGGAAGAGGCCAGTCATATTGTACAAAACCACCACCTGATTTAGCTTTGGCAATAATTTCTTGCATGAAATAACGACCATCATCTGTCGTTAAGTTAAGCGTATCTTGACCTTCAATTACAGGGTGTGCTACAGCTAGCCCGTTATCTTCAACGGCGTAGAAATAAAAATGTTCGCCATATGTGACGGGGTTTTGAATTGCCCGCTTGCCTTCGGCGTTTTTTGGACCAATCATTTGGGTTCGGACGTATTCTTGCGCTTCTTCTAGTGTCAGATCACTATTTACGACTTGCTGATTAGTGGAATCAATAAGTTGAACGATGCTCGCTACGCCGTTTTGCAAACCTAAGCGTCCTACATTATCAAGTTCTTGTTTGGCAACGACGTAGTTGACGAAGCCAATGAGTAATGTAGGAATCACGATTACAATAAAAGCTAAGCTGACTAATTTATTGCGTACTGAATGCCTCATAAAACCACTCCTTTTTAAGTTTTAAAGAGAAAAATAACGTTTAATATACAAAAATAACGTTTAAAATACATTTCCTTTCTCTTAGTATAATATAAAAGTGATAATTTGAAAGCGTTTTTATATAAATAAAAATGACTATGCCAATAAAATAGCATAGTCATAATAACCTATTGTGGTTGCGCACGCTGTTGTTTGCGTAGTGATAATAATGTTGGCAACATCATACCGATAAGTACAATAACAATACCGAAAATTTGTAGTACAGTAATGGCTTCATTTAGCACTAAAACGGAAACGGTAATGGCAACAGGTAATTCCATCGCGCTTAAAATCGAGGCTAAGGCGCCACCAACTTTCGGTACAGCAATTGAGAATAAATAAATCGGTAATAAAATACCGAGCACACCAAGTGCTACACCGTATACCCAAAGGCCATCGCCAAATAATCGGCCATTCCAAGCGATTTCGGGTGTTAAGAAAATACTAATGAGCGTTAGGGCAACGAGTGACATAACCATTACGCGTGCTGTTGTCGTAATACCTTCAGCGGGGCGCGAGTTAAATTGTACGAAGCATGCGAAGCTACAAGCTGCTGCTAAGCCAAATGCCCAACCTTGCCATGCGATGCCACTTAAATCAACATCTAATACACCTGCGGCAAGTATTGTACCTGAAAATAAAAATAGTAGTGATACAAGCTCCGTGCGTGTGGGCATGCGTTTTTTTAGCGCACAGTCCAAAAATAAACCGATCCAAGTGAATTGAAATAGCATAACTACAGCAAGTGAAGCGGGTAAATAATTTAGTGATTGCCCGTAAACAATGCCTGTTGTACCTGTAAATAAGCCAGCACCAATCACTGTAATCCAGCCTGACTTATTTAACCTCGGTAGCTGTCGTTGCGTTAAAATAAACAATAAAAAAGCAAGTCCACAACCAATCATATATTGGCTTGTGACTGCTTCCTCTGAAGTAAAGCCATGGTTCATGGCCACTTTAATAATCGTTGACAATACGCCGTAGCAGCTAGAGGCGATGATCACCATTAAGGGATACATAAGCGTTTTTTTCATAAACAAAACCTCTACTTTCACGTTGTAAATCTTTGTATGAGTACTTGTCTGACCTCTACACATTGCTCTTTAGTATAACAGAAAAAAGTAGGAATGCCATAATAAAAGGATGTAATTGGCTAGCAACGGACGAAAAGCTGTTCATAATAGTTTCAAAATAATAAAATTTTGTCTCGCTCTATTTTCGTGGTACGCTATAAGGAATTACTAATCGGAGGTACGAACAACATGAACGAAGAAAGTTATATTTTAGTGTATGGTGATGCTTTTGTGGATTATATTGCGACGGATGCGAGCAATAGCACATTTAAGAAATATATGGGCGGTGCAACAATTAATGTTGCAGCTGGCATTAGTCGCATTGGTGCACCCTCATCTCTTATTACGATTACAGGTGACGATGCAACCTCACAATTTGTGCGCGATGAGTTGAAAAAAGAGGGCGTTAATACAGACTTTGCGATTTATGATGCTAAGAAGCGTATTAGTGGCGTGTATGTACACTTAACTGAAACAGGAGAGCGTGAGTTTAAAAATTATATTGATGAAACACCAGCACTACAAGTAACACCTACACAATTACAAGAAGCGGCATTTAAAAAAGCTTCTATTGTCAATGTATGTTCAGGTACGATGTTTGAGCCAACAGCCTTAACTACGACACAAGCTATGATTGATATGGCGAAGGATAAGGGCGTTATTATTGCGATTGATGCAAATATTCGACCACTACGTTGGTCAAGTGAAGACGTATGTCGTGATACGATTATGCAGTTTTTTGAAGAAGCGGATATTGTTAAGGTGACAGATGAGGAGCTAGCCTTCTTAACACAAACTACAACAATTGAAGACGGCATTGCAGCACTTGATGCACTACTTGTACCAATTGTATTAGTCACAGTGGGCGAAAATGGCACGTATGCTGTATTAAACGGAGAAACGATGCATGTACCAACGCAAAAAGTAAAGGCCGTAGATACAACAGGCGCAGGTGATGCTTTTATGGCGGGTGTCCTACGTGATGTGCATTATAATGGTCTGCCAACTACACCAGACGAACTTATGCGTTGTGTAAGCTTTGGTAATAAATTAGGTGCAATGGCGGCAACAAAGGCAGGCGCATTAACAGCTTTACCATGCTATGATGAAGTAAAGCAATGGATTAAGGAGTGATGGTATGTATAGTGAATTGAAAGAAGGACGCCTATATTTTGGCCCACACGCCGAGGCGGCAACAGCTGCAAAAGAGCAGGGTATTGATGTAGTCGTAGATGTACGTGTTAACGGGGAGTCACAACCAGAGCAACTAGCCTATAATTATAGCCATATGCCAATTGCAGATGAAGATTTAACAGCATCAACCTTAAAGCAAACAGCAGAGGCAATTAAGACGGCTTATGATGAGGGTAAAGCTGTGTACTTTCATTGTGGTGGCGGTAATGGACGCGCTTGTGTTACCGCAACAGCTACGCTACTTGAATTAGGTGAGGCTGCTACTGTGGACGAAGCGATTGCTCAAGTCACAGCTAAGCGACCAACAGCTAATATTCGACCAGCTATGGAAGCGGCACTACGTAGGATATATGAGGGTAAATAAATGGGAGTAGTTAGCCAATGCGCTAGCTACTCCTTTTTATTATAATTTTTTCTCCATGTTTTGTTGGATGAGTAACGATTTAAAATTATCACCTCTCACTTGATTGTACGGTATTTCTACGATATAATCAATACATAAGATATTATTCCGTACAAAGCGAGGTGAATTGATATGACTAAACAAAACAAAGCATTCAAATTCCGTTTAC
>NZ_QAFW01000025.1 GCF_003057615.1 Metalysinibacillus jejuensis
TCAAAAAATCCTCCAACAATAACGTCATTCCTACACTTCCAATCTATCTCTTTATGAAATAGATTATCTCGGATAGGTGGGGAATTTTAAACCGTTATTATTGAGGATTTTAACACCGATATTCACACTAATTATCAAACTTCACAAAAAAGTCGAAGAACCTATGTAAAGTGTGTCCCTCATCTATGCAATATCCTTACAATCACTCCCTATTCTAAAGAATAACACTATTTGATAGTAGGGAGTAGGAAGCATTATAAAGAAAATCTAAAGTCATAGGGAACGACGCTACCAACACCTTTTTACCGAAAATAATAAAGCTATTCGCAATCTTGCAGACCTTGCCAACGCCCAGCGCCATCAAATTGAAAAATTTAAAACGTCATAAAAAAATCCCTTCCAGTACCGTACTGGAGGGGATTATCTAATTTGGTCGATATTAAATTCATTGCCCCGCAAAACAAACAGTTCGCCGCCACTAACTTCTTTTAATTGATTAGCCCCTTGCCCATTGCGACCCGCTCTGCGCCCTCTTCTCCCTAAGGGAATATCTTTATCATAACGAATAGCTACCTTTTTTTTTGTGAAATCAGGCAATAAATTACGTGTACAAAATAATAAATGCGCTAACCATTTTTCGCCTGCAATCAGTTGCGCCAATGCTATCTCACATTGCTCTATTGGGCCCAAATTTGCAACTCGCATAACACTCACCCACCTTTGCCTTCATTATAACACCAACCATAATTTTGCCACACAAAATCATTAAGACTAAAAATTAAACTTTTTATGTAAATTAAATGTTACTATAGAATCTAAAGGAGTGGTTAAAATGAAAAATTTATTTTTGAATAGGAGTAACTTGAATAAAGACACAATCATTTTGAAGATTAAATTAAAACAGCTTGACCTTAACATGCTATTCATAAAACAAGGTTGTTTCATATTAGGTTATAGCATCGATACAGTAACATATACCGAACCAAATTCTACTGAAATCAAATTAAAATCTATTGTCCCTATCAAGGTAGGAAAAGATTTTTTAAATCACCTTTATTCTGATGTCCAGCTTAAAAAGAATACCAACAACGCTGATGGTTTGGCAGCAACTGCTTCATTAAACAGCACGACAAAATACTCTTTTCCTTTTGCCTATGCCACTATTGATTTCACTCAAGCTACTCAGAAAAAGTATTTACCAATATTAAATGCCTATACTGAAAATTTATTGCTTAAACAAAGCACAGACAAGCAAACTATGCTTACTCCCTTTGACTACAAAGATAATATGCCAGATAAAATAAATGATGGGGTCACTACCTACGCTAAAGTAATACAAGTAGATGATGAATACCATCTCACATTAACCAATGATAAAATGTGGCATTTAGATTATTTATATGCCAGCCCTTACACTGATCAATTAGAGGAAAACTTAAAAAAACTTGTGGACTCTTATAAACCTTACTTTTATGAATTTATCCCTGACGACCCTTTGGCTTTTGAAGATGCTTACACTGACGAAGACATTTATTACATCGTAGAATTTAATAACAAGAAAAACGCTATCCCAGGAACTGTTGAATTTAGCGCATCAGCTTTTCAATACTTATCTACCGCAATCCAATTAAAAAATACGCTTCACTCAGATAACAAAACGGCATTACAACGAGCAATTGAAGATAAAATTTCACCATTTACACACAAAGATTGCGAATCAAAAGAAAAAGCAACAGGTGCATTAAATTCCATTATTGGTTCTAATTCTATTAATAACTTTGGCGTTACTCTGTTTGATGTAGGAAATGCGAATGCTATTCAATTAAGTATAAATAACAAAGCCAAAGCCATTATAGATTTTGGTTTCAGCAATCAAAAAGATAATCAATCAGAAATTGATGCATTTATGAAACATATTGAAGATATTGATTTAATCTTATTAACGCACTGGGACTTAGACCATATCAAGGGAATTTCGCAATTTGAACTACCACATTATCATAAACATTGGATTGTTCCTGAGCCTAAAATCACCAAGGTAAGCCACTCTGCATTACGCTTAATTTGCTACCTTGTTAAAAAAATACAGACAGATAACCTAATTATAGTGCCACAAAAAAATAATCGGAAAATCATAGCTACGACTTCTTATTTCACTTTGGGCAAAGGTAGTGGACGAGGAACGGGAGGTAGTGTTCATCGAAATGATACAAAATGGTTAACTCGATACAACGACTTAAACAACCTAGGCTTAGTACTATCCTTATCCACTAAAGAAGGTGAATCTATTTTATTTTCAGGTGACTGTGAATATAGTGAATTTCCTGAAGACATGCAAATTCATTACACCCACCTCATTGCTGCTCATCATGGCGCTAAAGTAGATGGTATTGCATTACCAGAAGATACTACAGCCAACAAAAATGTATACTTTTGCGCTAAAATGGATAATAAATACCCACATCGTGATCACATTAGTTTATTAAAAAGCTATGGATACACTTTAAATACAACAAAAAAAATTATCTTGAACAAATAATCTGAGAAATTTAGCACAGACCAAAAGCCCTCTTCAAGTAATAGCATTATTTCATAAGTAAAAAACCCTTCCTCTAAAAAATGAAGCAGAAGGGCTTAATCCTAATTATTTATTTAATAATAGAAAACATATGACCCATCGTTGTAAATTCTGCTTGTACCATATTGGTGTGTACAAACTTTAAAAACTGCTCGCTATGTTCAATCGTACGCCCTATTAAATATATACATTCTACAGCATCACTTACATCTAGCTCATGCTTTACAGAAGCCACACCCGTAATATGTAGCTTAATCAACATAATATGAATGGCTAACATCATATAACTATCTTGAAATGTAGACTTGTCATAAGGCATAAGGTTTTTAAATATATAATTCACAATATAATTCTCTAAGATATAGTCATGCTCTTGGCTAAAAGGCTCATAATATGTTTCGTACGTTTGTTGATAAATTAGTGTTTTCTCTTGTAGTGACTGATTTAAGTGTAACCCTTCTACAATCGATTGTAATAGTGCAACATACTTTTTGTTACCAAATCCCATATCGGCTCTTTTAGCTAATAATCGCGTAACTAAATCTAACTGAAATGTTCGTGCAGGCTGTAATTCCATAAGGGATTGTACAAATGCATCGTTATCTAAACGCAACATATAGTCCTTCATAATTTGTGGAAGTAAGACAGGATAGTCTGTTATCGCAATCTCTTCAATACGCTGAAGAAACAAACCTAATATAATTAAGCGGACCTCAATCGACTGCTTGCGATTTTGCATAAGTTCAATGATGTAAATGCGTAAATCCCAAAAATAAGGTTGATCCAAAAGACTAAGTTGTTTAACTACTGCACCTGTAATTTCATCTGTTTGTTCAATAAACCCAATGCCTTCAACTTTTTGTAAAATAATTCTTGCTGCTTGTGGACAAGATAGTGTCAATGACTGCTCATAACTATCACCCACCTTATTAATATAGCGTGGATATACCGCACAAGTATTACAAAGGTATGAAGCACCCAAATCACTTTGAATACTACATAACCCCTTGGTGTCAAGCAAAGGGCAAGCACCTCCATCTTTAAGATTAATTTTAGCATACCATGCATCATTACTTGAGCCTGTAGAACGATTGCGTGTTACGGCCTTATCTAGTTGCTTGCGTAGCACAGGTGTTGTAACTTTACGATATTTTTGATACGTTACTTTATCAACAGGTACTTGCCAACCCGCACAACATGTATCTTCACATTCACTGCCTATACAGGCAAAAGAAGAAATATAATCAGGTACTAAAATTTTACGCATAGGTTACTCCCTCCTTATCAATTTTTAGGCTGTTCCACAAACAAGTGTAATTGATCTGCAATTTGCTCAAACGCATGATAAATTGTAATTTGCAGTAAATGTGCAATGCCTTGCTGATTTTTAGCCTCTAGATGTGACGCCAATTGTGGCAAAACTTGAATCAACTGAACAAAGATTTGCTGTAATGTCAGCCATTCCTTGGGCACATATGTAGAGCTAGCTACGGTCGCATATACTTGTTGTAACCACTGCATACCTTCTAATAAATCATGTAGGTCTTGCCACTGTTGCGCTGTTGCTTCTTGTTGTTGAAAACGCTCTACGGTAACACGTAAAGCAGGTAAGGCTGTCGTAACATAACCTGCCATAGACTGCTGTAGACCTACAATAAATTGTGTTGCCTCAATGGCGATAACTTCAATTACCTCAGCATCACTCACATAATCTTCTATGATATTTTGTGGGTCACCATCCATACGTAACCCATCAATAATAAAATAATCAAAATAATAACGATCCGTCAGCATTTGTTGGATAACCTCAAACACGATATGCGGTACTGCATCTTCAAGCATTACCTCTTGTTCTTGAAATATAATTTTCATTTTTTAATCTCCTTTATAAACGATAATAAAAAAAGCGTGAGTGGGATTACCCACTCACGCTGGAAGTTAGAAATTAGCCTAGTAATTGTAATACACCTTGTGGCTGTTGGTTTGCTTGCGCTAACATCGATTGAGCTGCTTGTGTTAAGATGTTGTTCTTCGTGAAGTTCATCATCTCTTTCGCCATATCTGTATCACGGATACGAGATTCAGCAGCTGTTAAGTTTTCAGAAGAAGCACCTAAGTTGTTGATTGTGTGCTCTAAACGGTTTTGAACCGCACCTAGAGTTGCACGTTGAGTAGATACTTTATTGATTGCTTTATCTAATACTGTAATTGCAGCTGCAGCTTTTTCATGTGTAGATAAATCTAAAGATTTTTCTACAGTTTTAGCTGAAGTACCATCAGTTACAGTTGTAGTAGATTGGAAGCCTTCACCTTCACCAACAATACCTAATGCTTTAGCACGCATATCATCGATTGATACTGTCATTGCTTGATTTTCGTTAGCACCGATTTGGAATTTGATTGATTTATCCACTGCATCTGAAGTTTTTGTAGTGAATGCGAAATCTTTTTCAAAACTAAAGTCTGTATTATCACCAATTTTAATATCAAATTTGATACCATGTTGATCATAAGTGAAATCATCACCGCTTGCTAAAGCTGCACCTTGAGTAATATCTTCTTTATGAAGTGTCTTACCATTTACATCAAGTAACTCTACAGTCCCTTTACCATTTGCAACATCACCAGTTACTTTAATTCCTGTAACACCTTCAATCCAGTTAGCATTATCTGGGTCTACTGATAAACCATTTGTTGAAGATGCATAAGTACCACCTGCTGCAACACCTGATTGTTTAAAATCACTTTGAGTAGCAGCTCCATCTGTCACTAAATCTGTTGCAGCATCTGCAGCAGCTGATAAATCAATTGTTAACTTACCGCCGTCTGTCCACTCATTTTTCGCAAGTTGGTCTTTAGCAATCGTAAAGCTGATACCATTTTCATTGTATGCAAAGTCACCATTTGCATCTTTTGTTAATTTTTTAGCATCGATTGTTAACTCGTTATCTGAACCGTCTTTTGCTTGAACAGATAATAAGAAATCATCACCTTTACGTTCAACAGTTAAAGTATTATTTTCAGCTGTATCTAAAGTAGACCATTTAAATTCAACTGTATTTGCTGTTGCAGCTGTATCTGTGAATTCTACTTTATTGTTCCCGATTGCACCTTTACCAGCTAATTCCCATGATGCACCTACAGAGTAATTTAAATCGATATCTTGCTTCGCAACAACTTGCTCTGTTGGAATTGATTTTTCAGAAAGGTCACCGTTTACTAATTTCTTCGTGTTGAACTCAGTTGTGTTACCGATACGGTTAATTTCAGATGTTAACTGATCGATTTCTTTTTGGATTTGACCACGGTCATCTGCTGTGTTTGTATCGTTACCAGCTTGTACAGCTAATTCACGCATACGTTGTAAAATTGAGTGTGTTTCGTTAAGAGCACCCTCAGCCGTTTGGATTAAAGAGATACCATCTTGTGCGTTTTTAGAAGCCATATCTAAACCACGGATTTGTCCGCGCATTTTTTCAGAGATTGCTAAACCAGCAGCGTCATCGCCCGCACGGTTGATTTTGTACCCTGAAGATAATTTTTCTAAAGCTTTTGATGTTTGTGCGTTGTTGAACGCTAGGTTACGGTGCGTGTTTAACGCAGAAATATTGTGTTGAATTCTCATTTGGAATTCCTCCTTGAATGTTTTGTAGTACGCTCACTTCCTTGTGGGCGCCTGTGTTTAGAGGTATTGTGCCTCTTACATACATTATATCGTGTTGTACCCTATAATGTTTAATGTTTTTTTATAACTTTTTGCATGTTTTTTTATAAACTAGGTGCAACCATTGATACAGCAAGGGTTAGCGCACTTGTGAATAAAGTTTGAACACTATTTTTTTTGCTTAAATTGCGTTAAAGCATCCAGTGAGATGTTAAGTGCCGCTTCGTTTTGCGCTTTAATTGCATCAAATACTTCAGTGCGGTGGACTTTAACGCTTTTCGGTGCGACGATGCCGATTTTTACTTGGTCGCCTTCAACCGCTAAGATTTGGATTTCGACTTGATCACCAATCATAATGGACTCATTTTTTTTACGAGATAAAACTAGCATTTACTTCACACTCTCTTTAATTTGGTAATGTAGGGAATACTTTTTATTATCTCCTAACACAATTTGCTTACCACACTTTTTAGTTATATTAAGAATGATAGGGGCTAATAAATTAATCGTTGATTTATAAAATGTGTCATTCATCGTAACAATCGCATACGGTAACACTTCGTCTTCTGTTTCAATATGTAATGCTTTTGTATCTTCCTCACTTAAATCAAACGCATAGTCTGCTTTAAAGGCAAATGGAAACGCCATCACAAAGCCGACTTGTGCCTGCTCTGTTGATTGTAAAATCACTAATGGTAAATCAGCGTCTAGTGGGATAAGTACAAATTTTGTTAAGTCCTCGAAACCAGGTAAGCCGTTTTCAAACGTGTAAATATCTTCTTCTACAATGTCAACTTCACCTAAAAATTTCGTTTCGATTTTCATCTTCATTTCCCCTTTTTATTTAATGACATCAATCACACTTACACTTGGGCGCTGTAGCATTGTATAGCTGACCTTGCTTGGTGTGTAATTATGGATTGGTTTATTTATTGTAGCATTGATACGCGGCTTTTGCGGTGTAATATTTATGTCAATATCACCTTTAGTAAAGCTAATATCAATCGCATTACCTGAAGGCTTAAAGGCAATGTTAAATGGCACACGCTTAGGCCCGTGATTTTGTTTGGCAATGGTTTGTGCGATTTTTGCGCCTTGCCCTTTGCCCGCCATATTTTTCATTTGCTGTCCTTCATGTGCTCGTCTTGCGATGCCTTCGAGATTTTTTTGTTTGCCTTGCTCGGCGTATTGCGCTACTGATTGCATCGGTGTAATTAATCCGAGCTCTTTCCATAGCCCTGACATGTCAATACGCAACTCACTTTGACGTGTAGTAATATCAAGTATGGCGGCAGGTTGCTCAATGCGTAAATCTGCACGCGGTTGCTGTAATTGTTGTTGCCCTGTTACAGCAGCAGGCTTCAAATCCATTTGAATGTCTCGTATGCCGAGTTGAATTTGTGGCATCATCGTTAACCACACTCCCTTTCAAAAAAAGCGCTTGAACTCATTGTTCAAACGCTTGAAGTTATTAGCGCATAAAGTCCACTAATGTTGGTTGAATAATACGTGCGCCGACAGATAGCGCTGCTTGGTGGATGGACTCATGCGTTACCATTTCGGTAATGGCTTTTGAGTAATCCACACTTTCGTTATCACGCATACGTGTTTTGACCATAATTTCACGTAAGTCTAAACGGTCTTGCATAATCTCTGCACGGTTTTGCATCGCACCAATACGTGCGTGCTCTGTTAGTACCGTAGAGCGCATGCTATTAGGATTATTTTCTTCGTTAATTAAGCTGAGTAAATCTCCTATTTCTTCCCCTGTCGAATCTGGATGTCCTACAGTCTCTACGATTTGTGTCATAGCATAATCTATTACTGAAAAAATATCATGAGCATTAGCGTTAACTTTTAAATTAATCCCCTCAAACACTTCAATCTCTACAGGGTTATCTAAGCCTGGTAGTGCTGCGTTCATATTGCCGGCCTCATCAAATAGCGGTGACAATGTATTCGTACCGCTAAAAATATAAACGCCAGCCATCTCCGTATTACCTAAATCTTTCATATGATTATGAATTTGCTCAAGCTCTTGCGCAATGGCTTCACGGTCTTTGGCCGTTTTAGAGTCATTGGCTGCATCCACTACGAGCTCATGCACACGGTGAATCGATGCCTCTAGCTGTGACAGTGCATCATCAGTCGCATCTAACCATGAGTTAACTTCGTTCATATTACGGCTAAACTGCTCTACTTTACCTAAATCACGGCGGTAGCCCATGCTTTTTACCGCAATAACAGGGTCTTGCGACGGGCGATTAATTTTAGAGCCAGAGTTTAATTGGTCTTGGAGCTCACTCATACGACCATAACTATTGTTTAAGTTGTGTAGCATATTGCCTGACAACATCGATTGTGTTACGCGCATTTCATTTCCTCCTTATTATAGGCCTACTCGGCCCATACCATTAATAATTTTATCTAATGTTTCGTCAACAACAGTAATCATACGTGCGTTAGCATTGTATGCTTGTTGGAATGTAATCATATTTGTCATTTCTTCGTCTAGTGATACAGAACTCACGGATGCACGGCGATTCGCAATCGACAATTGTAAAATCGCTGAGTCCTTAGCAGAACGAATGGCCTCTTGACCGTCAACACCTAAACGACCGGTTACACCTTGATAAAAGCTTTCGATTGTACCATTGTCTAACTGAGCGTAGCCCTTGTGTTGCATATTCGCCATTTTTAATGCGTTACTGTTGTCACCTTCTTCACCAATTTTACCTGAAGCCGTTAATAAGTGCGGCTCTTTAAAGAAGTTGTCGTTAATCCCTATGTCACTCGCTGACTCACCAGTAAATAATTCTTCAGAACCTTGCTCTGAAGGGATGATCGTACCATCAAACTCCTTGGCTTGTAGCGTATAACCTTGCAATAACACAGCATTAAACTCCTTAATAAAAGTTTCTGCCATTGTATCGAGCTTATCTAATAGCTCTGGCATTAAGCCTAATTCGCCACCTGGTCCATCGTAACCAAAGGCATTAATTAGTGACAATAATTCACCTTTATTCGGCTCAAAGTCCCCTTGCTCAAAACCGACATTTTCACCGTTAGGTTTCGTTATCGTCATCGTATCAAATAATACTGGCGAACGCTGGCCATCAATCGGTTTACCTGCACCATTTAATGAAATACTGCCTGCGTCTTTACCGTTAACGAGCTCGGTTTTATCGCCATTTGCGTCTTTAAAGTACACGGTTAGGCTACCTTCTGCGACTTCGTTAGCATTACCGCCTGATGGTACGCGTTCAGTTGTGACAGGGATAATTTCGTTTAAACGGTCAACTAATACGTCACGTGCATCGTATAAATCATTTGGCACATAACCATTCGGCTCAACCTTCATAATTTGATGGTTAAGATTTGCGATTTGTGCAAGTAGTGAGTTCGCTTCGTCTGTTACGACTTCGGTTTGTTGCCCCGCATTAGATTGCACTTGGCGAATTTGTTTATCCATATAATTAAATGAGTCAGCTAAGTGTTTAGCGCGCTCGATTGCTACCGTACGTGCAGATAAGTCGGTTGGCTTATCTGCCACGTCTTGCATCGACTGCCAAAATAGTTTGAACGCTTCGTTTAGCCCAAAGTCAGATGGCTCGTGCATAATCGCTTCGATTTGTTCGATTTCTTTAGCGCGTGTATCCCAGTAGCCAAGGCGGTTTGTTTCTTGACGGTATTGACGGTCGGTAAACTCGTCACGAATACGCTGGATGGAACCCGCTTGTACCCCTGTACCGATATGCCCGACAGTTTTAGGTGTTTGTAAGCCTGCTGTCGGGAAGCCGCGTGTTGCTTCCATATTAACGCGCTGGCGTGTGTAGCCCTCGGTTTTAGCATTGGAAATATTATGCCCTACCGTATATAGCCCTGATTGCTGCGTAAAAATACCACGCTTACTCGCTTCAAGGCCCATAAATGTTGAACGCATGATTACCCTCCTATACTTCGTATGATGTGGATGAGAAGTTTGCTGGACGGCGCACTTCTTTGCTTGAATAATTCATTGTGTCGGCTTGTGCCGCTGGTCGTGGACGCATTAACTCTAACGTCATATTGACCATTTGTAGCGATTGGTACACCATTTTTTGATTTAACTCGTTTTTGGCTTTTAACGCATCAATAATCGTTAATAGCTCTTCTCGAATCGTTTGAATTTTAGCCTTGTTAGGGGCATCAGCCGCTTCGATTAGCTCAGCTACAGTAGGCGTCAATGACGGGGCACTTCCTTTTGCCGCTAGGTAGTCCGTTACCAATTGTTGACGCTGTCGCTCCAGCTGCTCAATAGCTGCTACGTGAGCTTGCTCTTTTTTGATCAACGCATCGAGCTCTTCCATGTTGCTCTCGACGATAATATCCGTTTTTTTCGTTGCGAGATCGAGCAAACTTTTATGCATACGTACTAAATTCGTTAAGTTTTGGATAATTTTATCCATCCATCGTCACTCCTTTAGAAGCGATAGTAATTTAACATATCTTGTGCCACTTGACGTGTATCCACTTTATAAGCACCTGATTGCACGTCTGCTTTAAGCTGTGCGACCTTTTCGGCACGCGCTTGCTCAATAGACTGTGTGCCGCGCATATCCATCGCTGCCGATGAAATCTCCACTTTATCTAAAAACGACGATTTCGACGTCGCTTGTGCTGGCTTTGTCGTAGTTGTATACGCATGTAATGGTTGAATGTGGAACGGTTTGATTTTCATAGTTAACACCCTTTCTAAATAGCTCTCTAGGTATTACTTCGGATAACTTTCGTAAATGTTAAGCAACTTTTAGCACAAAAATACCGACCATGCACTTTTTGCACAGCCGGTTATGTCTCACTTTTTATCCGTGTGGTACGTACCTTTTTCGCGGTTAGCAACGTCTTCACGGAACTGCTTAGCAGCGTCAAATGTGCGCAAGTCTTGTTTTAACTCTTCGCGACAGCGCGCACAAATTTTCCCTTCTGATGTTAGGCGACCGCATTGGTCACACGGATACCCTAAATTAGGGAACATCGCGGTATGTAATCGTCCTCTGCGCACCCAGTTGTATAGCGTATCTTCATCAACACCTGTTACTTCTACAATACGCTCTACGGTCGCTGCACGATTTTCGCGTTTGCGTAAAAAGCGATATACGACTTGATACAAATCCTCTTCTTTTTGTGCACATTTTGCACACACATCGCGCACTCCTGTGTAGTTGAAAAACGCATCACATTTTGGGCAACTTCGTACCTCTGCCATCCTAACTCCTCCTCTTACCTTGTCATTACTTCCATTATACAGCATCTACTTGATTTCACTAGCACATAATGTGAATGTTTTTACAGATTTGGCGCCCGCTTCTGCTAAGCAAGCACGCGCCTGCTGAAGCGTCGTCCCTGTCGTTTTAATATCGTCAAAAACGACGAAGCACTTGCCTGAAACGTCTGCATTTGGCGCGACAGCAAAAGGATTGGTACTCGCTACACGCTCTGTGCGCGTGCGTAGCCCTTGCGTCACGTCTTGCACCTTCTGTAAATAATGTACATACGGCACTTCAGCACAGTCGAGCAATAACGCCACTTGCGAAAATGTACGCTGTGCTAATTTATTCGGGTGTAGCGGTATAGGAACGACGATATCCCCTTTAGCGAGCGCCGCGTGCAACTCTTTAGCAAAACTATACGCAAGCAGCACGTCGCCTAAAATTTTATATTGATTTAACCACGCTTGCATCGCTTCATTATAAGTAAAAATCGCTTCTTTACTCGCAGCTGGCTCAAACGTCGCGTGGCACGTTGCACATAGTACATCTGGCAATGTGCGCAATAATAGGCGCGAAAAGCTGCGGACAGGTGTTAACGCCACGCCACATAACACGCAGTGCGTAATCGGCTGTTTCATTGCTTCACCTCATTTTGTTTTCGAATAGTCGCGCGTGCCTCGTCCATCGCCTTCGTAATACCGTGATGAAAAAACACGACATCGCCATTCGGATAATTAGCGTTACGCCCTACACGCCCGCTAATTTGGATGAGGGCACTCGCCTCAAAAATAGCCGCTTCTGCACCAACGACTGCCACTTGCACATTTTTAATGGTGACGCCGCGCTCTAAAATGGTCGTCGTCAATAACCCTTTACACGTTTCGTCGCGCAAGCTTTGCACCTTCTCGGCACGCGCCTCGTCCTCTGCATGCACGCTCATAATGCGCGCATCTAACGCGGTAAAATACGGTAGCGCTTGATGCATTAATTTTTTCGTCGGGAAGAAAATAAGAAAAGGCTCGTTGCGCTTAAGGCGCTCTAATGTCCAATCTTTTAACTTTTTAGGCAGGCGCTTTTTTAACGTTTTAGCATAGTGAAAAAGCGCACTATAACGCGGTTCAGGTAGTAAAAAGCCGTGGTAGCGCCGCCATACGGAACTATGCCCGTAATGATTGCGACGCGCTTCTGCTACTAGCGTCTTAGACGGTGTCGCAGTGACAAAAATAATCGGTGCTTGTGGCTTTTTTGCTTGATATACCGCGCGCTGTAACGCCTCGTCATACGTATACGGAAAAGCATCTGCCTCATCGACAATCATCACATCAAACGCTTCATAAAAATGATAGAGCTGATGTGTCGTCGCGACGATTAGTTGCGGGCAACCCGCTTGTTTTTCGACACCGCCGTATAAGACGTGCATACATGTGCTCGGAAAAACGTGACGTAAGCGCGGTGCTAGTTCG
This sequence comes from Metalysinibacillus jejuensis, assembly GCF_003057615.1. Classification (GTDB taxonomy): domain Bacteria; phylum Bacillota; class Bacilli; order Bacillales_A; family Planococcaceae; genus Metalysinibacillus; species Metalysinibacillus jejuensis. Next base: position 12,958 of record NZ_QAFW01000025.1, read on the forward strand.
CGCACAACATCAGCACGCGGTGTAGCAACGGCTACTCGTAAGCCGCGCTTTAAGGCATAGGCAATCGCCCCAAATAACATCTCTGTCTTACCAGCGCCGCACACCGCATCGAGTAAATGGCTCCGCTTTTGTTGTAAGCTCGCAATAAGTGCGGCACTCACGCTTGCTTGCGCCTCGCTTAACGAACTTTCGTTATAGCTAAATCGCATAAAGCGCGGACGCTGCCCTTGCCATGTGAGGAGTGTCGTTTGATTCGTTAGCCGCCCCATCGTTAAACAATGACGGCAATATAAATAACTATCATACGCAATAATATGTGTATTGCCACAGCGCATACAGCGCTCATCGACGGCGACATGCGCTTGTAAATAGCCCGCTCGTTTAGCGCGCGCTACTTCCTCTTGTGTTATCCCTTCTGGTAACCTCGCCTCGTCCCATAACCTACCTGCGTAAAAGTCACGTAATTTTGCTGGCGGAATGTATCCGCGGTATCGTTTCATTGCATCGCCTCCATAAAAAAAAGCCTCTACGATTAATTCGTAGAAGCTTTCATATTTGCCCAGCCCATGCCGATCGCACCTTCACCTAAGTGCGTGCCAATCACAGGACCAAAATAACTTAGTTTAAACGTCAGCTGCGGGTACAGCGCTTGTAGTGAGGCGCGCCATTTTTCGGCTTCTTCCTCACAATTTGCTTGGATGACCGCCACATCTGTTATGCCTGCCTTTACGGCTTCTGCTAGCATATCTTCTGCGCGTTTCATCGCTTTTTTACGCGTGCGTATTTTTTCGAAAGGTACGATAACCTTATCGACAAAATGGAGCACCGGTTTAACTTGCAGTAGACCACCGATTAAAGCAGCAGCTGCTGATAAGCGTCCACCACGCTGTAAATGCGCTAAATCATCGACGATAAAGTAGGCATCTACGCTCGGGCGCATCGCTTCAAGCGTTGCGATAATTTTTGTGCCCTCAAGCCCTTGCGCTGCTAGCTCTGCCGCTCGCAGTACATAAAAGCCTTGCACAGCACAGGAAATCTCACTGTCAAAAGCATGTACGGTAATGCCGTCTACCATAGCACCTGCTTGAATCGCACCTTGGTAAGTGCCGCTAATGCCACTCGATAAATGGACGGAAATGACCTCGTCATAGCCTTGCGCTTTAAGCTGTTCGAAAAGCGCCACAAAACGACCAATTGCGGGTTGTGTCGTTTTAGGGAAATCTTTTGTATTGCGAACTTTATCATAAAATGAAGTTGCTGTTATGTCTGTCTCGTCACATACTTCGCCTGCGATATTTACTGCCAGTGGGATGATGTTGATGTCGTACCTTGCTTGCTCCTCCTCAGATAAGTAAGCGGTACTATCTGTTACGATTGCCGTCTTCACTGTTATTCACCTCATTACTGCTATTTTACCGCATAATGCGAAGCTTGTGAACCGCTTATTGCTCGTGCGGTGCTGTATCGGCGATGAAGTAAATGCTTGATACTTTCCACGTGTCGTCCTCAGGTACGAGCACCGTCACTTGACGCCCTTGCACTTCTACGGATTGTCCGCTCGCTTTTTCGGTACGTGCGATGCCAACATTCGCAAATACTTGCGCTTCTTTTTCTTTATATTTAACGATTGTTACCGTATCTACTGTGCGCGTTGTGTCAAATTGCTCAAACTCTAGCTGCACACTCTCTTCTTGTTCGTTGTAATCAAAGCTTTTTGTATTTTTAGATAGCGTCGCTAAGTAACGCGTTAAATCCTTATCATTAAAAGCGTTAATGTATTCTTCAAAGCTTGCGATGATCTCTTGCTTTTTGTCAGCGGGTACGTTCGCCGCTTCCTCAATCGTATCGCCCGTTAGCTCAAAGCCTACACCATCTTCCTCTTTTGTCTCTTGTTCTTTATTACTACATGCCGCTAGCACAATGGCCATGACACAAATCAGTGCTAAAAACCCTTTTTTCATTACACTAACCTCCCGCGAAATATTGTAGCACAAACCACCAAAAGTGGTAGTGAAACATCTCTTGTTAATTGACGTTTTTACCTAAATTTAGTTGCCGTCTACGCAAAAAAGCTGTAGCGCACTGCCCTAGTGGACAATATGCTACAGCTTTCTTTAGATTAGCGTACTTCTACCCAGCCATTTTTAATCGCTGTCACTACCGCTTGTGTACGGTCGCTTACCGCCATCTTTTGTAAAATGCTCGATACGTGGTTTTTCACGGTCTTTTCTGAAATGAACAGTGTTTCACCAATCGTACGGTTACTTTGACCGTCTGTTAATAATTGTAAAACCTCACACTCGCGCTTCGTTAGCAAATGATACGGGCGACGAATGTCTGTTTGATGGAAGTTACCTTTATTTTCGTGTTCGCTTAAGCGACGGAATTCTGCTACTAAGTTTTTCGTTACTTTTGGATGTAAGTAAGAACCACCCTCTGATACGACTTTAATGGCATTGACAATTTCGTCAGCGTCCATTTCTTTTAACATATAGCCAAGTGCACCTGATTTTAATGCGTGTGTTACGTATGACTCGTCGTCATGAATCGATAAAATAATAACACGCGCTTCTGGGTGCGCTTCGATTAATTCTGCAGTGGCATCAACACCGTTTTTCTCTGGCATGTTAATGTCCATTAAAATTACATCAGGTTGATGCGTTTCGTACAGCGCTAATGCCTCTGTACCGTCACTGCCCTCTGCGATGACGTCAAACGATGCTTCGAAATCTAAAATTCGTTTTACACCTTCACGGAATAGTTGGTGATCGTCAATAATTACGATCTTTGTCATAAGTTGCTCCCCCTTAAGTTCACTCTACGATTTCGCCTTCGATTTCATATGGTACTTGAAACAAAAAAGTTGAACCTTTATGTAACTCGCTTGCTATCTTCATTGTACCTTGCATTAATTCGAGACGTTCTTGCATACCGATAATGCCAAAGGATTGCCCTTTCGCCATGTTATCTTTATTAAATCCAATACCGTTATCTTTAACGATGACATTGACATCGTTTTTGCGCCATTCCATTTTAACCCAAATTTCAGTCGGCTTTGCATGCTTGATAGCATTGTTTACCCCTTCTTGAACTAAACGAAACAACGAGACTTCGATATCTGGTGATAGGCGTCGGTCGGCACCTATCGATTGAAAGTGAATCGTTACACCACTATTATACTCTTCGACCGTTGACAGGTACTTCTTTAGCGTTGGCACGACGCCCAGGTCATCTAAAGCCATTGGTCTTAGGTCATAAATGATTCTGCGCACTTCTGATAGGGCATTTCTCACATTGCTTTTTAATTCTTGTAGTTCTTTTAATGCTTGTTCAATGCCCTTATCGCGATAGACGCGCTCAATTAAATCGGAGCGCATTAACACATGTGCCATCATTTGTGCGGGTCCGTCATGAATTTCACGCGATAAACGTTTACGTTCGTCTTCTTGTGCGGCAATAATACGCATGCTAAAGTCTTGCTTTAATTTAGCTTGCTCTAACGCTTGCCCCACATTTTTTAAATCCGACACTAAATAATTTAATACGACATTCACTTGATTGACGATATGGTCCGCACGTTCGATCGTATCGGATAACGAACGTAGGCGGCGCTCTAGGTCGTCGCGTTTATCACGCAGCTGACGTTCTTCATTTAAACTAATTGCTAAATCAACTTGCAGCTGTTGCGTAAACTCATATGCTTCGCGAATTTGGTTGTCTGAGTACTTATCAAAAGACTTACTGACAAATACTAGACGTTGCTTCGCTAATTGGGTATTTCGTTCTAGATTATCACTCTTCTCTATCGCTTCTTTGATTTTTTCTTTCACGATAGCGAGCTCTACTTGCATTTCTTCGAAGCTTTGTCTGCTCTTTTCGCTTATAATGAAAATATCGTCTTTTGAACTCGTGATTGTCTCAACCATACGATTGAATACGAGGTCAATTGCGGCAATATCAATATTGTCTTTTGATTGCATAGTCTCAGTCTCCAATTCTGTCATACCTATCGCTTTTCATACCTAAATTGATTATATCATTTATATACCAAAAAAAATATTGCAAAACGATTAAGAGTTTACTACAAATTACGAAGGAGTGGTTTTACCCATGCGTGCAAACTACGAAACCGTTACAGGTTACGGTGAAAGTGAAATTATTATTTCAAAATCACGATTTTTAACGTTTATCGATCGTGTTGAAACAGAACAACAGGCGCTTGATTTTATTAATAACATTAAAAAAAAGCATTATCAAGCCACACATAACTGCTCCGCCTATTTAATTGGCGAGCACGACACGATCCAAAAGGCAAATGATGACGGTGAACCGAGCGGAACGGCGGGCGTACCAATGCTAGAAGTGCTAAAAAAACAAGGGCTCAAAGACGTTGTCGTTGTCGTTACCCGCTACTTCGGGGGCATTAAACTCGGTAGCGGCGGTTTAATTCGCGCCTACGGTAAAGCAACGACTGAAGGCATTAAAGCTGCCGGTGTCGTCGCCCGTCGCAAACATCGCATCGTTCGCGTAACAGCTGACTATACGTGGCTAGGCAAATTAGAAAACGAAATTAGAAACTCCACTTACACACTGCGCGACATCGTCTATGCCGAAAATGTAGAATTAATTGTCGCAACAACAGAGGAAGAAAAGGACACATTTGCCGACTGGATAACAGAACTGACGAACGGTCAAGCCTTAACAGTGTTTGAAGAAATCGAATTTGTCGAGTTTCCGCTAACCTAACATAATTGTAATTGTTCATTGTTGGCGCACATAGTATAATTTAGTGTATGCCATTTTCATGAAGGAGAATTTTCCATGACCAATAAAAAGCAGCGCAAAAGCACGCGCCTTACTACAATACTGAAGTCCGTTCTCGTCATTAGTACGATTTTATTATTATGTGCAGCGATTTACGGTGTGTACTTAACGAAGCAAGCTGAGTTTGCGGTAAACCAAGCACACGAAAAAATCGACGGACGCGAAAACTCCAGCAAACGTGACGGCAAAGTACAACCTTTAAAAGATAATCTTTCTATTTTATTAATTGGTGTGGATGATAGCGAAGTTCGCCAGCAAGGCGCTGATGCTTCGCGCTCGGATGCGCTGATGTTAGCAACGCTTAACAATAAATCAAAAACGGTAAAGCTCGTAAGCATACCGCGTGACGCTTACGTCTATATTCCAGCAGCTGGCTATCAAGATAAAATTACGCACTCGCACTCATTAGGCGGCGCAATAAGTACGATCGAAACCGTCGAAGAATTATTTGACGTACCGGTCGATTATTATGTACGCATGAACTTTAACGCTTTTATTGACGTCGTTAACGCGCTAGACGGCGTTGAGGCAACAGTACCTTATGAATTATTAGAAAAAGATGAGTTTGACCGTACCGCTGTGCATTTAATGCCAGGTAAACAAACGCTTAACGGTAGCGAAGCATTAGCCTTTGCACGTACGCGTAAACAAGATACCGACGTTGACCGCGGCAAACGCCAACAAGAACTCGTACAAGCCATCGTTAAAAAGGCCGCTTCTATGGAGTCTGTGCTCAAATACGACGATGTCATGCGCGCTGTCGGCAGCAATATGAAAACGGATTTAACTTTCTCTGAAATTAAATCATTCCTGTACTACTTATCAAAAGGTATGCCACAAATTGATACGCTAACGCTTGAAGGTGAAGACGAAAACTTACCTGAAGGCTACTACTATATCGTTGACGAAACATCACGCCAACTCATTAGTGAGAAGTTGCGTAAACACCTCGGCTTACCTGTTACAACATCAACAGAACTTGAAACTAACACCCATGAATAAAACAAAGGGTACTGGAAAATTTTCCAGTACCCTTTTTGTTTTATGATTGACGTGCTACACGTGCCGACCAGCGTGATAAATCTAGCTCTTCTTTTTCCACTAAGCTCGCTGGGAAAATAAACGTCCACGGCTTCGTTGTGTTTGGCTCTACTGTAATAGGTGGGTCCATTTTAAATGAGCCATGCGCTACACGGTTGCTGTTAGCATCGTAAATTTCAAGCGGTAATTGCTCAAGATTAACTGCCTTATGGTGACCATTACGGATTAATACAGTCGCATTGAGTGCGCCTTCATCCGTTTGTTGAATTTGTAAGCCTGTGAAGTTAATCTCCGCGTCTTTTAATTCTGGCAGTCCTTTAACGATGTTTTCTAAATGCTCTTTTTGTGCAGCAGTTAGTTGTTTTTCCCATGATGGATCTAAATCTAATTGGTGGCCGCGTAAAAATACTAAGTTAAACGCAATGCGCCAGCCTTCTTCTGGTACGCCATCTAACGCTTGTTTCTGCGTACCTTTTTCGAATGTGAACACCCAAGGGCGTGCACTTTCTGCAGGAATTACGCCTAATGCGCTAAAGTCAAAGCGTTTTGATGCTAAAAGTTCGCCGTCTTTATCTAAAATATAAAGCTCAATTTCACCAAGCTCAATCGCATGGTCGAGTGAAGAGCGGAAGAACGCACGCACGAACCAGTCTCCGTCTTTTTCTTCCATGCTAATCGTTGATAATGACAGCTGGTTAGGTTGTAGTGGCGCTAAATCATTCGCTAAGAAATTAAAGATGTATTGTTGCTCCTGCGGTACTTCCCAATCTGGGTGGAGCGATAACGCTGTCTTTACTTCTTTTTTAGATGACGCCGACTTTTTACCTTTTAGTAGCTCTGTCGAATCAATTGTGTTTTCGTTTTTCACTGTATCTGTCTTTTTAAATAAAAAATCAAAAATACCCATTAGTTTTGTTCCTCCTCAAGTTGTAAATCACGCGCTTCAATCGTTTTCATAAAGCCAACGATTTCAATAATAATGTTGCGGCGTAATTCTTGGAAATGACGACCGAATAATTCGAGACCTTCGCGTTGGTAAATACGCATCGGATCTTCTTGTTGGTAATGGCGTAAACCGATACCTTCTTTTAAATGAGCCATCGCTTCTAAATGTTTTACCCATGCGACATCGATGTGCGAAAGCATGACGTTTGGAATGATTTCTGTGACGCGTGCATCGTTCGCAAACTGCTCGATTTTCGCCTGTAGTTCTTCCGTATACGGTTTAGCCGCTGCTACGAGACGATTCACTTTATTTTCTTCGCGGTTAAAGGCGATCGGTTGTAAAAATAAGCTGTTTAATGAGCTTTCCATCGCGTCAAAGTTCCAATCAACGCTCTCTAGTTCATCTGAAGCATATTCGTGAATCGCAAAGTCCACTGTTTCGTCCAGCATTTTTTGCAAGTGATGAATGACGTCATCGCCTTGTAAAATGCTATCGCGTAAACCGTAAATTACGGTACGTTGGTCATTGATGACATCATCAAGTTTTAAGTTGTACTCGCGCATGCTATACTGCGAACCTTCTACGATACGTTGCGTACGGTCAATCAGCTCTTGTACCTCTTTACCTTGAATAATACCGCGCTCATCTTTTGTCATTTTTTCTTTAAACTTTTCGACTTCCTCACCGGCATAGCGGCGGAACATATCGTCTTCAAGCGATAAAATAAAGCGGCTCTCCCCGACGTCACCTTGACGCCCTGAGCGACCACGCAATTGATTATCGACGCGTCGGCTTTCGTGTTTTTCGGTACCGACTACAAATAAACCACCAAGGCCATGCACTTCTTCAGCTAGTTGAATGTCCGTACCACGCCCCGCCATATTGGTTGCGACCGTAATACGACCTACTTGACCCGCCTCAGAAATTAACTCCACTTCTTGCTCTACCGTTTTAGCGTTAAGCAACTGGAATTTTAGCCCTGCTTCTTTTAAATGCTTCGCGACTTCTTCGGATTGTAAAATCGAAGTAGTACCGACTAATACAGGCTGCCCTTTGGCGTGGCGCTCTTTTACTTGCTCTGCCACATAAAGGTATTTTTCTTTTTTTGTTTCAAACACAATATCTGGTTGGTCAATACGTTGACGCGGACGGTTTGTCGGGATTTGAATAACGTCCATACCATATACTTCTTGAATTTCTTTCGCTTGCGTTTTAGCTGTACCTGTCATACCTGATAACATAGGGTACATACGGAAGTAGTTTTGAATCGTAATTTGCGCCTGCGATTTATTTTCTTCCGTAATCGTTACGCCTTCTTTTGCCTCGATTGCTTGGTGTAAGCCATCTGACAATGAGCGTCCTTCTAAAATACGTCCTGTAAACATATCGACAAGTTCTACCTTATCTTCTTTGACGATATAGTCGACGTCTAGCTCAAACATTACGTGGGCACGCACTGCTTGAATAACGTAGTGATAAAGCGTTTGGTGATCTAAATCGTATAAATTATCGATACCAAATGCCGCTTCTACCATCTCAATACCTGCATCTGTTAATGAGGTAGCTTTTGTCTCCTCATCAAAATCATAATGCTCATCGCGTTTAAAACGCTTCGCAAGCATTGCAGCGATTTTATGAAGCTCTTCATTAGCCATCATTTTACCTGCGATAATTAACGGCGTTTTTGCTTCGTCAATAAGTACGCTATCTACCTCATCAATAATCGCAAAGTGATACGGACGTTGCACGCGCTCAGCAATGCTATGCGCCATATTATCACGCAAGTAGTCAAAGCCAAACTCCGTACCTACACCGTACGTAATATCCGCATTGTATGCGCGGCGCTTATCTTCTGCTTCCATCATTGGCACGTTTAATCCTACTGTTAAACCTAGGAAGCGGTGAATTTGACCGATTTGCTCATAGTCACGCGTTGCTAAATAATCATTGACGGTAATGACGTGCACACCTTTACCTTCAAGGGCACGTACATACGAAGGCAGTGACGCCACGAGCGTTTTACCTTCCCCCGTTGGCATTTCTGCGATATTACCTTCTGTTAATACTAAACCACCGATTAATTGCACGTCGAAATGGCGCATGCCTAGTACGCGCTTCGAAGCTTCGCGCACCACTGCGAAAGCTTCTGGGATTACTGTAGTAATTGACTCCCCATTTTCAAGGCGCTCTTTAAAAACAGGTGTCAGTGCTTTTAATTCTTCATCAGTTAAGTCCACATAGTTTTTTTCAATCGCGTTAATTTGCTCTACGATTTTATAGTAACGCTTTAACTCTTTGCGGCTCGTCTGCTCTTTGTTTCGTTTAAAAAATGAGAACATGCATCTTACGCTCCTTTAACATTGACCTATGTTACAATAGGCACTCTTCATTTTAACAAATTTTGTGCGGATTGCCTATGCTAAGCTATACTATAGGAAATTACTACAAAAAAAATTTGACGCGTGCTATAATACATTGTAGATTGGCATGCACATTATTTTTTGAGGAGGATCCCCCTTGGGTTACTTGTCTTTAGTTGTAGCGTTTATCGCTTCAATTTTATTAACACCAGTAGTAAAGCGCCTGGCTTTTCGTATAGGAGCTGTTGATGCCCCTAACTATCGTAAAGTACACTCGCGCATTATGCCTCGCCTAGGCGGACTTGCTGTATTTTTAGCGTTTGTGATTGGCTTTGCTGTTTATCAACCGCAAAGTAAATACAGTCTCGCTATTTTATTAGGCGCAACGATTATCGTCATTACGGGTATACTCGATGATATGTACGAAATTTCAGCAAAGGCAAAATTAATCGGCCAGTTTGCCGCAGCACTTATTGTAATCTTTGTAGGTGGCATTCAAGTTGAATTTATTAACTTACCATTTCAAGGCACATTAGACTTTGGTTTTCTAAGTATTCCATTTACATTATTATGGATTATCGGTATTACAAATGCGATTAACTTAATTGACGGACTTGACGGTCTTGCCGCAGGTGTTTCTACAATTGCGTTAATGACATTAGCTGCCATGGCTTTCATTATGGGCAACGTATTCGTAATGGCTACTGCAGCCATTTTAGCCGCTGCATGCTTAGGCTTTTTATTTTACAACTTCCATCCCGCATCCATCTTTATGGGTGATACAGGGGCATTATTTTTAGGTTTTATGATTGCTGTATTATCGTTACTCGGCTTTAAGAGTATTACGATGGTATCGTTTATCATTCCAATCATTATGTTAGGTGTGCCAATCTCGGACACATTTTTTGCCATCGTACGTCGTTTACGCATGAAGCAAAAATGGTCGGATCCTGATAAGTCGCATTTACACCACTGCTTGCTTAACATGGGCTTCTCTCATCGTCAAACGGTCGTACTAATTTACGGTATCGCTGCGATGTTTGGTGTCGCTGCTATTATTTTCTCAATGGCTAAAGTATGGGGTGCGATTTTACTCATTACGGTAATTTTAATTACCATTGAGTTATTTGTCGAAATTATTGGGCTGGCTGGCAAAAACTATCGCCCGCTTCTCAATATGGTTCGTATTTTTAATAAGTAATCGCAAAGCACGCTCTATTGATAGGGCGTGCTTTTTATTAAATGAAAAGGTGCTGCCCTCAGTGGACAGCACCTTTTTTGTCGTTATGCTTTTTTAAACTTGCGCGTAAATTTACGGATAAACTCTTTAAACTCCTCAATACCAAATACCCAATACGTCACAAATACCGTAACGAAGAATACGAGTACACCGACGACAAAAGTTACCCATTTATAATCAAATACTAAAAACTCACTCGCTAAATAAACAATGAGCGTAATAATAATAAACGGTGGCCATGCGCGGTAATAGCTCGACTCTTTATTAAAGAGCCCAAATTTCAGTCCGTATTTAAAGTACGCATAAACAATGAGCATTAAGTAGTTGACGATTGCACTGACGAGCGTGCCCCATGCGATAGCACTTGGCCCGTATTTCTCCACAAATAACATCATAATTAAAATGTTAATGCCGAGCACGTTTACGATACTAAATACGACTGGCGCAATGGAGTCGCCCTTCGCATAATAAAAGCGCGTAATATACATATTCGCTGCGAGGAAGTACATCGCCAATACAAAAATCGCTAAAATCGGTGCGGTTAATGCGGTAGAACCTTTATCAAAGTTACCGTATTCAAACACCACTTGCACGAGGTTTTCGGCATAGAAGTACGAAAACACCGTAACTGGTAATAACAACAATAATAAATAATGTAAGCCTTTAGAGTACAGTGTACGAATACCACTAATATCTTTTTCGGCTTCTTTACGACTTAAAATCGGGTAGATAACTGTCGTAACTGCAGTAATTAAAATCGCTTGCGGAAACTGCATTAAACGTGAAGCATAGTTAACGGCAGAAATCGCTCCGTCGGATAAGGCTGTCGCAAATAAACGTTGTAATAACGCATATAATTGAATGGTTGCCCCACCGATAATCATCGGTAGTACCATTAACCAGAGCTGTTTTGTCGATAGCGTATGCTTAAATGAGATGCCTACAGGATGGGTGTTTAATCGGCGGTAGCCAATAATTAAAAAGAACACCATAATGCCTGCACTAAATAAAGCACTCATACCGTAACCTACAGGGCCTACTACGTAAGAAAGTGCCACCGCAATAATTAAGAAACTCGCATTATAAACTAAAATCGCAAAGCTAGATAAATGAAATTTGTCGTTTACGTTGAGTAAACCACTATACCAAGAAGAAAGTACCAGTAATACAGAAGATGGCATCATCCAATAAAAGAGATGCTCTGTTAAGGTAAGTAGCTCGCCTTCCATTTCTTTTTTACCTTGGTAAAACAGTTGAAGTAATGAATCTGTGAAGAACATCATGACCGCGGTTAAAATGGTCGTCGTAATTAAGACGATTGTAAACGACTGTTTTACGAACAAGGCTCGGTCTGTCGTTTCGCGGTTATAGATGGATATAACGGCGGTTGTAAACGCGCCACCTACGGCTAAATATAAAAAGTTAGGAATCGTATAAGCTGTAAATATACTATCCGAATAGTTACTCGAACCATATTGGAAACCGATCACCATCTCACGCAAGAAACCAAAAATACGTGCGACGATATTAATGACAGCGACCGCACCTACAATTTTGAAAAATTTATTCATTGGTGTCGACCGCCTTTAGCGGCAGCCTCATAAATTTGCTGCAAGCGCGTTACGATATTTTTTTCGTCATGGAGCGTTAGCACATCTTGTACAGCCGATGTGTTGTAATAGTCTTCAAAAGGTACATGCAGTGCACGCTTCATCTCCTGCGCTAATGCCGTAGCATTTTGCGGTGGCACTAAATGACCTGCCCCGTAACCAAGTAGCGAGACGAGCCCCCCCACTTCACTCGCAATGACAGGTGTACCTGTTGCCAATGCTTCTAATGCGACGAGCCCGAAACCTTCAAGATGTGACGGTAGTACAAAAACGTCACTCTTATGAAGCCACTTTACGAGTTCTGTTTGTGGTAATGGATCAATAAAGCTTACACTTTCGTCGATAAATGGTTTTAAACGCTTATAAAAATCCTCATCACGGCGCGCGCCAATAATCGTTAGCTCCACTGGTCGTTCACTTTTTGTTTTTACCATTTGAAAAGCTTGCACCAGTTCTTCCACACCTTTTTGCTCAATGACATTGCCGATAAATAAGTAGCGGAAAGGCTGTTCTTCTGTCTTTTGTACTTTTGGTGCAAAGTTAAATACTTCGCGATTTACGCCCATGCTAATGACCGATATTTTGTCCTTAGGTACCGCAAAATCTTGTTCGATTTGTTCTGCTAAGACAGGGCCTACTGCAATAACATGTTCACTCGCCGCTAAAATTGTTTCCGTCCAACTAAATAAGCGCGAACTTTTACGTGCCATGCGCTCAATATCGCCACCATGTGCTGTAACGACATACGGTGTACCGAATAAACGTTTATTAATTAAGGCAAGCATACCGGATGGAAAGACGTAATGGGCATGTGCGACATCGATTGTTTTGCGATGAGTAAAGCCTTGCTTTAATGCGTGCAGTCCCCACTTCGTATATTTTTTCAGGACATTTTTTTTGCCCGTTGCCGGATTATCATTAACCGCTGTCACTACATCAAAACCAGCTTGCTGCAAGGCATCGACTTGATTTTTCACAAAAATGCCAAAGGATAAATGATTGTCGGTCGGATACATATTGCTAATGACTAAAATTTTCTTCATAGCTCCTTCACCGCCTCTTTCATTAATTGTTTCCCCTTCATGGCTTCGCTGTGAATATGATTAGCAATTTGTTTTGTTTCTACAATTAACTCATCCCAGTTCGCAAACATTTCGCCAATGCGCCGAGCGACAATGCCGTCATCGCGCGCAATGTCTTCCATTGATAAACAACGATGGGATGCGTTAACGAGCGACATAAAGTCACGTACTTTTACATGATACGAAATCGCAAGCACGGGGGTTTCAGCATCTGTTGCCAAAATTAATGAGTGCAGGCGCGTACCGATAACGACGTCCTGCTCCCCCACGACTTCGAGTAAGCGCTCTGGGTATAAATTTTCATCTAAAATAGAGACGCGCTCTTTATAACGCATCTTTTTTTGAATGTCTTTTGTTACCGTAACATCTTGTGGGTATTTTGTCGCAAAAAAAGTAATGTCTACATCGTGCACTTCCAGTAAAGCATCGATATTTTTTGCCATACTCGTCGTGTAAACATCATATTTTTCGATATTTCCTTCTGGCCAATAATTGGCGTTGTAATAAGGCACAGCAGAAATCCCTATTTTACGCGGCACTTTCGCATAGTTTTCGCGTTCTTGCTTTAGCGTAAAAGCAGGGTCACCAATTACCTCTACATCTTTTTTGACGCCAATTTTTTGTAGCAGTTCCTTAGATTCCGGATCACGTACCGAAATATTAGCGGCGTAGCGACACATTACCTTAATAATGGTGCGCCCTATAAATGTATCGAGCGGACCCGCGCCACAACCGTAAACGATATAAGGAACGTTACTATTTTTCGCCATCATAGCGTAGGCACCGTATAAATGGGCTTCTCTGCGATAAAAGTCCATTAATATACCGCCGCCCCCGATAATTAGCAAATCAAACTGCGACACATAACGTTTATTATTTTTATACGTGTGAATAAATGTTTTATACAATTTATTCTTTCTATAATATAGCGGATAACTTTGAACACCATAGCGCTCGGATGTTTGCTGCGTATTGTTACTAAACACCGTGATGTCTTCGTTATTAACAGGAAACACTTCTTTTACCTGTTGGATGATGCTATATAGAATAGACTCGTCACCGTTGTTATCATTGCCGTAGTTGCCTACAATACCTATTCTCATTCCACTACATCCTTTTATTTTAATTAAGGTTGATTATACCATACCTAAGAACAGCTGCCTTTAGGAACAAAGGCAGCTGTTAAATTATTTTCCTATGTGGATTGCCTTGTACACGAATAACCCGAAATGCATACGTGTTATTGGCGTTAACGGTTTAAATGAACCATCGGCATAGCCCGTTGTAATATCGTGCGCTGCCATTTTTTGTACATACTCATAATACCATGCATCGTCGGCAACATCGTTAAATGTTTTTGTTGCACCGTCAGTTAAATTAAAACCGATGCTAATCATTTTTGCCATTTGTGCACGTGTTAACGTACCTTTTGGATTAAACTTGCCATTTGTGCCTGAAATAATACCTGCGTTAGCGAGCGCTGCAATTTCTTTATAATAGAGATGAGTTTTAGGTACATCAGTAAAATTAGGATTTTGAATAGCCGCTGTATCTAACTCTAAGACTTTAGCTAATATTAAAGCCGCATGTTCTCGGCTTAATGAGTTGTTTGGACGGAAGCTCCCATCATCGTAACCATTTATAATTTTATGTTGCGTTAAATAACTTAATTCTTTTTCGTACGTATAGCCTGCTGGCACATCTGTAAAGAGCCCTGCTTTTTTAATCGTTACATTTGCGCTTACTTCTTTATTGCCTAGCTTCGCAATTACTTGACCCGTCGCACCTGGTGTACGTGCAGTGAACGTACCATTGCCTGCTACACCTCCGATATTACCCGTTGTAGACCATTCAATTTGCTGTGGATCATAGGCAATTTTTTGACCGTTGTCACCTAACACATTGACGACATCAAATTTAATTTGTTGCCCCTCATTTAATGTGACCGCTGCTGGTGTGACACTCATCGTTGTTGGACCTGCTAGCGTTTTAACGGGGAATGAATTAATTTGTGTGCCATTATGGTACACAAAAATGCGATCGTCACCTGCTTGGGTTGCAGTATAATTTGTACCATTAATCGCTAATGTATCGTTTTGCGAAGAAAGTGTAATCGCATTTTGATGTGGTAAGCGATTATAGTTTTTATCAAATACTGCGCTTACCGCAATTGAAGCGTGTGTACCTACTACAAGCGGCATGTCTTTTTCGATTTCCATCCACGCTTTATTCGCTACTCCTGTTGGCTCTTTTGAGACAGCTTGTAAAATCGTTGATACTTGACGTTGTGCATTGTTTGCGTTTGAAGGTAAGTTCGCTACAGTAATGCGGTTGTCATATGATAAACGGTCACGTACCCCCATCGTTGTAGAGCCCCCGCCGTCTAAATTAATCGCAGACTCCATACCGAGCTTCACTAAGTAATTAGCAAGCTGTGTCATATTCATGCCGCGACTATGCCACTGGCGACCATCAATCGTAATTAAGTGAACCTTTTTACCACCATTGCTTGTTGCTACGACCGTACGCGGTGCTAACTCACGCGCGCGTGCACTCGAAGCACTCATCATGACATAAGGTTTGTTATCGCGTACAAGCATCGGCCCACTCGCGATAATATAATCTGCGCCTTGCCACTTCGGATCAATTTGGAAGTTAGCTGTCATTTCATCGCCAACTTTAATATGTTTATACTTATTAAACCAGTCAGAGCCTTGTAGCGACACTACAAAACCTGTACGTGGAATAGTTAAGCGTTGTTTAGAGCCGTATTCCTTAATTTGTGTAACCTTACCTGTTAGCGTTTGACCGAAATAATTCGAAGTAATTTCTTTGCCGGTATCGACTACAATTTCAAAGCCGTATTCATTTGTATCGGTATAACTTTTATAAAACTGCGGGGTATAAATAATCGATTCATAAATATTACGCTGGCGGTTCATCCCTGTAATTTCATTTGTGATACCACCGCTCGTTAAGCGCACTTTAAAATCAAAGAAATCAATGAGACCTTTACCCGACTTATCAATACCAAAAGCTGTCGGCACATTTAAATACTCATCAGAGCCCTTAGATACAACACCGCCGTTAACGATCGTATTTTTATAGGCGAGTAAAAATAGCGGAAAACCTTCTGCCATATTAAAAAAGCCAGCATTAATAGCGCCAGCTACACGGTTGCCTTCTTGCGAGTTGCGCATCGCCAAAGAAGTTGTCGTTTCCTTAGCATTGGCACGCGTAGGTAGACCAAGCTGCACTTCTGTTTTACCCGGTGTAACGTCGACAGCAATATGATTAATATATTGTTGCCCATTATCGTAATATTTGTATTGTTTATATTGAATATCTTCTGCAAGAGGATATTCTTTTTCGGTAGACTGAAAGGCACTTGCGCTAATCGGGCTAGCGAGCACAAACGCACTTGCAACAACGGACAATAGTTTCGAAAACTTATTCATTTACTTGTTGTTCATCCTTTCTTTTCCTCACTACTATTTACACTATCAAACTCTACTTGCAATTGCTATATTACAATTATGGCAATTTGTTTATATTCACATTGCAATGTGTCATTCACGTTAAATCGTATGTTACTATTAGAGTAATCATAAAACTTGGGAGGGTTTTGCTTGAAGAAATTTAGTAATTACTTCTTCGCATTCGTCTTATTACTCAGCTTTTGGTCGATTAGTAGCAACGTTAAAGCCGCTACTGTCAATTCTCACACAGAAGGAATTAATTACTTAATCGGTATTAATGCCCTAACATCATCTGCGGACACGACAGCTTCAGTGACACGTGCACAGTTCGCATCATTTATTACAAAAAGTTTAAAGCTCGAAAAAGAAAGTCCTGTAACATTTTCAGATGTTGCGATTAATGACCCTGCTTACATCGACATTCGCAAAGCTGTAGAAGCTGGCATTGTAACAGGTTACACAAACGGCACATTTAAACCGAATGACCCTATTTCTCGCGTTCATATGGCTGTAATGCTCAACCGTATGTTAGCGTATAAAGACATTCAAGCGACAACTACAGCGCTACCTTTTAAAGATAACGCCGCTATTTTACCTGAGTACCAAGAAGCCGTAGCTGTCGGTGCTCACTATGACATCATTCAAGGTAAACAAGGTTTCTTTTTACCGCACAATCACGCAACAGTTGCACAAGCTGCAACGTTTGTCGTACGTACGATGAAAGTAATCGACCCTGATTTAAAAGTATCGGAAGTAAAACCAACCGAGAAGCCAGCACCACAGCCAACACCACCTGCTACGACAGGTAAATACGTCGTCAAGGAAGTTCAGCATGGTCAACTTATTACGCGTGCTAGCTACCCGACATTAACCGCGGCCCGTGCAGCGATGGCATCGCCAAATGAAGTCGTAACGGTAAATAATAAAATCATTGAAATGAAATCAGGTTTCGCTGTTACGAACAAATATATCGCGTACCGTTCAGAAACGATTAATGATCAATTAGCTGTTGCCGAAAATACCGAGCTTGAATTTTTAAGCAGCGACGGTGTTAACGCTAAAGTTCGTCTTTCAGGGCAACTTGGTACAGTGAGTTTAAATGACCTTACACTTATTCCTTTCTCACTCGCTAAAGGTCGCGCATACTATGCAAATGTTAATGGTGAACTCGTTCATTATTTATACAAACACTCAGCCAACCAATTTTACGCATCTTACACAATCGGTAAAGCACCGAGCTTTATGCAACCAGGACAAAAATACTATAGCTGGAATGGCATGCACTTCACAGGCAACGGTACTTCTCAAGAAGCGTACAATTACTATCAATTCTTACCTGCTCGCACCCAAACGAATTACACAGCGGCAGAGCTAGATGAGTATATTATGAAGCAATTGCGTTCGCTTGATGCAAACGGCGGCATTTGGGTAAACGGTGTACAACGTCAAGATATTGCGCAGCGCAGTAAGTTAATCGGTCTAGGTTCAACACTGAAAGAAATTGAACAAAGATACCAAATTAACGCCTTATTAATTTTATCGCTTGCTCAACACGAAAGCGCTTATGGTATGAGTAAACATGCGCAAGAGTTAAACAACTTATTTGGCTTATATGTGTATGATACCAACCCATTAAACAAAAAATTTGATTCTATCAAAGCTAATATTGATGAACTAGTTAACAAGTTTTTACAACCTAATTATTTAACGCCTACTGGCCCTTATGCGAATGGTGGCGTTGTCGGCTCTAAAGCAGTCGGCTTTAATATGAAGTATGCATCTGACCCGTTTTGGGGCGCTAAAATTGCCGGACATTATTACCGCGCTGATAAAACTATGGGCTTTAAAGATGCTAATCAACCGTATACTATCGGCTTTACAACGTCAGCGGTGCCAATTCGTACTGTAGCAACACTTTATAACAATACGCCGTTATTTACGCATAAGCGTGCGGGTATGCCTGTTGCCATTACGAGTGATAATATTGCCGACTGGTACGAAATATTATCAGACCAATACCACTCTTCTCGCGCTTACGTACCAAAAGCAAATGTACGTATTGTGCCTACAACAAAATAACAACAAAAAAGTCGTTAGCTACTACGGGTGTAATAGCTAACGACTTTATTATTTTCGCATACCAAATTGTATGCGTGATGGGTTAGGTGTTTTAATGATGGCGGATGCCAAAATAACAAAGCCCAACATTAAGACAAATATCAAATCAAGCAATCCGGTGTGCATCGATACCGTAAACATCGTAATAACGAAAGCGTACGCTACCGTATGGAAAGTATGCGTGCCACCCTGCTTCACTTTATTGTACACAAGCGACACAATAGTACCGTACAATAAGAAACCAATCGCTACTAATAAATAGCCGCCGTCTAAAAACAGTTGACCGATAAACGTTGGCGTTGTTGTACGGTTAGGACGCGTAATAAATTTACCATCCTCTACGCTTAATGAGTTGACTACTTCAGTTACTTTCATACGCGGCGAAATTTGCTCTCCTGGTAAAACGGTACTAAATACACCTGCATGTATTTCACCACCTAAGTAACCTTCTTTATCCGTATACTCAATAATTTTACTTAGTACGATATGGCCTGTAACACTCTCTCCATTTAATCCACGTACCCATTTTGGTGTCAGATTTACTTGTTGCTCTACTGTTAATAATTTTTCTTTTTCTTCTTCTTCCATTTCACTAATATCAGGTTGATCGCGGTTATTAAATTCTTTCGTTGTATCTTCAGTTACGACGCGTAAGAAACCAAACATTGAGAACAAAATACCAACGATTAATAAAAAGCTAATAAACCACGATAACTTAATACGTTGCACTGTATAGTGGAAAACAATAATCCCCGTAAACAACATTAAAATTAACGGTGTACGATATCCCATTAATAAGAATAAGAACATAATTACAGCAAATGCTGCCGCATACATAATGGCCTTTTTCCACGTCATACTTTTCTCTTTTACCATGCGGTAAGAAAGCAAAAGTAAGGCACCATACCATAATAAGTGACTAAAGAACATTAGCTTCGGATTTAAGTTACGTCGCACTGACTCATCCGAGATGCCTAAACCACTTTGCATAATCATTAAAGCATAAGCAATAATACCAATGGTCATTAGCGCTACGATAAAATGTACGACATATTTGCCAAGGGCTGCTAAGCCGAATGTAGGGAACGTCCACCCCTTTTTATCGACAATATAAACTCCTATATAATAGAAGACTAACGCTGTAATAACAGCGGGCCAAATGGAATATGAAATGTTAAACAATTCAAATCGATGAAAATCAAATAAACTTGTAAAGAAATACAGTACTAAAATAAACGGTAAAAAAAAGTATGGTGAAAATGTATCAATAGTGTTCATTTTCGCCAAAGTTGATTTTAAATGACTCATGTTTTTCACATCTAGTAAGCAGATGTGTTACCTCCTCGCAGCTAAATTTATCGCTTCGCTCTTAAACTCACAAAACTTTTTTCATTATAACACACATTGTAATGGCTATACGATACCTTATATTTTCATGCTATAATAAGACCGGTTGATTGAACTACCCCCACTTAACACCTTACGGGTTGTTTGAAGTGGGGGATTCCTACGAACTCCGTTCTATCGAACAGATATTTAGTAGGCTAACCCCGCAGTCCCTACGGTTAGAAGTCTTATCGCTTCATTTTTAATATTTTGTCCTGCGTTAATATCTCTATCGTGATGTATTCCACAAGATGGGCAATCCCATTCACGAAGATTTAGATGCTTAACGTCTTTGTTT